>JASDSW010000062.1:0-59710 GCA_041441555.1 Aeromonadaceae bacterium
GAGCAGTTGACTTTTAATCAATTGGTCGCAGGTTCGAATCCCGCACGACCCACCATGAATACCCAGGTCGCTTAGCTCAGCTGGGAGAGCACCTCCCTTACAAGGAGGGGGTCATTGGTTCGATCCCAATAGCGACCACCAGTTTAAAATGGGTTGTTAGCTCAGTTGGTAGAGCAGTTGACTCTTAATCAATTGGTCGAAGGTTCGAGCCCTTCACAACCCACCAATAAATGAAGCCCGCATTGCTGCGGGCTTTTTCATTTTTGAATGCCGGTAACATATATCCGTCAGGTACGGAGTTTGCCCAGCTGCTCTTCGAGTCGTTGAACTTGTTGTTTCAGACTGTTGCTACCATGACTGGCCAAATCGGCTTGCTGAGTCAGACTCCCAGCTGCGTCGCCAATACGACTCAGGTTCATGTTAATTTCCTCACTCACCGAGCTTTGCTCCTCGGCGGCGGTGGCGACCTGCGTGATGTGATCGCACATGGCCTGGATCTGTTGAACCACCTGTAGCAGGCTGTCATATGCTGCGTCAGAGCTATGAACTGTGTCATGGGCTCGGCTCACGCCCGTATTGATGATCGCCAGGGTTGCGGCGACTTCGTTTTGCAAGGTTGAGATCAGCGTGCCAATTTCATCCGTGGACATACGGGTTTTGCTGGCCAGAGCGCGCACCTCATCCGCGACAACGGCGAACCCTCGACCCATCTCGCCAGCTCTGGCGGCTTCAATGGCAGCATTCAAGGCCAAGAGGTTCGTTTGCTCGGAGATGGCGCGGATCACGTCCAAGATACTGCTGATGTTGGCGCTGCTGGTCGCGACCTGACTGATGGCTTTATTGGCTGTTTCCATCTCGGTCGCCAATTGTTCTATCTCGTGTTTGGTGTGGGCCAGAGTTTGCTGTGAGTGTTCGGTTTGTTGGGTGGCCTGCTCCGCTTCGTGCGCGGCCTCGGCCGCATAACGCGCCACATCGGCGGCGGTCGTGCTCATTTCATGCATGGCCGTCACGACATTGTCGATCTCTTGGTGTTGCAGTGACACGCTTTGGTGAATGTCATCGGCAATGGTTCCGACCCGAACTGACTCACCTCGAACCTCCTGGCCGACCTGTTTTAACTCGACCACTATGTCTCGCAATTTGGAAATAAAATGATTGAGGTGATGGGCCAGACTGATGAGTTCGGCGTGGCTTTTGACCCCGATCCGCTGGGTCAGGTCGCCATCTGCGGTGGTTAAGTCGGCGACGTGGTCGGTGATCTGGCGCAGGGGCTTGATGATCGAATTGAGCAGCATCACCAGCATAAACAAGGCGATCAGTGTGATGCCCATGCCTATCATGATCTGGTCAACGCCAACGCCTTTTACCAACTCGTCGAGCTCGCTGGCGATGATATTGGCCTGTGCCATGGCCTTGTCTTTGGGGACCGCCAGCAGCAGGGTCCAGCTTTGGTTGGCAAACGGGATCTGGATTGGGTAGCGAGCCAGGATCTGCTGGTCGCCCACCAGAATGTCGTTGCGGTTCGCCAGCAGTTGGTTCCATTGGGTTGCCTCGGCGGCTGGAAGTTCAGCCAACGGTCGCCCGATCTTCTCTTTGTGCTGACTACTGCCCACGATCAAATTCTTGCTGCTGAGCAGTACCACGGTGGCTGAGCCACCGTACAGAGCATGGGCTAGCTCCTCGGCCTGCTGCTGGAACAGAGGAAGATTCAGATCGACACCCGCCAGTCCCACAAATTGTCCATTGCGCCGGATGGGAACCGTGAGGCTGGCGATCAGCTCTTGGTGGCCGGGTGAAGTCTCATAAAGGTAAGGCTCCATCAAACATGGGGTCATTTTTTCTTTCGCGCAGAGATACCACTCGCTATTGCGGATACCGAACTCATTGAGTGTCTGATCATACTTGGCATCACTGGTGGCCTTGTCAATGGGCTGCTGGCTGATCGAGCCATCCGGATTGCGAACAAAATAGACCTCTAACGTGCCTTTGCCGGCGACGGAATGGCTGGATCCTGCCATCCAGTCGGCATCCGGGTCCAAATAGCCACCGGCCTCAAATTGGGCGTAGATCGAGCTGATCTGCTTGTCATTGGCAATGATGCCGTGGAGTTGCTCCTGCAACTGTTGGCGGCTCACTCCAACCGCGTTTTTCTGATAACCCTGTTCGATGATGCCATCCACCACGGCCGGGATGCGGTACGCTTGGTTGATGAAAGTCGCCACCCGCTCACCATATAGACCAGTCTGTCCAGCTAGGCTGTGCTGAACCTCTTGCGCTAAGGCATTTTTGGTCTTGCTGACGATGGCCTCATTGGCATTTTGCAGTGATGACCAGAGAAATGTCGTAGTAATCAAGCTGCTGAGCAGCAGGATCGTGGTGACGAAAAACAGAAGCTTGTTGCGGAGTGACATCTGATTCATAGGGACTCCCTGCCATGAGCGGTCTAGCGGTGTTTGTTAATGAGTATGGCAGAATAGATGGGGTGGTGGTGACAGTGATTGGGATCCCACTCACTTGGCGGTATAATCGACCATCCTTCTGACCTTCTGGTGTGAGTTGATGAGCAGTATTGTGACGCTGGATTACCCGTTTCCTCCCAAGCCGGCTCCCTTGTCGGTTGTGCAACAACAGGACTATAAAACGAAAATCCGGGCTCTCTTAAAGGCTCGCAATGCAGTCTTGATTGCCCATTACTATACGGATCCGGAGATCCAGGCCCTGGCTGAGGAGACCGGCGGGTTTGTCGGTGATTCGTTGGAGATGGCTCGCTTTGGCAAGCAGCACCCGGCTCAGACGTTGATTGTGGCCGGCGTGCGGTTCATGGGCGAAACCGCCAAAATCCTGAGTCCAGAGAAGCAGGTGTTGATGCCGACCTTGAAAGCCGAGTGTTCGCTCGACCTAGGCTGCCCCGCCGACGAATTTACGGCATTCTGTGATGCTCATCCGGATCACACGGTCGTGGTCTATGCCAACACCTCGGTCGCGGTAAAGGCGCGTGCGGACTGGATCGTTACCTCGAGTATCGCAGTCGATGTGGTCGAATACCTGGATGGTCTTGGCAAGAAAATTATCTGGGCACCCGATCGGCATCTGGGGGCCTATGTCGCGGAGAAAACCGGTGCCGAGATGCTGCGCTGGCAGGCGGCCTGCATCGTGCACGACGAGTTCAAGGCGAAGGCACTGATGGCGCTCAAACAGCAGTATCCCGACGCTGCGGTTCTGGTACATCCCGAGTCGCCAGCCGCAGTCATTGCAGTGGCCGATGCGGTTGGCTCGACCAGTCAGTTGATCAAGGCGGCGCAGCAATTGCCGAATCAACAATTGATCGTGGCGACGGACAAGGGCATCTTTTACAAGATGCAGCAAGCCTGTCCCGACAAGATCATGGTGGAAGCGCCGACTGGCGGCGATGGGGCCACTTGCCGTAGCTGTGCCCACTGCCCGTGGATGGCGATGAATGGACTGGTAGCCATCTGCTCTGCCCTCGAGGAGGGGGCGGACGCGCACGAAATTCTGGTCGAGGAGGACATCCGACTCGAGGCGCTGGTGCCGCTTGAGCGAATGCTGACGTTTGCGACTGAGTTGCAGCATAAAGTTCAGAGCAATATTTGAATGCCGAGCTCGAACATCTTGGTTAAATGAAGAAGGGCCGTCATGGCCCTTCTTTCATAGCATCTCTTCAATCGAAGTCACTAGCCGTAGCTGCGGACCGTGACTGAAAAGGAGTGCTCATCGTTGGCCGGTACGCGCACCCCGGCAGGCGATGTGATGGCGGTCTCCACGCAAACCATCTGTGTCCAGGCATCATCATTGACGTCATTCATGGCCCGTGCACCCTCTATCCAAGGTGTCCACACCACCACCGAATCGGCATTTCCATGCTGCAGTTGCAGCTCGTGATCGCCAGTCTGCAACCGGTTATTGCTCTCTGGCTGGGTATAAATCCGATCGATCGCCTGGTTTAACTCAAAGGTAGCGCTGGACTTCTCGCGGCCCTGCTCGAGCTTATCCAGGTAGCGAGGGCCGAGGCCGGTGATGGTGACGGATTCCGGCGTGGCAATTGAAAAATAGCTGTGCAGGGCGGCATTGTAGAGGAGTGGGGTTGCATCCTCGTTGCGGGTGCTCAGCATCAGTGTGAGTTCGGGTCCGATCAACAGATCGTATTCCAGCGTGAAACGGTGAGGCCAGAGTGCTCTGCTGTTGTCTGAGTCCTGCAATGAGAGATGAAGCAGGGTGCCGTCGCCCGCGTCACTGATGCCATCCAGTTGCCACATGGAGGTTCGCGCAAAGCCATGTTGAACCTTGCCGAGCCCGACTCGCTCAGGCGATGGACCGAACCACGGCCAGCAGATGGGCACCCCCCCGCGGATCCCGCGGGAGCCATCGAGCACTGCCTCACGGCTGAGCCAAAACCAAGGGGATTGATTCTTGGGGGCGAAATGGATCAGGTGGGCACCAAACAGGCTGATGATGGCCTCGGCATCTGGCCGGGTGACCACGAGAAACTCGAGCCCCGCCTCATTGCGAGCCAGTCGACTGGTCTCGGTGAGTTGGCGGATGGTTTCAAGTTTTAATGACGTTAGCATGATGGGATCCCTCAATAAAAAAAGGCGGCTAAATAGCCGCCTTCATTTCAACGTCGTTACAGCACCAATTACTTGGAGATGTGAGCGATCAGCTCCAGAACCTTGTTGGAGTAACCGATTTCGTTGTCGTACCAGGATACAACCTTAACGAAGTTGTCGGTCAGCTGGATACCAGCCTTGGCGTCGAATACGGAGGTGCAGGTCTCACCGACGAAGTCGTTGGAAACGACTTGGTCTTCGGTGTAGCCCAGAACGCCCTTCATGGCGCCTTCAGAAGCAGCCTTCATGGCGGCACAGATGTCTTCGTACTTGGCCGGCTTCTTCAGGTTGACGGTCAGGTCAACAACAGAAACGTCCGGAGTCGGAACGCGGAAAGCCATACCAGTCAGCTTGCCTTTCAGTTCCGGGATAACTACGCCAACAGCCTTGGCTGCACCGGTAGAAGACGGGATGATGTTCTGGCCAGCGCCACGACCACCGCGCCAGTCCTTAGCGGACGGACCATCAACGGTCTTCTGTGTAGCAGTGGTAGCGTGAACGGTGGTCATCAGACCAGATTCGATACCCCAAGTGTCGTTCAGAACCTTGGCGATCGGAGCCAGACAGTTGGTGGTGCAAGAAGCGTTAGAAACGATGTCTTGGCCAGCGTATTGGGTATGGTTAACACCCATAACGAACATCGGGGTGGCGTCCTTGGACGGGCCAGTCATGACAACCTTCTTGGCGCCAGCAACGATGTGCTTGCGAGCGGTAGCGTCGTCCAGGAACAGACCGGTACCTTCGGCAACAACGTCAACACCGATGGCATCCCACTTCAGGTTAGCCGGGTCACGCTCAGCGGTAACGCGAACGGTCTTACCGTTAACGACCAGGTTGCCATCCTTAACTTCAACGGTGCCCTTGAAGCGGCCGTGAGTTGAGTCGTACTTCAGCATGTAAGCCATGTATTCAACGTCGATCAGATCGTTGATACCGACCACTTCGATGCCCAGGTCAGCACGTTCGAAAGAAGCGCGAAATACGAAGCGACCGATACGGCCGAAACCGTTAATACCTACTTTGATAGTCATAATAGTTGTACCCAACGTTTGTTGTTCAACAGAAAAAATCCGCTAGTAAATTTACAAGAACACGGTGGGGAGTCAACCATCAACCCCCTTTTAATTGCGAAATATCATAAAAATGCCGGAAAGATGTTGGTCCTTATTACAGTTCTTTGAAATTGGATGACACAGCATCCGACCGCGGCTGATTTTTGAGTTGATTGTTTATTGCTCACTGGCGATTGTTTCCCGACCAATCGACCAAAATCGCCTATCGCGAGTGTCTATGAGGTCACATTCGTATCGGATCTAATATGCGAAAATTCGCCACCGAGGCGCGTGTAAGGCTAGGATTGGTCGCGAGTCAGACTAACCGTCGTCAGCTTTTACCGCCTTGTTTTTTGGAAGTGGATGTTCTGGATTTGAGACTCAATCAAAAAAGCGTAACAGCGGGAAAATACCAAATGACAACTTTGATTGAACAATTGGCCAGTGCCAAAGGCATTGCCAATGATTATGTGGATGCGTGGGGCAATCCAGCACTGGTTAGCCAAGAGAGTAAGGCTGCCATGTTGGGAGCCATGGGCTACCGGGTTGATGATGAGGCCGCGCTCCAGCAACAGCTGGAAGAGGAAAAACGGGCTCACTGGGCCCAGCCGTTGGATCCTGTGCTGGTCATGCGCAGCGGCGAGACCCTCTCGTTCGAACTGCGGTTGCCGATCAGCATGGTCAACGATGAGCTGACTTGGGAAATCAAAACCGAGGACGGGGCGGCCCATTCTGGCGTTTTGGTTCCGGTCAATGGCGAGATGATCGCCGTGGCGCATCTTGATGAGGTTGAATATCAGGCCTATCGGATGGCCATTAGCTGTGAGTTGCCGCTGGGCTATCACGAGCTGCTGGTTAAGAAGAGTGCTCGTCAGGTTTTGGGCTCTTTGCGCCTTATCATGGCGCCGAAATCCTGTTACAAGCAGGAGCCATTCATCAATGGACGTAAGGTCTGGGGACCGAGCGTTCAACTCTACTGCCTGCGTAGCGAGCACAACTGGGGGATCGGTGACTTCACGGATCTGGGGGTGCTGGTGGAAAACATGGCCAAGTGGGGCGCTCACTTTGTCGGGTTGAACCCGATCCACGCTCTGTATCCGGCCAATCCGGAGAGCGCGAGTCCCTATAGCCCTTCATCCCGTCGCTGGTTGAATGTCATCTATATCGACGTCCTGAGCGTGCCTGAGTATCAGCAAAATGATGCGGTGAAGAGCGAGGTTGAATCACCTGCCTTCCAACAACGTTTGCAGGCACTGCGTGATCTGGAAAATATCGACTACACCGGTGTTACCCAAGCCAAGATTGAAATCCTGCGCAAGGTGTTTGCCGGTGCCAAGCTGGGCAAGAACACCAATCGGGGCAAGGCCTTTGCCGCGTTCATTGCCGAGGGTGGTGAAAGCCTCAAGCAGCAAGCTATCTATGATGCTCTGCAGGCCTCTTTGTATGCCGAAGGCAAGAATGCCTGGGGCTGGCCTGCATGGCCGGAAGAGTATCGTGAGTATCACAAGCCAGCGGTTGCCAACTGGGCGGCTGAGCATGATGCTGATGTTCGCTTCTACATGTACCTGCAGTTCCTGGCCGATGAGCAACTGGCGCAAGCCGATGCCAAAGCCAAGCAATCTGGCATGGTGATGGGGATCTACCGCGATCTGGCGGTGGGTGTCTCCGAAGGCTCTACTGAAATTTGGGCGAACAGTGAACTTTACTGTCCGAAGGCTAGCGTCGGTGCGCCGCCAGATGTTCTGGGTCCTTTAGGCCAGAACTGGGGACTGCCGCCCATGGATCCGTCCAAGCTGCTGGAAGCCAAGTATCAGCCGATGATCGATCTGTTCCGCTCTAACATGCGTTCTTGCGGTTCACTGCGGATTGACCATGCGATGGCCTTGCTGCGTCTGTGGTGGGTTCCGCCAGGAGCCTCTGCGGCCAAGGGCGCTTACATCTACTATCGCGTCAATGATCTGCTGGGCATCCTGGCGCTGGAATCGGTTCGTAATCAGTGTCTCATCATCGGTGAAGATCTGGGGACTGTCCCGGACGGCATGGACGTGCTGCTGAAGGAAAACGGTGTGCACTCCTACCGTATTTTCTTCTTCGAACGTTCCAAGACCGATGGCGGCTTCATCTCTCCGGCGCACTACCCGGAACAGGCGATGGCCGCATTGACCACCCACGACATGCCGACGCTGCGTGGCTACTGGCATTGTGACGATCTAACTCTGGGTCGCGAACTTGGCCTTTATCCGGACGAAGCCGTTTTGAATTCACTGCGGGCGGATCGTCACCAAGCCAAGCAGCGTATTCTCGACAGCTTGCATGGCCATGGCGTGTTGCCTGATTCAGTGCCGCGCGATGTCAATTGGGCTGGGATGAGTACCGAATTGAACCACGGCATGCAGATCCATATGTGCCGTGGCAATTGTGCTCTGTTCAGCACCCAGCTGGAAGATTGGCTGGAGATGGACAAGCCGGTCAACGTTCCGGGTACTAGTACCGAATATCCGAACTGGCGCCGTAAGCTGACGAAGAATCTGAGTGAGATTTTTGCCAATCCGGCATTGGCTCATCTGGCTCAGCGTATGACCGAAGCCCGTAACAAGGCTGGCCGTTAGTTAATATGTTTATATAACAATAAGATAGTGTGATCATAGGGCCTTGGCTGGCCCTATGATCCGCTAGTGAAGGGTGATGGCATGCTGATAAAAGAATTAACTGGTGCCCGTTGTGGCCAACCGTTTGAACATTTGGGACTGATTGCGGATCCGGATGGCAGTGGTTTGGTGTTGAGAGCCTGGTTGCCAGGGGCTCAGTCGGTGGATGTCAAGGAGCTGGGGAGCGGTAAGGTCATCACGACCATGACCTGCGCCGATAAGCTAGGTTTGTTTGAAGCTCATTTTCCTCGTCGTAAAAAGCACTTTTCTTATTCCCTGCAAGTTCAATATCCCGATACAGACACGCTGCTGATTGACCCCTACCAATTCCATGCCGAGGCGTATGCGGGCCTGGCGGAGTTGAAGCATCAGGCAGCCAATGTTTACAAGACGCTCGGTGCTCAGTTGGTGGAGACTGAAGTCGACGGCGTCAAGGTTTCCGGGGTTCGCTTTGCGGTCTATGCGCCAAGCGCAACATCCGTGAGTTTGATCGGCGACTTCAACTTCTGGGATGGTCGCCGCCATCCGATGCAACGCAGTCTGTGTGGGCACTGGGTACTGTTTGTGCCTGGGCTGCAGGCCGGTGATCACTATAAATTCGAATTGAAAGACCCCATGGGGAATCGTTTGCCGCATAAGGCCGACCCGGTGGGTTTCTATGCTGAACAGTATCCGTCATTTGCCTCCGTGGTTTATGACCAGGGGCAGTATCAGTGGCATGATGCCGATTGGCAGGCCTCCCAGCTGAACAATAAGCTGGAACAGCCCATGTCCATCTACGAGCTGCATTTTGCCTCCTGGAAACGCCATGAGGATGGATCTTCACTGAGTTATCGTGAGATGGCGGCTGAGCTGATCCCCTACATTCAGGAGATGGGGTATACCCATATCGAGCTGATGCCGATCTCGGAACACCCTTTCTCGGGCTCCTGGGGTTATCAGCCGGTAGGCATGTTTGCACCGACCAGCCGCTTTGGTTCGGCCGATGATTTCAAATATTTTGTCGATCAATGTCACCAAGCCGGTATTGGGGTCATCCTCGATTGGGTTCCTGCGCACTTCCCATCCGATTCCCACGGCCTGGCTCGCTTTGATGGTACGCCGTTGTATGAATATGAGGATCCTCGTCGTGGCTGGCACCCGGATTGGAACTCCTATATCTACGACTTTGGTCGTGACAACGTGCGTCAGTTCCTGGTGGCGAGTGCGCTGTACTGGCTGGAACACTTCCACATCGATGGCTTACGCGTCGATGCTGTGGCTTCCATGCTCTACTGGGATTACTCCCGGAAAGATGGCGAATGGGTGCCCAATATCGATGGTGGCAACCACAACTACGAAGCGATCAGCCTGCTGCGTTGGTTCAATGAAGAGGTGTACAAACACTATCCGCATGCGATGACCATCGCCGAAGAGTCAACGGCATTTGCCGGGGTCTCTCGTCCAACCTTCACGGGTGGGTTAGGTTTTGGTTTCAAGTGGGATATGGGTTGGATGCATGACTCACTGGAGTACATGAAGAAGGATCCGATCCACCGCAAGTATCATCACAACGATATGACCTTCTCGATGGTCTATTACTACGATGAAAACTTTATCCTCTCCCTGTCCCACGACGAAGTGGTGCATGGTAAACACTCCCTCCTCTACAAGATGCCAGGGGATGAGTGGCAGCAGGCGGCCAACTTGCGGGCCTATATGGGCTTCATGTATGCCCATCCGGGTAAAAAACTGAACTTCATGGGCTCCGAGTTTGCGCAGTCGACGGAGTGGAACCACGATGCTCAGTTGCAGTGGTGGCTGCTGCAGTTTGACAAGCATAATGGACAAAAGAGTCTGATCCGTGACTTGAACCATCTTTACCGCAACGAGCCTGCCTTGTATGAGGCGGATTACGAGCGTAGTGGTTTCATGTGGCTGGATCACAATGACTATGAGCACAGCGTCTATGCCATGTTGCGCCGCAACAAGGCAGCGGATCGGACCATGTTGGTGGTTGGCAATTTCACGCCCACGCCCATCGATGGTTATCGTCTCGGGGTCCCGGAAGCGGGCACCTACCAGGTGGTACTCAATTCCGACAGTAGCTATTACTGGGGCAGCGATTACGACATGGGCGGGTTGAGTTTCCCGAGCGATACGATTGCCATGCATGGACAAGCGCAATCGATTCTGATTAATCTACCACCGTTGGCGACTGTCTTTATCAAGCGGGTTGGAGACTAATCCATGGGCGCTAGCTTTGTGCTCAAGCCTGGTAGAGAGGCCCCTTTAGGGGCCTTTCTCGATAGTGAAGGGTGTAATTTTGCATTGTGGGCACCGGATGCAAGCCGTGTGACTCTTTGTCTGTTTGATGAAACCGACAAGGAGAGTGTGCGCATCCCGTTGACCGAGCGAAAAGGCCATTACTGGTATGGGTACGTCTCCGGGATCCGGGCGGGTCAGCGTTATGGCTGGCGCGTGGGGGGGCCGCAGCATCCGGAGCAGGGCTTTTTGTTTGACGAGCAGAAGTTGCTGTTGGATCCCTACAGCAGGCAGTTGAGTCGCCCCTTGCTGTGGGATGAAACCCTCTATGAGGGCGACAGCCAGCGCATGATGAGCAAGTCGGTGGTGGTTGACGAGCATTTTGACTGGCAGGGCGTCACCAAGCCGGGCTACGGCGACGATCAAACGATCCTCTACGAAACCCATGTCAAAGGCTTCACCCAGCTGCACCCGGATGTTCCCGAGGCGTTGCGGGGTAAGTATCTGGCACTTTGCCAACCGGCGGTGGTGCAATATCTGCAGGAGCTGGGGATTACCACCCTGCAACTGATGCCGATTGCCAGCTTCATGAGTGAACCTCGTTTGGTGGGGTTGGGTCTGGTGAACTACTGGGGCTACAACCCGGTCTGCTTTATGGCTCCCGATCCTCGTTATGCGGTGACGGATGCAGTCACTGAATTCAAGACCATGGTGCGCGAGCTGCACCGGGCCGGGATCGAGGTGATCCTGGATGTGGTGTTCAATCACACCGCCGAGGCCGGGCAGGGCGGTCCTATCCTCAGTTTCAAGGGGTTGGACAATCGAAACTACTACGTCTTTGAAGATGGGAGCCATGGCCCGGACTACGGGCGTTATGTCAACGTCGCAGGGTGTGGTAACAGCGTCAATGTGGATCACCCTTATGTCCTGCGCCTGGTGATGGACAGCCTGCGCTATTGGCTGACTGAGATGCAGGTCGATGGTTTTCGCTTCGATTTGGCGGTGACGCTGGCGCGCGAAGGTAACGAATACGATCCTTGCGGCGGTTTCTTTAAAGCCATCATGCAGGATCCCATCATCGGCCAGGCGAAGTTGATCGCTGAGCCTTGGGATATCGGTCCCTTTGGTTATCGGCTAGGCCAATTCCCCAGCCAATGGAAGGAGACCAATGATCGTTTCCGCGATACGGTTCGCTCCTTCTGGCGCGGGGATATGGGCCGCATGGCAGATTTTGCCACCCGGTTGTTGGGCTCTCGCGACGTGTTTCCCAAGTCCTATCGCTCCATCCATTCCAGTGTCAATTTCATCTGTTATCACGACGGCTTTACGCTGGAAGATCTGGTGAGCTATAACCAGCGCCACAACCAGCCTAACGGTGAAGAGAACCGCGATGGGCACGGCCATAACCTGTCGGCCAATTACGGCATCGAAGGACCCACTGCCGATCTGCGCATCAATCATATGCGTCAGCAACAAAAGAGAAATCTGATCGCTACCCTGCTGCTGTCGCAAGGAACCCCCCATCTGTTGGCCGGTGATGAGATTGGTCGCACCCAGATGGGAAACAATAATGCCTACTGCCAAGACAACCACATCAGTTGGCAGCACTGGGAATTGCGGGAAGAGGACGAACAGCTGCTGGAGTTCGTCAAGCAGATGATCCGCCTGCGTCGCGGCTCCGAGGTCTTCTCGGGGTTACGGCTGCTCGATGACCATTACCTGGGACAGCAGCGGGCCTTGCATCAAGTCGCCTGGTACCATCCCGACGGCCATCTGTTATCGGATGCCGATTGGAATGCCCCTGTTTCCCAAGTATTTGTCATGGATATCGGTGACTTGAAGGGGACAGGTGAGCGCTGGTTGGTCTTGTTCAACGCCAGTGGTTATGACATCCACTTCCGCCTGCCCGCGGCCGGCTCGGCCATGAGTTGGGAGCAGGTGATCGATACGGCCGCGGTGGATGGATTCTTCCTGCCGGATGATGTGCTTCGCCAGATAGCCGTCGGTCGAGCCCACTCGGTCAAGTTGTTGCGACAGGTATCGCTGGAGGCGCCTCAAATTTCCAGTGTGGGAGAGTGAGTGTTCTCGATGATTCGGATAGAATGATGTAACACAATTGCAACATAACGACGATCATGAGTAATTCCAATTCTCCACCCTGGCGTGACCATTTGACCGACGAGCAGTACCGAGTGTGCTGGCGCAAAGAAACCGAAGCACCATTTTCCGGCGCGCTGTTACACAACCGCAAGACGGGGGAGTACCATTGCGTCTGTTGCGGTCGCCGATTGTTTGACTCGTCAGCTAAATTTGACTCCGGTTGTGGTTGGCCTAGCTTCGATCAGGCGCTGCCAGGCGCTGTTCGCTATCAGGAGGATCGCTCGGCAGGAATGCGTCGCACCGAGATCCTCTGTCAGCACTGCGGCGCACACCTGGGTCACGTCTTTGATGATGGTCCGACGGCTAGCGGCCAGCGTTATTGCGTCAACAGTGTCAGCCTGACCTTTACTCCCCGCGATGAGTGATCGCGCTCGCAGGCCTTGGCGACGGACGGGAAGAGTCATGGCTGGCAAAGCGCGAATTGAGGGCTGGATGGCTCGAATTTTGTTGGAGCGTTTGGGGTAGAAGTTGGAGTCTCGATGACCAGATTTGCCATTATTTCTGATATTCACGGCTGCTTGCCCGCCCTTGAGCAGACCTTGTCTCATCTGCAGGACTTCGAACCCGACTACTACCTGTTGCTGGGGGATGTACTCAACCACGGGCCGCGAAATCCGATCCCGGATGGTTATGCGCCAGCCGAGGTGGCCGCCTGTTTGAACCACCTGCGTGAGCAGCTCATTGCGGTACGCGGCAACTGTGATAGCGAGGTCGATCAGATGTTGCTGCACTTTCCCTGTCTTGCTCCCTACAACTTCCTGATCGAGGGTAACCGGCGTTTTTGCATGACTCACGGTCACCTGTATCCACTCGAGCAGTTGGGGTTACGCCGGGGCGATATCCTTCTCAGCGGTCATACCCATCAGGCCGCGATTGAGGAAGTTGGCCCTGGGCTCCTGTCGATCAATCCCGGCTCAGTGACCTTTCCGCGCCAAAATGGCATAGCCAGTTATGCACTCTACGCCGATGGGCTCTTTTCGATCCACTCGGTGCAGGATGGTTCTGTGCTGATGCAGCATCGACTCATGGCTGAGTGAAGAGTGTGGGGATCGGGAGTCGGATTGGTCAGCGCTGGGATTCGGCGGCTGAATGACGCGATGCCTTTTGGCCGAAACGCCAATGACTATTGAGCAGCGAGGTCAGCGACTCGTCTTGTGCCGTTTGGGTGCGATAGGCCAGGTAGAGAGTGCGTGGCAGATGAGGCGCACCTTCCACCATGTGCAGGGTGCCGAGCTTGAGTGAGGGCGCGACGGCCGGATGCGGTAGGTAGGCGATGCCGCCGTGGGTTTTCAGGTGTTGTTCGGCTTGACGCAGGGAGCTGGTTAGCAGGGTCGGGGGGCGACCTTGCAGGATCCCCGGTAGCTGAGTGTGAGAAAAGTGGGCATGAGTATCGATCATGACCAACGGCTGGGTTGCACACTGCTCCAGTGAGATGCCCGGTTGAGCACAAACCAGACTGAGTTGATATTCGGCGAGTGGCCGTACCGAGACTTCATCAATCTTGCTGGGCTCACCAAGCACCGCCAGATCGAGAGTGCGCTCCAGAAGCTGGCGGCAGAGCTGCTCGCGATGGCCAATTTCATAGCGGATCGAAGGCTGTGTCGCTTGCTCTATCCAGGGGATGAGCCACTCCTGCAGACCCAACTCCCAGCAAAAGAGCGGTGCACCGACGGCCAATTGGCGTTGGGTGGCCTCTTGTTGGCCAAGCTCCAGTTTGGCGCGCCCCAGCGTTTGCAAAATGGCTTCGGCGTAGGGGTAGAGGCGCTCACCGGCTAGCGTCAGCTGAATGTTGTTGCGGTGACGGGCAAAAAGAGTGACCCCCAGCTGCTGCTCTAACTGGCGGATACGAAAGCTAACGGCAGATTGGGTCAAATAGAGGGTTTCTGCTGCGCGACCAAAATGTCGAGTCTTGCTGACTTCGATGAAGGTGCGCAGCAGATCGGTATCCATTAATCCAGGGACTCTTCAACCGGCTCAAATCCGGCGTCATCGGTGGCATTGCCTCCGGCGGTGCAGAGTCGATGCACACGACGAGGTCCTATCACCTTCAGATATTTGAACCACACCTTGGCGTGGTTGCTGCCGGTGGCACTCCCTGCTTGAACCTGTTCAAGGAATGCTTTTTCAACCTCATCGGCGGGTTGACGCTTGCCTTGATACAGCTCCAGCATGGCTTGACCACACTGCTCCAGAAGGTCAGCTTCAGCCACGGTAAATTGACCGCTGCGGCGGATGCCTCGGGGAAAATGTTGGAAGTCGTTAAAACGCTTATCAGATACAAAGCTCATGGTAGTCATTGCTATTGTTGTTGTCCTATCGCCGGGAAGTATGTTCAGCCAGGTAAAGAGTTAAAAATCGAGTTTTTTCGCTTGATGATAAAATATTTTTATCGTTATTCAATCCCCTTGGCTTGTGGCACAAATGTTTTGCCCGAACGGTAATAAATTGGCGTAAATAGCTGAAAAAAAGCACAAAATCGGGGTGTTACAACTTAAATTTCCACAAAGCCATAAAAAAACCGGATGACCCGGTTTCGTTATTCTCGGGGCGCATCACATTTCCATGATGCGTAACAGCAGGTTGCCTTCAAGGAGCGCCTGCTTGATCAAGGCAACCCCCCCCATGACGTTGCGGCCTTGGAAGCGGGCCGGCTCTATGGGCAACTCCTGATGAAAACTAGGGAGTGATTGCTGCTCGATACAGCTGCGGATCACGGGAAATAGGATCTGTTTGGCATCAATGATTTCGCCCGCCAGCAATACCTTCTCGGGGTTAAACAGGTTGACCATGATCGCGATGATGCGGCCTAGGTACTCGCCAGTCTCTTGCAGGATCTGGCTGGCGAGGGTATCCCCTTGGCCGGCGGCACGGCAGATTAGCTCGATGGTCAGCCCCTGGGGCTGCATGCTGCTCTGGTGTCCTTGTTGCAGGAGTCCGAGAGTTCGCTCAACAATCGCCGAGTTGCCCACCAGGGTTTCCATACAGCCGAAATTGCCGCAATGGCATCGCCGGCCAAACCGTTCGACCTGAATATGGCCGATTTCGCCGACGTTGCGGTTATGGCCCTGCAATATTTTGCCTTTGCTGATAATTCCGGAGCCGATGTCGTTATGCACCGCGATTAGGATGACATCCTGGTTTTCCTGGGAGGCGCCCAAGAAGTGCTCGGCCAGCGCCAGCGCACGGGTGTCATTGCCCACATAACAGGGCAGGTGAAAACGGGCTTCCAACCGCTGTGTCAGGGGGAGGTGATGCAGCTCCAGCGCCGGCATGTAGAGGACTTCCCCCGATTCTTGATTGACCAGTCCCGGCAGGGTTACGGCAATGCCAATCAGTTTGCGGATCTTGCGCGCCTGTTCGCTGAGCAAAGCGGCGATGGCGTCGAGCAGTTTGTCGATGGCCGCGTCCCCCTTGAGCGGAGTTAGTTCATGGCTGGCCTGCGCCAGCAGCCGACCATTGAGATCGCAAACCCCCAGGTGCAGACTGCGACGCCCCAGTCGACAGGAGATGAACTGGAATCGATCACGCACCGTCATCAGCGAGATGGCGCGTCGTCCACCGGTAGACTCCTGCAGCGCCTCTTCGCGGATCAGCTCATGTTCGAGCAGCTGACGCGTGATTTTGGTGACGCTGGCTGGCGCCAACTGGCTGATTTCGGCGATCTGAACCCGAGAGATAGGACCATGTTGATCGATGATGCGATATACCGCCGCCGCATTGACCTGCTTGACCAAGTCGATGTTGGCAATTTGTCCGTCTGTCATTTATTGGTGCTCTTGATAGGTGCCCTGTTCCAGCGTAGCCGTGACTCGATAGTTTTCATCGAAGACGACCAGATTGGCGATTTTCCCCACGGCGATGCTGCCTAGCTGATTGGCGCGGCCAATGGCGCGGGCCGGGTAGAGACTGGCCATGCGCAGAGCCTCTGTCAACGGCAGACCGACCATTTCCACTAGGTTTTTGACGCCCTCGATCATCGTCAGTGCGGAGCCGCCGAGAGTTCCATTCTGGTCTTCACAGCGTCCTTGCCGACAAAAAACCGGGGTGCCACAAAAATCGAACTGGGAAAAGCCATCCGGCGCTCCGGCGGCAGCCGTGGCATCGGTGACCAGGCAGAGTCGCTCCCCCAAAATTTGATGCGCCAGACGAACATTGGCGGGATGGACATGCTGGCCGTCGACGATGATCCCCGCGTATATTTCGGGTCGATCATAGACGGCGCCGACGACACCGGGTTCGCGACCATTGAGCGTCGGCGTCATGGCGTTGTAAAGGTGAGTGGCAAAGCGGATCCCGGCGTCGAACCCGGCGATGGCCTGCTCGTAACCGGCGGCACTGTGTCCCAGGGCAACCTGGATCCCGGCCTCGGTGAGGCGGCGGATATGCTGCGGATCATTTTGCTCCGGGGCCAGGGTGATGGTAGCAATCCAGGGGGCCTGCTGACACAGATAGCGGATCATGGCCTCGGAAGGTGTGCGGATCTGCTCGGCTGGGTGTATCCCCTTGCGCAGCGGATTGATATAGGGCCCTTCCAGGTGCAAGCCGAGCACTGTGTGGGCATGATGCTGCATGTAGCTGCGGCAGGCCTCGATGGCCTGCTCCATGTCCCTATCCGGACTGGTGATCAGGGTGGGCAGAAAACTGGTGGTGCCGGATCTGAGATTGCTCGCGTGCATGAGGGCGAGGGTTTCGGTGCAGGGGGCCGCGTTGAACATGACGCCACCACAGCCGTTGATTTGCAGATCGATGAAACCGGCGCTCAGGTGCTGTCCCCGCAGGTCTTGGCTGGGGAGCCCAACAGGCAGCTCGGCGTCCGGCAGCAGAGCCTCGATGCGCCCCTGCTCAATCAGCAGGCTGTGATGGGTCAAGGGTCCATTTTCGGTATGGATCAGCGCATTGCGTAGTACAAACATGATGATTCTCCATGACGCGTGGGCCATTGGTTGCCCGTTGGTGGTGCGATGGGGCGATTGGCGAGCGCGTTTGTCCGGCATTATCCATCAAAAATGGCCTGTTTGTCCTGGCGCGGCAGATTTCGGCATGACTCCGTTTTCTTGCCGACCCATTCGGTTTTTTCAACTGGCTTCTTCGGCGGCGGGCCGATAAATACCTTGAGTGACGCTCAGGATTCATGGAACATAAGCGGTTATCACGCAGTTGTAGCTATTATCTCTTGAGGTGAGTGAATGACTCAGGCGGAGCATCGCCCCAGCAATTTTATTCGTCAGATCATCGATGAAGATCTGGCGAGCGGCAAACACAGCAGTATTGCGACCCGTTTCCCACCAGAACCGAATGGTTATCTGCATATCGGTCACGCCAAGTCCATCTGTCTGAATTTTGGCATCGCGCAGGACTATCAGGGTACCTGCAACCTGCGCTTTGACGACACCAACCCGGCCAAGGAAGAGGTCGAGTATGTCGAGTCCATCCAGCGCGACGTGCAGTGGTTGGGATTTCAGTGGAGCGGTGAGGTTCGTTACTCCTCCGATTACTTCGACAAGCTCTACGGCTATGCCATCGAGCTCATCAACAAAGGATTAGCCTATGTCGATGAACTCTCGGCCGAGCAGATCCGTGAATACCGTGGCACCTTGACCAGTCCAGGCAAGAACAGCCCCTATCGCGACCGCAGCGTCGAGGAGAACCTGGCACTGTTCGAGAAGATGCGTAGCGGTGGTTTCAAGGAAGGGGAAGCTTGCCTGCGTGCCAAGATCGATATGGCCTCTTCCTTCATCGTGATGCGCGATCCGGTCATCTACCGCGTCAAGTTTGCCGACCACCACCAGACCGGTGACAAGTGGTGCATCTACCCGATGTATGACTTCACTCACTGCATCTCGGACGCCCTGGAGGGAATCACCCACTCCATCTGTACCCTGGAGTTTCAGGACAACCGCCGTCTGTATGACTGGGTGCTGGATAACATCAGCATCGATTGTCATCCGCGTCAGTACGAGTTCAGCCGTCTGAACCTCGAATACAGCATCATGTCCAAGCGTAAGCTCAACCTGCTGGTCACCGAAAAAGTGGTCGAAGGGTGGGATGACCCGCGGATGCCGACCGTTTCCGGTCTGCGTCGCCGGGGGTATACGCCGGCCGCCATCCGCGAGTTCTGCCGGCGCATCGGCGTCACCAAGCAGGACAACACCGTCGAGATGAGCGCGTTGGAATCCTGCATCCGTGAAGATCTGAACGAAAACGCACCGCGTGCCATGGCGGTGCTGCGTCCGCTGCGTCTGGTGATCGAAAATTTCGAGGCCGGTCAGACCGAGACGCTGACGGTGCCGAATCACCCGAACAAGCCGGAGATGGGCACTCACACCATTCCGTTTGCCCGTGAGATCCTGATCGACGAGGCCGACTTCCGTGAAGAGGCCAACAAGCAGTTCAAGCGTTTGGTGCTGGGCAAGGAGGTGCGTCTGCGCCATGCCTATGTCATCAAGGCCGAACGGGTCGAGAAGGATGCCGATGGTCGCATCACCACCGTCTATTGCAGCTACGATGCCGAAACGCTGGGCAAGGATCCGGCCGATGGGCGCAAGGTGAAGGGCGTCATTCACTGGGTCACCGCCGAGCACTCGCTGCCGGCGCAGATCCGTCTGTATGATCGCCTGTTCGCGGTAGCCAACCCGGGGGCGGCGGATGACTTCCTGTCGACCATCAACCCCAACTCGCTGACCCTCATCGAGGGAGCTCGCGTCGAACCTAGCCTGAAAGACGTGCCAGCCGAGAAGGCGTTCCAGTTTGAGCGCGAAGGCTATTTCTGCGCGGACAGCAAGCTGTCGACGCCGGAACATCTGGTCTTCAACCTGACGGTGGCGCTGCGCGATACCTGGCAGGAGTAAGTCCGGCCGAGTCATAAAAAAACCGCCTTCGGGCGGTTTTTTTATGACTCAACAAGTGGTTCAGAACTCAGTCAGCTCAGGGCTTATTGCGTTTGGCGACACACTCCGGATGGTCGCAGTGGCCGTAGAGATAGAGGCTGTGGTGCGTCATTGCCATGCCATATTTTTGCGCGATCTCATTTTGCCGCTGCTCGATGATCTCGTCGTGAAACTCGATCACGCGACCACAGTCGAGGCAGACCAGATGGTCATGATGTTCCTGGTGGGCCAGCTCAAAAACTGACTTGCCCCCTTCAAAGTGGTGACGGGTGACGATACCGGCATCATCAAATTGGTTGAGTACCCGATAGACAGTCGCCAGACCGATCTCATCGCCTTGATCCAGCAATTTTTTATACAGCTCTTCGGCACTGATGTGTTGACACTCCGGCATCTGCAGATATTGCAAGATCTTGATGCGCGGGGAGGTGATCTTCAGACCGGCGTCTTTCAGCTGCTTGTTATTCGGGGTCATGGCTCTCATTCTTCCGGGGCGACCAAAGCCGCATTCAGGCGTCTATGGGTCGCATTATATGGTCCAGGATGCTGGATGTGAAATCCTATGGGACACGCTTCATCGCATTATTTGCTGGCTGGTATGTTATCACTATCGGCCCGCTATGGCTGCGTGGTTAACAGTTGTTGCCATTCATTAACATCTGCAAATCCATCGGCGGCGCCGATGGCTCCGACCTTCCAGCCGGCAAACAGGCAGGCCCGTTGCAACGCCAACGGTGCGTTGTGGTGTTGCAGCCAGTCGTGAACGAAGGCCGAGAAGAGCGCATCGCCGGCACCGACCGTGTTGCGCACGCCGCGTGGCGCACAGGCCGGGGCATGAAAGAAGGAATGATCCGCGCGTTGGTAGAGCAGGGCACCGTTTGCTCCACAACCAAGCACGATCAGGGCGTTGTGGTAGCGCTCGGCTAACTCCCGCAAAAAATCTTCGGCTGGTCGACCATCGAGCCCCTCGTCGCTGAGAAACAGGATGTCGGCGGCGGCCATGAAGTCGTGGTTGTAGGCATCGTCGATTTCCCGCAACACATGCACATCGGTGGCAATCAACTTGCCCTGGCGCTTGGCTTCGGCCAGCAGGGGGCGCGAAAAATTGATATTGCACAACAATGCCATGTCGCATCGCTGCAGCGTCTGGGCGGCACTGGCGGGAAGCGTTTGCTCCTGACACTCCTTGAGATCGACCTGGATCTGCCGACGTCCCTGGGGGTCATACAGGATCACGCTCTGAGGCGTGGCGCTCAGGCTATGACAGAGCCCGCGACAGTCGATCCCTTCGTGCTGGAGTGCTTGAAGGACTGTGTCTCCAGCCAGATCGGGGCCGATGAGGCTGTGCAGTTGGACGTCATTGCCTAGGTGATGTAACGCCTTGGCCAGGTTGACACCGACACCGGAAACCGAACTGTGGATGCCATGAAACGGGTAGTGCACCGGGGCATAGGAGAGCGGGAAACCGGAGATGGCCACCGTCGTTTCAATATTGACGAGCCCGGAGATGAAGAGTCTGGACATGAGCGCCTCGGATGTGGTCAAAGGTCCAAAATAAACAGGCCCGCAGTTGCGGGCCAGTCATTTATGCCAGTTCGGCGAGGCACATCTCGTCATAGAGCTGCTTGCACCAGGCTTCGACCCGGGCCGCGGTCAGCTCGGGCTGGCGATCCTCGTCGATGCCGAGTCCCACGAAGTGCTTGTCATCGACCAGCGCCTTGGAGGCTTCAAACTGATACCCATCGGTGGGCCAGTGACCGATGATGGTGGCGCCACGGGCTTCGACCACATCTCGGAGCGTCCCCATCGCATCCAGGAAGTACTCGGCATAGTCTTCCTGATCGCCGCAACCAAAGATGGCGACCAACTTGCTGCTGAAGTCGATCTCCTCGAGTTCGGGGAAGAAGTCGTCCCAATCAGCCTGTGACTCACCGTAGTACCAGGTCGGGATGCCCAGGATCAACAGATCAAAGCTGTCGATATCGGCTTTGGAGCTCTTGGCGATGTCGTGGACCTCGACCAGATGCGAGCCCAACTCTTTTTGGATCATGCCGGCCACGGCTTCCGTATTACCGGTATCGCTACCGAAAAACAGACCTACACTTGCCATAGTGGTTGTATACCCTTGGTGTTGAGTTGAAATAATGATGGTTGAGTATGCGTCAATCCTGAAGCTGATGCCCAGCGACAGTTTCAATATGTTGCTTCAGTAACCACTGGATCAAATCCGCTCGACTCATGTTTTGCTGTTTGGCCAGCTCGTTGAGTCGTTCGAACAGTTCGGCTTCCACTTTCAACTCCACTCGTCGCAGGCCATTGGCCTTGTCCCGTTTCAGTTGATTCCGCTTGTTGACCTTCAACTGCAGGGCACGGGGAAGTGGGTTGGTTTTGGGTCTGCCTGGGCGCTTTTCTTCGGCGAATAGATCCAGGGTGGTCCGGTCTTCTTGGTGTTTTGCCATGCTTACATCTACTACGAACTTGACCCAGATTTTTAGCGGGTGACTGACCGAGTCCAGGTGGGCTCCGCGGTTTGTGAACCGGGCTCGCCTGGGTGATTCCTCTCGCTCAGAGAACCATACCGTTGACGACAAGGGCCATTCGGCGACGTCGATAGGGCCTGGGGCCACACATCAGGGCGCGAACTATACCATATGCGGTGAGCCGCTGTTAACGGCTTGTCGACAGGAAATCCACAACCAGCCGATTGAACAACAAGGGTTTCTCGGCATGCAGCCAATGGCCGGCATCGGGAATGATCCGGGCTTTGGCCTGGGGGAAGTAGCGGCCGATCACGGCCTGATGCTCGGGCAGCAGGTAGTCCGATAGGCCGCCTTTGAGGAAGAGGACCGGTCCTAAAAACTGGCCGTCCAGGGATGGCCAGTCCATCAACGCCGGATAGTTGGCAATGAGGGCCGGCAGCTGAAAACGCCAGCCGACTCCGGTTTGAAAACTCTTCAATAAAAATTGGCGAACCCGGGCATCCTCCAGCTGCGGGGTCATCACGGTGTCCGCCTCGTGGCGAGTGCGGCAACCCTGTGCAACGACGGCTTGTAGGGCGGCAAACACCTGGTCATGGCGTGCGGGGTACGCCACGGGAGCCATATCGGCCACGATTAGGCGATCGACGCGCGTTGGGTGCCGCAGGGCAAACTGCATGGCCAATTTGCCACCGAGGGAGTGTCCCAGCAGATGTACCCGGCGCAGCCCGAGTGTGTCGAGCAGGGCCAGCAGCGCCTCGCTCATCGCCGGATAGCCCATGTCATCCTGGCGCGGGGAGCCGCCATGGTTGGGTAAATCGACCTGGATCACGCCAAAGGTGGCGGCCAGGGCGCGAGCCAGACTGCCCAGGTTCTCTTTGTCGCCGAACAGGCCGTGCAGCAGGATGACGGCGGGGGCCGAGTCGGATCCTTGTTGCTGGTAGTGAAGCACGCGAACTCCTCATGCGGGGTAAACAAAGCAGTAAATAATGTGCAACATTCTGTGGCAAAAGCCCAGCGTCGCTCATGGCGTGTCGATGGGCAAACGGCTCGTGATTTCTCGTGGCGGCCCTTTCATCGCTCGCAAAAGCATCCCATCTGTTGGGCTTGGCCGTGGGGCAATGTATAATCGGCGAGTTTGTTTTTCTGGATAGGTGTCGTGACTGTATGAAGACCATTGAGGTTGATGAAGAGCTCTACCGCTACATAGCCCGGCAAACTCAACATATCGGCGAGAGTGCTTCGGAAATCCTGCGCCGTTTGCTGGGCTTGCCGCCATTTTCTGGGGATGCTCAGGAGTCACCATTGCCAGTCGAGGCTGTCACGGCGGCTCCTGTCGCGCCGGAGCGGTTACTCGAGCTGCAGGAGTTGCTTGACGGCAACGAGCTGGCCTGCCGTGAGAGCGCCATCGACCGCTTCATGCTGATCCTGTCCGCCCTGTATCAGACCAACGCAGAGGCTTTTACCCAGGCGACGGAGATCAAGGGACGTAAGCGCGTCTACTTTGCCCGCACCGAAGAGGAACTGCTGGCGGCAGGGAATACCACCAAGCCGAAGCCGGTTCCTGGGACGCCGTATTGGGTCATCTCCAATACCAATACTGACCGCAAACGAAATATCGTGGCTCAGGTCATGACGACCATGGGCTATCCTGCCGAATTCAGCGCGCAGGTCTGCGAAAAGATTTAATTCACAAATACAATCAGGAAGTAATCGAATGGCTCAACATTCCCATGCCGGTAAGCCGGCCCGTCTGGAAGACCTGACCAACATCCCCCGTCTGATGGCGGCTTATTATCTGAACAAGCCGGACATGAGCAAGGCCGAACAGCGTGTGGCTTTTGGCACCTCGGGTCACCGTGGCAGTTCGCTGAACAGCGCCTTCACCGAATCTCACATCCTGGCTGTCAGCCAGGCGATTGCCGAATATCGTGCTGCCCAGGGCATTACCGGCCCGCTGTTCATCGGCATGGATACCCATGCGCTGTCGGAGGCTGCACTGGCCTCGGCCGTCGAAGTGCTGGCCGCCAATGGTGTCGAAGTACGTATCGACAAGGGGTTGGGTTATACCCCGACGCCGGTCGTCTCCCATGCCATCCTGCGCTACAACTCGGCGGGTCTGGCGGATAAGGCCGACGGCATCGTCATCACCCCGTCCCACAACCCGCCGGAAGATGGTGGGTTCAAGTACAACCCACCTCATGGTGGCCCGGCTGAAGGCGAGATCACCAAGTGGGTGGAAAATCGTGCCAACGAGCTGCTCGAGAAGGGGTTGGCTGGCGTGAAGCGCGTCTCTTTTGCCCTGGCTCGGACCATGACCAACGTGCAAGAGCATGATTTCATGACTCCTTATATCGACGACCTGAAGAATGTCATCGATATGGAAGCCATCAAGAAGGCGGGCGTCAAGATTGGGGTCGATCCGCTGGGTGGCTCTGGTGTCGCCTACTGGGATGTGATCGCCAAGACCTACGGCCTGAACATTGAAGTGGTCAACTATGCCGTCGATCCGACTTTCTCCTTCATGACCCTGGATAAAGACGGCAAGATCCGCATGGACTGCTCCAGCCCCTGGGCCATGGCCAGCCTCATCGGTCACAAGGACAAGTTTGATGTCGCCGTGGCCAACGATCCGGACAACGACCGTCACGGTATCGTCTGCAAGGCGGGGTTGATGAATCCGAATCACTATCTGGCGGTGGCGATTCAATACCTGTTTACCCACCGTCCGGGCTGGCCCGCGCAGGCCGCCGTCGGCAAGACGCTGGTCTCTTCCTCCATTATCGATCGGGTCGCAGCCAGCATCGGCCGCGAACTCAAGGAAGTTCCGGTTGGTTTCAAGTGGTTCGTCGACGGTCTGTTCGATGGCAGCTTTGGTTTCGGCGGTGAAGAGAGTGCTGGTGCCTCCTTCCTGCGTAAGGACGGCAAGGTTTGGACCACCGACAAGGATGGTATCCTGTTGTGCCTGCTGGCTGCTGAAATCCTGGCGGTGACCGGCAAGGATCCGCAGACCCATTATGACGAGCTGACCGCTAAGTTTGGTGCGCCGCTGTACCGTCGCATCGACGCGCCTGCCAACACCGAGCAGAAGAATGTCCTCTCCAAGCTGGATCCAGCGATGGTGGAGGCCGCTGAGTTGGCCGGTGAGCCGATTGTCGCCAAGCTGACCGCAGCTCCGGGCAACGGCGCTGCCATCGGTGGCCTCAAGGTGGTGACCGAGAACGGCTGGTTCGCGGCGCGCCCCAGCGGCACCGAGTCCATCTACAAGATCTACATGGAGAGCTTCAAGGGTGCCGAGCATCTGGATCGGATCCAGAAAGAGGCGCAGGAGATCGTCTCTGCAGCTCTGGCCAAGGCCGGCGTGTAACCGGCTCTCATCGCGCATCGACGCTCAAAGACGCATGGCGCCAGTGGTTTTCCGCTGGCGTTTTTTTTGGATAACGGAACGGTTAGCTGGCGCTTTTGGGGCGGACCGAATGGGGTCATCGCGAGGGCGGTGACAGCAGTATCGCCGGGATAACCTGGATTTGTTACAAAATGGTAAATCAAACTGGGTGTTTACGAAACGACAGTCAGGAATACTAAAGAGGGAACCGTGTTGGGCTGGATTGCGGAATTAAATCTGGAGCGCTGTAGTCTGAAATCGCTTTCTCGGAAAGATCAAGTGCTGCGTATTTTCATTTATTTTCAAAGCATTTCAAGGTGAATGGCTAAAAATATGCATAAAACGAGTTGATTATTGGCTAT
This sequence comes from Aeromonadaceae bacterium, assembly GCA_041441555.1. Lineage (GTDB taxonomy): Bacteria > Pseudomonadota > Gammaproteobacteria > Enterobacterales > Aeromonadaceae > Pseudaeromonas. The sequence continues at coordinate 25,841 of JASDSW010000062.1, forward strand.
CATGTTGAAATATAAGGAAATATTTATTTTTCAAAATATTCATTTTCTGAAAATAGTTTCATGTCCTATGTATCCGTTTACCAGAAAAAAATGTGACCTGGGTTATATTTTGGGGTCAGACCTTTGGTTAGTATTCTGCTGCCGGATCTACAGCCCTTATAATTCACGCCCGGCAGCCTGAAATTTGGCTCACTACTCTCGAGTAACGAAGGAAATCGGTTATGGCGAAGAAAAAAGTTGAACAGCTCAGCGCCCTGAATAAAGAGCAGTTGAAGCAGGATATCGTTCACCACCTGCGCTCCACGCTGGGGACCAGCGAGCAAAAGGCGAGCAGACAAGCCTGGTGGAAGGCGACCTGCGCTGCAGTAAACGAACTGGTGTTTGAGCGTCTGACTCAGACCCAGCAAACCCACTTCAAGGAAAACACCCGCGCAGTGCACTACCTGTCTGCCGAGTTCCTGATGGGCCGTCTGACTGCCAACAACCTGCATAACCTCTCGCTGTACGAAGTGTGCGGCGAGGCTCTCAAGGATCTGGGCATCGACATCGCCGATCTGTGTGAAGAAGAGCCAGACATGGCGTTGGGTAACGGTGGTCTGGGTCGTCTGGCTGCTTGCTTCATCGACTCTCTGGCTACTCTGAACATGCCTGCTGTCGGTTACGGCATTCACTACGAACACGGTCTGTTCCGTCAAGAAATCCGCGACGGTCGTCAGATCGAGCGCCCAGACTCCTGGCGCGAGTACGGCAACCCATGGGAAATCTGCCGTCCAGAATCTGCTCAAGAAATCCCGCTGTACGGTTATGTTGAAACCGTATTTGGCGAAGATGGCAAGATGAAGAAGGTGTGGCACGCCGGTCAGAAGATCAAGGGTCTGCCATGGGATATCCCGGTTGTCGGTTATCAAGGTAAGACCGTCAACATCCTGCGTCTGTGGGAATCCCGCGCCTCCGAATTCTTCGACTGGGACGTTTTCAACGCTGGTGGTTACATCGACTCCCAAGCTGAAAAGGCTCAAGCCGAAACCATCTCCAAGGTTCTCTACCCGAACGACGAAACCGAAGCCGGTAAGATCCTGCGTTTGGTGCAACAGTACTTCTTCTGTGCTTGCTCCCTGAAGGACATCCTGCGTCGTTACAAGCGCGTGCATGGTAATGACTTCAGCAAGTTTGCCGATCAGATCGCTGTTCAGCTGAACGATACTCACCCGACCATCGCCATCCCGGAACTGATGCGTATCCTGGTCGACGAAGAAGAGCTGGAGTGGGATGCCGCTTGGGCTATCTGCTACAAGGTATTCTCCTACACCAACCACACCCTGCTGCCTGAAGCGCTGGAAAAGTGGGCCGTGTACCTGTTCGAGCGCGTACTGCCGCGTCACCTCGAAATCATTTATGAAATCAACCGTCGCTTCCTGGAAGACATGGTTGAAGCCAAGTGGCCAGGCAACGATGCCATCAAGGCCAAGCTGTCCATCATCGAAGAGGGCAGTGCACGCAAGGTTCGCATGGGCAACCTGTGTGTGATCGGTTCTCACAAGGTCAACGGCGTTGCTGAAATCCACTCCAAGCTGGTGAAGGAAGACTTGTTCCCTGAGTTTGCCGAACTGTGGCCGGAGAAGATGTGCAACGTGACCAACGGTGTGACTCCGCGTCGCTGGTTGCTCTCCTGTAACCCAGAGCTGGCCAAGCTGTACACCGAAACCGTCGGCGACGAGTGGCCGCTGCAACTGGACAAGATGCGTGGCGCCCTGGCTCATGCCGACAACGCTGCGTTCCAGAAGAAGTTCATGGACATCAAGCGTGCCAACAAGGAAAAGCTGGTCAAGGTCATCAAGGCTGAAACTGGCATCGATGTGAGCGCTGAGGCGATCTTCGACATCCAGATCAAGCGTCTGCACGAGTACAAGCGTCAGCAGCTGAACCTGATCCACATCATGGCTCTGTACCGTCGTCTGCTGGCCAACCCAGACTACGACATGCACCCGCGTGTGTTCATCTTCGGCTCCAAGGCGGCACCTGGTTACAAGCTGGCCAAGGACATCATCTACGCCATCAACAAGGTTGCTGAGCGTGTGAATAACGATGAGCGCATCAAGGGCAAGCTGAAGGTTGTCTTCATGCCGAACTACCGTGTGAGCTTGGCTGAGAAGCTGATCCCGGCGGCTGACGTATCCCAGCAGATCTCCACTGCCGGTTACGAAGCTTCTGGTACTGGTAACATGAAGCTGGCCATGAACGGCGCCATCACCCTGGGTACTCTGGACGGCGCGAACATCGAAATCGCCGAGGAAGCCGGTGCTGAATACAACGCCATCTTCGGTCTGGAAGTGGATGAAGTGAAGGCACTGAAGGCCAAGGGTTACAACCCGTGGGATTACTACTATGCCAACCCAGAGCTGAAGGCAGTGCTCGACTGGTTCGATACTGACTTCTTCACTCCGGGCCGTCCGGGCGAGCTCTCCTCCATCAAGCGTGCCTTGTTGGATGGCGGTGATACCTACCTGGCTCTGGCCGACTTCGAGTCCTACTCCGAAGCCCAGAAGAAAGTAGATGCCATGTATCGTGATAAGAAGGCATGGGCCAAGGCCGTGATCGTGAACTCTGCCACCATGGGCAAGTTCAACTCCGACCGCTCCATCCAGGACTACTGCGACAACATTTGGTATCTGAAGCCCTGCACCGTGGCCTAAGCACCAACTGTGATAGAACAAGGGGACCTTCGGGTCCCCTTTGTTTTTGCGAACCTTCGGGTTCCCTCTGTTTTTGCAAAAAAAGTGTTGCCTGGGTCACATATTGTCGACATTATAGAGCTGTGACTCTAATCACATTTCTAGGGAGATGCCGATATGTTCAACTATGATCCGCTCTGCTTTGCACTCTTCAGCCAGGCTCTGAACAACAACAAGCGTGTTGCCCAGAACCGCGACTGATCGTTTCGCGTTTCTTGCAGAGCGTGGCACAGGGTCGATGCCGACCCGCCACGCTTTATTTTTGTCTGTTTCCCTCCCGATTCATCATCATATTTGCCGCTTATCTGCCGCCTCCGAGCTGTGTCTGGTTGTCCGCGATAGGGGACAATTTCGCGCATGTCTGCTTCATTCATCTTTCGCTGTAAACAACATCACATGATATTTGCATCATAAAAAAGCCGCCCTGGTGGGCGGCTTGTGCTGGAGATAGCGCTGTTACTGCTGTTACTGCTGTTACTGCTGTTACTGCTGTTACTGCTGTTACTGCTGTGAGTGATGGAGTGGTGTGGGCGAGGTGGTGCTGGGGCGGTAGTGATGCAGGTAGCGCAAGCTGACATAGCCGACCACCAGGGTGGCGATGACCAACTCCAGCTGTGCCAGCTGGCTGATCCAGGCGAGCTCATCAGGAGCCAGACCCCAGAGCCGCAACTGATGCGCCAGTTTGAACAGGGCGGTGGCGCCGATCACCATGGGAAAGGTGAAGGCGGCATAGCCTGGATTGAACGGCAGTCGCAGCAGGTGCAGGAAGGCGACGTAGATGAGCAGAGTCATCAGGACGGCGATACCGGCCAGCAGGCCGACCAGCAGCATGGAGGGCGCTTCGGCCACGGTCAAATAACCGGCCAATGAGAGGCTGGCGGGAGCTGCCAGGATGGCAATCGTCGGTTTGGCCAGATCCGGTACATTCTGGCAGAAGATCAGTCGATAGAGCATAGCCGGCAGCATGACGGCGTAGGCCAGCAGGCCGAAGTAGAAGATAGCCTCCGCCAGGGGGCGCATGGCGCCGCCAGGGAAGGCGACATCGGCGACGATTAGGCCAACCGGCGGTACAAACCAGCTAGGCACCATGTGGTGAAGAGCGAACCCCTTGACCCTGTGGTAGATAAAACAGGCGAGGAACGTCATGTGCATGGCAATGGCCAGCAGCCAAAGCCCTTGCCCCAGCAGCGCATTCCATTGCCCAAGGCTGTGGGAAACCACCATCCAGCCCATCGCCGCCGTCGGCACCACGCTGCCAACCACGGGATGCGCCAAGTCATCGCGTAGCAGGCGGGGATGCCGGATGAATTTGAGGGCTAGGCCGAGCAGCATCACGGCGGCGATCCAGGCGCCGGTCCACTGGGCATGGTGCCCCAGTGGCAGGGCATTTTCCAGACACCAACCGAGCGAGGCGATCGCCAGGGCCAGGCCTGCGACTGGGGTTGGGATGCGGGCTAATTTACTGTGCGAAGATTGTGGCATCGAAGCGATCCTCGATATGGAGAATGGGCACAGGATAAGATGGGCTTGTCTTTAAAAATATCTTAATCTATTTAACAGTGTGTTTAGTTTTATTGAACGGATATGAATATCTCCTTCAAACAGCTGAAGCTTTTCGTCACTCTGGTGCAAGCCGGTAATCTGGCGGAGGCGGCCGAACGGCTCTGTATTACCAAGGCGGCGGCCAGCCTGTCGTTGCGAGAGCTGGAAAAGCAACTCGATTGTCGTCTGTTTGATCGGGTGCGAAATCGTCTGCAACTCAATACCCAGGGCGAACAGTTGTTGCCACTGGCTGACGAGCTGCTGCAGCGCCTGGCGACCATGGAGCATCTGTTTCAACGGCCGGATCAGAGTCGAGACTTGCTGCGCATCGGGGCCAGCAATACCATCGGCAATTATCTGCTGCCTCGTCTGATCGCCGACTACTTGCGGCTGCACCCCCAGGTCGAATTCAAGGTGGTGATCGGCAACACCCGGTCGCTGGCGACTCAGGTGGCCGATTTCCAACTGGATATGGCCTTACTCGAAGGCTCGATTGCCGATAGCCAACTGCAGCAACAGGAGTGGTTGCGGGATAGCATGCAGGTGGTAGCCGATCCGACCCATCCCTTGGCCTCGCGTAGCCGGCTCAGCCTGGCGGATCTGGAGCACCAACGCTGGCTGTTGCGGGAGCCGGGCTCGGGTAGCCGGGAGCAATTCCAGCAATTGGTGGGTTCCCACCTGCAGCATTGGACCCCTGGGTTGGAGCTGAGCACCACCGAATCGATCCTCAATGCGGTGGCCAATGGCTTGGGGCTCTGTCTGTTATCCGGTCTGGCGACGACGGCAGCCCTGCGGGATGGCCGCGTGGTGGCGTTGGATCTGCAACCCGGGTTTCAGCGTTCGCTACGCCTGGTATGGCACAAGGCCAAGTACCTGAATCCGGCCCTGGCGCAGTTCACCGATTTTTGTCAGCACTGGCGTCCCATTCACTACTAATTGACCCATCGATGGGCCATCGGGCTGCCCAAGCGAGACGCTTGTGGCTACAATGGCGCCCATGATTTTCTTGCCGCGCGTTTAGCTCAAGGAACACAGAATGCGGATCCTGATTGATGAAAATATGCCGGTGGCCGACCGTCTGTTCGCCGACCTCGGCGAACTGGTGCGTCTGCCTGGGCGTCAGATGACGGCAGAGCAGGTTGCAGACGCCGATGTGCTGCTGGTGCGTTCGGTAACCCGGGTTGATGCCGAACTGTTGGCGCGGGCGCAACATCTGAAATTTGTCGGAACGGCGACAATCGGTACCGATCATATCGATCAGGCCTTGCTGGCGCAGCGGGGCATCGCCTTCAGCAGTGCGCCGGGGTGCAACAAGATCAGCGTCGGTGAATATGTGATCAGCGCCTTGCTGGTGCTGTCTGAGCGTTATCAGCTCAATCTAGCCGGCATGACACTGGGCATCATAGGGGCGGGCAATACCGGCTCGGCGGTGGCTGCCAAGGCGCAGGCGCTGGGGATGCAGGTTTGTCTGTGTGATCCGCCGCTGGCCGCCGCCGGTGACCCGCGACTCTTTGTCCCCTATGACGTGGCACTGCAGTGTGATTTTGTCTCGTATCATGTGCCGCTGACCGAACAAGGTCCCCATCCAACCCACCATCTTCTGGATGAGGCCCGCATCGCGGCCTTACCGGCGGGACAGTTTTTGCTCAATGCCAGTCGTGGCGAGGTCTGGGACAATCTGGCGCTATTGCAGCGGCAGCAGGGCGCCGAGCCGTTACGCCTGGTCATGGACGTTTGGGAACATGAGCCGGAGATTTTGCGCGAGCTGATCCCCTATACCGAACTGGCGACCCAGCATATCGCCGGTTACAGCCTGGAGGGCAAGATCATGGGCACCTATCAGCTCTATCAGGCGTATTGTCAGGTGGCCGGGATCCCATGCCGCAAGGATTGGCGCGATCTGCTGCCGCCACCGGCGATTTGTCAGGTGCAGGTGGCAGGCGAGCTGACCGCCGGATTGATCCAACAACTCGTTCATCTGGTCTACGACGTGCGCCGTGACGATGCCCGCTTCCGGCTGGGCTATCAGGATGCCGCCAGCTTTGATTGGATGAGAAAGCATTATCCCGAGCGCCGGGAGTGGTCCTCGTTGCGCGTGCAGGGATGCTCGGATCCGCGTCTGAGCGCTCTTGGTTTTACCGTTGTTTGACGAGTCTGAGTCACAGACTCACCACATCATGAGGAGTAGATAATGAGCCAGCACTTTGATATCGCCATTTTGGGCGTTGACACGCTCGGTGGAGAAACCTTGCTGGAGTTGCTCGAAGAGCGGGAGTTTCCGGTGGCGACTCTCTACCCCTTGGTGAGCCAGGAAGGGGAGCTGGAGAGCGTGCGGTTTGCCGGCCGAACCCTGAGTGTTGAATCGGCGGCCGAGTTTGACTGGAGTCAGGTGCAACTCGCCTTCTTCATGGCAGGCTCGGCGGCAACCGAGCAGTGGGCTCAAGTGGCCACCGATGCCGGTTGCCTGGTCATCGATAACAGCCTCTTCTTCCGCGATGATTTTGAGGTGCCACTGGTGATCCCGGAAGTCAATGGCGAGACCCTGGCCGATTTCCGGCAACGCAACATAGTGGCCAGCCCGACCTGTATCGTCACCGAGTTGTTGCTGGCGCTGAAGCCCATCCACGATGAGGTGGGGATTGAACGCGTCAATCTGGTCAGTTTGCAGTCGGTGTCCGGTAGTGGCAAGGCGGGCATTCAGGAGTTGGCCAAACAGACGGCTAGCTTGCTCAATGGGCGCCCGGCCGAGGCTCAGACCTATCCGGCTCAAATCGCCTTCAACCTGCTGCCGCAGATCGATACGGTGACCGACGATGGCTTTACTCTGGAAGAAAAGCGTCTGGAGAGTGAAACCCAGCGGTTGCTGGGGGATGAACGTATCCGGGTCAATGCCACCTGTGTGCGAGTGCCGGTCTTCTACGGCCACAGCCAGGTGGTGCATCTGGAGACCCAGCACGGTTGCGATGGCGAGACGATCCGCCGGGTCTTGGCCGAGGCGCCCGGCATCACGCTGGTGGAGGATGAGTTGGTGACCCCGGTCAGCCACGGGGCGGGGCTGGAGGGTGTCTTCGTTTCGCGTCTGCGACAAGATGATTCCCACCCGCGCGGTTTTGATTTCTGGTTGGTGACGGACAACATTCGCAAAGGTGGCGCACTCAACTGTCTGCAAATTGCCGAAAGCTTGATCCGTGAGTATCTATGATGTGACACGGGCCGCAATCAGCGGCCCGCCTTGCATCGGGAAATATCAATCAAATCAGATTTTTCCTAGACTTACGCGAGTCATGCGCCCTCTGCATCGCGCTGGTGTGGCTCGAGGGAGTGTTTTATATTGGCGCTGTTTGCCTCCGCCTTCTTCACGTTGGGCTTAATCACGAAGGAACGATTATGGGACTGCACTTTTCCCGTCTGGCGTTAGCCGTTGCACTCTCGATGCAACTGGTGGCACCGCTTCATGCGGCCGAGCAGCTCGATGAGTTTTACATCGAGATCAAGGGCCCGGATAAGGCGGCACCCACTCCTCTGGTCCCCGAGATGAGTCAGCCGGCGGTGGCACCCGCGCCGGTGAAGAGCCAGGCCCAGCCAGCTCCCGTGCCGACCAAACCGAAAGCCAAACGCCCCCGGTCGACGATGAAGGTTGGCGTTCCGCAGCCGTTTGTCAATTCAGCGCCGGTCGATAATGGTCCATCGGCCGGTGTCTATGGCCCGGTGAAGAGTAGCGATACCCTGTGGTCGATCGCGCAACAGGCGCGCCCCAGCAACCAGGTTTCCGTGGCTCAAACCCTGCTCGCCATCTATCGCAAGAATCCACAAGCCTTCGCGGGGGGCCGCGTCAGCGGTCTGTACAAGGGCGCGCGGCTGAATCTACCGACGCTGGCGCAGGTGCGTGCCGAAAGCGATGCTCAGGCGCAGCAGCTGATCCGCTCCGGCAGCCTCAAACTAACGGCGCCCAAATCCGTCAAGCCAGCAGCGAACACGGAGGCTGCTGCGGTTGTTGCCGAGGCGCCAGTGATTGAAGCACCGGCGACGGTGGCTGAGCCGACAGTGGCGGAAAAACCGAGCCGGGTGATCAAGCTGTCACCGCCTGCGACATCGGCGGCGGAGGCTACGCAAGTGCAGGAGGTGGCCAAGCCGGTGGTCAAGTTGACGCCGAGCAACCCGGGGGTCGCTGCTGCTGAGCCTGCGCCGGCGAGCGTCTCCACCGCCGTTGCCACCTCGGCAGCCAGCGCCGCAATGACAGAAGATCTGGTCAGCAACAAGCTGGTCATTCCGAGCCAGCCACTGGCCGGTGTTGATGCCAGTGTCAGTGCCCTGGTCGCGACCACAGCCTCCGGCAGCACGCCGACCGTCGATCCTAACTGGCAGCAAGCCTATCAGGGCAAGATGGAGGAGCTGGCCAAGGCCAATGGTCAGCTCGCATCCCAGGTCAATCAGTTGACCCAGGATGTGGCTCAGCTCAAGACCTTGCTGGCCGCCAAGGCCTCGGCGGCGTTGACCTCTGCTTCGGCCGCCGTCGGGTCTAGCGATTCGGCAGAGAAGAGTGAACCGGCTACTCAGGAAGAGGGATTCTGGAGCCAGCTGGTTTCAACGCCGTTAAATCTGGGACTGATGTTGTTGCTGCCCTTCTTGTTGGCGCTGGCCTTGGTCAGTCTCTGGCTGATGGCGCGCAGCAAGCGTGATCAAGCGGCGCGTGAGCTGGAGGATGCCGAGTCTGCCGAGTTGATGATGGCCCATGGCGACTCCCACTTCGATCACCTGCTGGCGGCCGATATGGTGGCGATGCCGGATCTGCCTGATTTGGAACAACAGGACGAGACGGTGCAACCCCAGCCGGAGATCGTCCTGAGTGAACGCAAGGAGCCAGCCTTCACCATCCCCTCGTCGTTTGCCTTGAATGAAACGGCGAAGACGACCAGTGCGGTGGATCCGGAGCTGGTGCCCGAGTTGAGCGAGATGGATCTGGATCTCTCGGTCCCGACGCCAGCGGTATCCTCAGAGGCTGAATGGCCACGCTCGCTCAATGAACCCTTGGACGAATCCGAGTTCCTCTCCGAGTTGGGGGTGAGTGAGAGCCAAAGCGAGCCAGTGAGTGCGCAAGTGAGTGCTGTAGCCAGCCAGCCTGTGGCGCCGGAGGTAGTCGCGCCGGTGGTTGAGCCGTTCACTCCGCGCGAAGAGGTCAAACTCTCGAACGATGAACTCGATGCCTTGTTTGAGAGTGCCGACGAGTTGGAAGCCGAGCCCTTTGCCGCCATGGGTAGTCCAGAGATCAGCGGCGATGCCAGTGCCACCGAGTTGGAAGTAGAAGAGGCCGAGGTCGAGGATGCCTCGCTTGCGGCAAGCCTGGATGAGCTGAACAAGGCGCTGGAGCCACAGAGCCCCGAGTCGGAGGAGGCACCGGTAGCGGATTGGTACAACGAAGAGCCGGTGGTGGATCTCAGTGCTCCAGTTGCGGCCGATGATATTGATGCCTTGCTGGCGCAGTCTGCGCCGGCCGCCAAGCCAACGTTCAAGGGGATCGATGAGCTGCTCGCCGAAGCCGAGGAGGGTAGCGAGAAAGATGAGCCTTATCAGGGGCTCTCGTTGGATGTCGGTCTGGATGAGTTTCCAGAGGTTTTGCCCGATAGCGATGGTGTGGATGTCGATCTCGACAGCGAATTGGGGGCCAAACTGGATCTGGCGCGAGCCTATCTGGAGATCGATGACAAGAGCAGTGCCATCGAACTGTTGCATGAGGTGCTGGCGGCTGGCTCCGCGGTGCAAAAAGATGAGGCGCAGCGGTTGCTCAAACGCCTGGCGTGATTGGCCGATAAACGACGGCGGTGGCTCTGGAGCCACCGCTTTTTTTTTGGCGGGTATCTCGTATAATCGCCGCCGATATTAGGCAGTGGAGAGTGAGTAATGCGTATTGCCATGGGCATCGAATACGATGGCAGCCGATATTTTGGCTGGCAACGGCAGCGCGAGGTGAACAGTATCCAGGCCGAATTGGAGCGTGTGCTGTCGCAGATCGCCAACCACCCGGTCGAGATCCAGTGTGCCGGACGTACCGATGCGGGGGTGCATGCCACCGGTCAGGTGATCCACTTTGATACCCAGGCCGAGCGCAAAATGGCGGCCTGGACTCTGGGAGTCAACTCCAATCTGCCGGCCGACATCGCGGTGCGTTGGGCGCAGGTGGTGCCAGATGATTTTCACGCTCGCTTCTCGGCGACTGCTCGTCGCTATCGTTACCTCATCCTCAACTCGAATCTGCGCCCGGCCATCCTGTCGGCTGGCATCAGCCATTACCACGGAGCCCTGGATGTCCAGTCGATGCATCATGCCGGACAACGGTTGCTGGGAGAGCATGACTTCACCTCGTTCCGTGCCGTACAGTGCCAATCCAAGACGCCATGGCGTAACATCACGCATCTGGCGGTCTCCCGCCACGGCCCCTATGTGATGCTGGATATTCGCGCCAATGCCTTTTTGCACCACATGGTGCGCAACATCACCGGCTCTTTGCTGGAGGTGGGGATGGGGAACCGCCCGGAAAGTTGGGTGTCTGAGGTGTTGGCGGCCCGTAACCGGGATGTGGCCGGTGCGACGGCCAAGGCCGGTGGCTTGTATTTGGTCGATGTGACCTATCCGGATCAGTTTGCGTTGCCTCGGATGCCGTTGGGGCCGCTCTGGTTGCCGGATTGTGAACCGGGTATGACCAGTTTTCAGTAAACAAGAGATGGGATTTGTGCTTAAATGCTCGGTCATGTGCCGATGCCGTGTCGCGCTCGGTCGATGAGCCCAGACGCGACACTCCCCCTGGATAATGAAATAAAGGTATTTCATGAGCTGGCTAGAAAAAATTCTTCCCAAGAGCGATAACGCCCGCCGTCATAACATCCCGGAAGGGGTCTGGACCAAGTGCGACGGATGTGAGCAGGTCTTGTACCGTGCCGAAGTTGAACGCAACCTGCATGTCTGTCCCAAGTGCAGCCATCACATGCGGATCGGGGCTCGCGATCGGTTAACCCGTTTCTTGGATGCCGATCACCGTCTGGAGCTGGGGGCCGAGCTGGAGCCGCAGGATGTGCTGAAGTTCAAGGACTCCAAGCGTTATAAGGATCGTCTGGCGGCGGCACAAAAAGAGACCAATGAAAAAGATGCCTTGGTGGTGATGAAGGGGCTGGTCAAGGGCGTACCGGTTGTGGCCTGTGCCTTTGAGTTTTCCTTCATGGGGGGCTCCATGGCCTCGGTGGTCGGGGCTCGTTTCGTCCGAGCCGTCGAGACCTGTATCAAGGAGCGCCGCGCACTGATCTGTTTCTCCACCTCGGGTGGGGCGCGGATGCAAGAAGCTTTGTTCTCGCTGATGCAGATGGCCAAGACCAGCGCTGCGCTGGAGCGTTTGAGCAGCGAAGGCTTGCCTTATATCTCCGTGCTGACCGATCCGACCATGGGTGGCGTGTCCGCCAGTCTGGCCATGCTGGGCGATGTCAATGTGGGTGAGCCCAAGGCCCTGATCGGTTTTGCCGGTCCGCGGGTCATCGAACAGACGGTGCGCGAAAAGCTGCCGGAAGGGTTCCAACGCTCCGAGTTCCTGCTGGAAAAAGGGGCCATCGATCTCATCATCGATCGCCGCGACATGCGCGATCGGCTGGCTGGCTTGATTGCCAAGCTGATGCATGTGCCGGTATTAGAGGACTGAGTTGGGTTCGCTGATGTCGCAATCTGTCATGGCGCAAAGCCAGTCATTGTCTGACTGGCTTTCTTATTTAGAACGGATCCACCCAACCGTTATCGATCTGGGATTGCATCGGGTCGGGGTCGTCGCCGATCGCTTGGGCTTGCGTCAGCTGCCGGCCAGAGTCGTTACCGTGGGTGGCACCAATGGCAAGGGCACTACCTGTGCCCTGCTGGAGTCCATCTACCGGGCGGCTGGTTACCGGGTCGGCGTCTATTCATCGCCCCATCTGCTGCGCTATAACGAGCGGGTGCGTCTTGATGGCCAGGATGTCGAGGATGCCGCGCTGTGCCAAGCCTTTGCTGCGGTTGACGCGGCGCGCGGCGATGTGTCGCTGACCTTCTTCGAGTTCGGTACGCTGGCGGCGCTTTGGTTGTTTCGCGCCGCTGCGCCGGATCTGGTGTTGCTGGAGGTGGGGCTGGGTGGACGGCTGGATGCCACCAATCTGGTCGAATCCGATCTGGCGGTGGTGACCAGCATAGCCCTCGATCACTGTGACTGGTTGGGAAATACGCGGGAGGCGATCGCTCAAGAAAAAGCGGGCATCTATCGCCCCGGCAAACCCGCCATCAGCGGTGAGCCCAATCCTCCGGTGACGTTGGCGCAGACGGCCCAGGCCATCGGTGCCCATCTGTTGCAGGTAGGGGAAGATTTTCGCCGTGAAGAAGCACCCTCCGGCTGGCATTTTTTGGGGGCTCGCCAGCAGTGGCGAGAGTTGCCTTACCCTCAACTGCCACTGGATAACGCCGTGACCGCCCTGGCCGTGGTCGAACAGTTGCCGCTGTCGGTTTCGCTGGCGGCGATTCGGACTGGATTGGCTCAGGCCCGTCTGGCGGGGCGGATGCAACTGCTGCGGACTCAACCGGCTGTGATGGTGGATGTGGCGCATAATCCACATTCCGCTCACTACTTGGCCACCCAGTTGCGTTGCCGGCACAAGGTTGGACGTCGGCTGGCGGTCGCCGGTATGCTCAAGGACAAAGATATTCGGCAGACCCTCGCCGAGCTCGGTGCGTTGGTTGATGTCTGGTTTTTAGCCGATCTGCATGGTCCGCGTGCGGCGCTGGCTGCGGAGCTATCGGCGGCGCTGGCCGCAGATCTGTCACGTCACTGTTTTGCCTCGGTGGCTGAGGCCTATCGGGCGGCTTTGGCAGCTGCACAGGGGCAGGACGAGATCATCGTCGTGGGCTCTTTTCACACCGTTGCCGAGGCGATGGCGGAAGAGTTGAACCGTTCGGGTAATTAGGGAGTTAACTTGGCTACTCAATTTCAAAACCGACTCATCGGAACTGTGATCCTGGTTTCCCTGGGCGTGATTTTTTTACCGGACATCCTCAGTGGTAAACGTTCCAACCACCACGATCCGATCGCCAGCATTCCGCTGCGGCCCGAAACGGCGGCCGCCTTGCCGGTGGTTTCGGCCGCCGCTGTCACCGCCAATCCAGGCGCCGTGAGTGGTGCGGCTGTCCCGGACGGGGTGGTGGTCAGCAATCAAGCGTCGGCAGCTGCCGCCGATCAGTGGTCGGTGGATGAAGTCGCACCGACGGTCACCACCGGCGGCGATCAGGCCGGTCAGGTGGTGGTTGCCACGCCAGGAGCCGTGGTGGCCAGTGGCTCTGAAGTGCCCAAGCCTGCGGCTGTGGTAAAGGCTTCGACCCCGGACAAGCCGGTGGCGACGGCTGCGATACAACCAGCTAGTCAGCCGGTGGCCAAGCCGGAGCAGAGCAAGCCCGTTGCCGCCAAACCTGCGGCGGTAAAACCAGTAGAGCCAGTGGCGCCGACCAAGCCGACGCTGCAGGCTGGCCAGGTCAAACCTTTTGCCGAAGTCGCGGGGACTAAACCGGCCTCGGTCGGCGTGGCCACTCCCTCCCGGGCTACTCAGCCTGCGGCACAGCCTAAGCCCTATGCTCAGAGTAAACCGGCTGCGGTGAGCGGCTCCGCCTGGGTGATCCAGGCCGGTGTCTTCTCCAGCAGTGGCAATGCCAATGCCCTGGTCGGCAAATTGCGAGCGGGTGGCCTGCCGGCCAACGTCAGCTCGTTCCGCAGCGGGGGCAGCCTGTTGTACCGGGTGAGCGTGGGACCCAATGCGTCGCGCGCCAAACTCGATAGTCTGGTACCGAGAGTCAGCCAGATCGCCGGAACTGCCGCCAAGGTCGTGGCCTATAGCCCATTGGGGTGAGCCCGTGAGGCGGACCATGTTGCAGCAAGGACAAAGAGGTGAGCAGTCACCTCTTTGTTTTATGTCCCAGCCTTAGAAAATGGAGTGAACCGCATGATGAACCATCTGCAACTGGAGCTCTGTCTTGATGAGCTTCTGGCGAGTCGGCAATTCAAGGATTACAGCCCGAACGGTTTGCAGGTCGAGGGGCGGGCCGAGGTGCAGCGCATTGTCACCGGCGTGACGGCTTGCCAGGCGTTGCTGGACGAGGCAGTTCGGCGCCAGGCTGATGCGGTGCTGGTGCATCACGGCTATTTCTGGGGCAATGAAGCGGCCCAGATCCGCGGCATGAAGAAGCGCCGGTTGCAGACCCTGCTGCGTCACGATATCAATCTGTACGCCTATCATCTGCCCCTCGATGCCCATCCGGTGCTGGGGAATAACGCCCAACTGGCTAATTTGCTCGGTATCTCGGTGCTGCGGCCGTTGGAGGTGGATGATCCGCGTAGTCTGGGATTGGTCGGGGAGCTGGATGTGCCATTGAGCGGTGAGGAGTTTGCCGAGCGGTTGGCTCAGCGACTGACGCGCCAGCCATTATTCTGTCCAGGTCGAAGTGGTGGCCCGATCCGCCGGATTGCCTGGTGCAGTGGCGGTGGCCAGAGTTTCATCGGTTTGGCGGCTGAGCAGGGGATCGATGCTTTCATGACCGGTGAGGCGTCCGAGCAGACCATCCATGTGGCGCGGGAGATGGGCATCGACTTCTTTGCCGCGGGCCACCATGCCACGGAGCGATATGGGGTTCAGGCCCTTGGCCACTGGCTGGCGACCGAGCATGGTCTGGATGTCTCGTTTGTGGATATCGACAATCCGGTCTAGTCGGCTAGGCCTTCATCCGGACCCCGCTGCCCGCTGGTGTCGATGGGCAGCGTGATGATAAAACAGGCGCCCGGCGTAGTTGAGGCCTGATAACGGATCGAGCCGCCCAACAATTGCTGAACCAGTTGCTTGGTCAGGTAGAGCCCGAGACTGTTGCCGCTGTTGTGGCTATCGGCAGTCAGAAATGGTTGGAACAGCTTGGCCTGCATCGGCTCCGAGATACCGATGCCATTGTCGCGATAGGTGAGGATCAACTGCCCCGCCTCTTGCTTGACGCTGATGATGATCTCCCCGTTCATTCCTGCGGCAAAGCCATGGTGCAGCGAGTTACTCACCAGATTCTGGATCACCTGACTGAGCGCGTGCGGGTAGCTGTTGAGTTGGATGCCGGGTGGGCAGCGCAGGTAGATCTGGTGTTCCGCGTCTGCTTTTTGCGGTAGCAACTGGCGCACACTCTGTTGCAACAGAGGCTGCAGCAAGAAGGGCTGTTTTTCACCGAGCTCGTTTTTGTCGGCCCCGTTGGCCTGCAACAACCGCTCCAACTGAGGCAGCTGCGTTCCGATCTCGGCCAGCCGAGCGTTGCACCCTTGGCTGATCGCCTTGAGTTGATTTCGATCGAGTGCAGTTTGATGGCTCAGCTCATCCAATTGAGTCGCATACTGCTGCAACTGCCGATGATGGTCTGCCAACTGATGCAGGGGCAACTTCAATGCCTGGCGAAGTATCTGCAACTCGGCGTTCTGCAACTGGTTGGTGGCGCTGACAAACCGCTCGCTCTGCATACTCTGTACGGCATTGAGGGTCTCCTTGAGCGTCTCATTGTTGGTCTGCAACTCCTGATTCTGTTCGCGGAGTTGCTGTTTCTGTGCCTGGATCTCATCGAGCATGCGGTTAAACACCTGGTGGATCAGCTGCAGCTCATGGTGCCCCTCCATGGGAAGCCGACCGGAGAAGTCGCCCAAGGCGATCTGGGCGGCGGCCTTGGTCAGATAGGCGAAGCGCCGATAGATAAAGCGCTCGCCCCACAAGGGAAGATACCAGCTCAGCAAGAGACACAGCAGCAGAGTGAGCGTCGGGACTTGCCAGCTCATGGCGCCAGATGGAGCCGATTGAATCAGCAGCAGGCGCCAGCCATAGTCGGTGGTCAGCCAAGCCATGTCCTGATGGCCTGCTCGCACAAAACCGCTGGGCTTGGTCAGTACAGGTTCAAAGGCTGAGTCCGAGGCGATGCTCACGCGCTGCGGCTCTATCTGCTCGGCGGATCTCAGCAGCAACACCTTGGGCGCTGGGGCGAGCAGGCCGATGCGAAGACCTGCTGGATGCTGCGGGGGGAGTAGCAATTGCGCCAACTGCAACAGGAATAAACGCTTCTGGGCGCCATCTTGGATGCAGAGGTAGAGCTGCAATCGATGCGTCGAGACCTGAGTGATGAAGTTGCCGGGGGCCGATTGACAGTTGGTCTCGCCCAGATTGGGCAGGCGGCGGGAGCCTTGCCAGGTTTGGCCATCTTGCTGCCAGTAGGCGCTGAACTCGTCGGGTAGCCGCTGGTTAGCCCGGGTGTTGGCGACTGCTGTCTGCAGCCGTTGCTGGCTCTGCTGCTGATAATCGCGCAGCAGTGGCTGGAGTATATCCGCGCCCAGTCGGGCAGGCGGCTGCCCCCAATGGGCGATCAGGGTATAGCATCCCAGCAGCAGGACAAACAGCAGCAGTAAACCGAGTCGAATTTTACCGCGCAAGGAAATGGTCATAGATCGCTCATCCACCAGACTCGACGGAATAACTGTTTCAAGGATTGCCGGTGCGCCGAAAAAAAGAAAGTAAATGAGTCGCTTATCACTACTACTTTCTTGTTCCAGCCCCTCGCTTGCGAGTACCCTAGCGCAGCCATTCGGGAGGTGACATGGACTACCCAATTCCCAAGGTGCTGATGGTCGAAGATTCAGCACCCCTCAATGCCGTTTATCAGGCCTATCTCAAGCATGAGGCGATCTCGTTGATCTCTGTATCCAGCGGCGCCGAGGCGTTGCAACAGCTCCCGCTGTTGCAACCGGATATCCTGCTGCTCGATTTGCACCTCCCGGACATGTCTGGACTGGATATCCTGCGTTTTTTGCAAGAGTCGACCCTGGGCAGCAGCGTCATCGTGATGACAGCCAATAGCTCACTGGATATGGCGGTCGAGGCCATGCGGTTAGGGGCTCACGATTACATCGTTAAACCCGTCGATGCCGAGCGCTTGCGAGTCACCCTGCGCAACACCATCGAGCACCGCCGGCTGAATGCCCTGGTCAGCCGTTATCAAACCGTCTATCCGCGGGAGCAGTTCGAAGGGTTCGTGGGAGCCAGCGTCACCATGCAGTCTGTCTATCGCACCATCGAGACAGCGGCGCCCTCGCGAGCCACCATCTTCATCACCGGCGAGAGTGGTACCGGCAAGGAGCTGTGTGCCGAAGCGATCCACCGGCTGAGCGGCCGTCAGAGCCAGCAGTTGGTGGCGCTCAACTGTGCGGCGATCCCCAAGGACCTGATGGAGAGCGAGATCTTCGGTCACGTCAAAGGCGCCTATACCGGCGCGGTCAGCGAGCGGATTGGCGCCGCGGGACGAGCACACGGTGGCACCCTGTTTATGGATGAGGTCTGCGAGATGGAGTTGGAGTTGCAGAGCAAACTGCTGCGCTTCTTGCAGACGGGCTGTTTTCAGAAAGTAGGCTCCTCGGTGACCGAGCAGGTGGATGTGCGCATCGTCTGTGCCACCAATCGCGATCCTCTGCAGGAGGTGGCCGCCGGCCGTTTTCGCGAGGATCTCTATTACCGACTCCATGTGATACCGCTGCATCTGCCACCACTGCGCGAGCGGGGCGATGATGTGCTACGGATTGCCGAGGTCTTCTTGCAGGATTTCTCCCGCGAGGAGCGCAAGCGGTTCCAGCGGTTCAGTGAGGCGGCGCGCCGGGCGCTGCTGGGGTATCCTTGGCCGGGCAATATCCGACAATTACAAAATGTCATCCGACAGATCGTGGTCTTGCACGACGGCACCGAGGTTTTGTTTGAAATGCTGCCAGAGCCACTACGGGTACCGGTTATCGCAAGCCGTGAGCCAGTTCTTGCCGCGGTGCCCGAAGTTTCGGCGCCGGAACTGGATAAGAGCTCCATTCGACCCTTGTTCGAGGTGGAGCGAACCGCTATTCTGCACGCTATCGAGGCCTGCCAAGGCAACATCCCGCAGGCCGCACGTCTGTTGGAGGTGAGCCCCTCGACCCTGTATCGCAAGCTGCAGGGATGGCAACAACAAGGGCTAGTGCCGAACAATCAAAAAGGGCTAATGCCCAACTATCAAAAATAAGAAAGTCCTGTGAGCGCGGGAGAGAGTCATGCACTGGATCGAACAACCGATCCTCGAGCAATTGGGCCAGGATGCGGGAGAAGAGTTATTGCCGCAGCTGGTGACCATTTTTATCGAGGATGGCCAGAAAAATTTGGCCGAATTAGAACAAGCCTTGCGTCGTCGCGACGCCGAACAACTGCTGCTGTTGGCCCATACCCTCAAGTCGGTGTGCGCCACCTATGGCGCCATGGTTTGCCATGAGGAGGCACAACGGCTGGAGCAGGCGTGCCGGCAGAGCAACTGGTCACAAATGAAACAGCTGGTGGCAGCCTTGCAGCAGAGTCTGCCTGCCACCAGCCAGGCCTTGTTGGCGTCGCTGGCCGAGCCCCACTTGAGCTGAACCTTGCTTTTATTGTGTGCTGACTGGCTGCGGCATCAGTAGGTGTTCCAGCGCGCGCAGTAACTTCTCTCTGTCATGTCGCCAGTGACAATTGGCTTCGGCCAAGTCGGCGCGATGGCAGGGGAGCGACTGCTCTGCCACGTTCTGAGCGGCCAGGACACAATCGACTCGGCGGCCGATCAAACGGCCGATCCAGGCGAGCTGTTCGGCCAACGAGAGCTGGCCGACCGGACCCGGTTCGGGGGCCAGATTGGCCAGAAACACGAAGCGGGCCTGGCTGTCGCGGATGGCTTGGGCCAGCTCGGGAACCAACAGGGGAGGCAGCAGGCTGGTCAGGAAGCTGCCGGGGCCGAGCAGGATCAGGTCGGCCTTCAGCAGGGCTTCCACGGCTTCGGGGGTGGCGCTGACGGCCGGCTCGAGCCACAGCTTGTTCGGCACGGCCGGCCAGGCATCGATGGAGGTCTCGCCGATGATCGGGGTGCCGCATGGCGCCAGGCCGAGCAAGTCGGTGGGCTGCTCGGACATCGGCAGGATTTGTGCGGCGACACCCAGCATGTGACGGATCAGATTGATGGCCTCCAGCGGCCGGATCGTCATGTCATCCAGTGCCAGCAACATCAGATTGCCCAGATTGTGACCTGCCAGTTCACCGTCGCCGCTGAAGCGGTACTCGAACAGCCGGCTGCCGGTGCTGGGTTCGGTGACCAACTGATTGATGCAGTTGCGCAGATCGCCCCAGGCAATGCACTCCTGACTCTGCCGGAGTCGTCCGGAGGAGCCGCCGTTGTCGCTGGTGGTGACGATCCCCGTCAGTCGGGAGCCAACCCCTTGCAATGCGGAGAGCAGACGGCCCAGACCATGGCCGCCACCCAGGGCTACGATGCGTTGATAGGTGTGCAGTGGTGGTTTCATGCCGGATAGTTACCAGAGTCGTAGGGCCCATCAGGCTTTAATCATATAATCCATGCGTCGTCAAATATAACCATCCCTGGGTTGCTGAACCTGGGAGGTCGCTATCAGGAGAACCATGTGAGGGTCGCAACTGCCTTTTCCTTACAGCCACAGAGTGAACGCGCCATCGCCGAGCTGATCCAGACGTTGCAGCAGACCGAGAGGCGGCCGCCGCAGCTGATCCTGCTCTACTTCACCGAACAGCATGGGGCCGACGATCTGCTGGCGCCGCTGCGTCTGGCCTATCCTGAGAGCCAAATCATGGGCTGTAGCTCCTGCCAGGGGATCATGACGGAGCATGGCTATCATTCGGCCGATGGTCTGGCGCTGGCGTGCTGGGCACTCTGGGACGAGTCCGGCGCCTATGGCTGTGCCTTGGCACCGCTGCAGGAGGATATCGATGCGGTGGTTGCCGACCTGTTGCAGACGGCGATTGCACGCAGCGAGCGTCCGGGCGAGTTGCCCTCCCTGGTGTGGTTGCATGCCAGTCCGGGGTGTGAAGAGCAGTTGATGATGGCCATCGAGCAACGACTGGGCAGCTCGGTGGCGATCGTGGGGGGCAGTGCGGCTCATAACCTGCGCAGACACAGCGGGCAGGTGCTCACCCAGGATGGCTGGCTGGCGCAAGGCGTGGCGTTGACGCTGTTCTACCCTTCGTGCCAGGTGGCCACCCAGTTTCATTCCACCTATATGCCGGCGGGTCCCCGGGGAGTGGTGACCCGGGCCGAGAAGCGCGAGTTGTTGGAGATTGATCAGCGGCCTGCGGCCGAGGTGTACAACGAATGGACCAATGGTCTGTTGGCCAGTGTGGCCCCCGGCGCCTATGTGTTGGCGGAAACCACGCTCTTTCCCCTGGCGCGCCAGGTGGGTTGGCAGGCCGGGCTCTCCTACTACAAACTCTCCCACCCCGAAGTGGTGACGGCGTGGGGGGGATTGCGCCTGTTTACCGAGATCCATGAAGGGGAGACGGTGATCCTGATGCAAGGCGACCGCTCCCGGCTGCTGGAGCGTGCCGTCCGCTCCAGTGATCTCTATCCGGGGCCGGGCGAAGTCGAGCAGATTGCCGGGCTCAACATCTTTTGCGCCGGCTGTATGCTGACTCTTGATTCGGCCATGGACGAGGTGGTCGACTCCTGGTCACTGGCGCGGCAAGGCACCCCCTTCATCGCTCCTTATACCTTCGGCGAGCAGGGGCGTTTTCGCGGAGGTGAAAACGCCCACGGCAACCTGATGATTTCGACCGTGGTCTTTTTTCGTCAGCGGGAGGTCTCATGGAGCAAGTCGTAAAGAGCTGCGCCGAGCTGGAGTTGGAACTGCACGAGATGCGGCTCCAACTGGCGGCCAGTCAGGAGCGGGAGGTCCAGCGGGATCACGAGAATAGCTGGCTGCTCAAGGGCATCTCGGTTCTGACGCAGCCCCAGGGGATCCACAACCTGTTCGAGGCGTTGATCCGCATCCTGCGTCCCTTAATTGGTTTTGAACACGCCGCCATCCTGCTGGCCGATAAGGCGGGAGGGCCACTGCGTTGTGCGGTGGCCAGCCATCCGTTGTTGCAGCAACAACTCTGGCAAAGCGGCCCCCTGTTCGAGCGGGTACTGGCCGGCGAAACGGTGGCGCTGTATGCCCCCGAGTTGACGCAGGAGTTTGCGCGTTGTGCTCCTGACGTGCGCCACATGGCCGGCAGTGCGCTGCTGGGGGCGCTGAATCTGGTGCAGGGGCGGATGCTGCTGCTCTGCGTGCATTCGGCTCGCCATCGCCTGGATCTGCACTCCAAGAGTTTGCTGGAGCGGTACCGGCCTTTGATGGATCAGGCGATCCTCAACGTCGATTACCGTTCGCGCCTGGAGACTCTGGTGGATGAGAAGACCCGGGCCTTGCGGCGTTCGCAGCAGTGCTTCCGCCAGTTTGCCGAGATGGCCACGGACTGGTTCTGGCAGACCGATCGCCAGCACCGATTCATCCAGTTTGCCGACGACATCGAGGAGGATCAGTTTACCTCCTCGCTGATGTCCCAGATCCAGGGTGCCAGCTTCACCGATTTTCTGACCGATAAGGAGCGATTGAAACAGAGCAAATGGCAGCGCTACCAGCAGGATCTGGCCGAGTGCAGGCCCATTCGAGCCTTTCGGTTTGAGGTGTTTTTCAACGGTCAGGTGCGTTGGTTGTCCATCAACGCCGATCCCTATGTGGATGAACAGGGCCACTTCATGGGCTATCGCGGCACGGCCAATGACATCAGCAGCCTGGTTGGCCGCAATCAGGAGCTCAAGCGGGCCAAGGCGCGCGCCGACGCGGCGAACCGGGCCAAGTCACAATTCCTCGCGGTGATGAGTCATGAGATCAAGACGCCGATGCAGGCGATCCTCGGCATGCTGGAGCTGCTTGAGCAGAGCGAGCTGACGCCGGCGCAACGCGAATTGAGCCGCCATGTGACCCACTCGGCCGCCTTGCTGCAAACCCTGCTGAACGATCTGCTCGATCTCTCGCGAATTGAGTCCAAAGAGGTGACACTGGAGTCGATTCCCTTTGAGAGCCGATTCGTCATCCAGTCGGTGGTGACGCAACTGGTAGAGCAGGCCCACGGCAAGGGGATTGCTTTGCGGCTGGAGGTGGATCCCGCGCTGCCCGACTGGTTACGGGGCGATCCGCTGCGCCTGACGCAGATCCTCTTCAATCTGCTGGGCAACGCCATCAAGTTCACCCCGCAAGGTGGGGTGACGCTGAGTGTCTCGCGGCAGGGCGAGCAGCTGCTCTTTGCGGTGAGCGATACCGGCATCGGCATTGCGTCGGAGCAATGCGCCGAATTGTTCTTACCATTTCGCCAACTGGATCCCTCGATGACCCGGCGGTTCGGCGGCAGCGGATTGGGGCTGGCGATCTGTCGCCATCTGGTGGAGTTGATGGGCGGTGAGATTGGCGTCGATAGCCAATTGGGCCAGGGCAGCCGCTTCTGGTTTCGCATTCCCTGTACATCGGCGCAGGTCGAGCCGCAGCCGCTTCATGAGGAACAGGCGCTTGGTCCGTTGAATATCCTGTTGGTGGAAGATAGTCCGGTCAATCAGCAGGTGATCCAGGCGTTGTTGCATAAGCTGGGGCATCGGGTTCGGCTGGCCGGTAATGGCTATGAGGCCTTGCAGGCGGTGGCGCAAGAGCAACCACAACTGGTGTTGATGGATCTACGCATGCCAGAGATGGATGGTCTGGAGGCGTCACGGCGACTCAAGCGCCTTTATCCCCAGTTGCCCATCCTGGCGCTGACGGCCAATACCGCCGAGGAGGATCGCGCCGCCTGTCTGCAGGTCGGCATGAGTGAGCTGGTGGCCAAACCTGTGACCTCGAATAGGCTCCGAGTGGCGCTATCTTCGGTTTTTGGAAAAAAAAATGGCCAACTCGAAGGTTGACCAAACTTCAGCTGTCGCTGAAGAGAGCACGGGATAAAACTGGTTTACGCTCTAGTATATGAAAATAGCGTGCCAACTTTTTCAGGCTGTTTTAAGGGTTATTTTGCTTGTTTTATCGCCGATTTGAGCCGCATTTGATAAATCGGTCTCAATTGATACTGCGGTTTGCAAATACATCTTTGCAGAATGCAAAAGTAATTGCAGGACGCAAATGCGTCGGTTGTGGGCCAGAGCAGTGTTTGCCAATGGGATGCGGCCGTCGCTGGCCCACTGGAGGCCGCGAGAAAAACGGCCTTTTTAACCTGAGCCGGGAATGGTGGTATGATCGGCGGCCCGTGGTGGTGATGGAGAAGATGGAATGTCAACCTTGAGCAAAGAAGCCATCCTGGTTCGCTCGGCGCTGGAAGCCCGAGGACTCGAGACCCCGAGAATAGAAACCTCGCTGACCAATGCCGAGAAGAAGGCCCGTATTGAGGCGCATATGCGGGGCGTGATGGAGGTGTTGGGGTTGGACATGAGCGATGACAGCCTGGCCGAGACGCCAGAGCGCATTGCCAAGATGTACGTCGAAGAGATTTTCTCCGGGCTCGATTACCAGGCCTTTCCCAAGATCACCCTGATCGACAACAAGATGGGGGTGGATGAGATGGTCAAGGTCAGCAACATCACGGTGACCAGTACCTGCGAGCATCACCTCGTCACCATCGATGGTTTGGCCAAGGTGGCCTATTTCCCGCGTGGCAAGGTGATTGGCCTGTCGAAAATCAACCGCATCGTGCAGTTCTTTGCCAAGCGGCCTCAGGTTCAGGAGCGCTTGACCCAGCAGATCCTGGTGGCTCTGCAAACCCTGCTGGAGACCGACAACGTGGCGATCTCGATGACGGCGACCCATTACTGCGTCAAGTCCCGAGGCGTCATGGATGCCAGCAGTGTCACCACGACGACGGCGCTCGGAGGCATGTTCAAGAGCAATCTGGCCTCGCGCCAGGAGTTCCTCGGCAACTTTTAACGCTTGTCTTTCATCGGCTGGCACACCGCTGGTCCGAACACGTGTTCGTTCGGTGACTCGGGAGAGATACCCTCTCTCGCCAACACGCCGTAAACCCTTCCCTGGGGGCTCGATGGCGGCATCCCTGCCGCCAACGGTTGGCTCAAGAGGCTATCTCTCCTTCGCTAACGGCTCGGTCTAACGGAGCGGTATTAGGCGCACCGATCCTCTTTTTCGCTGCGTTCGTTGTCAGGCTGCCACATCCGCCGACCCCGGCTGATGAATGGCAATGTATCGTTGGTATTTGGCTGCCTTCAGCCGCGTCAGATCGACGAGTACCAGGCCATCGATGCAGTTGGCAAAATCCGGGTCACAGCCAAAATCCAGAAACTGGACGCCACCGGCCTCGCACAGTTCACCATACTGCTTGTAGAGGGTCGGAATGGCGCAGCCCATGTTATCCAGCAGCGATTTCAGGCGACTCAGATCGGCTTGGTAATCCAGCTCGGTGAACTGCTCCTGCTCGAGTGCGCGGGTTGGCGGATAGGGGTTGCGCGAGTGCGCCATCGCGGCGGGCGCGGCGAAGTAGCAGCGGTAGAAGGCGACCAGCAGATCACGCGCGGCCAGCGGCAGAGTTCCCGAGATGGAGACCGGGCCGAACAGGTAGCGATACTCCGGATGGCGGGCCAGAAAGGCGCCGATCCCCTGCCAGAGGTAGTCCAGTC
The DNA here is from genome assembly GCA_041441555.1 of Aeromonadaceae bacterium. Classification (GTDB taxonomy): domain Bacteria; phylum Pseudomonadota; class Gammaproteobacteria; order Enterobacterales; family Aeromonadaceae; genus Pseudaeromonas. Next base: position 50,656 of record JASDSW010000062.1, read on the forward strand.
CCCGGCGCCCCCAGTAGGCTGGTTGAATGAAGCTGCGCCCCAGCTCGATCCCCTGCGCCAATATCTCCTCCATCCCTGCGCCATAGGCAAACAGGCTATGGCTGTAGAGTCCGGCGACCCCTTTTTGTCGGAGCTGGAGGGCGGTTGGGATCAACCGATAGGCGCCGACGATCTCCAGCTCGACCGGATCCCACAACAGCAGGTGCAGATAGTCCTCATCGTAGCGATCCAGATCCCGGCGCTGGCCGCTTCCTTCACCGACCGCCCGGAAGGCGATTTCGCGCAGACGCCCCAACTCGCGCAGGATGGGGGCGTGGGGTTGCTGCTCACGCCGGTACAGATGGATCTGCTTGCCATCCGGCGTCTGGCCCAGACGTTCGCAGGCCTCAATGGCCCGTTTGAGCGGCGCCCGCGCCTCGGGGAGGGCGATAGGCGCCTCGGTGCGAAACAGCGCCGACTTGCCACGAGCCAGCCGATACAGATGCTTGCGAAAGCGCTTGGCCAGGGCCTCCAACGGCAGATCGAGGCTAGACCAGGCGGCGTAGGGGATGCGGGCGCCGATGCGTAGCTGAATGCGACCGCTGCGCTGGGCAAACATCTCGCGCACCAGCAGCAGGGTCGCCAGCGGCTTGTAGAGCATGGAGGTAAGGTAGAACAGCGGCGAGTTGCGACCGCGCACAAAGAGCGGAACGATCGGTGCGCGGTAGCGCGCCGCCAGACGTAAAAAACTGCCACTCCAGCGGCCGTCGCGCACCCCCTGGGGACGCAGGCGCGAGACCTCGCCCGCCGGAAAAATCAGCAGGGCTCCCTCGGCGGCCAGATGATCTTGTAGGGCCGTGATCTGTTGGCGGCTGGTTTTATGGTTGAGATTATCGACCGGCAGCAACAGCGATTGCATCGGCTCGACATGGGTGAGTAGCTGATTGGCGACGATCTTGATATCGGGGCGCACCCGGGCGATCACCCGCAGCAGCGCCATGCCATCCAGGGTGCCCAGCGGATGGTTGGCCACCAGCACCACCGGGCCTGTGCTGGGGATGTGTTCCAGATCGGGCTCGGCGACGTCACTGGCGAAATCGAAGTAGCTGAGGAGCTGCTCGACAAAATCGAGTCCCTGCAGGTGGGGATAACGGCTGGCAAATTGTTGTAGATCGTGTTCACACAACAGACGGCGCAACAGGGCGCGCTGCCAGCTGACCTCGCGGTGGGTCGGGAAATAGTGGTCGAGTAACGCGCTGACACTGATCATCGGCTGGCCTCCGGCAGATTACCGGAAACCAGCGTGGCAGCAACCGATGACGATAGTCGGTCAGTTGGATGACGTCTGAGTGACGGTCAGACGGGCGATGGCGATCAGGGTCTCGACCGCCTTCTCCATGGCCGGGACGGGAATGTATTCATGTTTGCCATGGAAGTTGTGGCCGCCGGTGAACAGGTTGGGGCAGGGCAGGCCCATGAACGACAGGCGTGATCCATCGGTGCCGCCGCGGATCGGTTTGATCTTCGGCGTCACCCCAACCTCGCGCATGGCTTGCTCAGCGATGTCGATGATGTGGCGATGGGGCTCGACCTGGGCGCGCATGTTGCGATAGCTCTCCTGGATGGCGATGCTAAATCGCGGCTGGCTGAGTCGAGCATTCCAGCTATCGACCTGGTCGAGCAGGAACTGTTGGCGTTGGGCAAAACCGGCCTCATCGAAGTCGCGCACTATGTAGGTGAGGGTGCTCTCTTCTACCGAGCCCTGGCTGCCAATCAGGTGATAGAAGCCTTGATAGCCCTCGGTACACTCCGGCGTCTCATCGCTGGGCATCTCGGCATGGAAGCGGGCGGCCAGGGTCTGGCTGTTGACCATGATGCCCTTGGCGGTTCCGGGGTGGACGTTATTGCCTCGCACATGCACGATAGCCGTGGCGGCGTTGAAGTTTTCATACTCCAGCTCGCCGAGCTCACCGCCATCCACGGTGTAGGCCCACTGGGCGCGGAAGCGATCCAGCGGAAAACGGTCGGCGCCGCGACCGATCTCTTCATCCGGCGTGAACCCCAGGTAAATATCACCATGAGGTATTTCTGGATGGGCCAGCAGATGGGCCGCCGCCGTGATGATTTCGCAGATCCCGGCCTTGTCATCGGCACCGAGCAGGGTGGTGCCATCGGTGGTGATGAGATCCTGTCCCAGATACTGGCGCAACGAGGGGAATTCGACCGGGCTGAGCACCTCCTGACCGCTGCCCAGGGCAATCTCGCCGCCCTGGTACGACTCGATGAGCTGGGCCTGTACCGCCTTGCCGGAGAAATCCGGTGCCGTGTCCATGTGGGCGATGAAGCCGATGGCGGGAACCGGGGCGCTGACATTGGCCGGCAGCAGGGCGGTCAGATAGCCGTTGTCATCCAATGCCACCTGGTGCAGACCCAAAGCGCTCAGCTCGTCGGCCAACAGGCGGGCGAGGGCGAATTGACCGGGCGTGGAGGGACATTGACTCTGGCGCGGATCGGATTGGCTATCAAAGGCGATATAACGAAAGAAGCGAGGCAATAAATTTTTCATAAGCAGTCATGTTGCGGTTTCAATGGGCAGAGTATGCCGGCTGTCGCAGCGGCTCTTATTGCGTCATCGCAGGTTTTTGGCGGATCCTGCTGGCAAATGACGGCTGCAATTGTGGATCCTGTGGTTGTCGCCAGCCTGCGCCCTGAGCTGTCTGGCGCTGCATTTTGTAATTTTATTCACTCAAATTTAATGAATACGCATTTGTGCTAATTCTCTGCTCTTTTCTGGTGTTTTTAACGCAGATATTTCCGTTGGCAAATGGAAAAAACTGTGTGTAAACTCTGCGCAAATAGCCATAGAGCTCCTGCTGATATGGTCGCATGAATGTTCAAGCCCTTCGGCCTTGCCGAGGGGCTTTTCACTGGTCTGGTGTCTCCGGTTGGAGCACCTTCTGTGACATGGAGTCTTGACCCGGCATGCACGATGACGCCTCTTGGGCACGTCCTTTCCTCTCCGCTCGTTTTGCGGCTCATGCCTGGTTGAACTCCCCCTATTCTTCTTTTGCCTCCTCCCCGATCCAGTTGCTTGCCCGGCCCATGCTTGGCTCGGCGCCTGCTGGCCTCGTCGGCAAAAGCAGTGAGCCCTTCGGGGCAATCAAACCATGACGGTTGTCGTGGGAATGAAAAAGGCCCGCAGTCATGCAGCGCGCGTCAGGGCCAACGCGGCTGCGGGCAATCAGCTACCCCAGAGTTCCGGTGCAGACTGGAACTGCTGGATTGTGATTTGGCCAGTAACGAGTTCCCTTGGCGGGATCTCTTATTGCGAGGCATAGCCCATGACTAATTGGTCCTCAGCGGACGCTCTCAAGGTCTATAACCTGCCTTACTGGGGCGGTGGCTTTTTTCATTTGGATGACAAGGGACAAGTGGTGGTGGCTCCGGACAAGAGCCGTCCGGATCACCGGATCACCCTGGTCGAGATCATCGAACAGTTGCGTCAGCAAGGGTACGCGGCGCCTGTGTTATTGCGTTTTCCTGACATCATCAAGAGTCGGGTCGATGCGCTGTTCAACGCCTTCCAGCAAGCCATAGAAAACTACGGCTACGAGGGCAGCTATCAGTGCGTCTACCCCATCAAGGTGAACCAACAGAATCAGGTGATCGAGTCGATTGCCAAGGCCTACGACGACAAACCGCGTCTGGGGCTGGAAGCCGGCTCTAAACCCGAGCTGCTGGCCGTACTCTCCCATCGTCATGCGCGGGGCACAGTCATCGTCTGCAACGGTTATAAGGACCGCGAGTATGTGCGTCATGCGCTGCTCGGTAGCCTGATGGGGCACCATGTCTACATCGTCATCGAAAAGCCCTCCGAGCTGGAGTTGGTATTGGATGAAGCCGAACGGCTGAACATAGCGCCGCGCATCGGCGTGCGGGCTCGTTTGGCTCATCAGAGTGCCGGCAAATGGCAGGCCAGCGGTGGCGAGAAGTCGAAGTTTGGCCTGTCGGCGGCGCAGATCCTGCGTCTGGTCGAGCGGCTACGCGAACTGGGCAAGCTCGACTGGCTGCAGTTGGTGCACTTCCATCTGGGATCGCAGATCGCCAATATCCGTGACATTCAAGGCGGGATCCGCGAGTGCGGCCGCTTCTACGCCGAGCTGCGCCGCATGGGCGCCGCCATCGAAGTGGTGGATGTCGGTGGCGGGCTGGGGGTCGACTACGAAGGCTCGCGCTCACAAAGCCACTGCTCGGCCAACTACAGCCTGCGCGAATATGCCAACAACGTGGTCTGGGGCATCGGTGATGTCTGCCGCGAGTTTGAACTGCCCCATCCGACCATCATCAGTGAGTCGGGACGGGCCATCACGGCACACCACGCGGTGCTCATCTCCAACGTGATTGGCACCGAGCGGGTCGAGAGCCGCGAGCTGGATGCGCCGGATGAGACGGCCCCGCTGCTGCTGCAGAACATGTGGAAGAGCTGGCTCGAGCTCAACGAGGAAGACCCGGGGTTGCTGGAAATTTTCCACGACTCGGGGGCCGATTTGGCCGATGTGCACAGCCAGTACACCATGGGGTTGTTGACGCTGCCGGAGCGCGCCTGGGCCGAAGAGTTGCATCTGAACCTGTGCTTGAAGGTCAAGGAGCTGCTCAACCCGATCAACCGGCAGCACAGAGCCATGCTCGACGAGCTCAACGACAAGCTGGCTGACAAGTGCTTCGTCAACTTCTCGCTGTTCCAGTCGTTGCCGGATGCCTGGGGAATCGATCAGATCTTCCCCGTGGTGCCGCTCAGTGGTCTGGACCGGCCGCCGGTGCGCCGCGGGGTGGTGTTCGACATCACCTGTGACTCTGACGGCATGATTGACCATTACGTCGATGGCGTCGGGGTCGAGAGCACGCTGCCGATGCCGGAGTTTGCACCCGACGAGAGCTGCTACATGGGCTTCTTCTTGGTGGGGGCCTATCAGGAGATCCTGGGGGATCTGCACAACCTGTTTGGTGACACCCACAGCGCCGACATCAGCCTGGATGCCGATGGCAAGCCGGTGATCACCCACGTGATCCGCGGCGACAACGTCGACAACCTGCTGCGTTACGTCAACATCAACCCGCAGATGATCCGGGAAAACTATCAACTGCTGGCGGCTCACCCGTCACTGGATGAGGAGACCCGTACCGCGTTGCTGGCCGAGCTGGAATCGGGGCTGCAAGGTTATGCCTATCTGGAGGCGGACGAGTAATCGGCCATCGCAGACGTCAAAAGGGAGCCAAATTGGCTCCCTTTTTTCATGGCGTGCGCTACCGGTCATTCTACTGCTGACGCCAGAGGCGCTGCGCGGCTCAGGGCCGGAAGAGATGCCCCAGCTCCAGCGGAAAGTGTTGGCTGAGCAACTGCTCGCGGGTCAGCGGAATACCGGTCCACACCATGGCTCGGCGCGCACCCGCCGTCACAGCCAGCTCACACAGGGCCCGGATTTCGATGGCGGTGAGGCCGCCTTCGAGCCGTTCCAGTGGATGCAGTATCACCTCGGGTCTGGGCTGAAACAGGCTGCGGGGCCAGGCTTGGCGCACAAAATAGATCAGGGTTTTTTCGGCATAGGCAAAGTCAGCCAGGATGGTGCGCGGATGGTCGAAGCCATTGACCAGATGAACACCGGGTTGGTGTACGCACTGATAGGCCGGTGTGCCGACGGCGAGGATCTGCGGCTTGCCACCGGCCTGTTGCTGGATGGCCAGCTGTGGGACATCGCGAAACTCATGGCCGCTCTCGACATGCAGAACGCTGAGTTCGTGGGCTCGGAGCTGGATGTAGAGCGTGGCTTTGGGAAGCAATGACATGGCTCGTTTCTCCTCGTCGGAATGGGCATGGTGGCGCCGCGACTGGCGGCGTTACTCCATGGCCATCCCCAGGGCGATCAGGGCCACGGTGCCTAGCGTGATGGTGGCGGAAAAGACGGTGCCCAGAATGGCGAAGATTTTCTTGCGCTCTTTTTGAAACAAGCCGCCGATGCCAAGGCCCAGTGAAACCAGGGTGGCAAACAAAAAAATCACCAGCAACAAGCCGATGATGATGGCGGTGACCGACTCCTCATTCATGCCGCCCGGCGTTGTTGCCTCAATGGCGCCGGCGATCACGAAGGTAAAGAAGATACAGACGCCAGCAGCGATGCTGACGATGAAGGAGGCGATACCGAGGCCTGAGTGTTTCAGCTCTTCCATGAGGGCGATTCCTTAATCCCAAAGTGGTGGTGGTGAAAAAGTCTGTGGCCACCGCGGCCCTCAGACGGGAGTTGTGTTTCGCCGGGCATGTTAGCCGATTGCGGCGCCCAAGACAGTGACCCAATTGGCAAGCAGATTCACTGGCCGTGAAAAACGGCCTCGATGTTGTAACCGTCCGGATCATGGATAAAGGCGGCAAAGTAGGCGGCATGATAATGCGGGCGCAAGCCCGGCGCGCCATTGTCGCGGCCTCCGGCCTGCAGCGCCGCCTGATAAAAGGCCCACACCTGCTCTTGGCTGGCGGCATGAAAGGCAATGTGACTGCGCGGGGTATAGGGCGTCCCGCTGGAGAGCCAAAAATCCCCCCCCGGATCCTTGCCGTTGGCCTCACCAAATCCGGCGGCCCCGGGAAATGCACCGCGCAGTTCATAGCCCAACGGTGCCAGCGCCTGGCGATAAAAGTCCGTGCTGCGTGCCAAGTCGCTGACGTGAATACCGGTATGATCGATCATCGAAGGCTCCTGATGAAGGGTGGATTCAGGGGTGGGTGTGTAGCAAATGAGTCTATTTTATTGAGGAGGCGTGGTACTGTCGATGGCGTGGTCAGTGCGGCGCTGCCGCACCTGCAGCCACGCGTAAAGCAGCAAAGCGCCCAGCGTATAGGCCAGCAGATCGTTGCCATCGAAGGTGGCGCCAATCACGATGCGAGCCAGTGCTACCTGTTCCAGATGGAGTACCTCGACCAACCGCCAGTACTGTCCGAACTCGACGGCGCAGCAGAATACCCAGACCGCCAGCAGCAATCGGGATGGGGCGGTAACTAGCAGGCTGCGGCAGAGGAAAAAGAGCAACCACACGACTAGCAGATCGCCGATGAAGGGGCGGATGAATCGATCGTGCATATAGAGGCCTATCCCCAACTCCACTCCGAATAGCAGGCCGGCCCACAGGGCGTAACGAGGCGTCAGGGCTAAGCGCATGTGCGAGCTCCGGGTAAGAGAGGGCGCTTCATGAAGTCAATCGCGCTAGTTGCCGGTTGTGCAGATGGGTGAGGGTCACCAAGGCTGTGACTGAGCCAATCAGGGCCATAAACATGTCAGATTGGGTATCCCAGGGATCCCCTTGGGTGCCGAGAAACTCGTCCGCCCCCTGTCCCAAGGCGAGGGCTGCGCCCCATTCGATGAGCTCGTAGCTGGCACTGATGGCCAGCACCACGCAGACCACCAAAAAGCTGAGCATCTTGCCGGCGCGAACATGATGGCCGCGAAGCAGTATTTCACGCGCCGCCAGCGCGGGGACAAAGCCCTGGAAAAAATGGCCAATCTTGTCGTAAGGATTACGCCTGAGCTCCAGGAGATCGGCGATCTGAAAGCCGAGTGGGACTCGGGCATAGCTGTAGGCTCCGCCCACGATCAAGACCACCGCGTGCCAAAATATGAAAAAGTAGAGCAGGTTGGTCAGGGGATAGCGCCGATAGGTGCCCCACAGCAGAGGCAAAACGATCAAGACGGGAAATACCTCCAGCAGCCAGGTTGTCCGCTCGAAGGGGTGAAGGCCGGACAATAGCAACAACAGCAGCAACACCCCGGATGCGACAACCAGGAGAGGAGGGCGATAGGAGGTTTGAGGATCGAATAACATGCTCGGTGTCCGTTTCAAGAATAGTGGAGTGATTCTAGCCGGTTACCAAGACAGACTAAAACCGGAATCGAGTCATCTGGTGCCATCAGACTCATGACGGTTTGCGAATGAATAACAGATTCAAGTCGTGGCTGGGCTTGAAGTTCTTCTGCCGAAACTCGAAAGTCAATGGACTCGTTTTCTGCAAATCGCCATCGAAGCACAAACTCACCAGATCTGTGGCCTCTTGTTTTTTAATCGTCAGATGAAAGTCTTTGATCGCTCCTCGCCAATTGTTGGCTGTGACCAATATGTACCGAAGGTTGGCCCAGGACACGCCGATTTCCGTCTCTCGCTTTTGGATGGAGAGCTTTGTTGTTCTATCCAGGCAGCTCTCTTTTTCGTAATTTTCGATGATATAGGCCGCAGGTTGTGGCACTCCGGAAGTGGCGCTCGGGGTATAAGCGTGACGGATGGAAACCGGCTTCCCGGCGGGAAATTTCTGTTGCCAGGTAAAATAATTACTCATGGTGAAGCGAGGCTGATGATTTTCATCAAACCACTCCCCCGGCAGCGGTTTCTTACCCGGAGGGAGCTCATCCGATTCAAGAAAGCTTGCCACATCATCGACAGACCAACCGGTAGCGGCCATTTTCTCGGTGATATCGACTCGCCCATCCAGCAGAACCACTAACTGATGCTTCGTTTTCTGCGGCTGACCATCGACCCACAACTGAAAATTTTCAATTTCATTATGATCAGACATGCCAAAATAGATCGGCGGCATGGGGAAGGCGATTGGAACTTCGAGATCTTGATCCCCGTTATTGGTAAATACGTAGTCAACCTCTATCTTTTCTTCACTGATGAAGAGCGACTCCTTGTCCATGCTGATATCGGGTTGGTATTTCAGGGTGATGGTTCCATTATCATCGCCGAAGCTTGAGTCATTCGCGAAAGCGGTATGACAAAGCATGAATGACAATAACAATATTGAAAGAGAATGCTTGCTCATAAACATAATGTTGGTCTAAGGAAGGTACGAATAAGCGGGGAAATTCTTCTCGGCTGACTCAGTCATTTCATTTTTTCCTGTTTGAGCCGTTTTTTTCTCCCGTAAATGCCTTGAATCAGCCTATTTAGACCGTTTCTTCGCCATTTAAGGCGTTATTCCCAGTTTTTAGTGAGATCTCTCCCACTGACGTATCATTTGGTCCACCCGAAACAGGTT
>JASDSW010000063.1:0-14167 GCA_041441555.1 Aeromonadaceae bacterium
ACGCTACCGGACATCTCGTCCGTCGATGAGGGCGCATTATAGGGAGCGGTTTTCGCCTGACAAGGCTTTTTTGCGCCTGCCGTTTCGTTCGCGCAAATAACCGGCACAACGCGCCGAATCTGCACAAAACCTCTCGTTACGCATCGATCTATCGGCAACCGAGGAACTCTTCAGCGAACTTTTCCACCTGATGCCAGTCGGTAAACTCCAGATCCTGGTGTTTATCCGTACTCCCCCCGGTCATCCACATGATGAACTGGATTATCAGGGTCTGCCACCAGGTATAGATGGAGTAGCGCAACGCCCCGGCGAACACGGCACAATACTTCGGCTGCCAGGGCGAACGCTGTAGCCATTTACGGGTGTACACATTGGTCATTGGCTGGCGCTTTTCTGACTTGCGCGCGGTTAGGCAGACGGCGATGAAGGCCGCCTCACAACCAGCCAAATCCTGAACTCGCTGTCGGACCCGCTGAGTCAGCAGCTTGGGAAAGTGACCGTAACGAACGGAGGCCGCCACCAGCACCCGTGCATATTCCGCCAGATTTTGGCTCGGCTCCTCGGCGAGCTGCCGCCACTCCACCTCATAACCCGGCACATGACTCACCATGCGCTCGAGGATCTTCCGCGTCTGCCCATCATGGGTTGCATACCAAATCAACAGCTTGGCCATTTACTCTCCTTATTTATCCTCAAACCACGATACGCGAATGCGGCCGTGACTGCGATTTCGGACCGCGAGGATGAAATCCTCTTGCACAGTCAGCGGGCAAAGCCCGGTGACACACACTTGTTCTTCATAGGAATAGGCCACCGATTCACAGACGAATTGTTCCATCAGCCACTGACACAGCGGCAACTCCTCATAGCTGCAACAGAGGCTGAATGGCTGGCTGGCCACGACTAGGCGCGTGGCGACCGAACTCAATAATTCAGAGGCACCATAGCTGTAGGCCCGGACTAGACCTCCGGTGCCCAGCTTGATTCCACCATAGTAACGGACTACCACGATCGCGATCTCACCCAAACCACTGCCCAGCAACAGATTCAGCAACGGCTTTCCTGCGGTGCCGGATGGTTCCCCGTCGTCACAGAAGCCATAACTTTGGCTATCCCACGGGGCCGCAGCGACGCAGGCCCAGCAGAGATGGCGCGCGGCAGGATGTTCATGCCGCATCGCCACCAACCACTCCCGCACGGCCTCCTTGCCGGAGACATGACGCAAGTAAGTGAGAAAACGGCTCTTCTTAACCTCTTCGCTCTGACTCACGAGTCCAACCGGGACTCGGTAATTACTGCTCACGCGCCATCCTCATCCCCTTTGTTCCCGAGGGCTCAGGCATATTCAACAAATCATGGCCATCAGGCAACCACCACCGAATCAGCCGTCACCTGAGCCCCAGAATCCCCCCATCGCGATTTTTTATCCCTCATGGGCGAGTCAGTCTGTTGCCGAGCGGTCACGACCCATCATGATGCTCACATCTTCCTGGCCATTTCCTTGCATTTTTAATCACAAATGTGTTCAATCTGCCCACTTGTTGCGGGGGCTCATGAAGAGATGGCGAAAGGTAAACAAATTCTCATCGTGGATGATGACCAGGAGATTAGAGAGCTGCTCAAGGAGTATCTCACCCGCTCCGGGTTTGACGTCCTGGCCGCCGCCGAGGGGGGCGAGATGTATCAGCATCTGGCCAGCAACGATCCCGATCTGATCATTCTCGACATCATGATGCCGGGTGATGACGGCTTTAGCCTCTGTCAGCAGGTGCGTCGCCGTTCCCAAGTGCCCATCATCATGCTGACCGCTGCCTCTGATGAAGCTGATCGCGTCATCGGCCTGGAACTCGGTGCCGATGACTACATCGCTAAACCCTTTAGTCCCCGTGAGTTGATGGCCCGCATCAAAGCCCTATTGCGTCGAGCCGAATTCCGGCAGCCGGAGAAAGAGAGCGGCCGCCGTATCCGTTTTGCCGACTGGGTGTTAGACACCTTGAGCCAACACCTGATCAATGACGATGGCACCGAGATGGATCTGACCGGCAGCGATTTCCTGCTGCTATCGCTCTTCTTGCAGCATCCTGGGCAGGTGATGGATCGCGACAGCATCAGCGACGCCACCCGGGGTCGCGAAACCCTGCCCATGGAGCGCGGGATCGACGTCCAGATCAGCCGTCTGCGCCAAAAGCTCGGTGACAATGGGAAAAGCCCCCGCATCATCAAGACGATTCGCGGCAGTGGCTACATGCTGATCGCCGAAGTCAGCCATGAAGAGTAAGTCGATTTTCTCCCGACTTCTTCCGCGTTCCCTGCTTTCTCGCATGCTGTGGTTACTTTTGTTGGCCATAGTGCTGGCACAGAGCCTGATCTCGGGTCTCTGGATGCGTCAGCTGCAAAAACACGAACTCGATGGCATGTTGAGCGCCACCCGCAACCTAGCCAATTCGGCGGCAGCCACCATCACCTTCTTCCAATCATTACCGCTGCAATACCGCCAGATTGCGCTGGAACAACTGCGCAACATGGGGGGCAGCCGCTTCTTCGTCTCGCTCAATAAGGCGCCGATCCGGCTGGAGCAATTCCCCGATTCCAACCGCAAAAACCTGGTGATCAACGAGGTTCGCAATGTCCTGCACCACAAGCTGGGCTACGGGCTGACTCTGCAGGTCGACTTCGCCGATCCGGAGGGCTTGCACGTGTTCGATAATCAGACCCTGCTGGCCGATATTCCGCCCTCCTGGGCTCGTCATACCCTGCTGATGGAGCCCTTGAATCCCCCCATCCTCGTCACGCAAATCGAGTTGGCCAAGGGGGAATGGCTCTATCTGGCGGCCCTGCTGCCCGCGCCCTACATGACGCTGGAGGAGGCCCCTCTGCCGCCGCACCAGATCCGCTTCATCGTGTTGTTGAGCGGTATCCTGTTCTTGTTCACCTTCGTGCTGATCCGCTGGCAAACTCGCCCGCTGCGTCAGTTGGCCTCGGCGGCGGTGACGCTGGGCAAAGACATCGATCAGGCTGCCTTGCCGGAAGAGGGAGCCAGCGAGATAGTCGCGGTCACCCGAGCCATCAACGTCATGCAGCACCGCATCCGCCGCTATATCGATGACCGCGAGCGCCTATTCAGCTCCATCTCCCACGATCTGAAGACTCCCATCACCCGCCTGCGCCTGCGGGTGGAGCTGTTGGAGGACGAGCAGCAAATCAGCAAGTTCAACAAGGACCTGGATGATCTGGAGATGATGGTCAAGGGGGCGCTGCAGACGGTGAAGGACACGGATATCCATGAGAATATCGAACTCATCGACATCAACCAGTTGCTGGAACAGACCGCCGAAGGATACAACCTCGGCGGCAAAGCCCTGGTTCGCATCGAAGGGCGCTGTAAGAAACCCTATCGCGGCAAACCGCTGGCGCTCAAACGCTGCATCAGCAACCTCGCCGATAACGCCATCAAGTATGGCCACCGGGTCCGCATCATCGTCATGGATGATATCGAGGAGCAGGATGAGGCCGAAGTGGTCATCCTCTACTTCATCGATGAGGGGCCAGGCCTGCCACCGGATCAGTTGGAGAAGATCTTTGAACCCTATTACCGCCTGAGCCACGACACACCGGGTACCGGCTTGGGGCTCGGCATAGCCCGCAGCATCGCTCATGCCCACGGCGGCGATCTGGTGCTCGAGAATCGACCGCAAGGGGGGCTGCAGGCCGTCCTCTCCCTGCCGAGACACTAAGCATGCGAACCGCCCCTCTCCTGCTTCTCACTCTGCTGCTCAGCCGCTGCGCCGTGGCCAGCGAAATCGAGGTGTTGCACTGGTGGACCGCCGGGGGCGAGGCGCGGGCCGCAGATGTCCTGCGCAGCCACTGGCAGGCGTTGGGTCATCGCTGGATTGATGCCGCCATCACCGGTGGCGGCGGTAACTCGGCCATGCTGGTGCTGCGCAGCCGGGCGCTGAGCCATCAACTGCCGCAGGCAGCCCATCTCAAGGGCGCCGAGCTGCACCAGTGGGCCCATCGCGGATTCTTGCGCAATCTGGATGATGTGGCGCGCCGCGGTCAGTGGCAGCTGCGCCTCTACCCGTTCATCAGCTCAACCCTCAACCACCAGGGCCATTTCGTCGCCGTGCCAGTGGGCCTGCATCGGGTCAATTGGCTCTGGATTAATGGCCCGCTCTTTGAACGTCAGCATCTGACGCCCCCCCGAGACTGGGAGGAGATGGTCTCTGTCGCGCAACGACTCAAGCAGGCCGGTATCACGCCGTTGGCGATGGGGGATGACCCCTGGCAACTGGCGATCCTGTTTGAGGCCATTGCGCTGGGTGAGGGCGGAAGTGACTTCTTCCGGCGGGCATTCGTCAATCTGGAGCCAGAGGCGCTCTCCGGCCCGCAGATGCAGCAGGTGCTTCGCCGCTTTCACAGCCTGCGGAGCTTTCTACCCGCCAACCACATCGGCCTGCCCTGGAACCAGGCGACCCGCATGCTGATGGATGGTCAGGCGGCCATGCAAGTGATGGGGGACTGGGTCAAGGGCGAACTCAATGAACCAGGGCGCCCGCTCAACCATGACATCCGCTGTCTACCCGCCCCCGGCACCGCCGGCAAATTCAGCTATAACCTTGATTCGCTGGCCCTGTTCCAGCAGCCGGATCCCGAGCGCGACCTGGCGCAGCAGCGCTTTGCCGAACTACTGATGGATGAAAATTTCCAGCTGGAGTACAACCAGGTCAAGGGCTCCATCCCCCCGCTGGCCGAGATGGACTCGGATCAACTCGACCCCTGTGCCCGCCTCTCCATCCAGGCGCTGCAACAAGCCAATCGCCGCGGCGATCTGGTGCCCAGCATGGCCGAAGGGATGGCCATCCCGCCGAACGTGCAACAGGCGATCTTCGAGCTGCTGGCCAGCTACTTCAGTGACCCGCAAGGAGATGCCGAGATGACCGCCAAGCAGCTGGCGCGAGCCGTGTTGGCGGTGCGCGCAGAATCGTAAAAACCAGGTCCCCTGCCGGCGGGAGCCCATCCATGATAGACTCACCCCGACAATCCCCGCTCAACGAGGTCAACATGCAAGGACAAGGCTCTGCTGGTAACGTCATCGCCGCTTTATGCAGCTTCTTCATTCCCGGCTTGGGACAGCTGGTGCAAGGCCGTCTGCTGATGGCCATCCTTCACTTCGTCTTGGCGGGTGTTCTGTGGATCATCTTTCTCGGCTGGATCATCCACCTGTGGTCGATCATAGACGCCGCCCTTTGGAAGCCGGCCGCGAGCAACTGAACCCGCTTGATTCCGCACCACTGCCGAGTATGATCGGCGCCTTCTTGGATGGAGGTGGAAGATGACCGAGCCGTTTAGTGTGGCCCAGCATCAGCTGGATGCCCTGGGGCTGCGTTGCCCGGAGCCGGTGATGATGGTGCGCAAGATGGTGCGTGGCATGCAACCCGGTGAAACCCTGTTGATCCTGGCCGATGATCCCGCCACTGTTCGCGATATTCCCAGCTTCTGTCGCCACATGGATCACACCCTGCTGGCCAGCGACACTGTCGCCGCCCCCTATCGCTACCTGATCCGCAAGGGGCTGTGAGTCGCCTCACAGCCACTTGTGCAGTCGTAGCCAAAGCGCCAGGCAGACGATCAGGGTCACCAGGGTGCTGACAAACATCAAAAATCCGGTCTCGGATTGCCCTCCGGGAATACCGCCCAGATTCACCCCGAACAGCCCGGTCAAAAAGGTGGCCGGCAGAAAGACCATGGCCATGATCGACATGATGTAAGTCCGTCGCGTCATGGCTTCGGTCAACCGCGCGTTCATCTCATCGGCCAGCAAGGAGGTGCGCGCGATGCTCGAGTCCAGATCTTCCAGCCAGCGCCCCAGTCGATCGGCAATCTCCTGCAGTCGCCGCAGATCGTCCAACTCCAGCCAGCCCACCTTTTCATTAGCCAGTCGGCTGAACAGATCCCGCTGCGGCGCCAGATAGCGGCGCGAGACGATCAGTTGGCGACGGATATCCGCCAAGTCCACCCGATCCATGCTCCGCTCGCTGAGCAGATGCTCCTCGAGTTCGGCTATCTTTTCCTGCAACTCATCGATGAAATCCCCAGCCTGCTCGGTGATGTGCTCACACAGATCGACCAACCAGTCCGCCGTATTCAGCGGCCCCATCTTCCTCGCCAAATCCTGCATGATCTCTTCGACCGCCGGCACCCGCCGCCGCCGCGTCGAGACGATGATGCGATCGTTGATGTAGAAGCGCAGCGCCACCATCTGATCGGGACGTTGCCCCTCGGTGGCGTTGATGCAGCGCAGGGTCAGCAGCATGCCGCCATTGGCTTTGACCAACTTGGGCCGGCTGCTGTCCCCCTGCAGGGAATCCCGCACCCCATCCGGCAGCAGGGGGGATGTCTTGATCCACTCGTAGGCATGGGGCGACGAGTAGTCCAGGTGCATCCAGACATCCTCGGCCGGTAACGCGCTGCCCGGCACCAGTTTCTCGGCGCCCCCCTGCCCATCCAAGCGCAGGGCAAATACGACCGCCGTCGGTAAGTGATGGCTCATGCTCTTCCTCGCTCCTTCGCCAGCGCCACACAATCGGCATGGCACGGACAACCGATCTCGTGGTCGTTGACCATGCCCACCGCCTGCATGAATGCATAGCAGATGGTGCTCCCCACGAAGCTAAAACCGGCCTTCTTCAACGCCTTGGACATGGCATCCGACTCCGGCGTCGAGGTTGGCGCCTCGCGCATGCTGGACCAGTGATTGATCTGCATCTTGCCGCCGACAAAGCTCCAGAGGAACTCGGCAAAGTCGGTGCCGGCTTGTTGCAGCACCAGGTAGGCGCGGGCGTTCTTGATGATGGCGTGCACCTTGAGCCGATTGCGAATGATGCCGCTATCTTGCAGCAGCCGCTCGACATCGGCCTCGGTAAAGGCGGCAATCCGCACCGGATCAAAATCGGCAAAGGCACGACGGTAGCCGGCGGTTCGCTTCAGGATCGTGATCCACGACAGCCCGGCCTGCTGACCATCCAGGCAGAGCTTCTCAAACAGCTCCAAGCCATCATTCACCGGCCGTCCCCACTGCTGATCATGGTAGGCGATGTATTCCGCATCCTGGGTCACCCAGGGACAACGACCTTGCATGTTCGACTCCTCCTGCCGCTGGCACATCACCGATGACGCGAATCGGCCACCAGGCCACACGCATCTATAGCCGATCAGAACATGGGACCTTGCCGGAGGCAAGTCATGACCCCTCGCTAACACCTTCATCAAGCAGGTAAAATCGCTAGGCCGCCGTTTGGCCTGCGACTTGCTGGAATGGCGACAATCCGATCACGATGCGTTAAACTGTCACCCCTCGATTTTTAGTAATGCATGTTTCCGCGCGGTATGGTAAGAAACATGGATCGTCGCTCAGCTTAATTCGCTGATTTAATTAGGTTTCTATCTAATGTCACAGAAATTCGATATCAAGACCTTTCAGGGACTGATCCTGACCCTCCAAGATTATTGGGCCAGGCAAGGTTGCGTTATCGTGCAGCCCCTCGATATGGAGGTGGGTGCCGGTACTTCCCATCCGATGACGTTTCTGCGCGCCATCGGCCCAGAGCCGATGAATTGCGCCTATGTGCAGCCCTCTCGCCGCCCGACCGACGGTCGCTATGGCGAGAACCCCAACCGCCTGCAGCACTACTACCAGTTCCAGGTCATTCTCAAGCCGTCACCGGCCAACATCCAGGAGCTCTACCTCGGCTCGCTGCGTGAGCTGGGCTTCGACCCGCAGGTGCATGACATCCGCTTCGTCGAGGATAACTGGGAAAACCCGACCCTAGGTGCCTGGGGGCTGGGCTGGGAAATCTGGCTGAACGGCATGGAAGTCACCCAGTTCACCTACTTCCAACAGGTCGGTGGCCTGGAATGTGCCCCGGTGACCGGTGAAATCACCTACGGTCTGGAGCGCCTGGCGATGTACATCCAGGGCGTGAACAGCATCTATGACCTGGTCTGGGCCGACGGTCCGCTGGGCAAGATCACCTACGGCGATGTGTTCCACCAAAACGAAGTCGAACAATCCACCTACAACTTCGAACACGCCGATGTGCCGTTCCTGTTCCAGATGTTCGATCAGTGTGAAAAGGAGTGCCAGCATCTGCTGGGGCTGGAAACCGCCCTGCCGCTGCCTGCCTATGAGCGCATCCTCAAGGCCGCCCATGCCTTCAACCTGCTCGACGCGCGCCACGCCATCTCGGTCACCGAACGCCAACGTTACATACTGCGGATCCGGACGCTGTCCAAAGCCGTGGCGGAAGCCTATTACGCCGCCCGTGAAGCGCTGGGATTCCCGATGTGTAAGGAGAAGGTGTGAGCATGGTTACTGAGAATCTGTTGATCGAACTCGGCACCGAAGAGCTGCCACCGAAAGCCCTGCGCAAGCTGGCCGAAGCCTTCGCCGAGAATTTCACCCAAGAATTGACCAAGGCCGAACTGGCCTTCGAGCGAGTCGAATGGTTCGCCGCGCCACGCCGTCTGGCACTCAAGGTGCACAAGCTGGCCGCAACCCAACTCGACAAGCAGGTCGAAAAACGTGGTCCAGCCGTCAACGCTGCTTTTGTTGATGGCAAGCCAACACCGGCAGCCGTCGGCTGGGCCCGCTCTAATGGCATCGAGGTTGAACAGGCCGAGCGTCTGGTAACCGACAAGGGAGAGTGGCTGGTGTTCCACGCCACCATCGCCGGCCAACCAACCAAGAAGCTGATCGCTCCGATGACCGCTGCCGCCTTGGCGGCATTGCCGATCCCCAAGCTGATGCGTTGGGGAGCTTCCCGCACGCAATTCGTGCGCCCGGTGCACACCCTCTGTCTGCTGTTTGGCGGCGAGCTGGTGGCTGGTGAGGTCCTGGGGCTGCAATCGGCCCGCATCCTCCGCGGTCACCGCTTCATGGGCGAAGCCCAGTTCGAAATCGAACACGCCGATCAATACCCAGGCATCCTCGAAGAGCGTGGCATGGTCATTGCCGACTTCGAACGCCGCAAGGCCTTCATCAAGGCCGGAGCCGAGAAGGCTGCCGCCGCCTTGGGCGGTGTTGCCGACATCGAGGAGTCGCTGCTCGAAGAGGTCACCTCGCTGGTGGAGTGGCCGGTGATTCTGACCGCTTCGTTCGAAGAGAAGTTCCTGGCCGTTCCGGCCGAGGCGCTGGTCTACACCATGAAGGGTGACCAGAAGTACTTCCCGGTCTATGACCCAAGCGGCAAGCTGATGCCGAACTTCATCTTCGTCAGCAACATCGACTCGAAAGACCCGAGCCAGATCATTGCCGGCAACGAGCGCGTGGTGCGTCCTCGCCTCTCCGATGCCGAGTTCTTCTTCAAGACCGACAAGAAGCAGCCGCTGGCCGCCCGTCTCGAGAGCCTCGCCACCGTGCTGTTCCAACAACAGCTGGGCACCCTGAAGGACAAGTCGGTGCGTATCGCCGAACTGGCCGCCTTCATCGCGCCACGCATCGGTGCTGATGTCGAACACGCCACCCGCGCCGGCTTGCTCTCCAAGTGTGACCTGATGACCAACATGGTGATGGAATTCACCGACACCCAAGGGGTCATGGGGATGCACTACGCCCGTCACGACGGCGAAGCCGAAGATGTGGCCGTCGCGCTGAACGAGCAGTACATGCCGCGTTTCTCCGGCGATGCCCTGCCCACCGGGCTGGTCGCCAGCGCCGTGGCCATTGCCGACAAGCTCGACTCGCTGGTCGGCATCTTCGGCATCGGTCAGGCGCCCAAGGGGGATAAGGATCCGTTCGCCCTGCGTCGCGCCGCCATCGGTGCGCTGCGCATCATCGTCGAGAAGCAGCTGGATCTGGACTTGGCTGATCTGGTGGCCAAGGCCACCGAGCTGTACGGCAACAAGCTGACCAACGCCAAGGTTACTGACGAGGTGATCGACTTCATGCTGGCCCGCTTCCGGGCGGCCTATCAGGAAGAGGGGATCGAAGTGGATGTGGTTCAGGCCGTCCTGGCTCGCCGTCCCACTCGTCCCGCCGACTTTGACCAGCGCGTCAAGGCCGTCAGCCACTTCCGGACTCTGGAAGCTGCCGAAGCGCTGGCCGCCGCCAACAAGCGGGTCTCCAACATCCTGGCCAAATTTGATGGCAGCCTGAATGCCGCCGTCGATGCCACCCTGCTACAGGATGCCGCGGAACAGGCACTGGCCAGCAAGGTCGCCGAGCTGGAAATCCAACTGGCCCCGCTGTTTGCAGCCGGCGATTATCAGCAAGCGTTGACCGTGCTGGCCGGTCTGCGCGATGTGGTCGACACCTTCTTCGAGAAGGTGATGGTCATGGCTGAGGACGAAGCCTTGCGTCTCAACCGCCTGACGCTGCTGTCACGCCTGCGCAACCTGTTCCTCGAAGTGGCCGACATCTCAGTGCTGCAAAAATAACGAGAGAAAGCCAAAAGAGACCCGGTTTATTCCGGGTCTTTTTATTTATGCCGCACAAAAAACCAGGAAGTGGCAGAAAACCAAGATAAGAACACCATGAAACACCGCGTCGGTGTTGTTTCACGTGAAACAACTTTTCATGCCGGTGGCTTGACTAATCAAGCCATCAGGTTAAAACAGATGACTTTTCTGCTCCCGATTAACCCTTTGCCGTTTGGATTTGGACACACGTAGATGGACTTTTCGCAGTTTGGCCGTAAATTCACCCGCCACGCCGGTATCACACAACTCATGGACGACCTGAATCAGGGACTCCTGGATCCGAACGCCATCATGCTTGGCGGTGGCAATCCGGCCGCCATTCCCGCCATGCTGGAGGCCTTCCAGACCGAGGCTCATCATCAGTTGGCCAACGGTGAATTGCTGAAGTCGATGATCAATTACGATGGCCCACAGGGCAAAGACCAGTTCACCGCGGCGCTGGCCGCCCTGCTGAAACGAGAGTACGGCTGGAACATCAGCGCCAAGAACATCGCCCTGACCAACGGCAGTCAAACGGCCTTCTTCTATCTGTTCAATTTGCTGGCTGGCGAATTCGCCGATGGCCGTAAGAAGAAGGTGTTGTTCCCGCTAGCTCCGGAATATATCGGCTACGCGGATTCAGCCCTGAGCGAAGAGATGTACGTGGCCTGCAAGCCCACCATCAAACTGCTGGAGAATGGCCTCTTCAAGTACCAGGTTGACTTCGACGCTCTGGAGATCGGCGAGGAGATCGGCCTGATCTGCGTTTCGCGCCCCACCAATCCAACAGGTAACGTGCTGACCGATGAGGAGATCGAACGCCTGGATGAACTGGCCCGGGCCAAGGACATCCCCCTACTGATCGACAACGCCTATGGCACCCCGTTCCCCAATATCATCTTCAGTGAGGTGAAGCCCTTCTGGAATGAGAACACCATCCTGTGCATGAGCCTCTCCAAGCTGGGGCTGCCGGGAACACGCTGCGGCATCGTGATTGGGCCCGAGCCCCTGATTGCGGCCATGGGCAACCTCTCCGGGATCATCAACCTGGCGCCCGGTGGCGTCGGACCCAGCATGGTGCAGCGCTGGGTCGAGAGCGGCGACATCATCCGTCTGAGCGAGCAGCATATCCGCCCCTACTACCAGGCCAAGGCCGAGCAGGCGGTACGGTGGCTGCAGGAGGCCATCCCGGCGCCCAAGCTGCGCATCCACAAGCCCGAGGGGGCGCTGTTCCTCTGGCTGTGGTTTGAAGGGTTGCCCATCCACAGCCAGGAGCTCTACGAGCGGCTGAAGCAGCGGGGATTGATTATTGTCCCTGGCCACTACTTCTTCCCTGGCATTCAGGATGCCGGTTGGCGACACCAGTACGAATGCCTGCGACTGAACTATGCACAAGATGCCGAACAGGTAGAACAGGGGATCGCCATCCTGGCCTCGGTGCTAGCTGAAATCAGCTGAAACAGAGCAAGTTCGCGACTGACACGAGCTGAACCGATCGGGGTTTAGCGACTTGGTGCGCAATTTGATTCCTCGTGTAACTTGGTGCGTTGTAAAACTGAACAGGCGTGACACAATATCCTTTGTCATTGTCTGTTCAGCGGAACCGCATGTCCTATTTCGTTATTGTTTGTGATGATTCCCGCTTCGCCCGTCAGCAGCTCATTCGAGGTCTGCCGGCGGGTCTCGCGCGTGAAGTGCTGACCGCCAGCAATGGTGAGGAGGCGTTAAAACTGCTGCGCGCGGGGCAAGGTGAGCTTCTATTTCTCGATTTGAACATGCCGGGACTCGATGGCTATCAGGTCCTGGAGGCCATCCGTCGTGAAGAGTTGAATGTTCTGGTCATCGTCGTTTCCGGAGATATTCAGGCTCAGGCGCATCAGCGCATCCTGGAGTTGGGGGCTCTGGCTTTCGTCCACAAACCCCTGAATAACGACCAGTTGCTCTCCTTGCTGGAACGCTTCGGCTTGATGCCGTCCAGCGATGAAATCCCTACCAGTTACCCGATCCCTCCGGCCCAGGAGTTGGCTCCCGTCAGCTATCAGGAGAGCCTGCAGGAGATCGTCAACATCGCCATGGGTCAGGCCGCGCGTCAGCTCGCCGACCTGCTGAATCTGTTCATTCACCTGCCGATCCCCAAGGTTCAGCTCAGCACCAGCCCGCGGATCAATCAGCAGATCGAGGCTTGGTTGGAGATGCCGAGCAGCATGGTGGTCAGCCAGGGGTTTGTCGGCTCCAGCATCGCCGGTGAGTGCCTGATCCACTTTGAAGAGCAGGACATCTGCCGGATAGCCCCCCTCCTCGGCTTCGATGAAGGGGATGAACTGGATCGCCAATCGTTGCTGATCGAGCTCTCCAGCATGCTGGCAGGAACTCTGCTGCTCGGTCTCTCCGACCTGCTGGGCTTACGCTTCAGCCGCAGCCACCCGGCACTGCTGACTCAAAGCGGCGACAGCATCTTGGCGCAGCAGGCGCAGGCACAGAAGATCCTGAGTGTCAGCCTGACCTACACCATTCCAGCGCAACAGATCAGCTGTACCCTGCTGCTGCTGTTGACCGATACCTCCCTGTCGGCACTAGAACGCCGACTCAGTCTGATAGCCGAGTAATGTATGAACCTGATCGAACTGGATGATTTTCACTGGTTGATGGATATTTTGCAGACCATCGATGTAGGCCTGGTGGTGATCGATCGCCAATATCAGGTACAACTATGGAATGGGTTCATGGAAAACCACAGCGGTCAGCTGGCCACCCACATCCGCGGCCAGAATCTGCTGACCCAGTTTCCCGATCTGCCGGTGGGCTGGCTGCAACGCAAGGTCGAGGAGGTCTTCGCACTGCACAGCCCGGTATTCAGCTCCTGGGAACAACGTCCCCGCCTGTTCGATTTCAGCAGTACCCGCCCCTTTACCGGGAACAGCACCCTGATGTACCAGAACATCACGCTGATGCCCCTGGTTTCGCGCCATGGTCACTGCAACCACATCTGCATCATCATCTATGATGTGACCGATGCTGCCACCGGCAAACAGGGGTTGCAAGAAGCCAACCAGCAGTTGAAGGCGCTGTCGGTGACCGATCGTCTGACCGGCCTGTACAATCGCGGCCACTGGGAAGAGTGCATGCGTCAGGAGTACCAGCGCCATTTCCGCAGTGGTGCCCCTGTGACACTGATGATGTTCGACATCGATTTTTTCAAGAAGATCAATGACACCTATGGCCACCCCGCCGGAGATGCGGTGCTGCGCCAGGTGGCGACCGTGCTCAGACAGCAGCTACGCAACACGGATATCGCCGGCCGCTATGGTGGGGAGGAGTTCGGGATCCTGCTGCTGGATGCCGACAGCCAGACCGCCTGGCTGATTGCCGAACGGCTGCGCCAGGCGATCGCCCAGCATCAGGTCGTTCACGATGGGCGCACCATCCAGTTCACCATCAGCATCGGGCTGGCCGTGCTGGATGCCAGTATGCCAACCCCCGCCTCCTGGCTGGTGCAAACCGACAATGCGCTCTACCACTCCAAGCACACGGGCCGTAACCGAGTGACGCTGGCCAGCGCTGGCGAGGCGAGCGTCGAACCGCAGCTCAGTGCGGCGGTTCTCCCGCAATAAGCCACCCGCACCAATGTGACACCGACAAAAAAGCCAGTCATGATGACTAATGCCAGTCAGTTAAGCCTGACTGGCATTATTTTTTCCTGTTTTTCGGATGG
>JASDSW010000064.1:0-2198 GCA_041441555.1 Aeromonadaceae bacterium
GCTTTCTCTGGGGCGGAGAGGTAATCCAGCGACATGCCTTGTTGGGTGTCCATGCGTGCGATCACCGCTTCATCCACGGCCTTGGGGTAGTCACCCAGCATGATGGCGTCGCGATCATTGTTGTTGACCTGCTCCATCAGTGTCGTGTTTTCACTGAGCTTACTGGCCATGCCGTGCAGCCAGTCGAGCTTGTCGCCCTCGGTGACTTCGACACCGAACAGGTCGTTCATCCGTGCCAGCAGTTCCGAGATGAAGTCTTTCTTCTCCTCCTTCGGTGCGGCACTGCCCAGAGCCGAGATGCCCTGCAAACCATAGCCTTCGGCATCCTCCTTAAGCTTCAGATCCTGGGTGCGTTTGGCCTTGAGGTTGTAGTGGGTCAGCATAACGGCGGAGAGGTCGATCTCGTCCTCTTCGAGGATCTCCTGACGCAATAGCGGCAACAAATGGCGGGCAAAGACACACAGCCGCTCCATCTCATAGTCATCAAAGGCGGTGATCTGCGAGACAAACTCGTAGAAGCGCACATAGCCGTTGAGGTCTTTCTTGAAGATGTCGAGCTCGGAGCGGGCTTCACCCGCTTCTTTGAGGCGGCGCTCGGCATTGGCCTTGTCGGTGGCCGAGCCGCCCTGTTCAACCAGTTTCAACATGCGGCGACACTCGCGGATGGTCTCAGTGGTGAAGCCATAGCGTTTGCTGAATCGGTCGACCGCCGGTTTGATATAACCCAGCATGGCTTCCTGACCCCGTTTCGGGTCGAAATAGGCATCGGTAAAGGCCACCACCTCATTCCAGGTGAAGATGCCGGTGCTCTTGAGCTTGTGGAACAGGTCATAGACCAGGTTGGGATCCGAGACGGTTTCCAGCTCTGCCGTCTCGTAATACTTCTGGAACTCCTCCAGCACATCCTGCGGATCGTTGACAAAATCCAGCACGAAGGTGGAAGTCTTGCCCGGACAAGTCCGGTTCAGGCGCGAGAGGGTCTGGATGCAGTCCACCCCCGTCAGCTTCTTGTCCACATACATGGCGCACAGCTTGGGCTGGTCGAAGCCGGTCTGGAACTTGTTGGCAACCAGCATCACCTGATAATCCTGGGTGTCGAACGCCTTGCGCATGTCACGCCCGTTCAGCTCGGGGTTCATGTTGCGCTCATTGAAGCTCTGGCCGTCGTTTTCGATCTCTCCCGAGAAGGCCACCATGGCACGGATGCCCCGGTATTTTTGCTCTTGCACATACTTGTCGAACGCCAGCTTGTAGCGCACCGCTTCCATCCGGCTGCTGGTGACCACCATCGCCTTGGCTTGCCCTGCCAGCAGGGGAGCGACGTTCTGACGGAAGTGTTCGATGATCACCTGCACCTTCTGGCCTATGTTGTGCGGGTGCAGCCGTACCCATTGCGAGAGCTTGCGCTTGGCCCGCTTGCTATCGACTTCCTGGTCGGCCTCTTCGCTGTCCATCGCCAGCTTGTAGGCCAGCCGATAACTGGTGTAGTTCTTCAGCACATCAAGAATAAAGCCCTCCTCGATGGCCTGGCGCATGGTGTAGACGTGGAACGGCTCCGGCTTGTTGTCATCGCTGCTCGGCATGTTCGGCTTAGGCCTGCGACCGAACAGCTCCAGCGTCTTGGCCTTGGGTGTCGCGGTAAAGGCAAAGTAGCTGATATTGGCGCTACCAGCACGGGCGGCCAGGGTCAGGTTAATGACATCTTCGGTCGAGAGCTCCTCCTCGTCATCCAGCTGCTCGGCCATCAGCACTTCCCGCAACTGGCGGGCTGTCTTGCCGGTCTGGCTGGAGTGGGCCTCGTCGGCCACCACGGCAAAGCGGCAACCCTTCAGCGTGGTAGTCTCCTGAATGGCCTTGAGCACAAATGGGAAGGTCTGGATGGTGACGATGATGATCGGCGTACCCAAGGTTAGGGCGCCAGCCAATTGGGCCGACTTGCTGCCGTCACCCTCTTCGCGGTTGATGCGGGAGATGACGCCATCGGCATGTTCAAACTGGGCAATGGTCTCCTGCAACTGGCTATCGAGCACGGTGCGGTCGGTAATGACGATCACCGAATCAAACTGCTTCTGGCCGCCTTGTCGCAACGAGGCGAGCTGATGGGTCAGCCAGGCGATGGAGTTGGATTTGCCGGAGCCTGCGGAGTGCTGGATCAGATACTTCTGGCCACTGCCTTCGTGGCGCACGGCGCCCAGCAG
>JASDSW010000065.1:0-13565 GCA_041441555.1 Aeromonadaceae bacterium
GCTCCGGGGCGTTTCGGCCCGGCTAACACCGCTGCAGCATTCTCTCAAGGAATGCCTGCCTTGCCGTGTCAGCGAGGCGGCATTATAGGGAGTTCGAACGGTCGCGCAAGCGAAAATCGACAAAATAGTAGCTAACACAGCGCGTTCGCGCATTTATCCAGCATATTGGTCAAAAACAGGCTAATTCGCCCCCTGTTCTTCTCCTCTTCTTCTCCTCGCCAAAAGCGTGCAATATCTGATTTCGTTTATAACGAAAAACAAAAAGCCCACGCGAGGTGGGCTTTTTTAGAACAAGCGATGATCCGTAATTACTTGGCAGCAACTACGTTGATCTTCACGCTGGTCTTAACGTCAGCGTGAACTTGTACAGCGATATCATATTCGCCAGTGTAGCGCAGAGCGCCTTCCGGCATACGGATTTCGCTCTTGGCAACAGCAACACCGGCAGCAGTGATGGCATCAGCCACGTCACGAGTACCGATAGAGCCGAACAGCTTGCCTTCGTCGCCAGACTTGGACTCGATGGTCACATTTTCCAGGGCTTCGATTTGAGCGGCACGAGCTTGAGCAGCAGCCAGAACGTCAGCCAGCTTGGCTTCCAGTTCAGCGCGACGAGCTTCGAACATCTCTACGTTAGCCTTGGTGGCCATAACAGCCTTACCTTGCGGGATCAGGTAGTTACGAGCGAAACCGCTCTTAACTTCTACCGTGTCACCCAGACCACCCAGACGGGCGATTTTGTCGAGCAGAATTACTTGCATTACCTTTCCTCGGTTAATGTTGAGTTAGGCCAGGTGCCAAATCACTTGTTGTGCAGATCGGTGTAAGGCAGCAGAGCCAGGTAACGGGCACGCTTGATGGCGCGGGCCAGTTGACGCTGATACTTGGCGCGGGTACCGGTGATGCGGCTCGGTACGATCTTGCCAGATTCAGTGATGTAGTTCTTCAGGGTCAGGGTATCTTTGTAATCGATCTCGGTGACGCCTTCAGCGGTGAAGCGGCAGAACTTGCGACGACGGAAATAACGTGCCATTTGCGGTTATCCTCTTAATAGTCTCTGGAATTACTCAGCGGCTTCAGATACATCATCAGCACGGTCATCACGACGGCCTTGACGTTCTTCGCGGGCCTTAGCCATCGGAGAGGCTTCGGTCACAGCGTTCTTAGTACGCATGATCAGATTGCGGATAACTGCGTCGTTGTAGCGGAAGTTAGACTCCAGCTCGTCGATCACAGCTTGCTCAGCTTCGACGTTCATCAGAACGTAGTGGGCCTTGTGCAGCTTGTCGATTGGGTAAGCCAGTTGACGACGGCCCCAATCTTCCAGGCGGTGGATCTTGCCACCAGACTTCTCGATGGCGCCAGTGTAGCGCTCGATCATGCCAGCAACTTGTTCGCTCTGGTCCGGGTGAACCATGAAGACGATTTCGTAGTGACGCATGGATTGCTCCTTACGGTTTAGTAGCCCCCGTCTCGGCTCAGTCAAACCATCGAGGGCAAGGAACTTAAAGTATGTTTTTTTGACTGACTTTTGAGGCGCGCAATTTTACGCAGCAGCGAGAGGGAACGCAATCAAAATTTGACCAGAGAGGCAAATGCACCAAGCTCGTGTGCGTCTGCCATCCATGGCGGCTTAGGAGCGCCGTTGCCGGACCGCTTCAAACAGGCAGACACCGGTCGCCACCGAGACGTTGAGGCTCGAGACCGCGCCCGCCATCGGAATGCTGATCAGTTCATCGCAATGTTCACGGGTCAGACGGCGCATCCCAGCCCCCTCGGCTCCCATCACCAAGGCCAAAGGCCCGGTGAGTTTGCTCTGGTACAAATCATGGTCCGCTTCACCGGCGGTACCGACCACCCACACCCCGCGTTCCTGCAATTCCCGCAGAGTCCGCGCCAGGTTGGTCACCTGGATGAACGGAACCGTTTCGGCCGCCCCACAAGCCACCTTGCGGGCAGTTCCGGTTAACGTAACCGATTTGTCGCGCGGCACGATCAAGGCGTGGACCCCCGCCGCATCGGCATTGCGCAGGCAGGCGCCGAGATTGTGCGGATCCGTCACTCCATCCAGGATCAGTAAGAAGGGTTGTTGTTGCTGGTCCAGCAACGCCCAGAGATCCTGCTCATCATATTTTTTGCCTTCGCGGATGCGGGCGATGATCCCCTGGTGAATGGCCCCTTCCGCCTTGTCATCCAGGGTCTTTCGGGTCACCAGTTGGATGCTGACACCGCAGCGTTGCAGCTCATTGATCAATGGCAGCAACCGCTCATCCTCGCGTCCTTTAAGTACCCAGGCTTCAAGAAAACGCTCCGGTTGGCGCTCTAACAGCGCGCTGACGGCGTGAATGCCGTAGATCAGTTCATGACTCACGTTGGGATCCTTTTATTCGGGCGCAACACCCATGACTCAGGTTGCGCATCATTCTATCTCGGCTCGACCTGCGATGCCCGGCCGGCGCCGCTCCGGGAATGCGGCCACACTAGCCGCTCATGCTGGCAAGAGATGGCTAAAACAAATGACGCCCCACCCGAAAGTGGAGCGTCAAGAGCAAACGGCAGTGGCTGCCTGATTGCTAGACGTGCTTCTTGCCGCCCTTACGTTCAGCAGATTTTCCCGATTTGGATTTGCTGCGACGACGCTTCTTGCCGCTCGGCTCGCTCGCCTCACTCTTGCTCGCCGACTTCCGGCCGCTGGATTTGCCTCGTCCGGACTTGTCTGCCCCCTGTTGCTCGGCCTTATGTTCCCGACGACGAGCGGCCTTGGCTTTTTCGCCCTTGATAGCTTCAAGCTTCTCGATCTGCTTCTTGGCGTCCTTACCCTTGAACAGGAACGGATCTTCCAGCAACTGGAAATCGATCTTGCGGTCATCAAGATTGACCCCCATCACCTTGACCCGCACCTTGTCGCCGAGTCGATAGACGCGGCGGAAGTTCTCGCCAATCAAGGTCTGACGGGCCGCATCAAACTGGTAATAGTCATTGCCCAGGGTACTGATGTGCACCAGGCCATCGATGTGCAAGTCGGCCAGCCGCACAAACATGCCAAACCCGGTCACTCCGGAAATCACGCCGGCCATCTCTTCGCCCACATGATCCTGCATGTATTCACACTTGAGCCAATCGGCCACATCCCGGGTCGCGTCATCGGCGCGCCGCTCGGTCATCGAGCAGTGCTCACCCATGGGTGCCATCTCGTCATAGAGATAGTTATACCCACCGGTCGGCGTCCACTTGTGCTTGGGATTCCCCTTCTCCTTGGCCAGCTGATACTTGATGGCACGATGCAGCAACAAGTCGGGATAGCGGCGGATCGGCGAGGTGAAGTGCGCATAGGACTTCAACGCCAAACCGAAGTGGCCGACGTTGTCGGCACTGTACTGCGCCTGGGACATGGAGCGCAGCAGCATGGTGTTGATCAGCTCAACGTCGGGACGATCCTTGACCAGCTCGGCCAACTCGGCGAAATCTTTCGGCGCCGGCTCCAGACCACCCTTCAGTTCGAGCCCTAATTCACCGAGGAATTGGCGGAAGGTATCGAGCTTGAGCTCACCCGGCCGTTCATGGATCCGGAACAGGGTCTCGGCTTCGCACTTCTCGATGTAGCGAGCCGCCGCCACGTTGGCCAGGATCATGCATTCTTCGATCAGCTTGTGAGCATCATTGCGCACCAGCGGGACTATGCGTTCGATCTTGCGCTGGGCATTGAAGATGAAGCGAGTCTCGTCGCTTTCAAACTCGACCGCCCCGCGGACATGACGCGCCGCCTTGAGCGCCTGATACAGCTTGTGCAGCTCTTCGATATGCCCCACCAGAGGTTCATATTGCTGGCGCAGCTTGGGATCGCCGTCGAGGATCGCGGCCACCTTGGTATAGGTCAGCCGTGCGTGGGAGTTCATCACCGCCTCGAAGAACTTGTAGCCGGACATGCGACCCGTTTCGCTGATAGTCATCTCGCAGACCATGCAGAGGCGATCGACCTGCGGATTCAGGGAGCAGAGGCCGTTGGAGAGCACCTCCGGCAGCATGGGGATCACATTCTCCGGGAAGTAGACAGAGTTGCCACGGTTGTGGGCTTCCAGATCCAGCGCCTTGCCATGACGGACATAGTAGGAGACATCGGCAATCGCCACCCAAAGCCGCCAGCCACCGGAGCGTTTACGCTCGCAGAAGACGGCATCATCGAAGTCGCGGGCATCCTCGCCATCGATGGTCATCAGGGGCAACTGACGCAGATCGAAGCGACCCTGCTTGGCCTGTTCGGGGACCTCTTCGGTCAGATCCTTGATCTCCTCCAGCACCTCGGCGGGCCAGACATGGGGAATGCCGTAGTTGCGGATCGCCACTTCGATCTCCATCCCCGGATCCATGTGGTCACCCAGGACTTCGAGGATTTCACCGACCGCATTCATGCGACCCGAAGGGCGCTGGGTGATACGCACCACCACCATCTGGCTCTGGCGCGCCCCCTGGTTCATGCCCGGCGGGATCAGGATATCCTGACCGATGCGGCTATCGTCCGGCACCACGAAGCTGACGTCGTTTTCGATGAAGAAACGACCGACGATATCCATATCGCGCGACTGTAGCAGGCGCACCAGCCGCGCCTCGCGCCGACCACGGGGATCCAGACCGGTCGGTTGCACCAGCACGTAGTCGCCATGCAGCAGGCGATCCATCTCGCGCGGAGGCAGGTAGAGATCCTCCCCGCCCTCATCGGGACGCAAAAAGCCAAACCCATCCTTGTGGCCCAGCACGGTTCCCTTCACCAGATTCATCTTCTCCGGCAGGGCATAGGCCTTGGCTCGCGTGAAGACCAACTGGCCATCGCGCTCCATGGCGCGCAGACGGCGGCGCAGGGCCTCTTCCTGTTCTTCGCCTTCCAGTTTCAATAACCGGGTCAACTCGTCACGGGAGACGGGAGTACGCTGTTTTTCAATCAGGGCGAGGATGGCTTCACGGCTGGGGATGGGGTTTTCATACTTTTGTGCTTCGCGTTCACGGAAAGGATCCGAAATGGACATAGGGCGGGCCTTGCTCAGGTATATGGGACATGTTGCGAAAAGTATAACGAATGCACAGGACAAATAGCACGGTCTGTTTCACTCAGAGCAGGCCGCAGGCTATTATGGAGGCACTTACGACCCTTTTTGCTGTGTGAGTCGCCATGGCCAACGAGAGCTTCACGCAATCCACTGCCTATTTGAAACAGGCAGTTCCTCTGATGATCAAGTACCAGATCCCGACCACGCCCACCAATTACGCCCTCTGGTACACCTATGTTGCCCAGACCAATCCGCAATTGAATGAGGCGGTCGACAAGACGATTCAGAGTTCCGGGAGCTGCTCTCCTCTCTCTAGCGAACTGCTCTATCAGCAACATCTGGCAGCCCAGACCGAGCGCAACGTCGACACCATGAAGCAGAGCCTGGAGGCGATGGTGAGCGAAATCAACGCCTCGATGCAGGATACCATCAGCGGAACCGGCGAATTCCAGGCCATGCTCGACAAGAGCTTCTCCCGTCTGATGCGCCTGGATGACGAAGGGCTCTCCATCGATGAGACCATGGGGCTGGTGCGTGAACTGGTTCAAGGCTCCCGTCACATCAGCCAATCCACGCGGCAATTTCACAGCCAGCTGAGCGAGGCGGAAAAAGAGATCGCCGAGCTCAAGAGCAAGCTGCAGCAGAGCCGGGAAGAGGCATTGCATGATGCACTGACCGGCCTGCTCAACCGTCGCGCCTTCGATCGAGAGTTGGAACACCTGCTGTCGCTGGCCCAACCATTTGCGGTGATCATTCTGGATATCGACCGCTTCAAGAGCATCAACGATGGCTTCGGCCACGTATTCGGCGATCAGGTGCTCAAGGCCATCGCTCGCCGCGTGAAGGACAGTTGCAAGAATGGCGAGCGCCCTTTCCGCATCGGTGGAGAGGAGATCGCCATCCTACTGCCGGGTCGCACCCTGTTGATCGCCCGGCAATTTGCCGAGGCGCTGCGCCGGGCCGTGGAAAAGATCTGCGTCAAGGATCGCCGTAGCGGGCAAAATCTCAATGCCCTCAGCGCCTCGTTCGGGGTAGCGGAATATCAGAGCCAGGATGATTACGAATCCATCATGCGGCGCACCGACGAGCAGCTCTACCGCGCCAAGGAGCTTGGCCGCAATCGGGTCATGCCCATGTCGCTCTGAGCGCGGCCATGCTCGGTCGATCTCAAGGCGCATTTCGCGCCTTGTTTTTTAGGTGCGGAAGGCTGGTTGCATCTGTTGGCGGATCCACTCCGCCAGCTGTTCGTAGCGGGCCCGCAGCGGTGAACCGGGTCGGTAGACCATGCCAATGGTCCGGGTCGGCACCGGCTCGCAGCAAGGCACATAGCAGACCCCATCTCGACAGCGCTCACTGGGCACCGCCAACTGTGGCAGCAGCGTGATGCCGGCTCCGGCGGCCACCATGTTACGCAGGGTCTCCAGACTGGTCGCCCGGAAGTGAGAATCCTCCTTGGCGCCGGCGGCAAAACAAAAGCCCAGCGCCTGGTCACGCAGACAGTGACCATCCTCCAGCATCAACAGCCGATGTCCGGCCAACTCCGACAGCGACACCTGCTCCCGCGCCTGCCACTCATGTTCGCTGGGCACCGCCAACACCATCGCCTCCTCAAACAGCGGCAATTCGACGAAGGCGGCAGTCTCTTTGACCAGGGCCAGAATGGCGCAATCGATCGAGCCACTCTCCAGCTGTGCGACGATCTGATGGGTCTGTGCCTCATGCAGATAGAACTCTAGCTTGGGGAAATCGTGCCGCAAGCCGGGAATTAAATGGGGTAACAGGTAGGGACCGACGGTCGGGATCAGCCCCAGATGCAGGGGGCCACTCATCTGCTCGCCGTGGCAACCGGCCATCTCGCGAAAGCGCTGAGCCTCGCTCAGCACCTTGCGCGCCTGGGCTACCAGCTCCAATCCTGCCTGGGTAAACAGCACCTTGCGGCTGGTGCGCTCCAGAAATACCACCCCCAGCTCCTGCTCCAACTTGCGGATCTGATTGCTCAAGGTGGGCTGGCTGACAAAGCAACGCTCGGCCGCCCGCCGAAAATGGCCCTCTTCGGCCAAAGCCACCAGGTATTCCAGATCCTTAAAATTCATCGCCGCCCCTTTTGATAGCTTAACGCTATTGAGACAATATCAATAAACGATTGGAACTATCAATCATTCTCGACCATTATGAATCCATCGACGGGGCAACGAGCTGCTCCGCCACTCAACAAACCTGCAACTACGACTCATGTTTCAAGGAGATACACCATGTCCCAGAACTTCGAAGGCAAAAAGGTTCCTAACGTTACGTTCCGCACTCGTCAGGGCGACCAGTGGGTTGATGTCACCACCGAACAACTGTTCGCCGGCAAGACGGTCATCGTCTTCTCGCTGCCGGGCGCCTTCACCCCGACCTGCTCTTCCAGCCACCTGCCGCGTTACAACGAGCTGCAACCGGCCTTCAAGAAGCTGGGCGTCGACGACATCCTGTGCGTCTCGGTCAACGATACATTCGTGATGAATGCCTGGAAGGATGACCAGAAGGCCGACAAGATCACCTTCATTCCCGATGGCAACGGCGAGTTCACCGCTGGCATGGGCCAACTGGTCGAAAAAGAAGATCTGGGCTTTGGCAAGCGCTCCTGGCGTTACTCCATGCTGGTGAAGGATGGCGTGGTCGAGAAGATGTTCATCGAACCGAACGAGCCAGGTGATCCCTTCAAGGTTTCAGATGCCGACACCATGCTCAAGTACCTGGACCCCAGCGTCAAAGTGCAGGAGTCGGTCGCCCTGTTCACCAAGCCGGGCTGCCCATACTGCGCCAAGGCCAAGCAGTTGCTGATCGACCGCGGCATCCAGTATGAAGAGATCATCCTGGGTAAGGATGCGACCACTGTCTCCCTGCGCGCCGTCACCGGCCGCACCAGCGTGCCGCAAGTCTTCATCGGCGGAAAGCACATCGGTGGCAGCGACGATCTGGAAGCCTACTTCGCCAAATGAGTAACCCCGCGGTAGCCTGCCTCTGCCGGCTGCCGCCCCATCAGTGCCGTCTTTGTGGGAAGCCCTCTTCCCACTTTTTTGGTCGAGCACTACAAGCCGCTTGCCCCAGCGGGGAACCCAGTCGGCTTTTACTGATTGATCAAGCAAGTTTTAAGGAGTGAGCATGAAGAAGATCCAAGTTGATGTCGCCGTGATTGGTGGTGGAACCGCCGGGCTCGGCGCCTATCGTGCCGCCAAGGCCCATACCCCGAGCGTGGTGCTGATCGAAGGTGGCCCATTCGGCACTACCTGTGCCCGCGTCGGTTGCATGCCCTCCAAGTTGCTGATTGCCGCCGCCGAAGCCGTCCATCACATCCACCAGGCCCCCGGCTTTGGGGTGCATCCGCAGGGCGAGATCCATATCGATGGTCGCGAGGTGATGGCCCGCGTCAAGCGTGAACGCGACCGCTTCGTCGGCTTCGTGCTCGAGGGGGTCGACTCGATCCCGGCCGAGGAGAAGATCCAGGGCTATGCCCGCTTTGTGGATCCCCACACTCTGATGGTCGATGACCACACCGAGATCCAGGCCAAGCGCATCGTCATCGCCACCGGCTCGCGTCCCAGCTGGCCTGCCGCCTGGAACGAGCTCGGTGACCGTCTGATCATCAATGACGACCTGTTCGAGTGGGACGATCTGCCCGGCTCGGTAGCAGTCTTCGGCCCGGGCGTCATTGGCCTGGAGCTGGGGCAAGCTCTGCACCGCCTCGGCGTTCGAGTCATCATGTTCGGCATGGGGGGGCTGGTAGGGCCGCTGACCGATGAGGCGATCCGCAACTACGCCGCCAAGACAATCAACGAAGAGTTCTATCTGGATGCCGATGCCAGGGTGGAGCAGATGTTCCGCGATGGCGACCAGGTTCGCATCCGTTATCTGGACAAGGCGGGTCAACAGCAAGAGATCAGCGTGGATTACGTACTGGCCGCCACCGGGCGGCGCGCCAACGTTGACAAGTTGGATATCGAAAACAGCGGCGTCGAACTCGACAACCGCGGCATCCCGCTTGCCGATCGCTTCACCCTGCAGACCAGCGTGCCGCACCTGTTCATCGCCGGCGATGCCAGCAATCAGTTGCCGCTGCTGCACGAAGCCGCCGATCAGGGTCGCATCGCCGGGGATAATGCCGGACGCTTCCCGGATATCCGCGCCGGCCTGCGCCGCTCGGCCATTTCGGTGGTCTTCTCCGACCCGCAGATCGCCATGGTCGGTAGCACGCTGCGCGAGCTGAACCAGAAATACAGCAGCTGCGGTTGCTTTGAAATCGGCGAGGTCAGCTTCGAAGATCAGGGGCGTTCCCGCGTCATGCTGCGCAACAAGGGGTTACTGCATGTCTACGGCGAACACGGCACCGGCCGCTTCCTCGGCGCCGAGATGATGGGGCCAAACGTCGAGCACATCGCCCACCTGCTGGCCTGGGCCCACCAGCAGCAGATGACCATCAGCCAGATGCTGGACATGCCGTTCTACCATCCGGTGATTGAAGAGGGGTTGCGCACCGCCCTGCGCGATCTGAATGCCAAGCTGCATCTGGGCCCCGAGATGGTCAAGCGCTGCCTCGATTGCCCGGGCGTTTAACCGGCCCACTCCACAAGGTAAACCCAAGAGCCCACAGGCAACCCGCTTGTGGGCTCTTGGGTGTGTCCGTCCAGAAACCACTAGGGTTTGCGGACCGGTTGCGGGGCCTGGGCGCAGACCCGATCCCGCTCGGCGCGCAGCTGCGGATCGTCCGAGAGCATGGCTTTAAATTGCAACCGATGACAATCCCGGCGCCCCTGCTGCAGATCGACGCTCGGACGCGCGGCCAAAGCGCTCGGCTCGGCGGCCGAGACCGCGGGTGTCGGCGAGTCATCCCGGGGTTGGGCGGCCGCACAGTACATGGCTCGCTGTGGCGACTCGTCCGTCTCGGCGCCGGCGGAGCTTAGCTGCTGGCAACTGGCCGCAAACATCGACTGCGCCTGCCGGCGGCAGAGCGCCAAGTCGGTTTGTCCTTGCCGGTCGGCACAGATGGAGTCCGGCTGAATGCGCCAGTATTGATGCACAAACTGGATGGTGCGCCCCTGATACTCCACCTGCTGTTGTTCCGGCTGGTGATTCAATCCGGCATCCACCTGAGAGCGCAACTGTTGTGCCATAAATTCGGTGAAGGAGCTTAGCAAGAGCAGAGTTGGCAGCATGGCGACTCTCCAATGGCAACCGACCGCGGCCCATGAGGCCCTTCGATTCAGCGCACGACGTTCAGGTGCAGGGTGTAGTAGTTGGCGACATCCTCTGCGCCCTCGGTGGGGCGATAGGCCAGCGTCAACAGCCCCCGCCCCGTCTGCTGCGCGGCAAACTGCAAGTGCTGCATGCCACACACCTCGCTCTTGGGGGCTGGCTCAAAGCTGCTGGCCTGCTTTCTGATCAGATTGGCCGGCGCCTTCTCCACCTGCCACTGATAGCCCGACTGCGGCGAACCAGGCAGAGCCAGGGCGACCTGCTGCCCGACCTTGAGTGTCACACTGCCACCATTTTGTGCCATGGTCAGCTCTTGACCGCTCAGGCGCGGTGCCGCCGCCTGCCGGGAGGGCTCCTGGACCTGCTGACAACCACTCAGGCCCCCCAGCAGCACCAGGGCGCCGAGCCATGAAAAAACACGCATCGTTCAAGATCCTTCTCATCGTCTGCCCGAGCGCGGGCCACTCTTACCGCTCATGCTACTGCCTGCATCATTTCTTGTCATGATCGCCGTCGCCAAGCCGCGACCTGCCAAGCGCCGTCGCGCAGTGAGCAGACGTGCTTTTTTTGGCTTTGCCAGACGATCTCGTTATCATTGCCGCCATCTATCGTAGGGAGTAAGCAAGATGAACAGATTGGTGTTGGCCACCGGGAACAAGAAGAAGGTGGCCGAGCTCAATGCCATGCTCGCAGGAATGGATTTCAAGGTGATGCCCCAGAGTGACTTCCTGGTGGAGAGCGTCCCCGAGACCGGCACCACCTTCGTCGAGAACGCCATCATCAAGGCGCGTCATGCCGCTCGCATCACCGGGCTGCCCGCCATCGCCGACGACTCGGGTCTCGAAGTCGATGCCTTGCGGGGCGCTCCGGGCGTCTACTCATCCCGCTTTGCCGGGGATGATGCCAGCGACGAGGATAATCTGACCAAACTGCTCGAGGAGCTCTCCTTTCTGCCCCCGGTGCTGCGAACTGCTCGTTTCTGGTGTGTGCTGGTCTTCATGCGACATGCCGATGACCCGACCCCCATCATCTGTCAGGCCAGTTGGGAAGGGCACATAGTCACCGAACCCAAGGGAGAAAATGGCTTTGGCTATGACCCCGTCTTCTTCGTTCCGGAAACCGCCTGCACCGCCGCCGAACTGCCCGCCGAGCAGAAGAATCAGCTCAGCCATCGCGCCAAGGCGCTCAAGCTGCTGATCACCCAGTTGCAGGAGATCTACTAAGCGTGTCCGCGCCATCGACTCTGCAACTGCCGCCGCTGGCGCTGTATGTCCATATCCCTTGGTGCGTGCAGAAGTGCCCCTATTGCGACTTCAACTCCCACGCCCAGAAGCAGGCGATCCCGGAAGCCGAGTATGTGTCGGCCCTGCTCGAGGACCTGAGTGCCGATCTGGCCGACGTGGCCGGGCGGAAGCTCGATTCAATCTTCATCGGCGGAGGCACGCCAAGCCTCTTCTCGGCCCAGGCCATCGAGCGCCTCCTGAGCGGGATCCGCGCGCGCATTCCCTTCGCCGATGACATCGAGATCACGCTGGAGGCCAATCCGGGCACCGTCGAAGCCGGTCGCTTCGCCGGCTACCAGGCCGCCGGGGTCAATCGCATCAGCATCGGTGTGCAGAGTTTCGACCCGCAGCATCTACAGAAGTTGGGTCGCATCCACGATCCGGAGCAGGCGCGCGCCGCCGCACGACAAGCCGCCGGCTTGGGTCTGCGGAGTTTCAACCTGGATCTGATGCACGGATTGCCGGGGCAGAGCCTGGAGCAGGCCCTGGACGATCTGCGCCAGGCCATCGCCCTGGCTCCCCCGCACCTATCCTGGTATCAACTGACCATCGAGCCCAACACCGCCTTTGGTGCCCGCCCACCGCGCCTGCCCGAAGATGACACCCTGTGGGAGATCCAGGAGCGGGGGCATGCCCTACTCGAAGCCGCTGGCTACCGACAGTATGAGATTTCGGCCTACGCCAAACCGGGCTTCGAGTGCCAGCACAATCTCAACTACTGGCGCTTTGGCGACTATCTGGGGATCGGTTGCGGCGCCCACGGCAAGCTGAGCGATCCGCACAGCGGCACCATCCACCGCACGGTCAAGATCAAGCACCCCAAGGGGTATCTGGATCCGACCCGGCCCTATCTCGACGAGCGCTGGCAGGTACCGCCAGAAGAGAGACCCTTCGAATATTTCATGAACCGATTCCGCCTGTTTGAACCCTGCCCCAAGCAGGAGTTCATGGCTCGCACCGGGTTGCAGCTGACACAGATCGCCCCCCTGCTGCAAGCCGCCATCCGCAAGGAGCTGCTCTCGGATGACGGAGATGTTTGGCAGGTCACTGAATTGGGACACCGTTACCTGAATGTCTTGCTCGAAGGCTTCATGGAGCCCTAAAGTGCAGCACCCTGTTCGTCAGCACGGCCCTGTGCACAAAAACGAACAACAAATAGGCAAATGAACCTGGCACCGCTTGCCTACACAAGATATGCCCACAATACTGATAGACAACACAACGAATAGTGCCACGGACGTGGCAGGAGCAGCGAATGGCTTTACAAACCGAACTCGCGGCACAACGCGCCTGGCGCGCAGCCCATTTTCCGCCGGATATCCGCCAGGCGATGGAGCTCTCCTTTGCCAGTTTGAAGCGTGCCGGGTGGACCGATAATGCCCTGCGGGTCGGTGATCCATTTCCTGCCCTCGAGTTGACCGATGGCAGCGGCGCTCGCTTTTCCCTGACACGCATTCTGGGACGCAGTCCGGTCATAGTATCGTTCTTCTGTGGACACTGGTCCCCCTACTGCAACCTGGAGCTGCGCGCCTTCAATGCTCTGCTCCCCAAGATCCAGGCGCTGGGTGCCCGCTTCATCCCGGTGGTCGGCCAGGATGCCGATCTCAATTTTTCCACCCAACGTTGCAATCGCCTCAGTTACACCCTGTTTAGCGACCCGCAATTGACGGCAGCCCGCACCTGTGGCCTGGTCATGACCCTGCCCGAGGTGATGACCGACGCGATGGAGCAGTTGGGCATCGACCTGCCCGGTTATGCTCATGGCTGCCCCTATGAGATGTCGATGCCGGCCAGCTACCTGATCGATAAACAGGGCAAGATCGTCTATGCCTTCGTCGATGAAGACTTCCGCCACCGGGCCGAGCCCGAGGCGCTGCTCAACGCCTTGCAGCTTCTGCAACCGGTCTGCTGAATGACCAAAAAAATCCCGCCGGTTGACGGGATTTTTTTAGGTTCATCGCGTCTTTCCGGGGAAGGCGGCCTTGATTTTCAGGAAAAAGTACTC
>JASDSW010000066.1:0-13354 GCA_041441555.1 Aeromonadaceae bacterium
TATACCCGCACACTTGGAATTATTTGAGTCTCTAAAAATGAGGGGATCTCTGAGAGTTTTAAGGCATTTCTCAAGCGATACACTAACCCTAGTGATGACTTTGATGAGTTCTCAACGAAAATTTATAATAAACGATGCAAGATTTTACACGGTGGTCATCTATTTTTAGGAGAGGTAAAATCCGGAGAAATTGGTTCATTTGATATTGTTGAAGATGATGATTTTAGGCGCAGTGTAATCAGAATATGTAGAATAGCGTTAGTGAACTGGTTGCTCTCTCAATAGATTCTGTCATTGGGTTGTAATAAAAAGGATCCCGCAGGATCCTTTTTCGTTATCACAACCAAACTGCGTATTAGCGTTTTAACTTGGCTTTGATAATAGAGACGATCTCGTCGATGGCTACTTCACTCTTCTCACCACCGCGGCGTTGCTTGTACTCGACTACACCGTTGTCGATGCCGCGCTCACCGATGACGATGGCATGGGGGATGCCGATAAGCTCCATGTCGGCGAACATCACGCCCGGACGCTCCTTGCGGTCATCGAACAGTACGTCGATCCCGGCGGCCTTCAGCTCGCCGTAGAAGCGTTCGGCCAGCTCGGCCACGCGATGGGACTTGTGCATGTTCATCGGGATGATCACCACCTCAAACGGCGCGATGGCATCCGGCCAGATGATGCCGGCATCGTCATAGTTTTGCTCGATGGCGGCGGCGACCACGCGGGAGACGCCGATGCCGTAGCAGCCCATCTCCATGATGGTGGCCTTGCCTTCCTCGTTCAGCACCGTGGCCTTCATCGCCTCGGAGTACTTGGTGCCGAGTTGGAAGATGTGGCCCACTTCGATGCCGCGCTTGAGCAGCAGGGTGCCTTGGCCACAGGGGCTTGGGTCGCCTTCCACCACGTTGCGGATGTCGGCCACTTCGTAGTGACTGATATCGCGATCCCAGTTGGCACCGGTCAGATGCTTGCCGGTTTCGTTGGCGCCACAGACAAAGTCGGCCAGATGGGCAGCGCTGCGATCGACGACGATGCGACCGGTGAAGCCGACCGGGCCGATGGAGCCGGCATCACAACCGGCGGCCGCCTTGATCTGCTCGTCATTGGCAAAGGTCAGCGGCTTGGCGACGCCGGGCAGCTTCTCGGCCTTCACCTCGTTGAGCTCGTGATCGCCACGCAACACCAGGGCGATGACCGCCTGTTGCTGCTTCTCGTCTTCTTCGCCCAGCACCAGCAGAGTCTTGGCGATCTGACTCGGCGCCACGGTGAAGAAGGCCGCAACCTCCTCGATGGTGTGAACATTTGGGGTGTCGGCGGTGGTCAGCGCGGCGCTGGCGGCCGGGCGTGTGCCAGCCGGTGCCACGGCCTCGGCCATCTCGATGTTGGCGGCGTAATCAGAATCGGTGGAGAAGGCGATCAAATCTTCACCGCTCTCGGCCAACACCTGGAACTCGTGGGAGCCGGTGCCGCCGATGGAGCCGGTATCGGCCTGCACCGGGCGGAAGTCCAGACCCATGCGGCTGAAGGCGGCGCAGTAGGCGGCGTGCATCTTGCCGTAGGTGTCGACCAAGCTGGCCTTGTCGATATGGAAGGAGTAGGCGTCCTTCATCAGGAATTCACGGCCGCGCATCACGCCGAAACGGGGACGCACTTCGTCGCGGAACTTGGTCTGGATCTGGTAGAGGTTCAGCGGCAGCTGCTTGTAGCTATTGACCTCGTAGCGAACCAGGTTGGTGATCACCTCTTCGTGGGTCGGGCCCAGCACGAAGGGGCGGTTGTGGCGGTCGGTCAGACGGCACAGCTCGGGACCATACTGCTCCCAGCGGCCGGATTCCTGCCACAACTCGGCCGGCTGCACCACGGGCATCGAGACTTCGACGGCGCCGGCGCGGTTCATCTCTTCCCGGACGATATTCTCGACCTTCTTCAAGACGCGCAGGCCGGTGGGCAACCAGTTGTAGAGACCGGAGGCCAGTTTACGGATCATGCCGGCGCGCAGCATCAACTGGTGGCTGATCACCTCGGCGTCGGAGGGAGTTTCCTTGAGGGTAGAGAGCAGATATTGGCTGGTACGCATGA
Organism: Aeromonadaceae bacterium; assembly: GCA_041441555.1. Lineage (GTDB taxonomy): Bacteria > Pseudomonadota > Gammaproteobacteria > Enterobacterales > Aeromonadaceae > Pseudaeromonas. Next base: position 2,083 of record JASDSW010000066.1, read on the forward strand.
GTTTGGGACCTTCTTGGGCCGCAGCTGTCTGGGCGGCATGGCAAAATCAGTGGGGCGAAATTCTAGCAGGCTGCCGGGGCGAACTTAAGGGGAAATTGCCGCTCGGCCAAAAGTTCCCGGTTCGCTCCACGGTGGGGCCTGGCTCGCTCATCCAGCCGCCGGCTCCGGAGCCTTGTGGCTTGCCTTGGGCGCCGCCATTTTATGGTATGCTGGCGGCGGGCTCACCATCAGGATTGCGAAGTCATGAACTATCCAGTCGATATTCATAGTCATACTGTTGCCAGTACCCACGCTTACAGCACCATTCACGATTACATTGCCGAGGCCAAGCGCCGCGGCATCACGCTGTTTGCCACCACGGATCACGGTCCCGAGATGGCCGATGCGCCTCACTTCTGGCACTTCATCAACCTGCGGGTGCTGCCGCGGATCGTCGATGGAGTGGCCATCCTGCGCGGCATCGAGGCCAATATCAAAAACGTGTTTGGCGACATCGATTGCAGCGATCGGATGCGCGATGGCCTGGATCTCGTCCTGGCCGGTTTTCACGAACCCGTGTACGGCCCCAGCGATCGGGAGAGTCACACCCGGGCGCTGATCAATACCATTCGCAGCGGCAAGGTCGACGTCATCACCCATCCGGGTAACCCGGCCTATCCCATCGATATTCCGGCGGTGGTGGCGGCGGCCGCGCAACATCAGGTGGCCCTCGAGGTGAATAACTCCTCCTTGTGCCACTCCCGGCAAGGCAGTCGCTCCAACTGTTTGGCGATCGTCGAAGCGGCGCGGGATCTGGGGGCGACGCTGGTGCTGGGCTCCGACGCCCATGTGGCCTTCAGTCTCGGTGATTTTACGTTGGCCCAGCAGTTGATTGAGCAGGCCAACTTTCCGGCGGAACGGCTGTTGAATCAGTCGCCTCGCCAACTGCTCGCCTTTCTGGAGCGGCGTGGTCATCCACCCATTCCTGAGCTGGCCTCCTGGTAAGCGATTCGGGCAAGAGGAGATCCGATGAAGAAGTGGTTGTTCGGCGTGGCTCTGTTGCTGGTCTTGACGCTGGTCATTCGTCTGTTGGCCAACTACCAGCAGCAATCACATCTGACGCAGATGAAGGTAGCCCCTGCGGTCCTCGAGCACATGGGGCAGCCGGCGGCGCCCGCCGCACCCGCGCAAGCGGCGGACGATTGGCAGGGTAAAACCGGGTTGTCGGCGGCTGTCGAATCACAGTTCATGGACTTCTTGCACCTGAAGTTCGCCGAGGCGAAGGACGACCCGGCCGCGCTGCAACCCGAGGATTTGGTCTACCTCGGGGTGTTCGAGCAGGATGAAGGCTCGGTGCGTTATTGGTTGCTCCCTCCGGGTTACGGAGCTCTGTACGGCACCGTCACCATGGTGGATGGTTCGACGCCGGTCTTTGGTGTGGCCTCCTCACCGCCGATTGATCCTGCTGCGGTTTCATCGCCTCTGGGGGACGAAGGTCAGCCAATGGAGCCGGATCTTGCCGCGGACGAGGAGGAAAACCCGCTGGATAATCTACCTTAAGTTGCTGCTAATCGGCTGAAAAACAACAAAAAAGGTCTCTTTGGAGACCTTTTTGCTGTTCTTATGTCAAAAACTTTGAATGTTCACTGTTTCTCCAAAAATTTTGTCACAAGACTACACGAATAAAATGGGTAAAATGGCGGCCGTTTTTAACCGGCGGGTTAAAAATGATACATGTGGCTGGCAAGAGATCATCGGGTTGGCCTGGTCATGGCGTGAAACAAGAAGGGAGAACAGGATGAACAAGATGAAATGGATGGGAGCTCTGGCGGCGTTGCTGCTGGCCTCGGTGGTGCAAGCCAATCAATACTGCGATTGTGACGGTGAGCAGACCAAGACCAACCTGCGCGTCGGCAGCTGCGAAATCAGCTCCTTCACCGTGCGCTACAAGGTGGACAACTTCATGGGCGAGCCGACGGTCAATGGCACCTACGCCTGGGAAGCGGCTCCGGGCACCCCGGCCAACTGCCTGCCCTATGATCTGGTGGTCTGGTTGAAGATTGAGAATGCCAGCAAGGGTGGCTACGGCTTCATCAAGCTGGATCCGACCGTGCCGGAGGCCGGTAGCGGCTTTGGCATGAACGTCACCGGTTCCCCGAACTGGGACAGCTTCATCTGTGGCTATGATGGGGCCAATGAAACGGACTGCCAAACTGCCGAGCAGGCCAAGGATCTCTACAAGGGTGGCGCCATCGTCGATTTCGAGTTGTCGCGTCAATAAGATCCGGACAGACGTTCTGAAAATGAAAATCCCCCCGCAGCCTCGTGCCGCGGGGGGATTTTTTATCGCATTTGGCCGTGAAGGTTGGCTCAGTGGGTTTGCTGCTCGATGGTGGCCTGTTGGGCGCTGGCGGCATTTTGAACCACCTGTTCCAGCTGCTTGGCCTTCTCCAACGCCTGAGTCTGGCTTTGCAGCAGGTTGGACTCCTGAGCGGGCTTTTTCGCGGCCGATGGTTCTTTCGCGGTCGATGGTTCTGACGGTGGGGTACAGCCGGCCAAGAGCAGCAGCGCGAAGAGGGGGGCCAGGATCGGACGGTTAGCGGGCATGAGGGACTCCTTGGCGGTCGTCAGTATGGTCGGGGGTAACACCAGTGTGCGTCAACGCTCAGACCGGATCCAGCGCCATGACCTGATTGACGCCATCCTTGACCCGCCAGCGTACATTGAACTCATACAGATGCACGCCATACTCCCGTTCGTCCTCCGCCTGTTGGCGATAGGCCGGCCGGGGATCCTGCGCCAGTACCTCGGCGATGAAGCTGCGCAGCTCCGGATAACGCGGTTGCGCGTGCCGGATGCTGGCTTCGGCCTGCTCTGAAAACTCGACCCGCATCTGGGACGGTGGCTCGGGGGCGAAACCGCCACAGGCCTGCGGATGGCTGTCGGCGTAGGGGACATAGGGTTTGATGTCGAGGATGGGGGTGCCATCCACCAGATCGATGCCGGCCAGCTCCAGCCACAGGCGGGAGCCCTGCTGGTGGACGCCGAGCAATTGGACGACCGATAACCCGAGACCATTGGGGCGAAACGGGCTGCGGCTGGCAAAGACGCCGACCCGCTCGTTGCCACCGAGTCGGGGCGGGCGCACCGTTGGATGCCACCCCTGCTCGGCACACTCATGGAACTGGAAGATCAGCCACAGGTGGCTGAACTGCTCGATCCCTCGCAGGGTCTGCGCATCGTTGCACGGCGGCAGGAGCTCGAGTCGGGCCCGGGCACTGGGCACCAGACCCGGCTGACGGGGGACGGCAAACTTCTCTTTATAGGGCGAGTGCAGGATGCCGATGGGGTGCAGGCTCAGCGGGCTGGTCATCGGTTACTTGGGCTCGGCGACCTTGAGGGCCTGACCATAGCAGGTGATGCTGGCCTGGCAGCCCGGGGTCTGTTGCAACTCGATGCACTTGGAGATCAGCAGGGCATTGCCGCCCAGATCGGCGGTGCGGGTGCGCGCCTCGGTGCGGGCGTCACCGATCACCGGCACCGGTTGGCTGTTGTCCTCCTGGCAGGAGACCCCCTCGACCGTGCCGAGGATCTGGTAGTCGAGTTCGGCCAACTGCGCCTTGTCGACCAGAGCCACCGAACCGGGCTTGAAGTATTCGGTGAAGTTTTCCTTGTCCAGATTGGTGTGGAAGCTGTAGCCACTGCATCCGGTGAGCAGGGTTGCCGCCAGCAGGTATGAGAATTTCATCACGCGTCCATGGGCTTGCTTGAAGAGGTCGCCATTATAGGCGTTTGTCCGGATCCCCACCAGCCAAGCCCGCTTGCAATCCCGATCAGGCCCCTAATCGGCGATAGAGGCTCTGGTAACCGGCGTGGCTGGCCAGCAGTTCGGCATGAGTGCCACAGGCACCGATGCGGCCATGCTCCAGCATGGCGATCCGATCCAGCCGCTGCAGCCCCCCCAGGCGGTGGGTGATCATCAACAGACTTTTCCCTTCGGCATGGGCGAAGATGAGATCCAGCATCGCCTGTTCGGTGGCCGGATCCAGCCCCTCGGTGGCCTCATCCAGCAACAGCAGCGGTGCATCATGCAGCAGGGCGCGGGCCAATCCCAGCCGGCGCTGCTCGCCACCGGAGAGGGGGCGGCCGCCTTCCCCCAGCCACTGCGCCAGACCGGCTTCCGGGTCTGCCACCAGCCCCTGCAGCCCCACCTGATGCAGCACCTTGAGTAGCTCGTCATCCGAGGCATCCGGCTTGGCCAGCCGCAGGTTGTCGGCCAGACTGGCCGAGAAGAGATGCACCCGCTGGCTGACCACCGACATGCTGGCCCGCAGCGTCGCCTCGTCCAGCGAGGCCAGCGGCCGACCATCCAACAGCAGCTCGCCGCTGCTGGGTTCCCACTCCCGGGTGATGAGTCCCAGCAGAGTCGATTTGCCACAGCCGGTAGGCCCAATCAGGGCCATCTTTTCGCCGGGCGCCAGTTGCAGCGTCAAGCCGCTGAGCACCTGGCCCTGGTCGGGATAACCAAAGCCGACGTCGTGCAGGCTCAGGGCCACCGCAGTGCGCCCCTGGGCGCCGGTGGCGCTGCCGTAATGCAGCGGAACGGCATCGCGCATCACCTCGTTGAGGCGGCGCGCCGAGGCCAGCGTGGTCGCCAGGTGTTGGAAGGCGGCGATCAGGGGGGTGACGGCATCGAAGGCGGCCAGCGTGATGAAGACCATCAGGGCGATCAACGGATCCGGGGCCAGGCCGCCCACGCCATCGGCACTGAACCAGAGCATCAGCAGCACCAGCAGCCCCAGGCTGAAGATCAGCAGGCTCGAGCCGAGGGCACTGAGCCGATTCATCTGCCGTTGCGCCATCACCAGGTCGCTCTCGCATTCGAGGATCCGCGCGCGATGAGCGGGCTCAGCCCCGAACAGCAGCAACTCGGCCTGATTCTCCAGATAGTCGACATAGCGGATGCGCAGCGCGCTGCGACTGGCCGCCAGGGCGCGGCCGGGACGGCGGCCAAGCCGATAGAGCAGGGTCGGAAGGCCGAGGCCAACCACCAGCAGTCCCAGCGTCAGGATCTCGGCCAGCTTGCCATCAAACAGCAGCAGGAAGGCGAACAGCCCCACCAGCGTCAACAGGGCGCAGACCAGCGGCGTGATGAGGCGCAGGTAGACGTGATCCATGGCATCGATATCGGCCACCAGGCGATTGAGGAGATCCCCCTGGCGGAAACGTTGCAGGCTGGCGGCGGGCAGGGGCGAGAGCCGCTCCCAGAACAGGATGCGCAGCCGGGTGAGCAGGCGGAAGGTGGCATCGTGAGTGACCACGCGATCGGCCCAGCGGCTGGCGGTGCGAATGATGGACAAAAAGCGGACGGCGCCGGCCGGCAGCAGGTAGTTGAAACTCTGGCGCCCGAGCCGGGAGAGCCCGGCGATGGCGGCAGCGGACAAGAACCAGCCCGAGAGCGAGAGCAGCCCGATGCCGGCCCACAGGGTGAACAGGCTCAGCAGCAGGCCGATGCCAAGCAAGCCCCAGTGCTGACGGTACAGTCGCAGAAACGGTAACAGGTCACGCATGGTGGGCTCCTTCACGAGTGGCTCCGGGGGCGGCGGCGGTCTGAGCCAGCAGGGCGTGCAACGGTGAGCCTGGATGCCGTAGTTTGGCCGGGGTTCCCGCGGCCAGCAGTTGGCCCTGTCCCAGCAGCAGGAGTTGATCGGCTTCGTCGATCTGATCGAGCCGATGGCTGACCATCAGCGAGGTTCGTCCCTGCAACAGGGGTGGTAGCGCCGCGAGGATCTGCTGTTCATTGTCGCTATCCAGACTGGCCGTCGGTTCATCCAGCAGCAACAGGCGGGAGGGGAATAGCAGGGCGCGCGCCAGTGCCAGCCGCTGGGCCTGTCCCACCGACAGTCCGGCCGCACCATCTCCGATGAGATAATCCCACCCCTTCTCCTGCAGGATGTCCAGCGCCCGGGCCTGGGTCATGGCATCAAGCAGTTGCTGCTCACTGGCCGGACGGCCGAGAGTTAAATTATCCCGCAGGCTGCCGTGGATCAGCTTGGGGTTCTGCCCGAGCCAGGCGATCTGCTGGCGCCACTGAGGCATGGCCAGCGTGCTGAGCTCGATGCCCTGCACCTTGAGGCTGCCCCGGTAGGGTAGGAAACCGAGCAAGGCGGCCAGCAGCGAGCTCTTGCCCGAGCCGGTCTGGCCGATGAGCAGGGTTTTTTGGCCAGCCGCCAGGGTGAAGGAGAGGGGGCCGACCAGAGAAACTCCCTCGGGACTCAGTACCTCCAGCTCGCTGGCCTCGATGGTCAGCGGTTCGTGGTCGGCGAGTCGTTGCTCACCGCCGGGCAGTGGCAGCAGGCTCTGGTTGAGGAAGGATTCAATGGCATCGGCGGCGCCGATGGCCTGGGCCTTGGCGTGGTAATGGGCTCCCAGCTCGCGCAGCGGCAGGTAGAAGTCGGGAGCCAGCAGCAGGGCAAACAGACCGGTGAACAGGGTCACCTTGCTGCCGTAGTTGCCAAAATCGAGGTGTTCGAGGTAACTGAAACCGAAGTAGACCGCCAGGATGGCGATGGCCACCGAGGCGAAAAACTCCAGCACCGCCGAGCTGAGGAAGGCCATACGCAGCACCTCCATGGTCCGCTCGCGAAACTCTTCGGAGGCGCGCGCTATGTTCTGCTGTTCGGCCTGACTGCGGCGATACAGCCGCAAGGTGGCCATGCCGCGCAGACGGTCAAGAAAATGGCCGGACAGACGACGCAGTGCCTCGAAGTTGCGACGGTTGGCGTCGGCGGCGCCGATGCCGGTCAGGATCATAAACAGCGGGATCAGCGGTGCCGTGACCAACAAGATGGTGCCGGCGGCCCAATTGACCGGGAAGATGGCCAGCAGGATCAGCAGGGGCTGCAGCACGCTCAGTTGAGTCTGCGGCAGATAGCGGGCGTAGAAGTCGTGCAGATCTTCCACCTGCTCATGTAGCAGGCTGGCCCAGCTACCGGCGGGCTGCCGTTGCAGGTAGGCCGGACCGCGGCGCTCCATCTCCCCTAATATCCGGGCTCGGATCTGACGGCGCACCCGGGTTGCACCGGTGAAGGCGGCGCGCTCGCGCGCCATCGCCAGGAGCGAGCGGGCGACGGTCAATCCGAGTAACAGCAGCAGCAACGGCAGCTGGGTGCTTTTTTGCAGGCCGTGGATGATGAAGCCGTGCAGCAGCTCGGCCAGCAACCAGGCCTGAGCGATCAACAGGCCGGCGGAGAGTCCGCCATAGAGCACGCAAAGCGTGAGCCACGGCTTGGCCAGACGTCGTTGTTGCCGCAACCAGGTCACCAGGGTCTGTTGTCGGAGTTTGTCCATGAGCCTGCCAATCGCTAATAAAATTCAGGGCAAATCTATCTTTACCACCGGCCAATGGCAAATGTTCCTCGCGCTGGATCGCGGATTGCCTACTCAGGTTTTCGCGAATGGACGGCGTGCCACTATGCTTGATTCAGGACGGTGCGATCAGGCGCGGAGGTCGTATTGAAGACGCGGTTTCGATCCATGCGGCAAAAGTTTCTGCTGCTCTACCTGCTCTACCTGCTCTGCTTGCTGCTCGGTCTGTTGGGCGGCGCGGCCAATTACCTCTATTTCATCAATCCGTTGATCGGGGAAGTCGAACAGAACTTCGTCCGAGCCAAGGTGCAGCGGGTCGCGGCGGTGCTGCAGCGCGAATTGCAGGATTTGCGCCGGGTCAGCGTGGATTGGAGCGCCTGGACCGGGATGTATAACTATGTTCAGCAGCGCAATCCGGAGTTTGCCGCCGAGAATTTCATCCCGGAAACCCTCGACGGTCTGGATCTGGACCTGATGCTGGTTTATGACCGGCAGGGCCGTCCGGTGACGCAACTCTTCAGTGCCACCGCCGAACAGGCCGACATCCCACGCTATGTGCAAAAAAAATTGCGCCAACAACTGAACTCCTGGCCGGATATGACGGCCCCGACGGCGAATGTGAACCGCGCCGCGTCGGGGCGGAGCGGTTTCTTGCCGACGCCATTGGGCGTCTTATTGCTGGCCATTGAACCCATCTATCGCTCGGACTTTACCGGGCCCTCGGTCGGGGTGCTGGTCTTCGGCCGCCTGCTGACCCCCGAGTTCCATCAAGCGTTGCAGCAACAGGCGGCCCTGGCGTTTTCCTTGCAGCCAGCGGTCCTGCTGGCCAAACCGCCCCATGCCGTTGAGCTCCGCCAACTCGAACATGGGGACGTGGCCTTGTGGCTGCAACCGCGGAACGGCCAACTCATCGACATCCGGGTGGATCTGTTCGATATCAATCGGGCGTCCACGCTGCAACTGACGGCTGCCGCCCCCCGCGAGCTCTCCGGTCTGAGCATGCAGACGCTGGAGTACTCCCTTTACTTTGCGCTGGGGATCTTCGTGCTGATCCTGGCGCTGTTTATCTGTTTCGTGCACCTTTGGGTGACTCGTCCCCTGCGGCGCCTGAATGACTATGTGACCCATGTGCGGCATGCCGAGGACTTTGTGGCTGAGCCGCCATTGGGGCGCGATGAGATCGGTCATCTGGCGCGGGCCTTCACCTCGCTGCTCGACGAATTGATCCTCAAGCAGCGGGAGCTCCGCCGTCTGTCCCAGGAGGATGGCTTGACCCAGGTGGCTAACCGGCGCCGTTTCAACGAGTCGTGGCCATCGGTGGTCGCCACGGCCCAGCAGTTGGCACTGCCTCTGTCGCTCATCATGATCGATGTCGACTACTTCAAACGCTACAACGACTATTATGGCCATCTGCGCGGCGATGAGGCGCTGCGGCAGGTGGCTCGTTGCCTGCAACAACTGGTCAATCAACAGAGTGATCTGGTGGCTCGCTACGGCGGCGAGGAGTTTGTGGTCTATCTGCAAGGTTGCGATCTCCCCCACGCCTGCCAGATTGCCGAGGCAATGTGCGTGCAGGTCCGCCAGATGGCGATCCCTCATGTGACCAGCGGCTGCGCCACCGTGTTGACCCTCAGCTGCGGGGTGAGCGGTTGTGAGCCGACGGCTTTGTGTGATGCGGAACGGCTGCTGCGGCAGGCCGATCAAGCCCTATATCTGGCCAAGGAGCGGGGACGCAACCGTGTCGAGTCTTATGGCGGCGGCGATGCGGAGTCCGGAACGGGAGGGGGCGGATAAAAGCAGAGCGCTTTGCTCAAAGCTTGTGCAAACGCGCGGTGATCTGACCATTTCGCTGCGATTGGCCGTTGATTCAGATAAAAAAACGCATATAGTAGTGCCCACACCAAGCGGGTGTAGTTCAATGGTAGAACTTTAGCTTCCCAAGCTAATAGCGTGGGTTCGATTCCCATCACCCGCTCCAATTTCCTGCCGTGCGGGCATCGTATAATGGCTATTACCTCAGCCTTCCAAGCTGATGACGCGGGTTCGATTCCCGCTGCCCGCTCCAAGTATCGCCTCGATTGACTCTTTTCTTCCCGAATGATTTCAAGCGTTTTTGCCCCTTGTCCACCGGTTCCTTCGTTTTCCGTCGAGTGCTAGAATAGCCGCCATTTCGTTTGGCCCCTGTCATGGGCATCACCACAAACAAGGCATCAAGCATGAAAGTCAAAACCCGTTTTGCTCCCAGTCCGACCGGTTTCCTGCACGTCGGCGGCGCTCGTACCGCACTCTACTCCTGGCTGTTTGCCCGTCACCATCAGGGTGAATTTGTCCTGCGCATCGAAGATACCGATCTGGAGCGCTCTACTCAGGAGGCGATCGACGCCATCATCGAAGGGATGAACTGGCTGGGGCTGAACTGGGAGGAGGGTCCTTACTATCAGACTAAACGCTTCGATCGCTACAACGCCGTCATCGACGAGATGCTGGCCGATGGTCGTGCCTACAAGTGCTACTGCTCCCGTGAGCGCCTGGATGCGCTGCGGGAAGGTCAGATGGCGGCGGGCGAGAAGCCGCGTTATGACGGTCGTTGCCGCGACAGCCATGAGCATCATGCCGAGGATGAGCCTTGCGTCATTCGCTTCCGTAATCCGCAAGAGGGTGTGGTGAGTTTTGATGACCATGTGCGGGGTCACATCGAGTTTGCCAACAGCGAACTGGATGATCTGATCATTCGCCGCACCGATGGTTCCCCGACCTATAACTTCTGCGTGGTCATCGACGACTGGGACATGGAGATCACCCATGTGGTTCGGGGCGAGGATCACGTCAACAACACGCCGCGCCAGATCAACATCTACAAGGCGCTGGGTGCTCCGGTGCCGGAATTTGCCCACGTCTCCATGATCCTGGGGGATGACGGCGCCAAGCTCTCCAAGCGTCACGGCGCCGTGAGCGTGATGCAGTACCGCGACGACGGCTACCTGCCCGAGGCGCTGCTCAACTATCTGGTCCGTCTGGGCTGGTCGAATGGCGATCAGGAGATCTTCACCCTGGCGGAGATGATCGCCCTGTTCAGTCTGGATGCCATCAGCAAGTCGGCTTCGGCTTTCAATACCGACAAGCTCAAGTGGTTGAACAACCATTACATCCGGACTCTGGATCCGCTCTATGTCGCCAAGCACCTGGAGTGGCACATGGCCGATCAGAAGATTGATTATGCTCAGGGTCCGGCGCTGAGTGAGGTGGTCAGTCTGCTGGCGGAGCGTTGCCATACCCTGGTGGAGATGGCGGGGCAGAGCCGTTATTTCTTCGAGGAGTATGAGGCCATCGACGAGGCGGCTGCCAAGAAGCACCTGAAGGCCGCTGCGCGCGAACCACTGGCGTTGATCCGGGACAAGCTGGCGGCGCTGACCGAGTGGGAGCTCGAGCCGCTGCACCACGTCATCCAGGCGACCGCCGACGAACTGGGTCTGGTCATGGGCAAGGTGGGCATGCCGTTGCGGGTGGCCGTCACTGGCCTGGGGCAGTCCCCCTCCATCGATGCGGTGATGAAGCTGGTGGGTCGGGAGCGGGTGTTGGCGCGTCTGGATCGGGTCATCGCCTCATTGCCGACCGCCGCCGAATAAGCGACTCAGGATGAGAGACCCCGGCCTGGTGCCGGGGTTTTTTCATCGCGGATCCGGGGAATGGGGGCGCTTGGCAACCGGTTTGTCTAGTTGTTCGCCGCCCGGCTATCCGCGCTCATTTTTTTGTTGACACATTTCGGTCCGCTGCCTAATATGCGCCTCGCTTGTCGAGTGGGAACAGTTGCCAAGCCGTCTGGAAACCAGCCAATCCGGATGTGTCGTCGATGATTCGATAGACGGGAAATGGGGTTATAGCTCAGCTGGGAGAGCGCTTGCATGGCATGCAAGAGGTCCGCGGT
>JASDSW010000067.1:0-2117 GCA_041441555.1 Aeromonadaceae bacterium
ACGGCCGCTGCAACCGGCTTAGCGTGCTTTATTTTCCGTTTTCTGAGACGACCCCTATATATCAGGGTCTTATCGTTAGAAAGGCAGATTACGAAACCATTGTTTTGTGGGTATCCCAGCGCCATTAGCAATCAGATTATCTCCTTATTGCCCTCGATTCGCCCAAAGTCCGGATTGAGCTCATAGCCCTGTTCAGAGAACACTAGCTGGCCTCGGCGCTCTTCTTGAAGATTGGCCAGTGCCTGGAAAAAGCAGGATTCACAGAGGTGGACTTCATAGCTTTCGCCATCATGACGGGAGCCATACCCCCACTTGGCGCTGAGTGTTCCGTAAAGAGGATCATAACCTTCAACGGGTGAGCAACTTTCATCACAGACATCGCAGCGGATGTCGCTGACCACATCAACTTCCTGTTTCGTCATGATTTTCATCGGCTAACTCCTCTTGGCTACAGCTGCGCGTGGCATTGGCGGCGGGACAGAACTCCGGCTATGACTAGCAGGGGCAGATACCAGAAACGAAAAAAACCACCGGGGTGGTTTTTTAATTATCTGTAGCCTTGGTGGGGCGCCAGGTAGTGATTTTCCATAAGACAAATTCAATCTATCGAGGTCTTGATACGTGGTCAATATGTGGGTGAGAAAAGGTCTCTGAAGTGTCACCAATCATACCGGAGCCATCCAATTGAGCGGCCTTCCAAGCAATGGCGGTATCGCCCCATCTGCCTGAAAACGCGACATGGGTTTCTGATCAGGAGTGTGTCGCCCGGCTCAACGCCATAAACTATGAGCTAATGCTCTGATCTTGTTCTGTTCTCTGTCCGCAGCCCCGGATGGCTATGGTAAGCTGATGAACACTCGTTGTGGCCGGTCCGCTTGCCGAACGGTCGTTAGTCAGGAATCGTATGAAAACCAATATTACCTCTCTTGCCAGCCTGATCTGGTCGGTTGCCGATCTGCTGCGCGGTGATTTCAAGCAGTCCCAGTACGGGCGCATCATTCTTCCCTTTACCGTATTGCGCCGCCTTGAATGCGTGCTGGAAGCCAACAAGCAGAAGGTGCTCGCTACCGTCGAGAGCACCAAGGCGCTGCCCGAGGCAGCCCGCGACAAGCTGCTGTTGAGTGCCGCTGGCCAGAGCTTCTATAACACCTCCCAACTGACGCTGGATTCGCTGGGTGAAAATCACATCGGCGATAACCTGGATGCCTATGTGCGCGCCTTCTCTACCGATGCCCGCGAGGTGTTCGAGCACTTCAACTTCGAGGCCAGTATCGGTCTGCTCGAAGATGCCAACCTGCTCTACAAGGTGGTGCGCTCCTTTGCCAATGTCGATCTCTCACCGCAGACGGTTGATAACTACGACATGGGGCTGGTGTTTGAAGAGTTGATCCGCCGTTTCGCCGAAAGCTCGAACGAGACCGCCGGGGAGCACTTTACCCCGCGCGATATCGTGCGGCTCACCACCTCGCTGGTGTTTGCTAGCGATAACGAGGCGCTGACCAAGCCGGGTGTGGTGCGAGCCATCTATGACCCCACGGCGGGCACCGGCGGCTTTCTCTCCTGCGGCATGGAATACCTGCACGAGCTCAACCCGGCGGCCCGTCTGGCCACCTTCGGTCAGGAGCTCAACCCCGAGTCCTACGCCATCTGTAAGGCCGACATGCTGATCAAGGGGCAGGACATCAGCCATATCAAGCTGGGGAACACTCTCTCGGATGACCAGTTGCCGTTCGAGCGGTTCGACTACTGTCTCTCCAATCCGCCCTTCGGCGTGGACTGGAAGAAGGTGGAAAAGCAGGTCAGCGATGAGCACCTGCGCAAGGGGCATGAAGGCCGTTTCGGCCCTGGTCTGCCGCGCGTCTCTGATGGCTCCTTGCTGTTTTTGCTGCATCTGATCGCCAAGATGCGCCCGGCCACAGCAAACAGCGAAGGCTCGCGCATCGGCATTATCCTGAACGGCTCGCCGCTGTTTACCGGTGGTGCGGGCAGTGGTGAGAGCGAGATCCGCCGTTATGTGCTGGAAAACGATCTGCTCGATGCCCTGGTCGCCCTGCCCACCGATATGTTCTACAACACCGGCATTGCCACCTATATCTGGGTGCTCTCCAACCATAAGC
>JASDSW010000068.1:0-56102 GCA_041441555.1 Aeromonadaceae bacterium
CGGATTTTTACACAGCCTGAGGATCGGTCAATGGATCCTTAACTGATCGGCATTATGCCGATTGGGCAGGTTTTTTCAACAGGGCATCGATTAGGCGAAGCGTGCAGCCCCTTGGGCAATCACCAGCTCTTCGTTGGTCGGAATCACGAAGGCCTTGGCAGAATCGGCCTGGGTGATCAGGCCGCCGTTGCCAAAGCGAGCGGCTTCGTTGCCTTTGACATCTTCGACAAAGCCAAACGGCGCCAACAGCTCCAGCACTCGGCTGCGCATCATCAAGGAGTTCTCACCGATACCGCCGGTGAAAATCAGCGCATCGACGCGACCAAGCGAGACGTAGTAGGAGGCGATGAACTTGGCCAGACGATAGCAGAACATGTCAAAGGCCAGCTTGGCATTCTCGTTGCCTTCCTCGACTCCCTGGGTGATACCCCGGAAATCGCTGGTGGTGCCGGAAATCCCGAGCAGACCGGACTTCTTGTTCAGTACATCCTTGACCTGATCGAGGGTGTAACCCAGCTCATCGACCATGAAGAAGACGATAGACGGATCGACGTTGCCGCAACGAGTGCCCATCATCAGCCCTTCCAGCGGCGTCATCCCCATGCTGGTGTCGACGCTCTTGCCGTTCTTCACGGCGCAGACGGAGGCACCGTTGCCCAGATGAGCGGTGATGACATTGGTCTGCTCCAACGGCTGGCCCAGCAACTCGGCCGCTTGGGCGGCGACGAAGTAGTGGCTGGTGCCATGCATGCCATAACGGCGAACCCCATGCTTGTGATACAGCTCGTCGGGCAATGCGTAGCGGAAGGCGGCAGGCGGCATGGTTTGGTGGAAAGCCGTATCGAACACCAGCACGTGATGCAAGGAGGCAAACAGACGGCGGGCAGCCCGGATGCCCAGCAGGTGCGCCGGGTTATGGAGCGGGGCCAGCGAAATGCATTTTTCGATGATCGCTTCGACTTCATCGGTGACCAGGGTCGGTTCGGAGAAGTACTCACCGCCGTTCACTACCCGATGGCCAACGGCCACCAGCGAGTCCAGCAGAGCCTGTTGGCCATGCAGAACTTCCTCTTCGAGAAAGGTCAGTGCCGCCGTGTGGTCGGCACCGGCGGGCAGTGCCGCCTTCTGCTTGTCGCCGTCATCGCCAAAGCGCCAGCTGATCTGCGCCTCCGGCAGGGTCAAGGCTTCTGCCAGACCAGACAGGTACTGTTGTCCACTGTTCGGATTGATGATCGCGAACTTCAGGGAAGAACTACCGCAGTTGAGTACCAGTACAGTCTGGTTATTACTTGTTTCCATTCTCTCCTCGCTTTGCTGCAGGTGCGGCGACGGCGCACCAACGCGGTTCAAGGTCAGGGTGAGCGCCGGGACGGTCACTCAACGATGGCCACCAAAAAAAGCTGTCTCAAACAACTCCCGAATCTCGGCCACAACCCAGCCCGATGACAGCTCAGCAAGCCTTGGCAGCCAAGCCACAAACACGCCTGGTATCCGAACTCCAGGATCCAGCAGGAAATGCCCTGGCATCAACCAGCTCTGCCGAAGACAAACCCATGCAAATTACCATCAGACCACTTTTGTGATCAAACCCACAGTGCCAGCAAACGAGACCTTCCTTGACGAGGATCAGACTCTGCCCACCGGCACAGCGGGCTGAAAACGGTTACGAAAAAGGGGCATCCGCCCCTCTTAATCATTCAATAAACCGCGACGAACCAACTCATCGCGGCACTGACTGGCACCAGTGAAGTGGATCGCGTCAATCCCCAACGCCTGTGCAGCCTGCACATTGTCCAATGAATCATCGATAAACAGGCACTCATGCGCGGCCAGCCCAAACTGCGCGAGCATCAGCTCGAAGATCGCTGGCTCCGGTTTGACCAAACCAACGCGCGCCGAAATCACCACATCTTTGAACTTGGGCCAGAAACTGGCCTGCCGTTGCAAATAATCGGCACTGACATGTCCCATGTTGGAGAGCGCATACAGGCTGTGTCCCTGCGCCGCGACGGCATCCAGCAGGGCGACACTCTCGGGTAGCGGCTGCAGCGACGGCGCCACAGCGGCAAAGGCGGCGTGAATGATGGCATCGTCCACATCGGTGCGTTCGATGGCACGCTCAGCCGCCTGTTCCAGCGTCAAGGTGCCACGGTCGACACTCACCCAATCCGGGTGGGCAAAGAGGTGTTCGGCCAGGCGAACGGCTCCTGGGCCATCGATGACCGAGCGCACGATGGCAACCGGATCCCAACGCACCAGCACGTTGCCAAGATCAAAAACTAGGTTCACTACCTGCTCCTGGGATGCTTTCATCCAACGACATCAGCGGTTTGGCTGCCATACTAACAGCGCTCTGCGCCTCTGTCTTGTCGACTTCTTGGCGACCTCCGAAAAATTACGCAATGAAATCATCACGTTTCGGATTGCAACCTGCCAATGCAACGACCCGGCTAATCGCCGGGTCGCATTTGCATTCATAAGACAGAGAGGGCACTAGCTACTTCTTCTTGTTGTGCCCCTTGCCCGGATTGTTATCCCCGTGCACGCTGCGGTTCTCTTTATCCTTGCTTTTGACATCACACCCCTCGCTGCGCAGGGTTTTGTCGCCAATTTTCAGCGTGCTGCAATCCTCACGGTGCTTCTGCTGCCACTCGTCGACCTGCTTGTTATCCTCGGTATCGATGCGGATCCCGTTGGAATCGATCGAGATAGCCGCCCACGAAGGCACCGTCAACACCATCCAGACCAAACCCAATAACAGTCTCATAATGAACCCCTTATTGATAACTCACCCTTCACCTTCATAGCACACCCAGCGGAGGGCGCAACCATGACCGCTACAGAGAGCCCAGATCGGAGATCTTGGTATGCCGCACGTCCTTCCCCTTGACACAATAGATGATGTAGTCGCTGATGTGCTGGCAACGATCGCCGATGCGCTCCAAAGAGCGGGCCGCCCACAGCACCTCGAGCACCTGCGGAATGGTGCGCGGGTCTTCCATCATGTAGGTCATCAGCTCACGGATGATGGACTCATACTGCCGATCGATCTTGTCGTCATCGTGGTAAAGCTGGATGGCTGCTTCGACATCCATGCGGGCGAAGGCATCGAGGGCATCGTGCAACATCTTGATGGCCTGCCGTCCCATGCTCTCCAAGGAGACCAGCGGCGGATGGGAGCGGCTGGTGTTGTTGATCACCATCCGCGCCAGCTTGTCCGCCACATCGCCCATCCGCTCCAGATCGGTCACCGCTTTGGAGATCATCAGGATCAACCGCAGATCGGAGGCGGTCGGCTGGCGCTTGGCGATGATGCGCGTGCACTCCTCGTCGATGCTGATCTCCATGTCGTTGACCCGCAAGTCGGTCTCGACGATGCGGCGGGCCAGCTCCAGATCCTGATCGTGAATGGCTACCAGTGCATCGGCCAGCTGTTGCTCCACCAGTCCACCCATCGCCAGCACGTTGTTGCGCACCGCCTCGAGTTCAGTGTTGAACTGACCGGAGATGTGTTTGTTCAGATTCATGTTATCCATTGTCATATCCTCGGAATGCAGTTCAGGTTAACCGTAACGACCGGTGATGTAATCTTCAGTCTTCTTCATCTTCGGCTTGGTGAAGATGGTGTTGGTATCGGAGTATTCAATGAGCTCGCCCATATACATGAAGGCAGTCTGATCCGAGACCCGGGCCGCCTGTTGCATGTTGTGGGTAACGATGACCACCGTGTACTTGCTCTTGAGCTCGTTGATGAGCTCCTCGATGGTGAGGGTCGAGATGGGATCCAGCGCCGAGGTCGGTTCATCCAACAGCAGCACCTCCGGTTCGATAGCGATGGCACGGGCAATCACCAGACGCTGCTGCTGACCACCGGAGAGACCAAAGGCATTCTCGTGCAGACGATCCTTCACCTCTTCCCACAAGGCGGCACCGCGCAGCGAACGCTCGACCGCCGCATCCAGCAGGCGACGATCGTTGATCCCCTGCAGCCGCAGGCCGTAGACCACGTTCTCGTAGATGGATTTCGGGAAGGGATTCGGCCGTTGGAACACCATCCCCACCCGGCGGCGCAGGGCGGCAACATCCACGCTCTTGTCATAGATATTCTGCCCTTGCAGGGTGATCGCCCCCTTGATGTGGCAGGTTTCCACCAGATCATTCATGCGATTGATGCAGCGCAGCAGGGTCGATTTGCCGCACCCGGACGGGCCGATGAAGGCCGTCACCTGCCCCTTGGGGATCTTCATGCTGACATCAAACAGCGCCTGCTTGCTGCCGTAAAACAGATCCAGATTCTGGATCTCCAGTGCCGTCTTTTCCGGCGACAGATGGGCCAGATCGAGGGCTTCATTCTGGCTGATGGTCGGGGTCACGTTAATCATCGTTTACCTCAAGTTCGGAAACAGGCTGGGCTTAGTTGTCCAGCGCGCGATATTTTTCACGCAAATGGTTACGGATGCTGATGGCGGTCAGGTTCAACCCGACGATCACGGTCACCAGCAAGAAGGAGGTGGCATACACCAGCGGACGCGCCGCCTCGACGTTGGGACTTTGGAAGCCGACGTCAAAGATATGGAAGCCCAGATGCATGAACTTACGTTCGACATGCAGATAAGGGAAGTTGCCATCCATCGGCAGCGTCGGCGCCAGCTTGACGGCACCCACCAGCATCAGAGGCGCCACCTCTCCGGCAGCCCGGGCAATCGCCAGGATGAGGCCGGTCATGATGGCGGGGCTGGCCATCGGCAGCACGATACGCCACAGGGTCTCGGCCTTGGTGGCCCCCAGCGCCAGCGAGCCATGACGCACGGCACTCGGGATCCGCGACAACCCCTCCTCGGTGGAAACAATCACCACCGGCAGGGTCAGGATCGCCAGGGTGATCGCCGCCCAGATGACGCCCGGTGAGCCAAAGGTCGGCGTCGGCAAGGCTTCCGGATAGAAGAGCTTGTCGATGGAGCCCCCCAGTACGTAGACGAAGAAGCCCAGACCAAACACGCCGTAGACGATGGAGGGCACCCCCGCCAGATTGATCACCGCGATGCGGATAAACTTGGTCAGCGCATTCTTACCGGCGTACTCGTGCAGATAAACCGCCGCCACCACGCCCAGTGGTGTCACGATCACCGTCATCAGCAACACCATGAAGACGGTGCCGAAGATGGCCGGGAATACCCCACCTTCGGTGTTGGCCTCGCGCGGCTCGTCGGAGACGAACTTGCCAATCTGGTGGAACCAGAAGCCGATCTTGGCCAGCAGACCCATATCGTTGGGCCAGTTGACATCCAGCACGTTGGACAACGGAATGGTCACATTCTGTCCGCGCATGTCCTTGATCACCAGGCTGTCACGGGTGGTCTGCTCACGCAGGGCAAACAGCTGCTTCTCCAGAACCTGATACTGGCTGTTCAAGGTCTGACGTTCACGGCTGATCTGTTGCTGGGCCTCGGCCGTCAGCTCGTGATCCAGCTCCAGACGCCGCTCCTTGAGGCGCAGCTTCTCCAACTGATAGTTGATGCTGCCGATCTCCGACTTCTGCAGATCGTTGATCTGGTCGTTGATCTCGGCGACGCGGGCGATGCGCGCCTGCAACTGCTCATGCAGATCGCCTTTCACCACCTTGCCCGACTCCAGCACCTGTTGCAGATAACCGTAGAAGTTGCCGTTGGTGGTTCGCTCCAGGACGACCAGCTCAGCCGGCGTCGAGCGGGAGATGATGTCGGTCTCCAGCACCCAGCGAAAATCCAGCGGCACAAATTCACGGTTCCCCGTCTTGACCAGGTAGCGCTCCAGCACCTCGCGCTCTTCGCCTTCGAGTTTGAGACCGGTGGCACGCAGACGAGCGGTCGGCACCAATTCCGTGTCATGCAGCTCACCGATCAGTTGGTGAGTCTGCCCGTTGTCGTTGATCTCCCACTGGTAGATGGTGTGGGGCCAAAAGTAGACCAGCCCACGCCAGCCAATCAGCACCAACAAGCCAACTACCGCAATCAGACTCAAACTGACGGCGCCCCCTGTCATCCAGATCCAGGGTGTGCCTGATTTAAACCATTTGTTCATTGTCGTTTGATTCCTTGAGGCCCATTACATCGAGCTGTACTTTTCACGCAGCCGTTGACGGACAAACTCCGCCACGCTGTTGAAGATGAAGGTAAAGACGAACAGGACAAATGCCGCCAGGAACAGTACCCGGTAGTGCGAGCTGCCCACTTCCGACTCCGGCATCTCGACGGCGATGTTGGCCGCCAACGTGCGCAAGCCTTGGAAGATGCTCATGTCCATCACCGGCGTATTCCCGGTGGCCATCAGCACGATCATGGTTTCGCCGACGGCCCGCCCCAGCCCCATCATCACCGCCGAGAAGATCCCCGGACTCGCCGTCAGGATCACCACCCGGCTCAGGGTCTGCCACGGGGTGGCCCCCAGTGCCAGCGAGCCCTGGGTCAGATGCTTGGGCACCGAGAAGACCGCGTCTTCGGCGATGGAGAAGATGGTCGGGATCACCGCAAAGCCCATGGCGATGCCGATCACCAGCGAGTTGCGCTGGTCAAAGCGCATCCCCAGATCGTTGGTGATGAAGCCTCGGGCATTGCCGCCAAAGAACCAGCCTTCGAGCAAGGGGCTTGCCGCCAGACACAGATAGCTCACCAGCAGCAGCACGGGGATCAGCAGCAGCGCCTGCCAGCCCTCCGGCACCCGCTCCTTGATCCGACGAGGCAGGTGGTGCCAGGCAAAGGCGGCCACCAGCATCGACAGCGGCAGGGCCAGCAACAGCAGAAAGACGCCCGGCAGATGCTGCTCAATCATGGGCGCCAGCCACAGACCAGCCAGAAAACCGAGGATGACCGTCGGCAGCGCCGCCATGATCTCCACCGTCGGCTTGACGATCTTGCGCATGCCCGGCGACATGAAGTAACCGGCGAAGATGGCACCGGCCAGTGCGATGGGCACCGCAAACAGCATGGCGTAGGCGGCGGCCTTGATGGTGCCAAAAGCCAGCGGTACCAGGCTCAGCTTGGCTTCGAAATCATCCGAGGCTGAGGTGGATTGCCAGACGTATTGCGGCTCCGGGTAACCTTCGTACCAGATCTTTTGCCACAGAGCGGACCAGGTCACCTCAGGATGCTCATTCTTGACGTGGAAGAACTGGAAGCGTTCGCCACTCTCCACCAGCAGGCTGTTGTTGCGCGGCGAGAGCACCAGGGTGTCGATACGACCTTGGCCAATCACCTCGGAGAGCAGACGGCTCTGACCGGTGGCATGGAACAGATCGACGTGATTATCGGCGGACAGCGCCATGAACCCCTTGCGGCTGTGCTCAACCGCCAGCTCGCGCACCGGACCACTCGCCGTGAATTCGCGAATGTGAGTGAACTCACGCCGGCCATCGCGCAGCACCTCAAACCACTGCGAGATGACCCCGTTATCGTTGGCCACCAGCAGCGATGAGGCGCCGCTGAGCAGTGCCAGTTGGGTGACATTGCCCCCCTTGGCATTGATCTGGATCGCCGAGCTCAGACGAATGTTGTGCAGATCGCGAATATCGAAGATCGACAGCAGGTTGCCCGAACGCGCCAGCAAGTAGCGCAGATCCGGCGTCAGCAGCACCTGATCCACCAGCCCCGGCAGCTTGGGCAGCGCATAGCGCTCCGTGGTCCATTCGACCTCGCCGGAGAGCATATTCTCTTCCCCAACCCGAGCCGTTAGCAGCGTCTCGCCATCGGCCGTGGCGGCGGCGAAGACCGCCAGATCGCTGGTCGCCTCGTAGGCCAAGCTGACGATGGCCCGCCCCTGCTCGTCCAGCACGATCGGCGCCTCACCCAGCGGATAGTTGAGCACCGCCTCGGTCACCCGCTTATCGTTGGGATAGGTCACCAAAAACTCCGGCAACACCACTCGCGCCGTGCCGTCGGCCAGCCCGTAGACCACCTGACGCTTGCCTAAGGAGGTGGTGGTGACGCTGGTCACCTGACCATCGATCCGCAGATGCTTGATCGACTCGCCCACCGCAGTGCCGGAGCGGCTGTCGAGCGAGAAGAAATCGACATGTCCCTCGCGACTGAAGCGATACCCGATCTGATTCTGGTCATCGATCCCCAGCAGTGCGGTTTTACCCGCCACCGGCAGGGTAAATTCGGCCTTGGCGGTGACGCTGGCCGATTCAAAGATCGGTTTGACCACATAGAGCAGGTAGAAAAATATCAGCAGCAGAGCCACCAGGACCAGGATACCCCCGGCGGTGACACTGACACTGGCTAGCTTGTCCTTGATTCGTCGCTTGCGACTACCGGACATAGCCACATTGACGGTTGCAGTTGACATCAAAAACCTCGACTGGTTCTAGGCATGCTGCGGATTGTATGTCGAACACATGACAGTTTTGTTACAGCAGAAGACTATGCTCAAAAACAGCCCGTTGGCTGCATAGTCGTTCCGCATGACCACACGACGCATCGGGTGTGCGCGACGCCTCAGCGCTGAGAATAGAACAAAATTTCGACATCTTGACGTCAAGCTCGAACCTGCGTCCTGTCGGGCGTGACCCTGCCCCGATTCAGACGGCGCGGGATTTGGCACTGGCGCCATAAATATGTCATGTTATTGACATATAAGGAGGTCCGGGCCCCGCCAGACAAGCAGACCCCGTCGTCACCGGCCCACTCCAGCAACATCATGATGCAGAGGATATCGATGAGTAGTGACAATCTGTGGATTGAAAAGGAGCTCAGTTGGCTCTCTTTCAACGAACGAGTATTACAAGAAGCCATGGACAAGAGTGTTCCTCTGATCGAACGAGTTCGCTTTTTGGGCATCTTCTCCAACAACCAGGATGAGTTCTTCAAGGTGCGAGTGGCCGACGTGAAGCGCCGGGTGCTGATCCACAAAGAGCACGGCGGGGATCCAGAAGCCGAAGATCTGCTGCATGCCATCCAGGACAAGGTCAAACTGCTGGGCGAAACCTTCGATGCCACCTACCGGGAGCTGATGCTGTCGCTGGCCCGCCACAACATCTTCCTCATCAACGAAAACCAGATTTCCACCAATCATCAGGCCTGGATCAAGAAGTACTTCAAAGACAAGGTGTTGCGCCATATCAGCCCCATCCTGCTGACCGAAGATAGCGACCCCATCGCCTTCTTGAAAGACCAGTACACCTATCTGGCGGTCAAGATGAAGAAGAACGGCCGACTGGTGCAATATGCCCTGATCGAGGTGCCGACCGATGATCTGCCGCGCTTCGTGCCGATGCCGGCCGATCCCGCCAATCCCCGCCGCAAGGCGTTGATCATCCTGGATAACGTCATCCGTTTCTGCCTGGATGACATCTTCCGCGGCTTCTTCGACTACGACGAGATCGCCGCCTACTCGGTGAAGATGACCCGCGATGCCGAATACGATCTCTCGGCCCAGCTCAACCGCAGCGTGCTCGACAACATGAGCGAGGGGTTGAAGCAGCGGCTCAAGGCGATGCCGGTTCGTTTCGCCTATGACCGCGAGACGCCACAGAGCATGGTGACCTTCCTGACCGCCAAGCTGAAAATGAGCTTCTATGACTCCATCATGCCAGGCGGTCGTTACCACAACTTCAAGGATTTTATCGGCTTTCCCAACGTTGGCCGCAGCTACCTGGAAAACCCCAAACTCTCGGCACTCAACTGCCACGAGTTTGACCGTCATCTGACGCTGTTCCAGGCCATTGCCCAGCAAGATATCTTGCTCTACTACCCCTATCACAAGTTTCAGTACTTCACCGAGCTGCTGCGTCAGGCTTCGTTCGATCCGGCTGTCACCTCCATCAAGATCAACATCTATCGGGTCGCCAGCCAGAGCCGGGTCATCGATTCGCTGATCGATGCCGCCAACAACGGCAAGCGCGTGACCGTGGTGGTCGAATTGCAGGCACGCTTCGACGAAGCCGCCAATATCAACTGGGCGCGGCGCCTGACCGAAGCCGGGGTCAAGGTGCTGTTCGGGGTCCCGAGCCTGAAGATCCACTCCAAGCTCTGTCTCATCAGCCGCAAGGAGGATGGGGAAACGGTGCGTTATGCCCATATCGGCACCGGCAACTTCAACGAGAAGACCGCCAAGATCTATACCGACTTTGCACTGTTCACCCGCAATCAGGAGATTGCCGCCGAGGTCTACAGCGTCTTCGAGTTCATCGAGCATCCGTTCCAGCGGTTCAAATTCAACCATCTGCTGGTCTCCCCCATCAACTCGCGGCGAAACCTCTACAGCCTCATCGATGGTGAGATCAGCAATGCCAAGGCCGGACTACCAGCCAAGATCACATTGAAAATCAACAATCTGGTCGACAAGGGCATGGTCAGCCGCCTGTACGCCGCCAGTCAGGCCGGCGTCAAGATCCGCATGATCATCCGCGGCATGTGCTCACTGGTTCCCGGGCTGCCCGGCATCAGCGACAACATCGAGATCATCAGCATCATCGATCGCTATCTGGAACACCCGCGTGTCATGGTGTTTCATAACAACGGTCAGCCGAAGGTCTACATCTCCTCGGCCGACTGGATGACCCGCAACCTCGATTTTCGCATCGAAGTCGGCACCCCGATCTACGATGAGACGCTGCGTCAACGCATTCTGGATATCATCGAGCTGCAGTTTAACGACACCACCAAGGCCCGCTGCATCGATGCCGCCCAGAGCAACAACTATGTGGCACGTGGCAATCGCAAGAAGGTGCGCTCGCAAATCGCCATCTATGACTATCTCAAACAGCGGGAGCAGGAACTGAATGCCGAGTAATCTGCTGGCCGCCATCGATCTGGGATCCAACAGTTTCCATCTGGTGGTGGCCCGAGTACTGGATGGGCGGCTGCAAATCGTCGATCGCCTGAAGCAACGGGTGCGCTTGGCCGAAGGAATGGACGAGCGTAAGTGTCTGAGTGAGGAGTCCATGCAGCGCGGACTCGACTGCCTGGCGTTGTTTGCCGAACGGCTGCAAGGTTTTTGTCCGGATGCGGTCCGCATCACGGGGACCTATACCCTGCGCGCCGCCAGCAATGCCCAAGTGTTCCTCGATCGCGCTCGCGCCTTGCTCCACCATCCGATCAACATCATCTCCGGCCAGGAGGAGGCACGCCTGATCTATCAGGGGGTCGCCCATACCCAGCATCTGGAGGGGCGGGTTCTGGTCATCGACATCGGTGGTGGCAGCACCGAGCTCATTATCGGCGAGCGCTTCACGCCGCTGGCGTTGACCAGCCGCAAAATGGGTTGTGTCACCTTCACCAAGCAGTTCTTTGCCAAGGGCAAGCTCAGCGACAAGTACTTCAACGCCGCCATCTTGGAAGCCTCCCACCAGTTGGAGCCGATCCTCACCCAGTATCAGCACCTGGGCTGGACCAGCTGTCTTGGCAGCTCGGGCACCATCAAGACGGTGCGCGAACTGCTGGTGGCGCGCCACGAGGAGGGCATCATCACCCTGAGCCGGCTTGAACAGCTCAAGCTGCAGATGATCGAACAAAAACGAATCGAGCTGCTGGAGTTGCCCGGGCTGACCGAGGATCGCCGACCGCTCATCGCCTCTGGCGTCGCCATTCTGATCGCCCTGTTCCGCACCCTGGGCATCGAGCGCATGGAGTATTCTGACGGTGCCCTTCGCGAAGGACTGCTGTATGAGTTTGAGCAGCGCCAACAGCAGGACATTCGCGCCCGTACCGCCTTTGGCGTCGCCGATCTCTACCATGTCGACAAAGCCCAGGCCGCCCGGGTCGAAGCCACCGCGCAGGTGTTGTTCGATCAGGTCGCCGCGAGCTGGCAGTTGGACGCCGAGCTGTATCGCCCGATCCTCTGCTGGGCGGCGATGCTGCATGAAACCGGATTGGCCATCAACTACAGTGCCATTCAGCGCCATTCCGCCTACATTCTGGAAAATTCCGATCTGCCCGGTTTCGATCAAGAAGAGCAGCAACTGCTGGCGACTCTGGTGCGGTTCCATCGCAAGGCCATCCGAAAGCAGGAGTTCATCCCCATCCCCAACTATGAGGAGGAGTCAATCTGGCGGGTGATTCGGCTGTTGCGACTGGCGGTTGCCCTGCACCATCGCCGCCTCGACCACCTGCTGCCGCCCCTGCGCCTGGAGGCCGAAGGGCGTCTGTGCCGACTCTTTTTACCCGCCAGCTGGTGCGACGAGAACCGTCTGCTGATGCAGAACCTGGAGCGCGAGCAACAGTACCTGCTCAACCACGGTTGGGAGCTGGAATGGCTACCAACCGACTCGCAGCTTCCGGGCACCTAGCCCCATCACGCCTAGCCTGATGCTCACGACCAAGGGATGAAGCCAGTCATCCCTTGGTATGCAATTGTGCCACCCTCACCCGCTATTCCTTTTTCTCCAGCGCCTGCCGGGCACGGCGTTCGGCGCGCTTTTCCTCCCGGCGCCGGGCAAAAAAAGCACTGAGTTGCTGACTGCAAGCCTCGGCCAAAACGCCGGCGGTGACGGCCACCTGATGGTTATGGCGCGGATCATCCAGCAGCGCAAAGACCGAACGCACGGCACCAGTTTTGAGATCGGCGGCGCCATATACTAGCCGCCCAATTCGCGCATGGATCAGGGCACCGGTGCACATGAGACAGGGCTCCAGCGTCACGTACAGGGTGGTATCCAGCAACCGGTAGTTGCCAACCTGCTGCCCGGCGGCCCGCAAGACCCGGATCTCGGCATGGGCGGTCGGATCATGCTCACAGACCGACAGATTCCACCCGTCGGCCACCACCTGACCATCACGCACCAGCACGGCCCCCACCGGGACTTCACCGGCCTCTTCGGCACGCTGCGCCAACTGCATGGCGTAGCGCATCCACTGTTCATCCTCTTGCTGTTGCATCGCCTGTTGCATAGCCCCTCCCGATTGCGCCGCTATTATGCCCAAGCCCGGGTCTGCTGCCTATGCCAGCCTGCAACCCCCAGCCTGGCGCCGCAAGGACAGGATAAAAAAATGACCCGCAGTGCGGGCCATTCTCGTGGTTCATCGGCTCATCGGTTCATCGGTGCATGGAAGAGACTACTGCTTCTGCACCAGGCCAATCTGCCCTTCGGGCAGCCACTCGTACTGAGTCTCTTCGCGTGCCCCGCAGCAGCGGCCACTGCAACCACTCTGGCTCACCTTGCGGATCCGCCCCTTGCGCATCCAGACGCCCAGCATGGCATCCATAGCCTCTTCGTCCGCCGCGAAGTGGTGGGCCAGATCGCGCAGGCTCATGCGGCCACGCTCGGCCAGCAGGGTTCCAACATCTCGCACTATCATACCAACACCACCTTGCGCGCCAGAATATCGCCCTTGCGATGCATCCCCCACCAGGTCAGCACCGCCACCACTCCGTAGAAGGCCACCCAGGCCAGGCTCTGCAGCGGATGGGCGCTGAAGGTGGCCAACTGGTAGTAGAGAGTCGAGACCATGAAGGCCATCAGGTTGCACCACATGGCGGTGAAGATGGCCCAGTTGCGGCCCGACTCACGGACCAGAGCCCCCATGGCGGCGGCGCAGGGCATATAAAGCAGCACAAACAGCAGGTAGGCAAAGGCGCCGATCTGCCCGTCGAAATGGGTCTGCATGTTGGCAAAGGTCGACAGATCCACCTCCTGCTCTTCCGCCATCGCCGCCTGATCTTGCAGATCGCCCAGCTCCAGGCCAGCCGGATCCCACGGATTGATGGCTGCCAGATTTTCAGGGATGGTGGCCACCGCCGCGAAGAAAGAGTCACTCAGGCTGAACTCTCCCGCCTCATCCGCGCTCTGGGTCTGATAGAGGCTGTTGAGAGTCCCCACCACCGCCTCTTTGGCAAAGATGCCGGTGGCGATGCCGACCGTCGCCTGCCAGTTGTCCTCGCGAACACCCAGCGGTGATAAAACCGGGGTGACGAACGCCGCCGCCTGACTCAACAGCGACTTATCGGTGTTCTGATTGCCAAAGCTGCCATCCGTCCCCAGCGAGTTGAACAGGTTGAGCACCGCCACCATCAGAACTATGGTCTTGCCCGCCCCCAGCACAAAGCTGCGCAACTTGTGCCAGGTCTTGATCAACACATAGCTCGGGCGCGGCAACTCATAATCGGGCATCTCCATCAGCATGGAGCTGCTGTGTCCGGGCAGCAGCGTCTTGCGTAACACCAGCCCGGTCACGATCGCGATGGCAATCCCGATGAGGTAGAGCAAGAAGACGATGTTCTGCCCGGATTGCGGGAAGAAGGCCACCGCAAACAGCGCGTAAACCGGCAGGCGGGCGCCACAGGACATGAACGGAGCCATGGCCGTGGTGGTCAGGCGCTCACGCTCGGCATTGAGAGTGCGCGCCGACATGAAGGCCGGCACCGAGCAGCCAAAACCCATCAGCATGGGGACAAACGCTTTGCCCGGCAATCCCAAACGCCGCATCAGCCGATCCACCACGAAGGCGGCGCGGGCCAGATATCCCGAGGCTTCCAGCACGGCGAGGAACAGGTAGAGGAAACCGACCACCGGAATGAAGGTGGCCACCGTCTGCATCCCGCTGCCCACCCCATCGGCAACCACGGAAACCAGCCACTCGGGAGCCTGTAGTTGTGCCAACCAGTGACGAGGACCATCGACAAACAGAGCACCGGCTAACACATCGAAGAAATCGATGAAGGCACTCCCCACATTGATGGCAAATAGGAACATCAAATACATGACCGCCAGGAAGATGGGGATCCCCAACCAGCGATTGAGCAACAACGCATCCAGACGCTCCGAGCCCTTGACGCCCAACTTGCCGTGCTGCACGACGCAGGGGCGCGCCTGCTCATGAATGAAGCCATAGCGAACATCCGCCAGACTCAAATCCAGGTCGACCTGACTCTGGGTGCGCTGGATCAAGGCCGCTACCGCCAGCTGATGGGTCAACTGCAAAGATTCATCCAGTAGCGGATCGCCTTCGAGCAGACGCAGCGCACAACCCCGCGGGGCCAAGTGTGGATGCTGAACCTGCGGTGCCAGCTCGGCGACCGCGGCCTCTATCGTGGCACCATAATCCAGCGCCAGGGGAGCCCCTGAACTTTGCGCGATGAGCTGAGGTAACTGCTGCTTGAGGAGCAAGATCTCCTTGCGGTTATAGGCCGACAAGGCCACCACCGGACAACCCAGCACCTGGCTCAACGCCTCGATCTCGATGGACTGACGCCGTTTGCGTACCACGTCATATTTGTTGAGCACCACCAGCACCGGCAGTCCCAGCTCCCGCAGTTGCAGGGTCAACAGCAGCGAGCGCTCCAGAGCCGTCGCATCGATGACGTTGATCACCAGATCCGGCTTATGGGTCATGGCGTAGCGAAAGGCGATCTGCTCATCGATGGAGCTGTCGCGGCTTTCCAAGGCATAGATCCCCGGCAGGTCCATCAACTGATACTCATCGTCACCGACCGCAAAATGACCACTCTTTTTATCGACCGTGACACCGCTCCAGTTGCCAACCTGCTGGTTGGCGCCGGTCAACGCGTTAAACAACGAGGTCTTGCCACTGTTGGGATTACCAACGGTCATCAAATTCCACTTCATAGGCTTTCAACCTCGATCTGCGCCGCCAAGGCTTTTTGCACCGATAGCGTGATGCCACCGGTTGTGATCTGCAACGGATCGCCCAAGGGCGCACTCCGGATAAAACGCACTTCACTGCGCGGCAATAATCCCATCACCATCAATTTCCGACGCATGGGGGCATCCAGGGCGGCCAAACTCAGGATCCGGGCCGATTCTCCCGGCTGAATATCACTCAAACGCATAAGCCGTGCTCCATAATCTTATTGATAACGATTATCACTGAGGATGATTATAGAGCGAATGACCACAAAATAAAGCGGTTTTTTCAGGCCCAACCTTGGTTATACTCGCCAGCCAATCAGGAGGAGTCATCGCATGTCTGATCCCAACTCTCGTCTCGTCTACTCCACGGACAGCGGCTTTGTCGCGGAGACCAACAAGCCTGCGGCCAGCTCCGCCTCCCCCTTTCCCCAGGATGGCATCGTGCGTCTGCGTCGGGAAAACAAAGGGCGCAAGGGAGCCGGTGTCATCACCATCCACGGCGTCCCGGGCGAACGGCAGAAAGAGCTAGCCACCCTGCTGAAGAAAAAATGCGGCACCGGCGGCGCCATCAAGGAGGGCATCATCGAAATTCAGGGTGACAAGCGCAATCTGATCCAGGCCGAACTCATCAAGGCAGGGTTCACCGTCAAGCTGGCGGGGGGTTAACGCTCCGACCGTTAAAACAGTGGTAACTGCCCCTCGGACCAAGCGCCGAAATTGAGGCCGACAAAGGGCAAGATGGCCTCTGCCACCGGTCTGAGCTGCTTTTGAATGTAGTGTTCATAATCCAGCGGTGCCGTGCGGTACTCCAAAGGCTCCGGGCCTTGGGTGGTCATCACATAGGCAATGGCACCCCGCTGCTGATAGCGCGGCGGCAAACCGGCACGGATCCGCGCCTCATCGGCCAGGCGCGCCGCCTTGACGTGGGGGGGCTGACTCTTCAGGTAGTCGCTGAGTCGGCGCCGCAGTCGTTTGCGATAAACCAGCCAGTCATCCACCTGCCCACTGCGCGTCTTGTGGATCATCTCGGCGATGAAGGGCCCCGGATCCTCATCATGGAAGATGCGTTGATAGAGCCCTTTTTGGAATTGTTTTGCCAGCTCGGTCCAATCGGTGCGCACCGTCTCCAGCCCCTTGAAGATGAGCTGCTCCTGCTCGCCGACGCCGGTCAGCCCGGCATAGCGCTTCTTG
Source organism: Aeromonadaceae bacterium (assembly GCA_041441555.1). Lineage (GTDB taxonomy): Bacteria > Pseudomonadota > Gammaproteobacteria > Enterobacterales > Aeromonadaceae > Pseudaeromonas. The sequence continues at coordinate 16,754 of JASDSW010000068.1, forward strand.
CTGCCCACCTCGGTGCCGCGGATGGTCGGCATCAAGAAACGGCGGTAGTGGCGCTCAAACTGCAACTCCAGGCACGAGTCCAGCCCCCACTCCTGAGCCAACCGTTCACGCCAATAGGCCGTGATGCCGGCAGCCAGTTGGCGGCCGATCTGCTCGGCCTGCTCGGCGTCGTCCTCCCGCTGCAACCAGACAAAGGTCGAGTCGGTATCCCCGTAGATCACCTGAAAACCGGCCGCCTCCAGCCACTTTCTGGTCTCTAGCATGATCCACTGTCCGCGCAGCGTGATGCTGGAGGCCAGCCGCGGATCGAAGAAACGACAACCACTCGATCCCAAGACGCCATAAAAGGAGTTCATCAGAATTTTGATGGCCCGCGAAAGGGCGTCATCTCGTTGCGCCTTGGCCTTGTCGCGCTCCAGCCACAGCTGGGCAATCAGGCTCGGCAAGATAGCCTCTTGACGAGAAAAATACGCCCCGAGAAAACCCGGGATCGGCGAGCCTTGCGCAGGCGGCTCTTGGCTCTGAGCCTGCTCCTGCAAACCCAGGATCAACCCCAGCGGATCGATGGCAAAGGTGCGGATGATGCTCGGGTAGAGGCTCTTGTAATCGAGGACCAAAACATGCCGGTAGAGACCGGGGCGCGAATCCATCACATAGCCGCCGGGGGATGGAGCCCCGGCAATCGTCCCCAGATCCGGGGCCGCGTAGCCGCGGCGGTGCAGGTGGGGCAGATAGAGGTGAGTAAATGCCGCCACCGAGCCACCATAGCGATCGAGTTCCAGTCCGGTGAGCTGGCTGCGCAGGCGCGCGAACTCAATCAGGTGGCAATGGGCAAAGATCTCGCTGACCAGGCGGCAATCTTCCAGGTTGTAACGCGCCAGCGCCAACTGGTCGTGCCGGAACAGCTCGCCGATCCGAGTGCCACGCTCATCGACCTCATCGATGGCTTTCCCCCGCCCCAACAGACTGCGCGCCACAAACTCCAGGCTGAAACTGTCAAACTGCCAGGTGGCTGACTTCAGGGTCGCCACGCCATCGAGCACCACTCGCCCCGGGAACGTCACCATCCCCTGCTGCCCCTCCTCGCGCCCCGGCCGCCAGCGGATGGGCTCGCCACCGCGTCCCCAGCGCAGCACGAGTTGATGCAACTCGGCACGGCGGATCAGCAGTTGAAAATCGAAGTTGACCACATTCCAGCCGATGATGAGGTCTGGATCGAGCCGTTGGATGATCGGTCCCAACGCCAGCAGCAAGCGTCGTTCATCGCTGACCCATTGGATCTCGAATTCTTCGGCATGGGGTTGAGGCTCGCCGATCAGGATCACCTGCGCCACCGGCCGACCGTCGCGTCCCAGCCCCTGCAACGCCACCGAATAGAGTTCACCGGACATCGAACACTCGACATCCAGCGAGAGGACGGTGAACGTCGGACGATAATCGCAAGGCGCCAACGTCTGCACCTGCATCTGCCTGTAGCCATTGCGGTGGGTCAGGATTCCGCTGGCCCGCACGCCGCCGGTGATGAAGCGCTCCATCAACACTCGCTCGGCGTGACGAATATCGGCCTCCAAGACTCGGATGCCGTGCAACTGCAACAGCTCTCGCGCTCGATGGGTACGGGCCAGGGTTGCAAAACAGCAGCTCAGTAGCGGCTCGCCGGAAAAACTGCGCAGACCCGAGTGGCGCAGATGCCCACGGATCCCATGCTGCCGGAACAGTTGCAAGGCACGCTCCTGATCGGCTTGCGCCAGCAAAAACTGCACCTCGTCACCGGCATAAACCAGCTGCACCGGCCTCCGATCCGTGGCCAGCCACAGGATCACCACATTGTGTTCATCCGTCGCCGGAAAGACCCGTCGATCCTGGCTCTGCCGAGTCAGGATGAAGCCATCGAGGGTTTGATAGGAACTGGACGAGGTAGGCAAGCAGACTCCCGAGACTAACGGAGCCATCAGCTCCCGATGAAGCGCCATCAGCTTCTAAATAAGAAAAGTGGCCACGGGAGCGACGGCACAGACCGAAATCACTCGGCGGAGCTTCGGAGCGCTCGTCCCCGGCTCACCGACCGACACGCTCACCGTCATCGGCGATACGCAGCGGCTCCCGGCTACTCTTTCTTACCAAAACCGGACTGTTTGAGGGTGAAGCCTTCCTGGTTGCTCCAGGCATCCAGACCGCTGCGGTTATTCCCGGCAATCAGGCTGGCCGCCAGGCTCGGGCTGTTAAAGAGCTGATCCTGAGTGAACAGATAGCCGGTACCATCAGCCACCAACACCCCTTTTTGCAGCAAATTTTGCCGCAGCTCGATCACCGGCTCGCGCAATGAGTCCGCCTGTTCGCCGTGGACCCGAGAGCCAGCCAGCACCATGAATCCAGGCTTGCTGCGTTGCCCCACCGGATAGCCGCTCGCCTCAGCGCCTTTGACGCTGAAGAAGTAGTGCTCCCGCTGGCCCGGCGTATTGCTCGCCAACGCTTTTTGTAACGCCATCAACTCATCGAAAATGTCGATAGGAACCACAGCGGCTCGACGATTCCCCTTCTGGTCGACGATAAAGCTGACGTGTTTGCTTAACATCCTGCAATCCTTTTTCTGGGTGTTGAACAAGGCCTTAGTTTGCCCTGAGTTCAGGGCAGAACCAAGCCAAAACCACCGCGACGCCCATCATAAAATGGGGGCGCGATGCTCGGTGCCCAGCTACGAGGATAATCCACTCGGCATCACTGTTTTGTGAGGTAAAACATCCACATGGGCAGCGGACTCATCATACGATGATCCGGGACATTCAGGGGTGAGACGGATCATGGAGTGACCGCCAACCGAGATAAAAATCGGGAGAGGACCCGGTGCCTGACTCGGTATCGGTTGGTTTCCCTCCCGCACCAAGCAACATAAAAAATCACTTTTACTGACTATTTATACTTGCGATATGCCGTTTTTTTCACGATGATATCGCCAATTTCTGTTGTAGGGTAAAGGGATAAACTGATGGTTCGCGAAAGAGATGCAGTGCTGGTTAATGCGTTTCGCCACTCAACCCCCTATGTCAATCATCATAGAGGCTCCACCTTCGTCATCATGATCGGAGGCGAAACCATCGCCGACGATAACTTCAACGACATAGTGGCCGATATTGCCCTGCTGCAGAGCCTCGGTATCCGCCTGGTGTTGGTCTTTGGGGCACGGCCGCAGATCGATGGCGCGCTGGCTCAGGCCGGCATCCGCTCCCGCTTTCACAAACGGGTCCGCGTCACCGATAGCGACAGCTTTCGCATCATCAAACAGGTGTGCGGCGGACTGCAGTTGGAGATCACCTCCCGGCTCTCCATGGGACTGGTCAACACCCCGATGCAGGGTGCCCGTCTGAACGTGGTCAGCGGCAACTTCGTCACGGCGCAACCCATCGGCGTCGATGATGGCATCGATTACTGCCACAGCGGCAAGGTGCGGCGTATCGACAGCGATGGCATCCGCCGTCAGCTTGAACAAAACGCCATCGTGCTGATCTCTCCGGTTGGTTTCTCGGTCACTGGCGAAAGCTTCAGCGTCAATGCCGAGGAGATCGCGGCTCAGGTCGCCATCCACCTCAAGGCGGACAAGCTGATCGCGTTCTGTTCCTCCCAAGGGGTCATCAGCCAGGATGGTCATGTGGTCTCCGAACTTTTCCCCGAGCAGGCCGAGGAGTATCTCAGTGCCCTGGAACAACAGGGGGACGAAAGTTCGGGGACGGCGCGTTACTTCCATGCCGCCATCGCCTCCTGCCGCGCCGGGGTTCCCCGCTGCCACCTGGTCAGTTACAAGGAAGATGGCGCCCTGTTGCAAGAGCTGTTCACCCGGGACGGCATCGGCACCCAGATCGTCCGGCAGAGCGCCGAACAGGCCCGAGCCGCCACCATCGACGACATCGGCGGCATCCTGGATCTGATCCGGCCGTTGGAAGCCGAAGGCATACTGGTCCGGCGCTCGCGTGAGCAGTTGGAGATGGAGATTGAGCACTTTAGCATCATCGAGCGGGATGGCATGGTGATTGGCTGCGCCGCACTCTATCCCTTCCCGGAAGATGCGATGGCGGAGATGGCTTGCGTGGCGATCCACCCGGACTACCGCAGCTCCAGCCGCGGCGATCGCCTGGTGGCCAAGATTGAAGAGCACGCCCGGCGGCAGAACATTCACAAGCTGTTTGTATTGACGACCCGCTCTATTCACTGGTTCCGTGAACGCGGTTTCGAGCCGGTGGAGGTCAGCGATCTGCCGATGGCCAAGCAAAAGCTGTACAACTACCAACGTCGTTCGAAGATCTTATTGAAAAATATATAAAAAAAGACGGGGCCGACAAATTTACCGGCCCCGTTTTGGCAATGGAGATTTCTGGTTTCCACGCGGCGTAATATAGCAGTGTGGAACCGTTTGAAGCGTGGAACCGGTCACATAAATGGGCCGTGTTTTCAGGAAATTAACAATAAAAGCCTGTCCAGATCACAATTTGAAATGGCTTTCTGGATCCGGTTACATCTTTTTTTTGCTCAAGAACCAGCTTGTTGATTGACAGGGAATGGCCATAACAGGTATTTCTGTCAGTCACCCCGCCCTGGCGGGGACCAGAAGAGGCGCGTTGCCCAGGTAAGCGGTGTGAGGAGGTCAGTCTCCGATGAGTGCCGCTGAGGGGGAGCAACGCCGAGACCCGCTTGTCACTGAATGCAAGCGAGTCGGCTGCGAGGGCTGAATCCCTCGGGCTGTCACCGGATCGGTGAAGTGCTTCTGGCAGGAATCTCCTTTCCCGCCCCTAGCCTACCCAACCGGTTTCACCCTCCTGGTTTTTGAATTAAAACGGAATTTTCAGCAGTTATCGTCAGGAGCTCAGTCGTGAACCAGGTTTGCGTAGCCAAGTTTGGCGGCACCAGTGTTGCCAATGCCGAAGCCATGAGCCGTTGTGCTCAAGTGGTTGTCAATAATCCCAAGACCCGCGTCGTGGTGCTCAGCGCCAGCGCCGGGGTGACCAACCTGCTGGTTGAACTTTCGCAAGGCACGCTGGACGCCGCCGCCCGCGAAGATCGTCTGCAGCGCCTGACCGATATCCAGTTCCATATTCTGGATGCCCTCGGCCGACCAGCCACACTGACCCAGACCATCCGCGACATGCTGGATGAAGTCCGCGATCTGGCCAATCAGGCTTGCGTGGCCAGCGATGCCGCCTTGGTGGATCGCATCGTCGCCCAAGGCGAGCTGATGTCGACCCGTCTGTTCACCGAGCTGATGAATCAGCAAGGTCACTCATCGGTTTGGTTTGATGTCCGCAAGGTGATGCGCACCGACAGCCGTTTTGGTAAGGCGACCCCGGCCATCGAAGCACTGCGCAGCCTGGCTCAGCAAGAGCTGGCGCCGCTGCTGGCGGATCACTATGTCATCACTCAAGGCTTCATCGGCGCCAACGCCGAGGGACAGACCACCACCCTGGGCCGCGGCGGCAGCGACTACAGCGCCGCCTTGCTGGCTGAAGCCCTGAACGTCTGCGAGCTGGAGATCTGGACCGACGTGCCCGGCATCTACACCACGGATCCGCGCATGGTCAAAAGCGCGCACCCAATTCCCGAGATCAGCTTCTCCGAAGCGGCCGAAATGGCCACCTTCGGCGCCAAGGTGCTGCACCCCTCCACCCTGCAACCGGCGGTGCGACGCAACATTCCGGTCTTTGTCGGCTCCAGCAAGGATCCGGCTGCAGGTGGCACCTGGGTTCGCTCCACCACCGAATCGACCCCGCTGTTCCGTGCCGTGGCGCTGCGCCGCAACCAGGTGTTGCTGACGCTGCAAAGCCCGAACATGCTCGGCGCCTGCGGTTTCCTGGCCGACGTATTCAGCATTCTGGCGCGCCATCGCATCTCGGTCGATCTCATCACCACCTCCGAAGTCAGCGTGGCGCTGACCCTGGACCACACCGGTAGCCAATCCAGCGGCAAATCGGTGCTGGGCGACGAAGTCCTCGCCGAGCTCAGTGCCCTGTGTAAGGTCAAGGTGGAACATGATTTGGCACTGATCGCACTCATCGGCAATCGCATGAGTGAAGTCAGTGGTGCCGGTAGCCGCGTGTTTGAAGCCGTCGATGACGTCAACATCCGCATGATCTGCTACGGCGCCAGCGCCCACAATCTCTGCTTCCTGGTTCGCGAGAGCCAGGCGGAGGAGATCATTCAGCGATTGCATCGCAAGCTGCTGGATTGATGGTAAGACAAAGTCCTTTACTCCGTTTCGGCGCAGGCACTCCCTGCGCCTTTTTTTGCGTCGCTATTTGTGCCAAGCCCGCGCGCCCTCACCACCTCGCCCCATTTCTAAGCCTTGTCGCGCCTGTTATGCTGGGTCTCACCCCATCCACAGGAGCAAGCGATGATCCTCTCAACCACCCCCACGCTGGAAGGCAAAACCATCGTTGACTATCGCGGCATTGTCGTCGGCGAAGCCATTCTGGGCGCCAACATCTTCAAGGATCTGTTTGCCGGCATCCGCGACATCATCGGCGGCCGCTCCGGCGCCTATGAAAAGGAGTTGGCCAAGGCCCGCGAGATAGCCATGGGCGAACTCTCCGAGCGCGCCGCCGCCCTGGGCGCCAATGCCGTGGTCGGCATCGATCTCGATTATGAGGTGGTCGGCCCCAACGGCGGCATGCTGATGGTCAGCATCAGCGGCACCGCCGTAGTGATCCGCTAGCGAACCTCATGGCCAGCCAGCTGGAGCTGTTCGCCCTCGGCAGTCCGTGTATCGGCGTCTGCCAGACGGATGCGCGAGGCTACTGCCTTGGCTGTCACCGCTCGCGGGACGAGCGTTTTCGCTGGCTTGAGATGAGTGATGAGCAAAAACGCGAGGTGTTGCGTCTGTGCCGCGCACGGGCACGCCGCAAAACCCAGCAGAGCTGCCCTACCGTCCCCCACCCCGAGCAGCTATCCCTGTTTGAGCCGGAGCCGGAATACAAAGAGGGTGCCGATTAAGGCACCCTCTGCTTATATTGCTCTGAGCAAGAAAAAGATTATTCCCACTCGATGGTTGCTGGTGGCTTGCCGGAAACATCGTAGACCACGCGGCTGATGCCGTTGATTTCATTGATGATCCGATTCGACACATGCCCCAGCAGTTCATACGGCAGGTGCGCCCAGTGGGCGGTCATGAAGTCGATGGTTTCCACGGCGCGCAGGGAGACGACCCAGTCGTACTTGCGGCCATCGCCCATCACACCGACAGAGCGTACCGGCAGGAACACCACGAAGGCCTGGCTGACCTTGTGGTACAGGTCGGCCTTGCGCAGCTCTTCGATGAAGATGGCATCGGCACGACGCAGCAGATCGCAGTACTCCTTCTTCACCTCGCCCAGCACACGCACGCCGAGGCCCGGGCCCGGGAACGGGTGACGGTAGAGCATGTCGTAGGGCAGACCCAGCTCCAGACCGACGCGGCGAACTTCATCTTTGAACAGCTCGCGCAGCGGCTCGACCAGACCCATCTTCATCTCTTCCGGCAGACCGCCGACGTTGTGGTGAGACTTGATGACGTGAGCCTTGCCGGTCTTGGAGGCGGCAGATTCGATGACATCCGGATAGATGGTCCCCTGCGCCAGCCACTTGACGTTGGTCAGCTTCTTGGCTTCATCATCGAAGACCTCGACGAAGACGCGACCGATGGTCTTGCGCTTGGCTTCCGGATCGCTGATGCCCGCCAGCGCCGAGAGGAAACGATCTTCGGCCTTGACGTGGACGATATTCAGACCGAAGTGGTCCCCGAACATCTCCATCACCTGCTCGCCTTCGTTCAGACGCAGCAAACCGTTATCGACGAAGACGCAGGTCAACTGCTTACCGATGGCGCGATGCAGCAACATGGCCACCACGGAGGAGTCGACACCGCCGGAGAGACCCAGGATCACCTCGTCACTGCCCACCTGCTCGCGAATGCGGGCGATGGCATCGTCGATGATGGTGGCAGGCGTCCACAGCGATTCACAACCACAGATATTTTTGACGAAGTTCTCCAGCATGCGCGCTCCCTGACGGGTGTGCGTCACTTCCGGGTGGAACTGCACGCCGTAGAAACGGCGGGATTCATCAGCCATGGCGGCATGGGGGCAGCTCGGAGTGGACGAGGTGGTGACAAAGCCTTCCGGGATCGCGGTAACCTTGTCACCATGGCTCATCCAGACGTCCAGCAACGGCGTGCCGGTCTCACTCAGCGCATCTTCAATCTTGTCGAACAGAGCGCAGGGACTCTTCACCTCGATCTGGGCATAGCCAAATTCGCGATGGGTGGTGGAGCCTTCCACCTTGCCACCGAGCTGCTCGGCCATGGTCTGCATGCCATAGCAGATACCCATCACAGGGACACCAGCTTCAAACACGTACTGCGGCGCCCGCGGGCTACCCGCCTCGGTGACCGACTCAGGGCCGCCGGAGAGGATGATGCCGTTCGGCTTGAATTCGCGGATCTGCTCTTCGGTGACATCCCAGGCCCACAATTCGCAGTAGACGCCGATTTCCCGCACACGGCGGGCGATCAGTTGGGTGACCTGTGAACCGAAGTCCAGGATCAGAATACGGTGATCGTGAATATTTTTATTCATGGTCTTCCTGATATAACGCTGTGATTGCGGCAGCCAGATAGCCCGGCTGCCGATAACAAAACAGACAGGGCGCTAAGCGCCCTGTCGTTCCCATCAACCCATACGGTAGTTGGGAGCTTCCTTGGTAATGGTCACGTCGTGGACGTGGGATTCCTTGATACCAGCGCCGGTGATGCGCACAAACTCGGCCTTGGTCCGCAGATCCTCGATGGTGGCGCTACCGGTCAGCCCCATGGCCGAACGCAGACCGCCCATCTGCTGGTGGATGATCTCCTTGACCAGTCCCTTGTAGGGAACCCGGCCCTCGATCCCTTCCGGCACCAGCTTGTCAGCGGCGTTATCGGACTGGAAGTAACGATCGGAGGAGCCCTTGGACATGGCACCCAGTGAGCCCATGCCGCGGTAAGACTTGAAGGAGCGGCCCTGGAACAGCTCGATCTCACCTGGAGACTCTTCGGTACCGGCGAACATGGAGCCGACCATCACCAGATGTGCACCAGCAGCAATCGACTTGGCGATATCCCCAGAGAAGCGGATACCACCATCGGCGATCACCGGGATCCCGGAGCCTTGCAAGGCAGCCACGGCATCGGCAACTGCGGTGATCTGCGGCACGCCGCACCCGGTGACGATACGAGTGGTACAGATGGAGCCTGGGCCGATACCGACCTTGACCGCGCTGCAACCGGCTTCGGCCAACGCCAAAGCACCGGCAGCCGTCGCGACGTTACCGCCGACGATTTGCAGATCCGGATAGGCCAAGCGGGTGGCGCGGATACGATCCAGCACCCCTTGAGAGTGGCCGTGGGAGGAGTCGATCAGCAGGACATCCACACCGGCTTCGACCAGAGCAGCAACCCGCTCTTCGTTGCCGGCACCGGCACCAACCGCCGCACCGACGCGCAGACGACCCAGAGCATCCTTACAGGCGTTGGGCTTACGCTCGGCCTTCTGGAAATCCTTGACGGTGATCATGCCGGTCAGGTGGAACGCATCGTCGGTGATCAGCACCTTCTCGATACGGTGCTTCTGCATCAGGCTCTGCACTTCCTCACGGGAGGCATTCTGACGCACAGTGACCAGACGCGCCTTCGGGGTCATCACCTCGTGAACCTTCATCGACAGGTCGGTGACAAAACGCACGTCACGGCCGGTGATGATGCCTTCGAGCTCGCCCGCCGCAGTCACCACCGGGAAACCGGCAAAACCACAGGAGTGAGTCAACTCCTTGATTTCGGCGATGGTCATTTCGGGGTGAACCGTCACCGGGCTGGCGACGATGCCACTTTCGAACTTCTTGACGCGGCGAACCTTCTCGGCTTGCTGCTCAATGGACATGTTCTTGTGGATGAAACCAAGACCGCCTTCTTGCGCCAGGGCAATTGCCAGACGGGCACCGGTGACGGTATCCATGGCAGCAGAGACCATGGGGATATTCAGAACTATATCCTTGGTCAGGCGAGTACGCAGATCAGCGGTATGGGGTAACACTTGAGAGTGGGCCGGAACCAACAAAACATCGTCGAAGGTCAGGGCTTCTTTGGCTATACGCAACATGGCAATATCTCACCGTTAAGGAGGTTTGAGGGTGGGTAAAATATTGCAGCGGAATTCTAGGCAGTTGATCCCGGTTGGTAAAGCTCTTTTTGTTGTTATTTTACGAAAATGCTTTTCGCCGAAGCGCTGACTCCCGGATAATGGCGCCACCCGAGTTTGCCTTGAGGAATCCCCAGTGCCCGCAACCAACCCGACGATTTTCACCGTCAGTCGTCTCAATAGTGCCGTTCGTATCCTGCTGGAGCAGGAGATGGGATTGGTGTGGCTGGTCGGAGAAATCTCCAACCTGGTGCTGCACAGCTCGGGACACTGGTACTTCTCGCTCAAAGACTCTGGGGCCCAGGTCCGTTGTGCCATGTTTCGCGGGCAAAACCGCCGCGTGGCCTTTCGACCACTCGAGGGGCAGCAGGTGCTGGTGCAGGCTCGCCTGTCGCTCTACGAGCCGCGCGGTGACTACCAGCTCATCATCGAAACCATGCAGCCAGCCGGCGCCGGGCAACTCCAACTGCAGCTGGAACAACTCAAACAACGACTGCAGACCGAGGGGTTGTTTGCCGCCGAGCGCAAACGGCCGCTCCCCGCCCATCCGCGCTGTATCGGCCTCATCACCTCGCCCACCGGCGCCGCCATCCACGATCTGCTGACCGTGCTGCGTCGGCGCGCCCCCGGCATCCCGGTGATCCTCTATCCCGCCCTGGTACAGGGCGAGCAGGCGGCCGAGCAGTTGATCGCCGCGCTGGCCCGCGCCAATCGTCGTCGGGAGTGCGATCTGCTGATCATCGGGCGAGGCGGCGGCTCCATCGAGGATCTCTGGTGTTTCAACGATGAGAGGCTGGTGCGCGCCATCGCCGCCAGCGCCCTGCCGATCGTCTGTGCTGTCGGCCATGAGAGCGATGTCACCCTGAGCGACTTCGCCGCCGATTTGCGCGCCCCCACCCCGTCGGCGGCGGCCGAGCTGGTCACCCCGGATCAGCAGGCGCAGGTCCAACGGCTGTTGATGTTACAGGGGCGTCTGCAACGCGCCATCCAGCAACGACTGACCACTCTTGCCCACCGTTTTGTGCTGTTGCAACGCTCGCTGCACCATCAGCATCCTGAACGCCGGCTGCAACAACAGCAGCAGCGGCTGGATGAGGCCCAGGCTCGCCTGCAACACGCCCTGCAACTGCGCCTGACCCAAGCCCGCCACCGGCAAGAGCGGTTGGCCGAACGCCTGCGTCTGAGTTCGCCTCTGCGGCGGCTGCAGGAGGCAATGCAACGGCTGCAGCGCCTGCAACAGGGGCTGAGTGACAGTTGGCAACATGGCATGGCGCAGCGCCACCAGCGGCAACAACTGCTGGCGGCTCGTTTGGAAACGCTAAGCCCCTTATCGACGCTAGCTCGCGGTTACAGCATCACGCGCAATCAGGCCGGTGGGGTGATCCGCTCGGTCGCCGACGTGACACTCGGGCAACGGCTCAATACCCGGCTCCCGGATGGCGAAATAGTGATCGTGGTAGAAAAAATCGTGGCGGACCAGGCCGAGGGATCGTCGTAACGCGAAGCAGCTCCGGGTAACCAAGGTGAATGCTTGTTATCAATAACGGCATGAATATGCCGAATTTATCTTTCATCGTGGCGAGTTCCGGCGAGACCAATTCCGTCGCCGCTAGCCCCGTTACGAGTAGTCTCTGGTGGCGTCGTCTGTGGCGGCTGTTGGGTCTATGCTGCCTGCTGGGCTCTCAGCCACTATTGGCCGCCGACATTCTGGTCATCGAGAGCTACCACCACCAGCATCCGTGGGACATCAGCTATCGCCAGGCCCTGCAGCAACAGCTCGGCGCCAACCACACCCTGCACTTCTTCTATCTGGACACCAAACGGCTACCGGAAAGCGAATTTGCCACACAGGCAGAAAAGGCTTGGTACGCCTATCTGGCGCTCTCCCCGGCGTTGGTGATCCTCGGCGACGACAATGCCATCAACCTGCTGGCCCGGCGCATTGCGGCCAACCATACCCCGGTGGTCTATCTGGGGATGAACGGAAATCCAAGACGCAGCGGTTTTTACGGCTTGCAAAATCTGACCGGGGTGCTGGAGCGCCCCTTGATGAAACGCAACGTTCACGAGATGGGACAGCTGGTTCCGAATGCCAGGCGCGCCCTGATCCTCTTCGATGCCAGCGAGGTGTCACAGACCGCAATTAACGAGGAGTTTCGCGGCCTGGAGAGTCAGCAGGTGGGGTCGTTGACCATCGATATCAAGCTCATCCATAGCGATGAACTTTGGAAACAAGAGGTCAGTCAGGCCAAGAGCAATGGCTACGATCTGCTCTTCATCGGCCTGTACCACACCATCAGCGACCGCTTCGGCCAATACCAGAGCGCCGACCAGGTGCTGACCTGGACCGGCGAGCACACGCCGATCCCGCTATTTTCCTTCTGGGATTTCAGCATAGGTCCCAAGCTGGCGTGTGGCGGTCTGGTGATCAGTGGTCGACAACAGGGTGAGACGACCGCCAAGCTGGCGCAGGAGATCCTCGCCGGAGGCGCGAAATCCGCGGTTCAGCCGCGCATCGCCCCCCGCGGCGAATATCTCTTTAGCCATGCAGCCCTGGCCCGCTGGGGCATCCAGCTACCCGACGACATCGCCCGCCGCACCGAATGGCGTCCTTGAGCTAAGCCGCCAGCGGCGGCCGCTCGCCCCAATAACTCATGGAGGCCAGCAGCGCCAGCGCCGCGGCAATCAGGGCCATGCCGATCCACTCGGCAAGCGTAGGCACATCCCCCAGCTGCCACCAGGCAAACAGCAGCGCCACCGCAGGGATCGCCAAGGTATTGAGACTGGCCGTACCCGCCGCCAGACGGGATAACAGGTGCAGCCAGATGAGCCAACCCAGCCCGGCCGCCAGGCAACCGTTGAAAAGCAAGATGGCCCAGAACTCGGGTTGCCAATCCACCGCCGGCTGAACCCAGAACAGCGAGAGGCCATACAGCGGCAGCAAGCCGAACGCCAGTTGCCAGAAGGTCAGGTTCAGGGTTTCTACCTGGTGTTTGCTCCGCAATCGCTTGGCGATTATGGCCGACAGGGCCCAGCAAAAACCCGCAGCCAGGGCCAGCAGATCGCCGCGCCAACTGGGCCAGTCCTGCCAGGGGGTGAGCACACACAGCAGCCCTAAAAACGCCAGCAGCACAGCCCACCACTGCAAGGGGCGCAGGTGTTCGCCCAAAAACAGGCGTGCCAACAGCAGGGTCCAAAACGGCATGGTGTAGCAAAGAATGGTGACCTTGCCGGTCCCCGCCTCCAAGAGCGCCAGGGTTGAGAAGAGGGTAAATCCCGTGGTTTGGGTCAATCCCAGGCCGAGAGTCGGCCACAGGGGGGGCAGTCGCCAAGAGCTACGCCGCCAGAGCAGCAGGCCGCCGAGGGTCAACAGCGCCAGCGTCAACCGATACTCGGCCATCTGCAGGGGCGTGGCATAGGCCAACCCTAATTTGCTGGCGATCCAGCTGTATCCCCAGACCAACCAGAGGCCGAGCAGCAAGGTCATGTCCAGTGCCGATTGTCGGTTGTGCATCACCACCGAGATCCTATTTGCCAAAGGGTCGCCAACATGCCTGTTTCGGCGCGCCGGATCAAGTCACTGAGTCCATAAGGTAGCGTCATTGGTTATATCTTCATCCGCTCGATGAACAGGCCGTCGTGGTTACAGGTGGCGAATAAAAGAATCACTGCTCAAGGGGCGATGGGGTTTGGGCTCCGCGTTCGGCGTGCCCAGATAGAGAAAGCCGACGATCTGCTCCTGCTCCCCCAGTCCGAGGCGTTGATGCAACAGGCGATCGAAGATAAACCAGCCCGAGCGCCAGATGCCACCAAAGCCCTGAGCCTGAGCGGCCATCTGCATCGCCATCACGGCGCATCCGGCCGACAGCTCCTGCTCCAGACGTGGCACCTGGTCGTGGGGTTGGGTGCGCGCCACCACGGTGATGACCAGAGGTGCCCGCAAGGGGGCCTTGCGCGCCTTCTCGATGGCCTCCGTGGCGAGCCCCCGCGCCTGGGCGACCTCGGCGAGCAGCTCGCCCAGGCGTTGCCGGCCCTCGCCCTGAGCCAGCAAAAACAGCCAGGGATGCAGGGCGCCGTGATCCGGAGCCCGCAAGCCGGCCTGGAGTATGTTCTCCAGCTCAGCCCCCGATGGCGCCGGCTCCCGCAACTGGGCAACCGAATGGCGTTGCAGCAATAATGTAAGAGCATCCATGATCCACCTCGCGTGGCTTACGCCATGTTCCTGACAGGACGGACAGTATCCATGAAAAAACCAGGCCGGCAAATAGCCGCCTCCTTGCCCGCCGCCAAGACCGCCAGCACCAGCGCCGGGCGCGCCGCGACGGAGCCCCCCCAGGCATCCTGCCGCTGGTTGGTCCGGCCCGAGAGGAACTGGTTGAGCAGATAACCGCCCGCCCCGGTCAACTCGATGCCGTCGTAACCGGCCTCCCGCGCCAGCGCGGCTGTCGCCGCAAAATCGGCGATCAATTGCCGGATCTGACCATCGCTGAGCTCATGGGGGGTAAAACGGGCACCCGGTGCCCGAATGGCCGATGGCGCGACGGCCAGTGGATGATTGGCATAACGCCCGGCGTGAAACAGTTGCAGCGCGATCTTGCCGCCGGCTTCGTGCACCGCCTGGGTCAGGGGCCGGTGACTCTTCAGATGGCGGGTCGTGCTGAGCTCATCGCCGTCCAGTTGCGAGCGCCCGCGCAGCGTCGGCGAGGTACCGCCGCTGATGATGAGTGCCACCTGCTGTTCGGCCCTGAGCCGATAGAAGGCAGCCAGCCGCTCGACGCCGTGGGGTTGCGCCAGGAGTCCGGTCTGCATCGCCCCCATGATCACCCGGTTTGACAGACGGATGAACCCCAGATCCAGCGGGGTAAACAGATGGGGATAATCGGACATGGCGACTCCGGCAAACGAAGGGAACCTCTTGAGAATAGTGAGCCCTGCGGGGGGCGGCAAAAGCCGTTGCCCCATTCGTGGGCACGATCGCATCCTTGGTATTTTTTCGACCGGGCCCCATAATGGGCCACTTTCCTCATCGGAGATAAGAGTCGAATGGCTACCATTTTTCACCCATTCAAATGGCTACTGCAAACCGGTTGGCGCTGGTTGAACTTCACCCGTCAGCTCATCATCAACCTGGTATTTTTGGTGCTGCTGATCCTGGTCATCCTGGTACTCAGTCACGATGAACAGGAGCAACTGCAAGCCAAGAGCGGCGCCCTGGTGCTGGATCTGACCGGTCAGTTGGTTGAGCAGAGCAGCGTGCAGGATCCCTCCAGCCGCTTGATGCAAAAATGGCTGGCTAGCGATGAGCCACCGCCGGAGACCCTGGTCAGCGATGTGGTCTATGCCATCGAGCAGGCCCGCCATGATCCCAAGATCAAGGGGATCGTGCTGCAGTTGCAGGATCTGGAGTCGAGCAACCTGAGCAAACTCAGTCAGATCACCCGGGCGCTGGATAACTTCCGCCGCAGCGGCAAACCGGTGATCGCCAGCGGCGACTTCTTCGTCCAGCATCAATATCTGCTGGCCGCCCACGCCGATCAGATCCTGCTCGATCCGGCGGGTGCCGTGATGATCCAGGGGCTGGGGCTGTACAACTTCTACTACAAGTCGGCTCTGGAAAAATTCAACATCACCCCCCACGTATTCCGGGTCGGCACCTACAAGTCCTTCGTCGAGCCCTACACCCGGGATGACATGTCCCCCGAGGCGCGCGAGGCCAACAGCCGCTGGCTGAATCAACTGTGGCAGGCCTATGTCAAGGATGCGGCCGAGGCACGCAAAATCGCCGCCGATGCCATCAACCCGAACAAGGATCAGCTGCTGCAACGGCTCAAGGCCGCCCAGGGCAACGCCGCCACCTATGCCCTGCAACAGAAGCTGGTCGATAAACTGGCCACTCACGACGAACAAGTTCAGGCGATTGCCAAATTTGCCGGCGTCAGCAAGGACGAGGTGGGTTATCAGCACATCGGGTTCCGCGACTATCTGCGGCGTCAGCCCGACCGCTACGCCGAGCAACACAAGCCGCGCATCGGCCTGATTGTCGCCGCCGGCACCATCCAAAATGGCGACCAGCCCCCCGGCAGCATCGGCGGGGAGTCCCTCTCCCGTCTGCTGCGCAAGGTCGCCCAGGATAAGAGCATCAAGGCCCTGGTGCTGCGCATCGACAGCCCCGGCGGCAGCGCCTTTGCCGCCGAGCAGATCCGCGCCGAACTGCTGGCCGTGCAGGCAGCCGGCAAGCCGGTGGTGGTCTCGATGGGCAGCATGGCCGCCTCCGGTGGCTACTGGATCGCCGCCGATGCCGACCGCATCGTGGCCGAGCCGACGACGATCACCGGCTCCATCGGCGTCTTCGGACTGTTTGCCTCCATCGACAAGGCGCTGGAATATGTCGGTATCCATACCGATGGCATCGCCACCACCGAGTTCGCCGGCATCGATCCGAGCCGGCCGCTGCCAGATCACGTCAAGCAGGTGATCCAGATGAACGTCGAGAACACCTATCAGCGATTCATCGAGTTGGTGGCCAAGGGACGCAAAATGAGCCCGCAAGCGGTGGACAAGATAGCGCAGGGCCGGGTCTGGAGTGGTCTGGATGCCAAGCAGTTGGGTCTGGTCGATGAACTCGGCTCCCAGGCCGAGGCCATCGCAGCCGCCGCCAAGCTGGCCAAGTTGCCCCGCTATCAGATCCAGTTGATCGAGCCGGAACTCTCGCCCTCGGAACAACTGATGAAACAGCTGCTGGCCAAGGCCTCGACGGTACTGGCTCCAGCGGCAGTCCAGCAACTGGCGGAGCTGTTGGGCCAAGGGCAAGCGGCGCTGGCACCACTGCAGCGTCTGGATGATCCGCAAGGCCAATATGTGCTGAGTCCAGTGGTGGCCCCCTGATGGGGCCAGCCGTCCGGCTCCCTTCCACAAGGCGCCTCAAGAGACGCCAGCCAAACCCCGGAGCCATTCCGGGGTTTTGTTTTTGCCGCCGCGCCTGATAATCTCGGCGCAACGACCATTGCGGTCACCCAGCGGCCCTCTAGGCCATAGCCCAATGCCGATCAGATAAGGGAATAATTCTGCCTTTTCCTTTCCGTAAACAGCATTGGCCCATCGCCTCATTTCGCACGGTTTCAGCCATGAAAAAGAAGATCTACATCGCCTACACCGGCGGCACCATCGGCATGCAACGCTCACAGCACGGCTATATTCCCCAGCCCGGCTTCATGGCCGATTGTCTGGCGGGGATGCCGGAATTTCATCGCGCCGAGATGCCCAGCTATCACATTCACGAATATGCGCCGCTCATCGACTCCTCGGACATGACCCCGGCCGATTGGCAGCGCATCGCCGAGGATATCCGCGACCATTACGACGACTATGATGGCTTCGTGGTCTTGCACGGCACCGACACCATGTCGTTCACCGCCTCGGCCCTCTCCTTCATGCTCGAGGGGCTCGGCAAGCCGGTCATCATCACCGGCTCGCAGATCCCGCTGGCCGAGCTGCGCTCCGACGGCCAGCAGAACCTGCTCAACGCCCTGTTTCTGGCGGCCAACTACCCGATCCACGAGGTTTCGCTGTTCTTCAACAATCAGCTGTTTCGCGGCAACCGCAGCACCAAGGTGCACGCCGACGGCTTTCATGCCTTCGACTCGCCCAACTTCCCACCCCTGCTCGAAGCCGGCATCCAGATCCAGCTGCTGGCCGGTCGGCTCGGGAGCGCCGGCGGCTCTACGCTGCAGCTGCATTCGGTCAGCCCGCAGCCCATCGGCGTGGTGACTCTCTATCCAGGGATCTCGTTTGAGGTGATCGCCAACCTGCTGCAGCAACCGGTCAAGGCGCTGATCCTGCTCACCTACGGGGTGGGCAATGCACCCCAGGATGAGCGGTTGCTCAGCCAGTTGCGCGCCGCCTCGCAGCGCGGTGTCATCCTCCTCAACCTCAGTCAGTGTCTGCGCGGGCGCGTCAACATGGGCGGCTATGCCACCGGCAATGCCCTGGCCGCGGCCGGCGTCATCTCCGGGTTTGACATGACCACCGAGGCGGCCCTGACCAAGCTGCATGTGCTGCTGAGTCAGGATCTGGCGCCAGAGCGGATCCGGGCCCTGATGCAGCAGGATCTGCACGGCGAGCTGACCGCCGATTGACGTTGTCGACCATCAAAAAAATCAGGGAGGCCGAAGCCTCCCTGATTGATTTGCGCATCCTGAAGCGGGACCGGCTTATTTGGCCAGCAGCTCCAGATCCTTCTTGACCACGGCGGCCGGCAGCGGGATGTAGCCATCCTTCTCGGCAATTTCCTGACCGCTCTTGGAGAGCACCATCTTCAGGAATTCCAGCTGCATCGGCTCCAGCGGCTTGTTCGGCTGCTTGTTCACGTAGATGTAGAGGTAACGAGAGAGCGGGTAAGTGCCCTTGACCGCATTTTCGTGGGTCGGCTCGATGAAGGTCTTGCCACCATCCTTGGAGAGCGGCAGCGCCTTGACGCCGGAGGTCACATAACCAATCCCGGAGTAGCCAATGCTGTTGAGCGAAGCCGAGACCGACTGCACCACGGAGGCGGAGCCTGGTTGTTCACTGACGGTATTCTTGAAGTCACCCTTACACAGGGCGTGCTCCTTGAAGTAACCGTAGGTACCGGAGACCGAGTTCCGGCCAAACAGCTGGATGTCCTTGGAGGCCCAGTCACCGGTCAGTCCCAGATCACCCCAGGTGCTGACGTTGACGGTGCCACCGCACTTCATGGTGCTGGAGAATACGGTATCCAGTTGCAGCATGGTCAAGCCCTTGATGGGGTTATCCTTGTGCACGAAGACCGCCAGGGCATCGATGGCCACCGGGATGGCGGTCGGCTTGTAACCATGACGTTTCTCGAAGGCTTCGATCTCACCTTCCTTCATCTTGCGGCTCATGGGGCCGAACTGGGAGGTGCCTTCGGTCAGCGCGGGTGGCGCAGTTGAGGAGCCGGCCGCCTGGATCTGCACATTGACGTTCGGATAGACCCGCTTAAATTCTTCGGCCCACAGCGTCATCATGTTGGCCAGGGTATCTGAGCCGACCGATGAGAGGTTACCGGAGATCCCGGCGACTTTTTCATAGTCATGCAGTTCGCTATCGACGGCTGCCCTACTGTTGGCAGACAGCATAGCGGCGGCAAAACCAATGGCGCTAACCAGCTTGTTGAATTTCATTCACTCTCTCCACTAGAACGGAATGTCCTTGTTTGACGGACCCAGTATCGCCAGGCGACGTGACAAATTTACTAACCTTGCATGACAGTTATATGACAAAAATGACCGTTTGATGGGGAGCGTTCCCTGTCATCGACCTCGACGGCTGACCGATGCACCCGCGTAGGACGGGAAATGAAAACACCCGGACAGGACCGCAGTGCTAATCAGATAAGGCAGGGTGTGTTCCATTGAGTCAACCGTTGGCGGCAAGGATGCCGCCATCGAGCCCCCACGGATGGGTTTACGGCGTGTTGACGAAAGGGAATGCCCCTGCCTTTTCCTTCAGTGAGCAGCATCGCGAACAGGGCCGGGCGTTTCGAGCACAGGATCTGCGGCCGACTTAGCGCACCACCAGGCGGGCCGGGATCACGAAGCTAAAACAGCTGCCCTTGCCCAGCTCGCTTTGCACCTCCAGCTGGGTGTCATGATGGCTCAAAGCGTGTTTGACGATGGCCAGTCCCAGTCCGGCGCCGCCGGTTTGCCGCGAGCGCGCCCGATCGACCCGATAGAAGCGCTCGGTCAGCTTGCCCAGATGCTCGGGGGCTATGCCCTCCCCCTCATCGGAGACCGCAAAGCGCGCCCGACCGCCCAGACGCTGCCACTCGACCAGGATCCGTTTACCGGGCGGCGTGTACTTGATGGCGTTGTTGACCAGGTTGCTGACGGCACTGCGTAGCTGATCGCCGTCGCCGTGGATGGTCAGCGTCCTGTCGATGCGGAACTCCAACTGATGAGCCGCCTCGCCGCTGAGGGTGCGCGCCTCCTGCTCCAGCAGGCTGAGCATGGCTGGCACATCCACCACCCGGTTGAGATCAATATCCGGCGCCGCCTCGATACGCGACAGCGCCAGCAGCTGATTGACCAGGGTGTCCATGCGCACCGTCTGCTCCAGCATCACCCGCTGCATCTTGGACCACATCGCGGGCGACGGTGCCTGTTCGGCCATCTCCAGATAGCCTTTGAGCACCGTCAGCGGGGTGCGCAGCTCATGAGAAACGTTGGCCACGAAGTTCTTGCGCATGGCATCCAGACTCTTGAGATGGGTGATATCCCGCACCACCACCATCGACTGGTCTTCGGTGTAGGGCATGATGCGAAACTCCAGAGTCCGCTCCTCGTTGACCGGCGAGGGGATCTCCAGCGGATCGGCAAAGTTCTTGGCCTTGAGATAGGCGACGAAGCTGGGACTGCGGATCAGGTTGCTGATGTTCTGGCCGGCATCCTCCGGCCAGCGAAAACCGAGCAGCTGCCCGGCCAGCCGGTTGCACCAGACGATGCCGCCGTCGATGCGACAGACCACGGCGGCATCCGGCAGCGCCTCGGCCCCCTCGCGAAAGCGGCGGATCACGCTGGCCAGCTCACGCCGGCGCTGGCGATGACGCAGTTGCATGCGATGAATGCCGTTGAAGATGTACTCCCAGGTGCCGGGCCCTTGGGGCGGCACCAGGCTCCGATCCTTCCACAGCCAGTCGGCCAGTTTTTTCTGGTAGTAGTAGAGCCAACACAGGTGCAGAACCGCGGCCACGAGCAAACACGCCAACCACTGCCCGGTGACCAGTCCCAGAAGCAGGGCCGGCGGGTAGATGACGTAGAGACTCTTGCGAATGAGCCGGCCCCAGGAATAGGGTTCGAGCATGGTATTCCTCGCTGTCGGGATTAAAAACGGGAGGAGAAACGGTAACCCGAACCGCGCACCGTCTGGATCAGCTCATCGTGGCCAGCCAGCGAGATCGCCTTGCGCAGGCGGCGGATATGCACATCCACGGTTCTGTCCTCCACATAGACATTGGTGCCCCAGACGTTGTTTAGCAACTGCTCCCGGCTGTACACCCGCTCCGGATGGGTCATGAAGAAGTGCAACAGACGAAACTCGGTGGGTCCCAGATCCAGCGCCTGCTCGTCGACGGTAACCCGATGGGAAACCGGATCGAGCCGCAACCCCTGCACCTCGATCACCTCTTCGGTCGCCGTCGGTACGGCACGGCGGATCACCGCCTTGAGACGGGCCGTCAGCTCCTTGGGCGAGAAGGGCTTGGTGATGTAGTCATCGGCGCCGACCTCCAATCCCCGCACCTTATCCTCCTCCTCACCGCGGGCGGTGAGCATGATGATCGGGATCTGGCGGGTCAGCTCGTCCTGTTTCATCTGCTTGATAAACTGGATGCCACTGCCACCGGGCAGCATCCAATCGAGCAGGATCAGATCGGGAAAGGGCTCCGTCACCCGCGCCACGCCCTGAGCAAAGTCGGCGGCCTCGACGGGCTCAAAACCGTTCTGCTCCAGCACAAAACATAACATCTCCCGGATGGGGGTTTCATCTTCGACGACCAGTACTCTTCTTGACATGGGGTAAGCCTTTTTGAATGACGTTCCGTGTGTTCGCTAGCGCCATTATTAGAACCTTTCATGACAGTTTTATGATCATGAGTGCCCAATCGCAACTTATCGGTGGCCAATCGAAGACTCTTTGGCCGCCAATTCAGCCGTCACGCCGCCGGTGCGGCTAGACGGGCAGCACCAGCCGGCTCTCTCCGCCTCCCAGCGCCTCGATGCGGATCTGCACCCCGATACGCTCCACCATGGTCTGCACGTGGGAGATGACTCCGATCTGCCGACCACTGGACTGCAGCGAGTCCAGACAGGCCAGCGCCGTATCCAGACTCTCCGGATCCAGGGTGCCGAACCCCTCATCGATGAACAGCGACTCCACCTGCGTGTCCCGGCTGGAGAGGGAGGCCAGCCCCAGGGCCAGCGCCAGCGAGACCAGGAAGCTCTCGCCACCGGAGAGCGACTCCACCCCGCGGATCTCATCCCCCATGTCCCGATCGATGGCCTGCAGCGCCAGATCGGTGCCCGGCACCCGCTGCAGCTGATAGCGCGGAGCCAGCTCGCTGAGATGATCGTTGGCCACCAACAGCAGCCGCTCCAGGGTCAGACTCTGGGCGAAGGTGCGAAACTTGGCGCCGCTGGCCGAGCCAATCAGCTCGGCCAAGCCGCCCCAGCGTTCAGCCAGCGCCTGCTGGGCCTCGATCTCGCCGGCCAAGCGCGCCTGTTGCTGCTCCCCCTCTTCGGCTTGCAACCACTGCCGCCGCCATTCAAACAGCTCCCCTTCCAGACTCTGCTGCTCGACCTGACAGCGATCCAGCCACTCGTTGCAGGCCTCTGCAGAGGCTTGCGCCTCCTCCGGCAGGGCCGCCAGCGCCTGCTGGGTGCGCTCCTGCTGCTGGGTCATGGTGCGCAACCGCTCGGCCAACTGGGTCCGCGCCTGATTGAGTGCATCTTCGAGCCCCTTGAGACGAACCCGCTCCTCGCGCAACCACTCGACCGGGAAGCCGAGCAGCCGTTGCAGCTCATATTCGGGGATCGCCAACTGCTGCTCATGCCGCAGCCAGCTGCGCAGCGCCTCGCGCCGCTGGGCAGTCACCTGCTGCTGCCGCTGGCGCAGACTCTCCAGGGTCGCCGCCGCACTGGCCTTCTGCTCACTGCAGCTTTGCTGCTGCCGCTGACTCTGGGCGAGCGCCTCGCGCAACTGCTCCAGTCGCTGCTGCCACTCCAGCTCCACCTCGGCGCACGCGCGACCGCCGAGACACTGTTCGCGACGCAGACGCAGGGCGCTGAGCTGCTGTTGCAGTTGCTGCAGTGCCCGCTCCTGTTGCTGGAATTGCCGCAAGCCACTCTCCTGCTGGGCGGCCAGCGCCGCCAGCTCGGGTTGCGCCTGCTGATGACTCTGCTCCAGCCGCTGCCACTGCTCCTCATAGTGGAGGAACTCCTGACACTCCTGGCGCCACCGCTCGATGGAACGCTCGCCATCGACCTGCTCCAACCAGCCGCGCCATTGCTGATGGCCCAGCTGCTCCTCCAGACTCTGCTCGTTGAGCTGCAGCCGCTCGGCCAGATGGGTCAGTTGCTGCTCCAACCCCTGACGCAGGGTCTGCAACTCGGTCTGCTGACGCAGCAGATCCTGCAGATGGCGCTCGGCCGCCAGCGCCTGCAATTGGAGTTGCTCCACCTGCTGGCGCACCAGCTGTTGTTGCGCCTGCCACTGCCGACGGAGCTCCCACCCCTCGCGCTGCTGCTGCCACTGCATCAGGCACTCCTGCTGCAGCCGCGCCAGGCCGGCCACCACGCCGAGCCAGTCCGCCGTTTGCTCGGGCCAAGGTGGCAACAGCCCTTCGGTGCCCTCGCGCAGGGACTCCCAGCGCTGGCTTAGCTGCCCCCGTTGTCCCTCCAGCTGCGTCAACAACTGCAGCTGTCGCTGCTCCTGCTCCGCCAACTGCTGCTGTTGCACCTGGCACTGGGTCAAGGCGTGTTGCCGCTGCTCGACATGCAGCTGCAAGAAGCCCTGCTGCGCCATCAGGCGCTGCAACACCCCCTCGGAGGGCGGCTGCTGATGGGCCCACGGGTGGCTGGGTGAGCCGCACAGCGGACAGGGCTCTCCCTCCGTCAGTTGGGCCCGATACTCCTGCAGACTCTGACTGGCATGGGCCTGCTGCAACTCGCGGGCCGACAGCGTCAGCTGCTCGCGCAGCCGCTGCAACTCCGGCAGCAGCTCCTGCTCCAGCAGGGCCAGCTCTTGAGTCCGGCTCTGCAGATGGCTCAGCACCAGCTGTTGCTCCTGTCGGTGACGCTCAAGCTGCCCGCTCTGCTCGGCCAGCTCCCGCAGCTGACGGGAGCGCTCCATCAGGCGTTGAGCCAGTTGCAAGGCGTGCTGCGCCTCCTCCAGTTCGGCGATGGGATGCTCCTGCTCCAGCTGTTGCAACTGCGCACAGCCCAACTGATGCTGCTGTTTGGCCTGCTGCCAGGCCTGCTCCAGGCGAACCTGAAGCTGCTGCTTATCCTCCTGCACCAGCAGCAGCTCGCGTAGTTCGCTGCGCCACTGCAGCTGCCGCCGCCGATCCTGCCAGGCCTCGCGCAGGGCGTTGAACAGCGGCTGCCACTTGTGCGCCACGCGCCCCGTGCTCTGGTGCCGCTCCAACCACTGGGTCAACTCGACCAGTTGCCGCTGCCGCTCCTGCTGGCGCAGTTGCCCCGCCTCCAGCCCCAGACGCCCCTGGGTCAGCTGCTGTTGCAACTCCTGCTGCTGCGGCTCCAGCTCGCGCCACTGACGCTCTTTTTCCTGCAACAGACCATCGAGCTCCCGCGCCTCGTTGAGCTCCGGCTGGCGCAGACGAATTTCGCTCTCCAGCTGCCGCAACTTCTGCTGCTGCAGCGTCAGTTGCTGGCTCCAGTACTGCTCGGCACCATTGGCCTCCTCCAGCCGTTGCTGCAGGGTGCTCATCTCCGCCTCGAGGGAGTTCAGCTCCAGCAGGGTGCGCGCCAGCTCATCGAAGAGCGGGCGCGCCACCTGGGCCTTTTCCACTTGCTGCAGTTGATGGCGCGCCTCCTGGGCCCCTTGCCACTCCTGCTCGCGCAGCAGCAGGCTCTGCTCGGCATCGTGTAGATGCAGCGCCTGCTCATGTTCCTGCTGTTGCAGACTCTGCCATTGGCGCCCCTGCTCCAGCCATTGACGCAACTGCTGCAGACGCTGCTGCCCCTGGTTCAGCTGTTCAAGCAGCGCCGCCTTGCTCTGCGCATCCAGCGGCGCTATCTCCTGCCGGCGCGCCTCCAGGGCTGCCAGTTTTTCCCGCTCCAGCTTGCCGCGCTCGTAGGCGGCCACCGACAGCTCGGAGTAGAGCTCGGTGCCGGTCATGCGCTCCAGCAGCGCCGACCGCTCATCGACGCTGGCCTTCAAGAAGGCGGCAAACTCCCCTTGCGGCAGGATCACCGCCCGCCGGAACTGCTCCCAATTGAGGCCCACCTGCTGATCGATCAGCTCCTGCACATCCCGCTTGTTGCCGGCGTGCAGCTGCTGGCTAGAGAGGCACTCCAGCGAGCGCTCCTGCTTCTGGTATTTGCCGTCGGGACGATTGCGCGCCCGACGCAGCTGCCAACGCGCCCGCCAGATCTGGCCATCGACGCCGATGAAATCGACCTCGGCAAAGCCGCTGGCCTTGCCGCGGCTCAAGATATGCCGCACGTCATTGGCCTTGAGCCGATCGGCATCCTCGGCGCGGCCGATCTCCGCCTGGTTCTTCTTGTTGGCGACAAAGCGCGCCATCTGATCGTAAAGCGCCAGACAGATGGCATCGAGCAGGGTGCTCTTGCCGGCGCCGGTATTGCCGGTGATGGCAAACAGCCCGGCACTGCCGAGCACGCCCTGGGTAAAGTCGATGGCAAAGGGATGACTCAGACTGGCCAGGTTTTCTCCGCGCAGAGCCAGAATTTTCATGATGCGTGCTCCTGATGCTCGCTGAGCAGTTCGACAAAGGCGGCCTGCAACTCAGGCGCCGGCGGCTGACCGTAATGGCGCTGATGACACAGGGCGAAGACCTGCTCCGGGCTCAGCTCATCAAGCTGTTGCCGCGCCAGCCGATCGGCCATCGACTCCCCCTGCCCGGCATAGTGGCTGACGATGCGCGCCAGACGCACCGGCTTGTCGCCCAAGGCCGCCAGCACCCGCTCACGTAAGCGCGGCTCCGGCTTGTCCAAGAAGGCATGCACCTCCAGAAAGGGACGCAACTGCGGATCGCACGCCGGCACCGAGAGCGCCTGCAGCTCGGCCTCGACCTGGGCCAGGGGTTGCGGGGTTTGCGGGCAGCGCAGCATCGCCACCCGACGAGGCACGGCGTGGCGCTCGGTGAGACGGACGCCCTCGGGGCCGACCTCCAGCTCCAGCACCTGGTGGTGGTAACCGGCCTCGGCCATGGAGAGCGGCATCGGCGAGCCGCTGTAGTGCACCTGGGGCCCCAGCGCCTGCGCCAGATGCAGGTGGCCCAGCGCCACGTAATCGGCGTCGGCGAAGACCTCCAGCGGCAGGGCGTGCTGATTGCCGCCGAGCACCTTGCGCTCGGAGAGGGCCGACAGCTCACCGCGCACCAGATAGGCGTGACCGAGGGCGATGATGGGTTGTTCGGGGCTGCGACGCTCGGCGATGGCGGCCAGGGTCTGGCGATAGATGGCCTGCACCCCGGCCACCAGCCGATCGTCCCCCGCCTCCGACTCGCACTCCTCCAGTCGCAGATCGGCACTGCGCAGATAGGGAACGGCCGCGCACCAGGCCCGGATCTCGCCCTGCCGATCGGTGAGCGGCACGATGAGCCGCTCGGTCTCCAGACGACCATCGGCATCCCGCGAGATGGCACCGATCAGGTGCAGTTGGAAGGCCTTGAGCAGCTCGTGGGGGGCATCGAGTTTGGAGGGCGAGTCGTGATTGCCGCCGATGGCGATCAGGTTGATATGCGGCACTTCACGGCACAAGCGCGCCAGAAAACCGTAAAACAGCTGCCAACTGACGGCCGCTGGATTGGCCGTATCGAAGAGATCGCCGGCGATGAGCAGGCCATCGATCTGCCGCTCATGGATCAGGCCAATCAACCAGTCGAGAAAACAGGCTTGTTCATGGCTTCGCTCATAGCCATGCAGATGGTGGCCCAGATGCCAGTCGGCGGTGTGCAACAGTCGCATAGAAAATCCGCTTGAAGAAGAGTAACCACTGAACTCAGCTGAGGGCAGCGCCTTGGGACTGCCAAGGTCTACAAGATGGCGTCACTGGGGGAAGTTATCAAGAGTTGACAGCGGGCTCTTGCGATACTCCATCATATATTCGTCACAAGCCGAGCGCGGATCCCGCTGCTCACGCACCACACGAAAACCATGGCGCCGGTAGAAGCTCACCGCCTCCTCGTTGGGCAGGCAGACGGTCAAAAACAGCTGCGGATGGTACTGCTTGCCCAGCTCCAGCAGGGTGCGCCCCATCCCCTGATGTTGAAACTCCGGCAACAGATAGAGAGCCAGCAGCTCATCGTCCTTGATGGCCATGAAGCCTACCACCCCCGGCTCGCTACTCAAGGGATGCGGCCCCTTGGCCGAGGGCTCACCCGCCCCGTCAGCCTGCGCCTCAACCACCCAGATGTCGTCGGTGGCCTGCAGTCGTTGCCGCAGTTGCTCCTGGCGTGGCCACCAGGCGGCTGCCGGCAGATAGTCGTAGGCGTGCAGGGTGGCCTGCAGCCAGATCTCCAGCAATTTGGGCATATCTTCGACCAGGCAACGACGGATCAGCATCGGCTCTCTCCTCTTCCTCTTTCGAGTTTAAGAGCCAGATATCCCGCTCGAGGCGGCGGCCCCGGAGGCTGTGAGCAAGCTCCGTTTTTTTCCGGCGAAATGCCGTCAGGGTCACAACTCTGGTAGACTGACGCCATTTTTCGAAGCCCTGAGGTCGTCATGTGGTTTAAGAACCTGCAACTTTACCGTTTCACCCGCCCCTTCGAACTGGATGCCGACGCGCTGGAAAAGCTGCTGGAGGGCATGGCCTTCACGCCTTGCGGCAGTCAGGACATCAGCAAGTTCGGCTGGACCACGCCGCTGGGCAAGGGCACGGCCGCCCTGGTGCATGAGGCCGCCGGTCAGTTGCTGCTGTGTGCCCGCAAGGAAGAGAAGATGCTGCCGAGCAGCGTGGTCAAGGAGATGCTGGACGAGAAGGTCGAGGCGCTGGAGGCCGAACAGGGGCGCGGGCTGAAGAAGAAGGAGAAGGAGGCGCTGAA
Organism: Aeromonadaceae bacterium; assembly: GCA_041441555.1. GTDB lineage: Bacteria > Pseudomonadota > Gammaproteobacteria > Enterobacterales > Aeromonadaceae > Pseudaeromonas. The sequence continues at coordinate 44,744 of JASDSW010000068.1, forward strand.
GGAGGAGATCCTGATGACCCTGCTGCCGCGCGCCTTCACCCGCCACAGCCAGACCTTCCTGTGGATCAATCCGGCCGATGGCTATGTGGCCGTCGATGCCGGCTCGGTGAAGAAGGCCGACGACGTGCTGGCCCTGCTGCGCAAGAGCATCGGCTCCCTGCCGGTGGTGCCGTTGGCGCTGAAAAACCCGCCGGAGATCACCATGACCGAATGGCTCAACGGCACCACGCCGCCGGCCGGCTTCACCCTGGGGGATGAGGTGGAGCTGCGCAGCGCCCTGGAGCATGGTGGCATCATCCGCGCCAAGGAGCAGGATCTGCTGAGTGAAGAGATGAAGGCGCACCTGCTGGCCGACAAGCTGGTGACCAAGCTGGCGCTGGAGTGGGCCGACACCGTCAGCTTCGTGCTGGGCGATGATCTCTCCATCAAGCGGTTGAAGTTCAGCGAAGAGCTGCGCGAGCAGAACGACGACATCGTCTCCGAGGAGCGCAGCGCCCGCCTCGACGCCGACTTCGCCCTGGTCACCGGCGAGCTGGCCCGCTTTATCCCCGACCTCATCGCCGCATTGGGCGGCGAGAACGAGCAATAAGGCCACGCCGCTCCCCCGCTTACACCATTCGCCGGAAGCCCAGCTTCCGGCGAAATTTTTGGTGGTGAGATGATAAACGTCAGGAACCCCCATGGGTGGCAAATCAAGGCGGTGATTTCGCCCCGCGGCGACAAGTGCTACTATAGTGACACTATTGATCAATAGGAGCATGAGATGCGAGTTGAACTAGTGACCTCACTGAAACGGCAAGCGACTAAGATTCTCGCCGATTTGCATGAAAACAAAGAGCCCATCTTGATCACAGAGCATGGCCTCCCTTCCGCTTATCTGATCGATGTGGCGGACTATGAGATGATGCAATTGCGGATGCAGATCCTTGAAGGCCTTGCCAAAGGTGAAACGGATATTCGAGAAGGAAGAACCTGTTCCCAGTCTGACGCCAAAGAGAAAATGCAAAAATGGCTGAAGTGATCTGGACTGACCATGCGCTCGGCGATCTGAATCAAATTGCCGAATATATCACAGTCAGCAACTTACCCGCCGCTAAAAACCTGGTCGCAACAATTTTTGCATCGGTTGAACGCCTAGCCGTACACCCGGAATCCGGACGAAAACCACCTGAAATTGAGCATCTCTATTATCGGGAGCTTATCCAGAACCCGTGCCGTATATTTTACAAATATGAAAATGACCAGGTATTCATTCTCCATGTCATGCGGCAAGAGCGGGAACTCAGGCAGTTTGTTTTAAACGAGCGAGCTATTGGTTAATGGGTTACAAATCTATCTTTTGCGCCAATAAAGTATTGCCCTGCCGCTCCAATAGATTGACAGCAAATAAATAGATTGCGCCATCAATTTTGACTATCTGGAATTTAACCATGCCTATTCCAGATATCCGGGTTAGTTACTCCATGCGTGCGATTACGCTTCGCTAATCGCACCTACTGGCTGACAATTCCTGAGAATCATAAAATTTTTATACGCTGCGAAGCGGCCAATAAAATAGTATTTGTTAAGACTCTGCCCATTGAATCAGTTTTTCCTCATTGAACAGTTTTATGGTTTCCATATAGACCTGTCGACAAAAATCGTTTTCATGCTTTCTTTTAATGACAGATTTGGCCATCACTTTTCTGGCGTACTTAACAAGCGGCTCAGATGAATTCTTCATTTTTCTTAATGCAAAGTTATCAGCAAATGCTTCGGATCGGACAAGGTCTACCGAGGGTTTATTATCTGCATAACGGATATGCTGTTGATTGATAAAATCTTTCACATGCCCAAACTCATGTAACAATGAAATATATTTGCATATGTATACATCCTCAATTTCTGATTCTTCGGATGAATCATCACGATCAGATTCGAATAAGAAATCATCTATTATGAACACGACAGCGTGACGCGTTAGGTCATTTGCAATAAAGTACGTAACCCATGCTTTTACATCTTTAGAACAGCCATAGCACTTCACCAATTCATTATCATTTGTGGTCGAAAAATTAATTATCGATTGATGTTCAATGCCGAGATTAGAGAGTAACTCTGATTGACCATAACTATATGCAGATGCCTTCACCTCATATACGTTAATATTGAATTCACTTGATAAAAGATGTTTGGCATCGAGGAACAATTTACAAGCTGAATCATAAACCATAATCACTTTCCAGAAATTTAGCACTTGAGTGAGGTGTTCGAGGCATCGGCGCGATTAGCTAAATCGTAATCACGCCTACGTTCCATAAAATTACCTTAGTTTCGAAAACGGGATGCTATGCATGTATTTTTCTGGCCTATAGCTTGGTGCGTTATCTATTTCTTCTTTGCTTAATTCATTTTCTTCTGTTATGTGCAATTCATTTTTTCCTTTATCAACCTCATAAAAAACCACTGAATCTCCATTATTGTTTACAGTATCAACCCAGTAATTTGTTCGCCACCGCCCCTCTTTGTTTGGTTCTGAACTACTCCCCATTGCTCGCCATTCAACTGTATTACTGGTTAACCGACATTGATATTGCCACCATGTATTATCAACATTTCGAGTGTATTCAACTTGAGACACAAGCGGTGATATGTCATGTGACTTAATAATTTCCATGGGCTTCACAAATAGCACTGATATTGTGGCTGCACAAATTTGCCTTATTGATAATGGTTCAATGTTTGCTTTTATCGCATCGGCATTTTTTGTTTTTGCCCACACAAACAACACCACCGCCACAACACACATCATCGCGAAAATAATTTTTTGTATTTTCTCTTTTTTCTGCTGCTCGATAATTTTAATTTGATTTATTCTTTCTGACTCTTGTTTGTTTCTTTCGGATTTTGTTATTCTTCTTATACCGCAATGTGGACAAATCGACGCCTCGTCTGAAATCGTTGCCCTGCACTCTTCGCAATTAATTAGCATTTAAATACACCTCCTTATGGAACATATTTTTTCAAAATCTCAATGCCGCCTATTCCACAAATTTCTCAGTGATGACATCCCACTCCACTACAAATCATCATGGCTACCGCCCCCAGGGTGAGATCACGAATGTTTTATGAACGAAAACAGATCATTTAATAATCATCAATTGGAGGTAAGTTGAACATCCTTCGCCGCTTATCTCATTCAACATGGGTGAGAAACGAAGAGTTGGTGAAATAATAAACACTCATGCTCTCACCCTGCTACCGCCCCTGACTTGCGGCTGTCACCCCGCCGATGGCGAGTTGGCGGAGCGCCTGTGGATGGCGACAGGCACCTCGCGCTTATTAAGTCCCTAGGCTAGCGCAGCCGGATTCGGGATGGAATGGGTCCAATTGGCATAGATCCCAATTTATAAAGTTTTTATTCAATACGTTAGCTCAGAAACGGGAACAGCCATCGTCCACAGACAGCGAGCGGGCCAAAGCGTGCGCGGCACGCCTATCGCGAGCGTTGCTCGCTCCTACAGGTTCAGCGTTCCGATAGGGTGCTTGTTGGGCTTTGCGAACGCTCAGCGCCAACCGACCAGAGTCATGCAAACGAGAGATTGTTTTTTTGAATGGCTCACCCAAGTCCGCGCCGTCGGCCGGGCCGAGCGGCGGAGGGGATGGAGCCGGTGAGCCGTCAGGAGGACGGCGCAAGGGAGCATCACGCCACGGAGGGCGTGTCGCTCCCGGCCGGGGGAAGCCCGTCCAGAGCGAGGGGCCTTCCCGGCAGCCGGCATACGCCCAGCCGCAGGATTGTTAAGGGCCGCGGCTTCGGCCCTTAACCCGCCCCCGCCAAGCGGCCGGTTGGCAAATCGCCATTGCCGACCAAGGGCGGCACGGCCCTCACCGTAAACACATCCCCTTGCCCATGCGCCCGATTACGCTGCGCTAATCGGGCCTACATCAGCGATTTGACCGCCACGCGGTCAACGTCGGGCTGCGCTAACGCTCCGCTCAGCGCCAACCTACCACCGAGCCCAACCGCAGCGCCACCACAGCCTCCCGGCAGCGGTGAGACCGTAACTTGGGCCCGCCGGTGCCCGAACCGGCAAAAAGCTGGCGCCCCCCTCCCCCTCGAGGCTACAATTCGCCGCCGGCCCCATCAGGTGGGGCCATCCTGACCTGAAATCAGACCAAGAGAATTGCTATGTTCAAGCCCGAGTTGCTTTCTCCAGCGGGAACGCTGAAGAACATGCGCTATGCGTTCGCCTATGGCGCCGATGCCGTCTATGCCGGCCAACCCCGTTACAGCCTGCGGGTACGTAACAACGAATTTGACCACGACAACCTGCAGCTGGGCATCAACGAAGCCCATGCCCTCGGCAAGAAGCTCTATGTGGTGGCCAACATCCAGCCCCACAACTCCAAGCTCAAGACCTTCGTCCGCGACATGAAGCCGGTCATCGACATGGGGCCTGACGCCCTCATCATGTCGGATCCGGGGCTCATCATGCTGGTGCGCGAGCACTTCCCGCAGATGCCAGTGCATCTGTCGGTGCAGGCCAATGCGGTGAACTGGGCCACGGTAAAGTTCTGGGAGAAGATGGGGCTGGAGCGGGTGATCCTCTCGCGCGAGCTGTCGCTGGACGAGATCGAGGAGATCCGCCAACACTGCCCGGATATCGAGCTGGAGGTGTTTGTGCACGGTGCCCTGTGCATGGCCTACTCGGGCCGTTGCCTGCTCTCGGGCTATCTGAACAAGCGCGATCCGAATCAAGGCACCTGCACCAACGCCTGCCGTTGGGAGTACAAGGTACACGAGGGCAAGCTCGATGAGGTCGGCCAGATCGTCCACCGTCAGGAGCCGATCCCGGTGCAGGTCGAACCGACGCTGGGGCTTGGGCTGCCCAGCGATCAGCTGGTGCTGCTCGAAGAGAGCAACCGGCCGGGCGAATTCATGACCGCGTTCGAAGACGAACACGGCACCTACATCATGAACTCCAAGGATCTGCGCGCCATCCAGCATGTCGAGCGGCTGACCCAGCTCGGCGTCCATTCGCTGAAAATCGAGGGGCGTACCAAGTCCTTCTACTATTGCGCGCGCACCGCCCAGATCTACCGCCAGGCCATCGACGATGCCGTGGCCGGTCGCCCCTTCAATCCGGATCTGTTCAAGACCCTGGAGAACCTAGCACACCGCGGTTACACCGAGGGCTTCCTGCGCCGCCACGCTCACAACGAGTATCAAAACTACGACTACGGCTACTCGGTCTCCGATAGCCAGCAGTTTGTCGGCGAGATCACCGGTCGCAACGCCGAGGGGCTGGTCGAGGTGGCAGTCAAGAACAAGTTCATCCTGGGCAACAGCCTGGAGCTGATGACCCCCCAGGGCAATCTGAGCTTCCGCCTGGAGCAGTTGCAGAACCGCAAGGGCGAACAGATCGACGTGGCGCCGGGCAATGGTCATATCGTCTATTTGCCGGTGCCAAACGAGATTGACGTCAACTATGGTATCCTGCTGCGTAACTTTGATGACGGCGAGAGCACCCGGCAACCCCACGCCCCGACGGCGGGTTAACCATGGCGCTGCTCATCACCAGTAAGTGCATCAACTGCGACATGTGTGAGCCGGAGTGTCCGAATCAGGCCATCAGCTTCGGCGCCAAGGTCTACGAGATCGATCCCGACCGCTGCACCGAGTGCGTCGGGTTTTACGATCACCAGACCTGCGTCAGCGTCTGCCCCATCGACTGCATCATCTGGGATCCGGCCCATGTGGAGTCAGAGTCGCAGTTGCTGGAAAAATTTGTCGCCCTGCACGGCGCATAAACCCGTGGCCTGAACCCAGGCCACCAGCCGCTTATCAGGAGTATGCAATGGAAAAAGTAACCATCTATGGCAAGCCGTTCTGTCCTTACTGCGACATGGCGGTGCAGCTGTGCGAGCGTCAGGGCTACGAATTTGAGTACATCGATATTCAAGCCCGCGACATGAGCATCGCCGATCTGCATGAAATCGTCGGCAAGCCGGTGCGTACCGTGCCGCAGATCTTCATCGGTAGCCAACATATCGGTGGCTATACCGATTTTCACAGCCATATCATGCAGTTAAAGGATTAATTCACGGCCGGGCTGCGTGGGTGGCCCGGCGCAAGGCTAACCCGAGGAGAATTCATGCAAAATATTCTGATCGTCTGCACCGGTGCCCCCTACGGCAGCGAGAGCCTCTATAACGCGCTGCGCCTGGCCATCGCCCTCAAGGAACAAGAGGAGTGCGCCGTCGACTTGCGTCTGTTCCTGCTCTCCGATGCCGTCACCGTGGCCCTGAACGGCCAAGCCCCCACCGAAGGCTATAACCTGCGGCAGATGCTGGAGATCCTCACCGCCCAACACGTGCCGATGCGCCTGTGCAAGACCTGCACCGACAGCCGTGGCATCAGTGGTCTGCCGCTCATCGACGGCATCGAGATCGGCACCATGCCGCTGCTGGCGCGCTGGACCGTCGAAGCCGACAAGGTGATTAACTTCTAACCGTTTTGGCCGGTATTCTCTGCGCCAGATCACGAAAGTTGTTTACCTCACTTCCGCGCGACGGGTATAATCCGCCGCGCTTTTCCCTATCCCGTTCTTTAACATCTGGTGAGTCAATTTATGCATCCCATGCTGAACATTGCCGTTCGTGCGGCCCGTAGTGCTGGTCAAGTTATCGCCAAGAATTTTGGTGATCACGCCAACGTCCAAACCGCCGAAAAAGCAAAAAACGATCTGGTAACCAACGTCGATCGTGAAGCAGAACAGACTATCGTCCGCACCCTGTTGAAGGCCTATCCCGACCACTGCATCGTCGGTGAAGAATTCGGCATTCAGGGTCTGGAAGGTTCCGACTATCAATGGATCATTGACCCACTGGATGGCACCACCAACTTCGTCAAGGGTATTCCCCACGTTGCCGTCTCCATCGCCCTGCGCATCAAGGGCCGCACCGAAGTCGGTGTGGTTTACGATCCGATCCGCGACGAACTGTTCACCGCCAGCCGTGGTAGCGGCGCCCAGCTGAACGGCTACCGCATCCGCGTTGGCCAATCCCGCGATCTGGATGGCTGCATCCTGGCTACCTCCTTCCCGCACCGTCACCGTCACCACCTCGACGCCTACAAGAAGATGTTCAACGGCATTTTCGATGAGTGCGCCGACATCCGTCGTGCCGGCACCGCCAGCCTGGACCTGGTCTATGTCGCCGCCGGTCGCGTCGATGGCTACTGGGAGCTGGGGCTCAAGCCGTGGGATCTGGCCGCTGGCGAGCTGATCGCCCGGGAAGCCGGCGCCATCACCACCGACTTTGCCGGTGGCCACAACTTCTACAGCAGCGGCAACATCGTCTGCGGTAATCCGCGGGTGGTGAAATCCCTGCTGGAAAAGATCCGCGACGAGCTGCCGGAATCACTGGCTCGCTAAGTTCAGCGAATTGAGTTCAGCGCATCGCCCAAGCCCGTCCTGGCGACGGGCTTTTTTTATTCGTCCGACCACCGTCGGGCGGCAGGCGAAGACCACTGGTCTCTGATGAGAACCAGCCGCATAAAATAGGCGACATCTTGGCAAATGCCGCTTGATATCACTCTCTTTTATGCGTATTGGTATCGCCCATTTCTGCCACACCACGTTTTCTGCAGGGAGTTGTTCCAACCATGCAAGCCAGTGCCACACCCGAGCGGGGCGACCTGCACCGCAAACTGAAATCACGTCATCTGTCGATGATCGCCATCGGCGGCTCCATCGGCACCGGGCTGTTTGTCGCCTCCGGCGCCACCGTCGCCCATGCCGGTCCTGGTGGCGCCCTGCTGGCCTATGCGCTCATCGGTCTGATGGTCTACTTCCTGATGACCAGCCTGGGAGAGTTGGCCGCCTTCATGCCGGTCTCCGGCTCGTTTGCCACCTACGGTAGCCACTTCGTCGATCCGGCCTTCGGTTTCGCCCAAGGGTGGAACTACTGGTACAACTGGGCCATCACGGTGGCCGTCGAGCTGGTCGCCGCCACCATCGTCATGAAGTTCTGGTTCCCGGATACCCCTGGCTATCTCTGGAGCGGTCTGTTCCTGGCCATCATCTTCGGCCTGAACTACTTCTCGGTGAAGGGGTTCGGTGAGGCCGAGTTCTGGTGTTCACTGATCAAGGTCATCACGGTCGTCATCTTCATCGCCATCGGCATGATGATGGTCTTCGGCATCATGAGCGGAGACATTCATCCGGGCCTGAGCAACCTCAGCACCGGCGATGCCCCCTTTGTTGGCGGGCTGCCAGCCGTCATCAGCGTCGCCATGATCGCCGGCTTCTCGTTCCAGGGCACCGAGCTCATCGGCGTGGCCGCCGGTGAATCGGCGGAGCCGGGCAAGAATATCCCGCGGGCGGTGCGTCAGGTGTTCTGGCGCATCCTGCTGTTCTATGTGTTTGCCATCATCATCATCGGCGTGCTGATCCCCTATACCGATCCCATGCTGCTCAATAGCTCCGAACAGAACGTAGGAGCCAGCCCCTTCACCCTGGTGTTTGAGCGCGCCGGCCTGGCCTTTGCCGCCGCCGTGATGAATGCGGTGATCCTCTCGGCCATCGTTTCAGCCGGCAACTCCGGCATGTATGCCTCAACCCGGATGCTGTTCACCATGGCGCGCAGTGGCATGGCCCCGAAATTTTTCGGCAAGCTCTCCCCCAATGGTGTGCCGCGCAATGCCCTGTATGCCACCACCGCCATCGCCATGCTCTGCTTCCTGACCTCGCTGTTTGGCGATCAGGAAGTCTACATCTGGCTGGTGAGTGCCTCGGGCATGAGCGGTTTCATCGCCTGGCTCGGCATTGCCGTCAGCCACTACCGCTTCCGCCGCGGCTATCTCCGGCAGGGCGGCACTCTGCAGGATCTGCCCTACGTCGCCATGTTCTTCCCGTTTGGTCCGCTCTTGGCGTTCGCCCTCTGTCTGGTCATCGCCCTGGGCCAGGGGTATCAAGGATTCAGTAGCGGCCATATCGACTGGAACGGCGTCATCGCCGCCTATCTGGGCATCCCGCTGTTCGCGCTGCTGTGGCTGGGCTACAAGCTCAAGCACAAGACCAAGCTGGTGCGTTTCGAACAGATGACCTTCCCCGAGCGGGACTAATCCGGCTCTGGGTCTCTCCCATAAAAAAACCGAAGCACTGGCTTCGGTTTTTTTTGTTCAACACCATGACCACAGGAGCCGATTAGGGCTGAATGCGGGCCGAGAGCAGCAGCGGGTTACTCAGCGCAAAGGGTTTGCCAGCCTGGATGGCGGTGGCCGCCGGCCCCGGCAGCTGACTCCAGGCAAAGAACAGGCTCTGCAGATAGGGCTTGCGCCGGCAGCGATCAGCCTGCTTGCGCTGCAGCTGCAACTTGCTCAGCTCGGCTGACTCGCCGGCTGCCACAGGCTGCAGCTGCCACACAAAATCCCCGGGGCGCGTACAGCCGTGGCTCTCGACCTGGAGCGTAATCCCCTGCGCGCCCCACACCACGCTGTACAGAGGCTCCGGCTGGCTGGCCGCCATGGCGGCGCCGGAGGTCATCACGAACAATGCCAGTAACAGGCGCACACTATTCATCTGCGGCGTCCTCGTACCAGCCCCAGCAACAGCAAGGCACCGAACCAGCCCACCGAGCCGCCGCCAGAAGAGCCGCCGTCCGAGTCATCCTCACTCGGGGTGGTCACCTGGAGAGTGGCCAGTTGGGCCTCGGCCAGCAACGGCGCCCCTTCACGCTTGGTGAAGGTCCACTCGAGCAGGTGCGTCCCAGCCCCCACGCTCACGCTTCGAGTTTGCCAGCCGCTGCTGCTGGTGGCCCCCTGCTCGACCCCATCCAGACGGCTGTGCAGGCGACTCACGGTATTGCCATCGCCGCCGCTGACCTGCCATTCAAAGCTGACCGTGGCAGGACCGGTCACCTGGGTCTGCAGCACGGTTTCCGAATCCTCAAAGCCCCGTCCGGCGACCAGCGGCTGACGACCGTCGACCGCACCGCCATCCTGCCAGTTACCGTCGCCACCGGTATACCAGAGGCTCGAGGTGGGGGCATTGCTCAGCGCGGCTTGCGCCAGGAAGGTGGCGCCGACCACGCCTTCGAGCTCGACACTGGATACAGAATCGGTGGCGCGCACGCGATCCTGGACCTCACCGGCCGAGCTGCTGGTCACCGCGATACTCAGCACACACTGGCCACCGGCAGCGACCGCCGTACTGCAGCCATTGCTGGCCAGCGACATCTCGGCTTTGCTGTCGAGCATGGCGCTGCCGAGACTTGCGGCACTGTCGCCGTTATTGATGACCAAGACACTCCCCTGCCCCTGGTAGTCTACCGGGAAATAGCCCAGGTGCGTGTAGGTATCCATCGACAGGTGGCTCTGGTGCTGAGCCAGCCAATCGGTGTAGTTGGCCAGGCGGGTGTAAATCCCCGGCTTGCCCGCTGCCGCGCAGCCATCGCCCCAACTGACCACGCCGACCTGCTGGGCGCTGCTGGCATCGCTGCCCAGGATGATAGGGCCGCCCGAGTCGCCGTAGCAGCTATCCTTGCCGCCGGCCATCACCCCGGCGCAGAACATGTTGTTGGTGAGCTGACCCGGATAGGCGGTTGCACATTCGCTATCGCTGACCAAGGGGACGCTGACCTGCTGCAGCCGGTAGGGATAGTTATAGGGCGAGGTCGCCTGGGTGGCCCCCCACCCCATGACGGTCAGGGTGGTGCCGGCGGTCAGACTGCTCATGGCACTGGCGCTGATGGCCGGCAGCGGGGTCGTACTCTGGGGGCTCGCCAGGTGCAGCAGCGCCAGATCCTGATCATAGGCGGCGGCCTGGTTATAGCCCGGGTGGATCAGAATACGATCGACCGCCACCTCGCTCCCCGCCGTGGCGCTGGAGCTCAGATCATGGCCGCCAACCCGCACCCGCAGATTGTCGGTCGTCACTTCGACGGCACAGTGCGCAGCCGTCAGCACCCAGTCGCTGGCGATCAGCGATCCACCACAGAAGGAAGACGCATAAGGGTCCGCACCGAGATCGCTATTTTCCAGGCTGACGATCCAGGGCCAAGCCCCGGCGGTAGCATCGGTACCACCAATGATGCGGCTCTCGGCCGCCTCGCCGTTCGTGCTGCCCAGCAACGCCACACCAATCCACATCCACGATTTCATGACATACAGCTCCTTCGACTCTCATCACTCAACAGCGGAGCAACCCCTGCTCCCGACAAGCCGCTACTCTACCGGCAAATGACGCCAAGATTTCTGTTCGCGGCTGAAAAAACCGGTAAAAATCCACCTGCATAGCAGGTGGCTTTGATTAGCCCCCTAGAAGGGCAGGGCGGGAGCATACTTTGTTGGTTATTTAACCAAAGAATAGTTGTGCCC
>JASDSW010000069.1:0-12830 GCA_041441555.1 Aeromonadaceae bacterium
TCCTGGAAAACGGGAATGGTTCCGTTCAGGGCGCTACTTGTGTATAAGAGTCAGAGTCTATGGTTTTATTTTAACCTGGCGAATCGATTAATTAGTCACAAATGAATCGCCATGAAATCGTTATCGATCTCTCAAAAGTGGCTGGTGGCGCTGTCATTATTTGAGCTATTTGTGGTCTAATGTGCTCTGGGTGCCAATAGGTAAGCGTTACCGGTGGCTTATTGCGGAATAGGCTCTGGCTGGGAGGTCGTTGTGAATTCTGGACAACTTAGTTTTCCTGAACGGTGCTTTTACAGAACAACCGGTTATCACAGGAGTTTTTTGGGTATGGCGCGTGGGTTCACGTTGATTGAGGTTCTGGTGGCAATTGCGATTGTTGCCATCATGGCCGCCGTTGGTGTGCCGTCGTTTCGGCAGTTCATGCTGGAGCAACAGGCCGAATCGCAGCGGGAGGCAATGCTAAATAGCCTCTCTACTGCTCGGGTGTCGGCGCGTCGTTATTCGCTGCCAGTCAATGTTTGTCCCTCCAGCAATGGAACAGTGTGTGGCAATGATTGGAGCCAGGGGTGGCTGGTCTATCTGGACTCGAACCGGGATGGCAGTCTTTCCAATGGTGAAGAGGTGTTATCGGCTCATCAGTATCAGGGGGATATTCAGGTCCTCGCGAGCAATGGCACCCTGACATTTCGACCCAATGGGGTAGCGACGGTGGCGACCGTGCAGATTTGCTCGAACGAGATTGCCAGCTTGAATCGCGGTATTACCGTTAACCCAATCGGAGCTATCGAGTTGCAGGGGAGTGCGAATGTTACCTGTACACAATAAGCCGTTGAATGCTCAGCGCGGGTTTTCCCTGATTGAAGTGCTGATTGCCGTGGTGGTGGTTTCGATCGGTTTGTTGGGGTTTGCATCCTTGCAAATGGGGAGCATGCAGCGGATTGAACAGGCCAAATTTAATCGCACCACCAGCGGTGCCTTACGAGATCTCGTCGAGCGGGTTGGCTCTTTACCCGACCTGGCAAAAGACGGCAGTTTTAACTTCAGCAATCTGGATGATGGCGAAGCTCCTGAATGGAGTGTCAATTGTCGCGAAGAGACTTGCTCGCACGCTCAGTTGGCAGCGATGGAGCTAGGGCTGTGGTTTGATGAATTAAAAACGGCGGCACCATCCCCGCGCTTCTCGGTACAAGCAGATAGCATTACCGAAGGCACAAAAGTCACCTTCAATCTGGTTTGGGATGCTTCCTTGAGTGGCAATGGCGCCGCTGGCTGCCAGAATACCTTCCAAGCTGATGGTCCCCAATGCAGTACTCTGGAGCTACTGATCCCATGAGACACCGTATTTCGCGTGGATTTGGATTGGTCGAGATCATGATTGCCATTGTTCTCGGTCTGTTTTTATTGATTGGCCTCTACACCATGCTGACCAGTAGTCAGCAAAGTTATGCGCTTGGGCGTGCGAACAGTAGCCTGGGGGGCTCGGGACAACGGGTCACGCAGCTGATCTGGAATCAGTTGAATCAAGCCGGATTTGTGAACTATCAGCGGCGCTTGTTGAATGCGTCGCTCCCCTCGGGTGGGGTTTGGCATAAGAACCAAAGTGTTCGAGGCGAGAATGATCTTGCGATCGCGGGTGTGTTGGCCAGTACGGACCGCCTTTCTTTACGCTTCACGGGGTCGAGTGTGGGGGACAATGATCCAGACGATTCAGCCAACCAGACTAGCGATGGTCGCATGTTCGATTGTAACGGTGGCGCCGTTCCCAACACCCAGATCGTGGTGGTGACGCTATTTGTCAATACCAATGGCGAGTTGCGTTGTCAGGATAGCCGAGGGAATTCGGTAGTCATGGAGCGCAATGTTGAATCTCTGCAATTTCGTTATCGGGTGGGAACCAGCGATGCGTTTGTCACGGCAAATAATGTCGCTGCCGCAGATTGGGCTAATGTCGTGGCGGTCGAGTTTTCTCTGCTGGTTGCCATGCCCTCCGGACAGAGTGTGCAAGCCCTGGCCAAAAATTATCAGGTGTTGGATAAATCGATAGCCGTTGCGGCAGATCGAAATTTACGGCAGGTGCTCAATGGCAGCATCACGATCAAGAACCTGAGCGTGGATGGGTAGACTGATGAAACAGCATGGTATGGCATTGGTAGTGGCGCTGGTGATCACCCTGATCATTGGCATCATCGCCGTCGCGGTCGGCAAAACCGCACTACAGAATCAACAGAGCGCCACGGGTGAGTTTGATACCCTGGCCAGTTACACCCAGGCTCAGTCCGGGATGAATCGAGCCGAACGGATATTTCGCGATACGGTTGTGAGCGATAAGACAAAAATCTACAGTGGGGTCTCAGGCTCAATTTCCACGGACATTGATGAGGATCCCGACTGGTGGCAGGAGGCCGACAACTGGAGCTCCCACACTCAGACCTTGACGTTGGATCATGGCGCCGCTCAGTTTCGTATCGAACAGCGGCAATTTGCCCCGCTTTCCGCCGATTTGGAAGAAAAAAATGGTCGGTTGTTCTTCCGGGTGACCAGCCGGGCGGTGGGGCCTGGTGGTTCGGTGACGACTCTGCAGTCCTACATTGGCGTATTGGCACAAAAAAAGGAGTAATAGTGCATGCATCAGCGCAATAAGATGACCAAGGAGCTTGGTTTTACCTTGATAGAGGTCATGATCACCGTGGTGATCGTGGCCATTCTGGCCAGTGTTGCCGTGCCCTCGTACATGTCTAGCGTACGCGACTCCCGACGGGCCGACGCGAAACAGGCGCTGTTGGCGGCGGCTCAAACCATGGAAAGCTTCTATGCGATGAACATGACCTATGTGGGCTCGTCCACGGGAACCACACCGACCATCTTCACCACCAAGGTGCCGAAAGATGGCACTGAGCGTTATTACACCCTGAGCTTTACGGCGGCACCGACAGCTTTCGGCTACACCCTGCAGGCTGTGCCGCAAGGCTCGCAAGCGGGTGACCGCTGTGGAACCCTATCTCTAAATCGTACTGGCGCAACTTCTGCCGCGTCGGCAACAGATTGCTGGTAACAAGGAGTTGATGATGAAGCACCACTTAAAATGGTTGGGGTTGGGAACTCTGCTGCTGGGGATGTCCATCCACTTGCCCGCATCCGAGCTGGCCTTGCCGAATGCTCCCTTGTTTGTTCCGGGTGAGAATATTGCACCGCTGGTCATGTTAGTGATGGGGCGCGATCATACCCTCTTTTATGAAGCCTATAACGATACAGTTGATTTAGATGGCGATGGGAAAATCGATACCCGTTTTAAGCCAAGTATTCGCTATGCCGGATATTTTGATTCCAGTAAGTGTTATTCCTATAACAAGGGGCTGTTTACTCATTATGCGGCTGCAACCACCGGCAAGTGCTCGGGTGGTTCTGGTACTGCTACCGGACGTTGGAGTGGTAATTTTCTAAACTATCTGACCATGAGTCGGATGGATGTGTTGCGGCAGGTTTTATATGGCGGTAAACGCCTCAGCGATGATGTCGATAATCCAACGCTGATCCGTTCGCATATCCCGCAGGATGCACATAGTTGGGGTAAAACCTGGGATCCTGCGGTCATGGGGGCGTCGACAGAAGACAAGACCCAAGACCGGGGTTTAAAGGCATCAGACTATGGCGATCTGGAAGATAACTATGTCTACTTCTTTGCCAACACCTCGCTTGGCTATGATAAACCACCATTGTTGCGGGTATTGAAAACCATTCAAAACCCGAAATCGCCCCTGTATATCTGGAACTGGGTCAGTAAAGAGCAGCCGGTGGCTGGTGATTCGATGGATAATTATAACGGCAGCGTGAATGATGCGCGAACAGATTATGAAGTCAAGGTTCGGGTCTGTGTCGATAAATTATTGGAATCAAATTGTAAAAAATATGGCAACGGTAAATTTGCTCCCACGGGCTTGCTGCAAAAATATGGTGAAGGTGCATCACCGTCCATGAAGTTTGGCCTGATCACCGGTAGTTACGCCAAAAATACCAGTGGTGGTGTGCTGCGCGCGCGCGTCGGGAAAATGTCCAAGGAAATTAGTGAAATCACGGGGCAATTCAAGGCTCGTAATGACAGGAGCGATGGCCCCAGCATCATTCGGACTCTGGATGCGCTGCGTGTTACCGAGTTCAATGGCAGTTCATACAACTGCGGATGGATTAAGGATGGCCCCATCTCCGATGGCAAGTGTCAATCTTGGGGTAATCCGATTGCCGAAATGCTGTATGAGAGTCTGCGCTATTTTGCTGGCGCGGCGGCTCCTTCACCTGAGTTCACCGTGGGTTATGAGAGTGACCCTGGGCTAGTTGAGGATACCTGGGCCGATCCCTATACGGAAACAGAAAAGATTCAGGGTAAAGATGTTTTATTGAATGAGAAGTGTGCGCAACCGGTTAATCTGATTATCAGTGACGCTGGTACCTCCTATGATTCGGATCAACTGCCGGGCTCGGAGTTTTCTGACTTCGCGGGAAGCCTGCCGACGAATATGAGCGATCTGAAAGTCGGTAACCTGACGGAGCAAGTTTCCAACGAGGAGGGGCTGGATAGTCAGAAGTTCTTTATCGGGGAGGTGAAGGGCCAGTCGGATGCGGGGATGCCGACCGCCAAGACCATTACGAATCTCTCCCAGATCCGCGGTTTGGCGCCGCTGGAGCCTACGAAAGAAGGTAGTTATTACTCCGCCGGCTTGGCTCATTTTGCCCGTCATCGGGATCTCAATCCAATCGATGGGGATCAGAAGCCATTGACCATGGCGGTGGCTATGGCATCCAATTTACCGGAAATACAAATTAAAGCAGATGGTAAATCTGTGACTCTGGTGCCCTTTGCCAAGAGTATCGATAATGGCTCGGCTAGTGACTTTTATTACAATGGTGGCGGATTTCAGCCGACCAATGGTATCGTCGACTTTTATGTCGAGAGTATCAGTGAGACCGAAGGAACCTTCCGAGTTAATTTCGAAGATGTCGAGCAGGGCGCCGATCATGACATGGATATGATCGTCAAATACCACTATTCGGTCTCGGGAAGTACGGTTACTGTAACTCTCTCTACGGAATATGCATCCGGAACAGCTGTCCAACATGCTGGATATGTGATATCCGGAACTACGGCGGATGGGGTTTATCTGGATGTTCGCGACTCTGATGGAACCCAGTATGCGCAGGGGTACACCCCCGCCAAACCATCTATGGCCGATCATCTGTTCTATATGGACACTGTTGGTGATAAACCAAGAAATAAGGAACCCTACGTTGACTGTAATAAGTATGCCAATGCCAATAACGATCGCTGTAAACGGTTGCCCATGACTAGATCGCGCACCTTTACTGTGGCTGCAACGAGTTCGGCGGCTAGTATCTTGCGTTCTCCCCTCTGGTACGCCGCCAAGTGGGGGGGCTATAAGGATAAGAATGGCGGCCGAGCCGGGATACCGGATGCTGGGGAGTGGGATAAAAAGATCTCGGGCACTCCGGATAAATATTTCCTGGTAACCAATGCCGGTCAGTTGGGGGAGCAGCTCAAGACGGCGATGGAGGATTTGGATGATATGACTCGTTCTTCTTCCTCCGTTTCCTATACGGCCAGTGAATTGACCAACGACTCCCAAGCGTTTATTGCGACCTTTGAAGCCAAGGATTGGTCGGGTGATCTCACGGCTTATCCTATCGTCAACGGGAACATGCAGGCGACGCCCAACTGGAAGGCCAATCAGACCATCAAGAGTCAGAGTGTGGCCAGCCGCGTCATCTTCACCATGGATAACGATGGCAGCAAGCGAGTATTTAGCGAACCTGCCGCCCTGACGGGGAGTAACAGTGGTCTGAGTGAGGCTCAGATCACCGCCCTGTTAGCGGATTACCCCGCTGCAGCCGGTAATGCCAATAAGCTGCCCTATGTGAAGGCATTGGTTAATTATTTGCGCGGTGATACGACCTATGAGGCTGAGTCGAGCAAGGTTCCAGGGTTGGGGATGGCATTTAGGACACGAAAGGGGCCTCTTGGTGACAATGTTCACTCCACCCCTGTCTACGGAGTTTCGGCGGGTGATGGCAAGGGATTCGTCATCTTTGGTGCTAACGATGGGATGGTGCATGTGCTGGATGCCAGCAATGGGCAGGAACTGTTTGCTTACATCCCATCGATCAGCTACCAAAATCTTTCTTTGCTAGCCTCCCAATCTTACACCCATAAATACTTTGTGGATGGAGCGATCAAGGTGGTGGATATACCCGCCGGTGGCTCCACCAAAACCATAGCTGTGGGAACCTTTGGCCTCGGAGCGCAAGGTGCTTGGGCGTTGGATTTGACCAATCTGACCAATTTAAGCAGCACCCAGGCCTCGGCCAACAGCCATCTGCTATGGGAGCTGACCGATACCGATGCGGCGCAGATTGGTTATATGCCCAATGCACCGGCTGTCTTCTCTGCGGTGAATGGTGATACCAACAAGTGGGTGGCGGTGTTTGGCAATGGTTATAACTCATCCGAGTCGGATGGGCATGCCGATGCGACGGGCGAAGGGGCTTTGCTGGTGGTCGATTTGCTTACCGGCTCCGTCGAGAAAACACTAAAAACTGGCAAAAAAGCCACCAATGATCCTACGGGAGCCAGTCGCCCTAATGCGCTGACTGAACCTGTGGTGGCGGATGCTGATCAAGATGGTGTGGGGGATTATCTCTATGCGGGTGATCTCTTCGGCAATCTCTGGAAAGTTGATATCAGCGGTGATTCGATCGCGGATTGGGCTTTCACCACTGGAACGAGTGGTTCTGCGCCGAAGCCTCTGTTTACAGCGGTCAGCCGGGAAGGAACTGCCCAGCCGATCACCGCTCGACCGAGTGTGGCTCACCATCCAGAAGGTGGTCTGCTGGTCTTGGTGGGGACCGGTAAGTATGTCGAAAGCTCTGATATCTCGGTCACAGGCCAGGCGACACAGAGCATTTATGGTCTGTGGGATAAGCCGGAACGTACAACCGATATCACACGAGATACCTTGTTGGCACAAACCATAGTGACTCAGACCACAAACCTGACGACGAATAAACGGGTAACCAGCAATAATGCGATCAATTGGTCACAGCATGATGGTTGGTATCTGGATCTCTACTACGGCGGCACCAACAGTGGTGAGCGGGTTAACTCGCGGATCCTGATCACTCAGACCACCGCCTCCATCACCTCGATGATTCCCAGTGACGATGTCTGTTCAGGGGGGGGGAGTGGTTGGTATATGGAAGTGGATATCTACACCGGTAGTAATTCAGACGGCCTGGTTGAAGGTAGTCTTGATGGTTTGGTCGCTAACTCCATGGAGTTGGAGCGGATTCCCTCTGAGCCCATCTATAACTATTACATCAATGGTGATGGTGATGCGGTGGCGAAGAAAACCATCCAAATCGATGGTGGCACACCGAAGCCGACACCTCCAACATTGATCAAGACAGGGTTGGCCTCTTGGCAGATCCTGTATTGATTGAGCGTTAATATCAAACGCCCGCGATTGCGGGCGTTTTTTTGGGCGCAGCTCTCTGATTGGATGGCATATGCGTTGGACACGTGGGCGTGGTCGATGGCCATGAGCTAGGCAGCCTATCGTGGTGCCAGGAGCGGCTCATCGAGCCCTCCCAAATGTATTAATGGCGTATCTGCGATCGCCTTGACCCTGTTTGCCAGGCCCATATTGGAAGCAGTCTTTAGTGGGAATCTCACTCAATAAAAGGGTTGAGATGGCAATAAAAGCCACCGGCTTAGCCGGTGGCTGCGACGGGAGTCAATCAGTTACAGGTAAAGGGCACAATATTGCCGCTGGAATCTTTATATGGCGGTACCGTGCTCTTGACCATCATCACGGTGCAGACTCGTCCCGCATCTAAATCGAGGGTAGCCAGTGGATTACCATTGGCATCTGTGGGCGAGGTTTGCGCACTGGTCAGGGTGATGCTCGAAGGGGTCATGTTGAATCCGGTCGCCCCGAAGTTGAGGGTGACAGCCGAATTGCGGTTGACCTCGCAATCAAAGTAACCGGCGATGCTGCTTCCGGTCGGTTTGTTGACGACACAGGCGACGCCACCATGATTGACCGAGAGTGAGCTCCACTCGTTGGCCTTACAGACTTGAGGGTATTCTCCCGCTTTTTTCGGATCCGTCAGACACTTGATATCTCCGGTGACATGCAGCTTGGCATTGTTGCCACTGCTGGCGATGATTTTAATGTCGATGGTGGCACTCTTCGCCTCGATGTCGTCTGGCGAGATGGCTGTCGTGCTGGTGATACCGCTATTGCTGGTGCGGATCTGAGTGGTGATGCCGATGGCCGATGGATTGCCATCCGTATCCAAGGGCGTGGCTTGCAGAGGTGCCAACCGACCGCGGCTGTAGGTTCCATAATAGTTCTGGCTGGCATCGACGATGGTCTGAATTGGCTCACTGGTCACGGTGGCATAGCTAGGCGCCGGGGACGTCCAGTTCGACAGCAGCGTCAGGTTCAGCTCGTTAAACGAGATCTTGGTCAAGGCGTCTGTTTCGTAGGGATCGATCTTGCTGAGATAGTTTCCCGGGTCGCTATTGAGATAGTCGACATAGACCCCCCGGGCGATCAGTTGTACCGTCTGGCCGGCTTGCAGGGTCAGAGCTGTGCTGGTGGCCCCGCCATTGCTGACTTTTCCGCTACTCAGCCAGCTGTTGAGGCTAGTAAATGTGAAAGGCGAGGCTTGGCTTCCTTGCTGCCACGCCACATGAGCGCGGATCGCCTCTTGCACATAGCGCTCGTAGTTGTCCTGATTGGCTGGTTCGGAGAGAAATTCCGGCGACATGATATTCAAGGCGACCAGATTCCAGTCCGGCATGGGCTCATAGAAACCATCGATCCGCAGTAACCGGCAGGCCTCCAGATAACTATTGCTGCCGGGGGCCACATAGGCGCCATTGAGTAGCCGGTAATGGCTGTGGCCTTGACGTTTGATGTGGTAGTACTGATCAAAAGCGCCACCGCTGCTCTCAACACCATCAAAGTGATTGGCACAGCAGACGTTGCACAGCGGACTCTGGGCATTCTGGTTGCTGGTGTTGGCACCATAACTCTTGGTCGCCGTATTCCCTGGTCCCCAAAACAGTCCTTCATTATCCAGCAGTGGGAAAGCGGGCAATTTCCGTTCCTGCTTGCCACTTTGCAGCGAACAGTTACAGGATAAGGTCACCACATCCTCCTGAATTTTGCGCCCGGTACCGGGGTCGTAGGTGATAGTCTCGGTTTGTACCACCGTATTGTCCCCAGATTTGTAGACGGTCGGCAGCGGCTTGCTGGTTTCCTCCTTGGTGCCTGTTTTAATGGTGATAGCGACCACATCCGGAGCAGCACCTTCGGTATAGGCGATCTGTGGTTGTTCATCGGATGCTCCCAGCGAGTCATTCGAAGTATCTCCGGTGCTGAGTTGGGCCGAGATGCTGCTAGCGAGCTGGAGCTGAGTGTTGCTGCCTTCGTAATTGGTCCAGGTCACAACGATGATGACATCCTTGCGATCGGGATAGGACAACGCCGGAGTCTGCAGGTTGATGTTTGTGACGTGCCAATGCAGGTTATAAACCGTGTTGCCAATGGTGTGAGAACCCGCCGTCAGGGTGCCGTCGCCGCCGATGGCATTCCCCTGATCGGTTTGAATATCTTGATAGGCGAATTCGCCGGCCGTGGTTTTGATAGTGGTGAAGCTGCGTAACTCATCCAGCTTATTCTCGGCCAGATGCATGGCGCTTTCGCGGGCACTGTTGCTGCCCTCTTGTTTTAGATAGCTGTTTTGTAATTTAACCAAACCGGCTGCACTGACCGAAACAATGATAAAGGCCAACAGTACTTCGATCAGGCTAAAACCGTGGGGGGTCTTGATGTTCATCATGGTGGCTCCTACCAGTCGCGCCAACTGCCGGGGACCTTATACAAGGTGGTGTTCCCAGGGGTGTTTTGGATGTTTTGCAGGGATTCGGCATCAAAGACGGCGTTGTAGGTGCCGTTGGCGTTGCCGACCTCGTGGTTGGAAATCAACGAGCCCCAGACGGTGGCGCCACCAGCCATTTTCAGGTCATAGGTGGTGGCATCTTCTGGGTGGCTATCGTAGGAAAAGACGATGCCGAAGATCTGCAGGTTGCCATTCATGACCAGATCGCCGTTGCGGATCAACAGAATGACCGGCTTGGCTCGGCTGCCGACGATGCTTTTGGGCGAGCAGGCGCCATTAATGATGTAGAGTCCATGGCTACTGGCGTTGAGGCTATCGCAGTTTTCGAGTTCGTCGACGGCCCTCGTTCTGAGCGTATCCAGCCCGTCCTCGTCGTCTTTCACTCCGAAGACATACTGCATCAGATCTTTGGGAAAGTACGGGTCATTGGCCAGAATGTCGCTCTCAATATTTCCCGGCTCACTATAGGGGGATGAGCTGCAGGTGCCATCGGCCCACTCCTGCTGGCCGCAGGTGGTACCCGAACCATTGGTGAGATCCACGGGGGAGTCCGTCTAGATGGAGAGGGGAACTCCGGGGCCTCCGCCGTTCGGGTTGGCAACCACCATGAAGTTCCCGCCGACCGCCATGCCGCCGGCCAGGGTCAGTGGCGCATCAGGCGTGCTGGCTATGGTGGGAATGACGACGACCTGTTGTTGGACGGTGGCATCGCCTTCGGGGACGATATCGGTCGCGGTTAGCGTTAGTAGTGGCATGTTGCGAGAACCAACCGTAATCGTTGATTCGGCAACGCTGACACTCGCCGGTATGCCAGCAATCGGTAATGTCGGCACCCCGGCGGAGGCAATCGCTGCCATCGCCTGTGCCATCTGCCCTTCGGCGCTGGCGAGAGCCTCCCGATAGCGCATCTCGTTGGCCGCCACCCGCTGTTCGCCCACCAGCACCTTGCCGGTCATGATGCTGACCGAGATCACCAGCAATAGGATGATCAGAGTGATAGTCAGGGCGATGAAGCCTCTTGCCGAATTAATATTGGTCATTGCGGATCCTCACTTGCCGTTGCAACGAGAGTGTCAATGCGGGTTTATGCTGGCTGCGTCCCACCAGGCTGATGATGATGCGGCGCTGTCCCGACGGGGAGGAAAATCCGGTCGCGGGGTCGATGGTGAAGGTGAGCGAGGTCAGCTGGAGTTGCCCATCCTGGCTGATATTGCTCCAGCCGGTGTCCTCTTTGCAGGTCGCTTCTGATTGGGCTTTGTCTGGAATAGTCGCCCACTGTTTGAATTCCAATCCTTTTTCTGCGGAGACAAACCGGTAGCCCATGATCTCATCAGCCCCGTCAATCAAACCATCATCATTGGCGTCATAGCGCAGCAGGATGCAATCGTAGAGCGGCGCGGCAACGGCGATGCGCTGCAAATCCTGCAGCGTGGTGCTGCCAGCGCTGACGTGCAGCGAAAACATGGCGGTGCGATCGCTCGGCGCCAGCACCGGAGTCCCGGCACTGGTACGAGCCAAATTTTGGGCGGCGGAGGCAAAGTAACCGGCGCGGCGAATATCGCGCTCCATGATATCCATCAGACTCTGCATGCCGAGATTCAAGGCGGACAGCTGCACCGAGGCGGCATTGGCGCGCAGGATGGAGACATACAGGGTGCCGGCTGCCGCCACTATGATGAGGCCGGCGATCAGGGCCACCAGCAGCTCTACCAGCGAAAACCCACGAGATGACGTCAAGCGCATGGTTGGACTCCCATCAACTGGGTTCCGGCTTCGCTGCAGAGCTGAGCTCGCCCCGTGGCCGTGAACCAGACTCTGATTTTTTTGTTGGCCAGCTCAAAGACGATGTGATCGCCGGCTTGCGCGGGTTGCAGGACACCGCGCCGGGCGCCGATTGGCAGGCGATTGTCGCTACTGAGCTCTTCATGCATCACGGTTTGCGGGTAGTCCGACTTGTTGCCGCCGCGGACGATGCCGTCTCCGCCGATGTCACAGCTGGCGGCACAGCTGTCGCATATGTCTGCGGGCTGATCGGAGATGCGCCAGCACCAGTCGGTATCATCGAAAAAGTAGATGGCCATGTTGGGGTTATTGGTCTTGCTGGCCTCAGCTCTGGCCAGCTGCAGATCGACCAGCAGCGCCTGACCGACGCCGGCTATCTGTTGATTCTGGCGAAATTGGATGAAGCTCGGGGTGCCGATGCTGATGACCACCAACAAGATGAGGATGGCCAGCAGGGCTTCGGTCAGGGTAAAACCTGAGGCATACCGCAATGACATCATCTGTAGCCTATCCTTGAGGTAGTAAAGGTGACTGGCTTGTTAGAGTATAGGCCATGTCGGGCTACCAGATGGATGAGCAGGAGTGTGATGTATGCGTGCCTTGGGCGTGACGTTGTTGGAGCTGATGATCACCGTGGCGATCGTGGCCATCATCGCGGCGATTGCTTATCCGAGCTATCAAGGCCACATGCGCAAGGTCCGCCGGGCCGATGCCATTGAGCATCTGCTGTCGGCGCAGTTGAAACAAGAGGAGCGGCGGGTGACTTCGGGCGCTTACACCACGGATTTCTCCTTGTTGGGTGGGGCGACGAGTGACCACTACGGCTATAGCGCGACCGTGAGTGGACTCACCTACACGCTGACGGCAACCGCCAAGAGCGGCTCC
Organism: Aeromonadaceae bacterium; assembly: GCA_041441555.1. Lineage (GTDB taxonomy): Bacteria > Pseudomonadota > Gammaproteobacteria > Enterobacterales > Aeromonadaceae > Pseudaeromonas. The sequence goes on from JASDSW010000069.1 coordinate 12,646, forward strand.
CCCCAGGCAAACGATACCGGATGTAAGTCCCTGACGTTGAATCATCAGGATGCGCGCACCCCAGCCAATTGCTGGGATTAATATCTTCGGTCGTTTGGTACTGAAAGAATGAAAAAACCAGGCCTTGGCTGCCTAATGCCGATCAGTTAAGGATCCATTGACCGATCCTCAGGCTGTGTAAAAAT
>JASDSW010000070.1:0-2055 GCA_041441555.1 Aeromonadaceae bacterium
GCATCGCCGATAGCAAACACAGGACATCCACCCCGTCTTGCTGTATGTAAAAACAGTATCTACGCTTTGAACATGATGGTTCTGTTGGAGTAGATGATGACCCTACCTCGCAGCCAGCTGATCTGCCCAGCTTCCACACCTTACTACCACTGCATCGGTCGCTGTGTACGCCGAGCTTTCCTGTGTGGTGAAGATACCCTGACTGGCAAGGATTACAGCCACCGCAAGGGGTGGATATTGGCGCGGTTGGCCCTGCTGGCCGAGGTCTTCACCATAGAATTGTTCGCGTATGCAGTGATGTCCAATCACTACCATCTGGTCGTTAATATCAACCAGAACAAGGCATTATCGTTGACTCAACACGAGGTTATCTCCCGCTGGAGCAGACTGTTTCGTGTGCCTGCGATGGTCGAGCGTTGGCAGCAGGGCAACGCGCAAGAAGGCGAAACCGAGGTGGCAGAAAAGTTGGTCGCCCAGTGGCGTCAACGCTTGGCGGATGTCTCCTGGTATATGCGCTGCCTGAATGAATACATAGCGCGGGAAGCCAACCTTGAAGATGGATGCAATGCGGCCAGAAAGGACACCCACCTCAAACGACTGCCACAAGTTGATATCCATCCAGCATCGCCGATAGCACACACAGGACATCCACCCCGACTTGCTGTATGTAAAAACGAGATTGTAAATTTCTCTGTGTAACTGGCGGCTAATCACTGTCCGAGCCGTTCACCGAACAGGATCATGAATTGCGTCATGGCCTGTTTCCAATCCCGGATGGGCATGGTCCATTTCTTCGCTATCTGGTGCAGGGCCAAGTACAGCACCTTCATCACCGACTCGTCCGTTGGGAATGAGCGCCGGGTCTTGGTCACCTTCCGCAACGAGGCGTTGAGGGACTCGATGGCGTTGGTGGTGTAGATCACCTTACGGATCTGCGGTGGATAGTCAAAGAATACGCATAACCTCTCCCAGTTGTTGACCCACGAGCGACTGATGCTGGGATGCTCCGCATCCCACTTGGTCGCAAACTCGGTCAGTGCCAGCTCGGCCTCGGCTAGGGTGGCGGCGCCATAGATACGGCGCAGATCGGCGGCCACCTCCTTGCGCTGCTTCCAGCTGACATAACGCAGCGAATGCCGGACCTGGTGCACGATGCACAGTTGGATTTGGGTCTGCGGGTAAACGGCCTCGATGGCCTCGGGAAAGCCCTTGAGCCCATCCACACAGGCAATCAGGATATCCTGCACGCCGCGATTCTTCAGTTCGTTCATCACCGACAGCCAGAACTTGGCGCCTTCGGTCTGGGCCATCCAGAGGCCTAGCAGCTCCTTCTCACCCTCGGTGTTGATGCCCAACGCCAAGTAGACCGCCTTGTTCTGTACTGCGCCAGACGCCCGACTGCGGACCACCAAGGCATCTAGGTAGACGATGGGATAGACGTTATGCAGGGGGCGACTCTGCCAGGCGGTCACCTCGTCCATCACCGCATTGGTGACTTGTGAGATGAAGGTTGGCGACACCTCGACACCATAGACCTCGGTAAAATGAGCCTGGATGTCCCGGGTGCTCATGCCGCGGGCATAGAGGGAGAGGATGCGGTCATCAAATCCCTGGAGCTGCTTTTCGCCTTTTTTGACCAGTTGAGGTTCAAAGGTGCCGTTGCGATCTCGAGGGATCTCCAGCGGGATGTCTCCGTGAACGGAGCGTACCGTCTTGGCACTTTTGCCATTGCGGGAGTTGCCGGTGTTCTTGCCGTCGTTGGCATGTTTGGCGTAGCCCAAGTGGGCCGTCATCTCAGCTTCCAAGGCCCGCTCGGCTAGGCGCTTGGTCAGTTGCTTGAGCAGACCGCTCTCGCCGAGGATATCTTCAGGGCTGGAACAGCCCGCTAGCAATTGGTCAATGAGTTCGTCTGATAATGGCATTCTGTTGTCCTTTCAACAGGTTGGTAAGAATGCCAGTTACACAGATTTTTTTACACTCTCAACCTGGCCAGAACGAGTCAAAATCAATATGATGCATAGCGACAGCAGGGTGAAGGAACCGGTTTGTTTGGCG
>JASDSW010000071.1:0-12614 GCA_041441555.1 Aeromonadaceae bacterium
AGCGCACCCTTGGTAAGGGTGAGGTCCCCAGTTCGACTCTGGGTATCAGCACCACGTTAAAGAAACCCCGCTTCGGCGGGGTTTTTGTTTTTGGTCATCCCAGCTTGGCTTCAAGCTGAGATGGTTACCTCATCAGTGCGGCGCAGGGTCTCATAGCTGCCCAGCATGGATTCATGATTCAGATAACGCCGTAACATGTCTTGTGCCGCGAAGGCGATGATCCCCTGGCGTAGGCCGGGATTCTGGATGCTCACCTGAAGCGTCTGAGCACAGCCTCTCTCTCCATCCCAAAGTGCAATCGGGATCCCGTGTTCGCTCTCTGCGCCGATAGCCATCGTGAGTTGCCTTTCCTCTTGCAGCTGTTCCAGTAGTGGTTTGGCTTGCGATGGTAGCGGCTCAACATGGCCAGTCAGTTGGGGGATCTCCTTGGCGAGCGTGGCTAGCAAAGCTCCTTTGGTGCCGTGCTCGTAAATCTTGAGTGGTCGTGACGCCAATTTTTCGCAGAGGGTCGAGGGCAGTGCCAGATTTCCTGTGGCAACCAGATAGGGGGCAATCACGGAGAGCAGCTGCTTTTCTGCGGCCGGGAAGTCGGTTTCATCGGCGTGCTGGCTGATCAGTTTGAGTTCGATGGTTGGCATGGAGGAGCGATATCCCAGGTCGATATGTGCGGGCCATGGGAGGCTGTCCAATTGATCGCTGAGTGACGATTCGGAGATGCCAAAGGTGAAGTAACGACGAACCTCTGTGTTGCCGCGAGCCCCGTGCGTGCCCAGCTCCGGCAAGATCTGCTCCTCGACCATCCGCTTAAACTCGGATGGCACGCCCGGCGTGAAGTAACAATGCGCCCGACCTATGGTCATCATGAAGCCACAGGCCGTACCGATGGGATTTGGAATGATGGTTGCGCCTTGCGGCAACATCGCCTGTTTCTGGTTGCTTTGAGGCATGACTCGATCGCGGGCCGCGTAGCGTTCCATCAGCAACTCCAACCATTCGGTCCGCAGCTCGAGTGCCACGCCTGCAGCCTGAGCGGCGGCCTCGGTGGTCTTGTCGTCAGAGGTCGGCCCTAAACCACCATTGATCAGAATGATGTCGGCGACCTGCCCGCGCTCTTGTAATACCGCCACCAGATCGTCCATGCGATCGCCTACAGTCTGGCGGCGTCGCACCTGCCATCCGTGATCGAGCAATCGTTGACACAACCATGTGGAATTGGTGTCGACGACGAAGCCGGTTAGCACCTCGTCACCGGTCGATATGATTTCAATCACCATCGGATCTCATCCCGTCGCTCTGCTGCATGTTGTTTCAGGGCGGTCGCCCTGATTATTGCATCGAGGGTATGCAATCTGGCGGTTGCAGGGAAGCGGAATCGTCTGCCGGCAGCGGCTTAGGTGTGTGACGGAATATTGCTGTGGTCGAAGTAGAAGCTGATGCGAGTTCGCGGGTTCAGGTACTCGAAGACCGGCTTGGGTAGCCGAGCTGGCGCAATTACTTTGCCGATGGAGAGTCCAACGTCTTCGAGATCTATGATGGGGGCTTCATGCCGAGGGATGGCCGGATCGTAGATCAAGACGCTCGGGAACAGCAGCCGTTTCGGATTCACCGACATCACTAGGCCAACCTGGCCATTGGAGAGCTGTACCACGCTGCCAGGCGGGTAGATGCCCAACTGTTTGACCAACAGGCCGATATAGTCCTTGTTGAGCTGCTTGGTTTTGTGTTTGAAGAGGAATGACAAGACGGCGTGGGGAACCTTGGCTTTGGACTGATCCTGTGGGTGGCAGAGCTCGTCGTACTCATCGACCATGGCCACCATCTGGGTCAGCTTATCGATCTGCTCGCCCTTCAATCTATCGGGATAGCCGCTGCCATCCAGGCGTTCGTGATGGTGCAATACCACCGTTTTGGCGCTAGGCGGGCAATCTTTGGTCAGCTCCAGTAGCTCAAAACCATACCGGGTGTGTTGTCGGAGCAGGTTCTCTTCGGGCGGGGTCAGGGCTTCGCTTTTGCGCAATATCTGGGTGGGGATGCGCAACATGCCGATGTCGTGCATCAGGGCCGCGAAGCCGAGTTGCTTCATCTCATCTTCCGAAAATCCGGCTTCCTTGGCCAACATCATGCTCAGGATGGCGACGTTGAGCGAGTGATAATAGATGTTTTCGCTTTCTGGGGCATCAGCCATCAGGTGCAACACCATCTCGTCGGTGCTGAGCAACTGCGAGACTATGCTGCCGACCAACTCCTGGGCTTCGCTGATGGCGGTCAGGGGGCGAGTCTGCAGCTTGACCATCAGGTTGCGCAGCTGCGTCAGTGAGCGCTCGAAGGCTTTCTCGCTGCGCTGCAGATTGCGACGGTACTGTTTGAGCTGCTCGATGCGTCGCTCTTTTTCCGCGGCGAGCTTGCTCTCCATCTCACTGAGCTGGGCCTCTTCGGTCGGGATCTCACCGCTGGGATTGGCCTGGATCGGTTTGGGCGGGGTCGAGGATTTATCAGGAAAGATAATGACTTGCTTCAACCCCAAGCGTCGGATTAGCTCGACCTCCTCCTGGCTCTTGATGAGGAAGCTGGAAAACAGAAACGGGTGATCCTTCCAGCTGAGCGGGAGCTTGATGTAATTGCCGATCTGCAGTCGGTCGATGGAGATTTTTATTCCGGTCATGCCGTCAGAGTACACAAAAAGCGGGCTGTTTTGCTAGGCGCAGCCGACTGGATGCGGGAAAAGCAACGGCCCGAGCACAATTGTGATTTCGCAATAGGGTGACAGGAGCCCTGAGATTGGTGTAGATTTCTGGATGTCCAGACGTTTTTACTGATGTAGTACAGGAAGTGCACCATGCCGATCAAGATCCCGGACCGTTTGCCCGCCGCTGAGGTGCTCAGCGCCGAAAACATCTTTGTCATGACCGAGAGTCGAGCGCTGCACCAGGATATCCGCCCGCTGCGGGTCCTGTTGCTGAACCTGATGCCAAAGAAGATCGAGACCGAGATCCAGCTGATGCGCATGTTGTCGAACTCGCCGCTGCAGGTGCACGTCGATCTGCTGCGTATCGATGATCGCGAGTCGAAGAATACGCCGAAGGCCCACCTGGATACCTTTTATCAGGACTTCTCCCAGGTGAAGCACAACCGGTACGATGGTCTCATCATCACGGGGGCTCCTCTTGGCCTGACGCAGTTTGCCGACGTGGTCTACTGGGATACGCTCGTTGAGATCATCGAGTGGTCCCGTCAGCATGTCACCTCGACCCTGTTCCTCTGCTGGGCCGCTCAGGCGGCGCTCAAGGTCATCTATGGTCTGGAGAAGCAGACTCGTGAGGTGAAGCTCTCCGGCGTCTATGAGCACTGTCGACTGGTCGAACTGGATCCGCTGGTGCGCGGCTTCGATGACCACTTCCTGGCACCGCACTCCCGGTACGCCAACTTCGATGGGAATTTTATTCGAGCCCATACCGATCTGCGGGTCTTTGCCGAATCGGAGGAGGCGGGGGTCTATCTGGCGGTGAGCCCGGACTGTCGCCAGGTCTATGTCACCGGTCATCCCGAGTACGATGCCGACACCCTGCACAACGAGTACCAGCGTGATACCAATGCGGGTATCAATCCGCAGATGCCGAAGAATTATTACCGCAACGATGATCCGAACCAGCCACCGCGCGCGACTTGGCGCAGCCATGGGCACCTGCTGTTTGCCAACTGGCTCAATTACTATGTCTACCAGAACACGCCTTTTGATTTAGGCAATCTGGGGTGAGCGGACGCCGGGCCGGCTTATTCGCCCTGCCAGCCATAACGGCTGAGGTCGATTGGTTCGCTCGGTTGCAGCAGTAGTCCCTCGTGTTGCAGGCGTTGCAGCTGTTGCTGGTAACCCTCATCGCGCAGTGACAGAGTCCCGAAGCGGTTGACCACTCGATGCCAAGGTAACTGGGTATCTTCGGGAAGCCGGCAGAGGATACCGCCGACCTGACGGGCGGCACGAGAGGAACCGGCCAGGCGCGCTATGGTGCCGTAGGTGGCAACCCGGCCCGAGGGAATCGCGCCCACTACCTGGTAGACGCGTTGCTGAAAACTATCCGTGGTCTCTGGTGCGTTCATCTTTATCTTCTGATTTTTATCCTGGCTCCTGTTCTAACGCGGCTGAGTCAGGTTGTCGAGCCAGCCTTCGGGTATGATGAGAGTTGGCTCACCCCATTTGAGATGTCAGGCGCAAACATGTGGCTGGCATGCTAGTAACGAGGATCAGCGAGTGGCACAACAAGCGCAAGGAACGCCTATTTATACCCAGCTCAGTCAGTCTCTGCAGGAAAGGATCCTGCTCATCGACGGCGGCATGGGCACCATGATTCAGAGCTATCAGCTCAATGAAGCGGATTACCGCGGCGAGCGTTTTGCCGATTGGCGCAGCGATCTGAAGGGTAACAATGACCTGCTGGTGCTGACCAAGCCCCAGGTGATCCGCGAGATCCACGAGGCCTATCTGGCGGCCGGTGCCGATATTCTGGAAACCAACAGCTTCAACGCCACCCGTATCGCCATGGCCGATTATCATATGGAAGATCTCAGCGCCGAGATCAACCGTGAGGCCGCCCGTCTGGCTCGTCAGGTGGCCGATGAGTGGACCGCCAAAGATCCGGCCAAGCCGCGCTTTGTCGCCGGTATTCTCGGCCCCACCAACCGTACCTGCTCCATCTCGCCGGATGTCAACGATCCGGGGGCGCGCAACGTCACCTATGACGAGCTGGTGGCGGCCTATATGGAATCCACCGAAGCGCTGATCGACGGTGGTGCGGACATCATCATGATCGAGACCATCTTCGATACCCTGAACGCCAAGGCGGCGGTCTTTGCGGTGGAGAGCGTGTTCGATAAGCTGGGTCAGCGGCTGCCGGTGATGATCTCCGGCACCATCACCGATGCCTCCGGCCGGACGCTGTCGGGTCAGACCACCGAAGCCTTCTATAACTCGCTGCGCCATGCTCAGCCGCTCTCCTTTGGCCTGAACTGTGCGTTGGGCCCCAAGGAGCTGCGGCAGTATGTCGAAGAGCTCTCCCGCATCAGCGAGACCTATGTCTCGGTGCACCCCAACGCCGGTCTGCCCAACGCCTTCGGTGGCTACGATCTGGAAGCCGACGAGATGGCGGTGCATATCCGCGAGTGGGCGCAATCCGGTTTCCTCAACCTGGTGGGGGGCTGCTGCGGTACCACGCCGGCCCATATCGCCGCCATGGCCAAGGCGGTGGCGGGTTGCAAGCCGCGCGCGCTGCCCGAGCTGCCGGTGGCCTGTCGTCTGGCGGGGCTGGAGCCGCTGACCATCAGCGCCGACTCGATGTTTATCAACGTCGGCGAGCGCACCAACGTCACCGGTTCGGCCAAGTTTAAGCGGCTCATCAAGGAAGAGAATTACGACGAGGCGCTGGATATTGCCCGTCAGCAGGTGGAGAACGGCGCCCAGATCATCGACATCAACATGGATGAGGGGATGCTGGATGCCGAGGCCTGCATGGTGCGCTTCCTCAATCTTATCGCCTCCGAGCCGGATATCTGCAAGGTTCCCATCATGGTGGACTCCTCCAAGTGGGAGGTGATGGAAGCCGGGCTTAAGTGCATTCAGGGCAAGCCCATCGTCAACTCCATCTCCATGAAGGAGGGGGTGGAGAAGTTTATCGCCCAGGCCAAGCTGATTCGCCGTTACGGCGCCGCGGTTATCGTCATGGCCTTTGACGAGCAGGGGCAGGCCGATACCCGGGCGCGCAAGTTCGAGATCTGCCAGCGCGCCTACCGCATTCTGGTGGACGAGGTGGGTTTTCCGCCGGAAGACATCATCTTCGACCCGAACATCTTCGCGGTGGCCACCGGCATCGATGAGCACAACAACTACGCCATGGACTTTATCGAGGCGGTCAAAGACATCAAGGATCACCTGCCCCACGCCATGATCTCCGGCGGTGTCTCCAACGTCTCCTTCTCGTTCCGTGGTAACGAGCCGGTGCGCGAGGCGATCCACTCGGTGTTCCTCTACTACGCGATCAAGAACGGCATGGACATGGGCATCGTCAACGCCGGCCAGTTGGCCATCTACGAGGACATTCCGGCCGAGCTCAAAGCCGCCGTCGAGGATGTGGTGCGCAACACCCATGCGGGTGCCACCGAGGCGCTGCTGGCCATCGCCGAGAAGTACCGTGGTGGCGGCGCCCAGCAGGCGGCCGATCCGCGCGAGCTGGAGTGGCGCAGCTGGCCGGTGGCCAAGCGGCTGGAACATGCGCTGGTCAAGGGCATCACCGACTTTATCGACGAGGATACCGAAGAGGCGCGTGCCGCCTCGGCGCGCCCCATCGAGGTGATCGAGGGACCGCTGATGGCGGGGATGAACGTGGTCGGCGATCTGTTCGGCGCCGGCAAGATGTTCCTGCCCCAGGTGGTGAAATCGGCGCGGGTGATGAAGCGCGCCGTGGCCTACCTGCAGCCCTATATCGAGCAGGAGAAATCCGGTGGCCAGAGCAATGGCAAGATCGTCATGGCGACCGTGAAGGGCGACGTGCACGATATCGGCAAGAATATCGTCGGCGTGGTGCTGCAGTGCAACAACTTCGAGATCGTCGACCTCGGCGTCATGGTGCCGTGCGAGAAGATCCTGCAGACCGCCCGCGAGGTGAACGCCGACATGATCGGTCTCTCGGGCCTCATCACCCCGTCGCTGGATGAGATGGTGCATGTGGCCAAGGAGATGCAGCGTCAGGGCTTTACCATACCGCTGCTCATTGGTGGCGCCACCACCTCCAAGGCCCATACCGCGGTGAAGATCGAGCAGAACTACGCCGAGCCTGTGGTCTATGTCTCCAACGCCAGCCGCGCGGTGGGCGTGGCCCAGAGCCTGCTCTCACGCGAGCTCAAGCCTGACTATGTGGCGCGTCTGGCCAAGGAGTACGAGACGGTGCGCGAGCAGCATGCCCGCAAGCAGCCACGCACGGCTGCCGTCTCGCTGGAAGCCGCCCGCGCCAACGCCTGGTCTTGCGACTGGAGCGCCTATCAGCCGCCCAAACCGGCCCAGCCTGGCATCCATGTGCTGCGCAAGGTCGACATTGCCACCCTGCGCGACTACATCGACTGGACCCCCTTCTTCCTGAGTTGGGAGCTGGCCGGCAAGTATCCGCGCATCCTCGAAGACGAGGTGGTGGGCGAGGAGGCCAAGCGCCTGTTTGCCGATGCCCAGGCGATGCTGGATCGTCTGGAGCGCAGCGGCGAGGTGGAGGTGACCGGCATGTTGGGGCTGTTCCCGGCCAACCGGGTCGGTGACGATATCGAGGTCTATACCGACGAGTCGCGCAGTGAAATCAAACAGGTGCTGCGCGGTCTGCGCCAGCAGACCGACAAGGTCAGCCAGGCGCGCGATGGCAATGTGTTCCCCAACTATTGTCTGTCTGATTTTGTCGCGCCGAAAGAGAGCGGCGTCGCCGACTGGATCGGCGCCTTTGCGGTCAGCGGCGGCTTTGGCGAGGCCGAGATTGCCGACGCCTACAAGGCGGCGGGGGATGATTACAACGCCATCTTGCTGCAGGCGGTGTGCGATCGTCTGGCCGAGGCCTTTGCCGAGTATCTGCATGAGCGGGTGCGCAAGGAGTACTGGGGTTATGCCCCGGACGAGGCGCTCTCCAACGACGAGTTGATCCGCGAGAACTACCGTGGCATCCGTCCGGCACCTGGCTATCCGGCCTGCCCAGAGCACACCGAGAAGGGCACGTTGTGGCAACTGCTGGAGGTGGAGCAGACCATCGGCATGCAGCTGACCGAATCCTATGCCATGTGGCCGGCGGCGGCGGTCTCCGGCTGGTACTTCAGCCACCCGGAGGCCAAGTACTTTGCGGTGGCCGGTATCCAGCAGGATCAGGTGAAGGATTACGCCGAGCGCAAGGGGATGACGCTGGAAGAGGCCGAACGCTGGTTGGGGCCGAATCTGGGTTATCAGCCGGAGTGATCTGGCGCGAAACCAAGCCAATTTTTGTCGAACAGGGCACCTTCGGGTGCCCTGAATCGTCATGGTCGGCCGACAAACAAGCGCTAGAGTCACAGCAGTCACAACAGTACCGTGGCACAATGGGGCCATCGATCGGATATCAAGTATTGAATGAGGGTGTGGGGATGAAGTACGCGTCTAGCGTCATGACGATGGTTTTGGCTGGCTCTATGCTGCTGGGCTCGGTTCCGATTTTGGCCAGCGAGACGGCGCAGGCCGATGCCTACCAGCAGCTGATGACGCAATTTGTCACGCTGTCACAAAACGAATCACCGCTGGCCTATGCCCGGCTGGTGGCGGAGCCGGTGATGCAGGATCCGAGCGACAAGACATTTACCGATCTGGTGGCCCTACTCAAACCCCATGTCCATGAAGGGCCCAGTGCGGCACTGCTCTATGCCGCCCTGCTCAGCGCCCAGGCTCACAAGCCGATGCTGCAACAGGCCACGGGCGAGAGCCTCAACGAGCAACAGATCGCCTTGTGGCGCGCCCTGGACAAGGATCCCATGATGCAGCAGGCCAATGCCCTGCTGACCGCCCAATGTCAGCAGCAGAATCTGCAGGCCTGCATGGCCTGGTTCTATCAACTGGTCGACCTGGGCTCTCCCATCATGCTGACCGGCAGTGAGGCGGAGCAACAAAAGCTGCTGGCCTCGCTGGTGCAGCCCGAGAACGAGGTGCGCCGGGTGGCCATCATGAATTATGCCCAGCAGCCGTCACCGGCCCTGGCGGGGCTGATTGCCAGTCTCTATAGCAAGGGGCTGGCGCCGCTCCCGCCGACCCAGGCGGCGACGCTGGGGTTCGTGCGCGATGCCGAGAAGGCGGCTCAGTGGCAGAAGAAGGCACAGCCCTGAGCCTGGGGCTGGACGCCGGATCGGCGGTGGTGAGGTATGAGGCTTGCCGTCTGTCGCCGGCTGTAGGGATAATGAAGCCCCGGTGCGATGCCGGGGTTTTCTTTTTTCACGAGTTTTCGCGACTGGCTCGGGGCATTGGGGCCTGGGGTTGTTGGTCGTCACAGTGGGGTGTTGATGGTTACCATGCAGGATGTGGCCGATAGGGCTGGCGTTTCCAAATCCACCGTCTCACGGGTGCTCAGTGGCAAGGTGCGTCTGAGCCAGGCGACCCGGGATCGGGTCAATGCCGCCATCGCCGAGCTGGGTTTTCGTCCCAACTCGTTGGCCCAAGCCCTGGCCAATCAAACCTCCAATACCCTGGGGCTGGTGGTCTCCAACTTCGAGGGGCCCTACTTTGGCCGCCTGCTCAAGACCATGGCGCAGCAGGCCGAGCTGGCGGGCAAGCAACTGGTGGTGACCGATGGCCATGATGATCCACAGCGGGAGCAGGAGGCGGTCGAGCTGCTGGTGGATCGCTGCTGCGACGCCATCATCCTCTACAGCCGCTACATGCCGGAGGCAGAGCTGGTGGCGCTGGTCGAGACGCTGCCGGTGCCGCTCATCGTCATGAATCGCCCGGTTCCTGGCTATCCCGAACGAGCCGTGGTCTTCGATCAGACGGGCAGCGTACTGGCGGCCATGGAGTACCTGCTGGCGCAGGGCCATCGGCGGATCGCCTGCATCCCGGGGCCGCAGCAAACCTTGACGGCGCGGACCCGTCTGGCCGCCTGGCGGCGGGCGTTGCGCGCAGCCGGCGTTGAACCGGCGGACGAGTGGGTGGCCGAAGGGGACAACCTGGTGGAGGGGGGCTATCGGGCCTGCCAACAGCTGCTGGCTCGCGGCATCGACTTCACGGCGCTATTTGCCAGCAACGATGACATGGCCATCGGGGCGATGCGGGCACTGCGCGAAGCCGGCCGGCAGATCCCGGCGCAGGTCTCCTTGTTCGGTTTCGACGACGAACCGGCGGCGGCCTATCTCTCGCCGGCGCTGAGCACGGTCCACATTCCGATCGAGCGGATGAGCGAGCAGGCCATTCACCAGGCGTTGCGGCTGGCGACCGGGGCGCCTATCGAGGCGTTGCCCACCTTCGCCGGTGAGTTGCGGCTGCGCGAGTCGGTGCAGCGGTCATGAGCCCGGGGCTCTTCGGCTCAGAGAAGGATCTGGCATGAACAGTGAATTGTGGTTTGCCCAGGCCGTCGGTGGTCTGGCATTCCTCATCGGCATCACCACCTTCTTACAAAAAGACGACCAGCGATTTGGGTGTCAGTTGACTCTCTATTGCGGGGTCATCGGCGCCCACTTTTTCCTGATGGGCTCCTCGGCCGCCGGGATCAGCGCCATTCTCAGTGGCATGCGCAGCCTGGCTTCCAGCCGGACGCGCAACGGCTGGGTGATGGTGGGCTTCATCCTGCTGGTTTGGGCCCTGGGGTTGCCGCGGTTGGCTCATCCGATGCAGCTGTTGCCGTTGATCGGCACCACCACCGGCACCTGGGGGCTGTTTCGCCTTCAGGGGATCGCCTTACGCCTCTGTCTGCTGTGCGGCACCGTGCTGTGGTTTGTACACAACCTGTGGCTCGGCTCCATCGGCGGCGCCCTCATCGAAGGCTCCTTCCTCGTGGTTAACAGCATGACCTGCTATCGCCTGTGGCAACGACGGGGGGTGGCGGCATGACGCGGCGGTTGGTCAACGAGTCGTTGTCGCCGGCTTGCCCGCAAGTGCAACAGTTGCTGGCCGCCCACCCGTTGGCGGTGGCCGCCGGCTGGCAACTGCGCCTAGCGACGCTGGCCGATCTGGAGGCCATCCTGGTGCTGGAGCGCTATTGCTTCTCCCCCTGGCTGGCATTTGGCCGCCGTCACTGGCGCGAGCAACTGCAACGGCAGAGTCGCCGCGTCTGGCTGTTGCTGGCCGGCGAGCAGGTCCTGGCCTATATGGCGTTGCTGCCCCATCGCGGCTGGCATCAGGTGACGGTGACCACCCTGGCGGTGCATTGGCAGCAGCGGCGGCAGGGACTGGCGAGTCTGCTGCTGGCGGTGGCCGAGCTCGAGGCTCGGCAGGCGCAACTGCCCCGCCTGCGGCTTGAGGTGGACAGCGACAACGAGGCGGCCATTGCTCTCTATCATCAGCTGGGCTATGTCGTCTGCCGGCAGATCCCGGATTACTACGGCGTCGGTCGTCCGGGCATGCGTCTGCAAAAAATCCTGTCGGTGATCCCCGACGACGGCCCGTGTTAGACTCCGCTCACAGATTCGTACGGCGCAGCGGCGCCGCCAAGGAGAGATGTTTATGGGTAAGTGTCTGATCTCAATCACCCTGCTCAGTTGCAGCCTGGTGCTGAGCACCGCCGGTTGGACCAAGGAGCCGGCGCTGACCGAGCAGCTGGCCGCCATGGAGAAGGCGGCGCGCAGCTCTCTGGATCAGCAGCTCTTTACGGTCGATGGGCTGGAAGTCACCGCATGGCGCGATGAACAACCGGTCATCATTCAGGTGCCCATCCTCAATGAGAAACGGGAGTGGCAGGGGGACAGCCACTACTACTTCAAGCAGGGCAAGCTGTTTGCGGTGCGGATGCCCTATGGTCTCTATCGTTTCGATAGCAAGGGGGCGCTGATCCTCTGGCTGGACGAGACGGGGGTGCAGAGTGAACTGCCGGGCACGGCCGCCTGGAGTGCCCGGCAGAACTGGTTGCAGAAGCGGGCGCGGCAGCTGGCGGATGCGTTTGCCCCGAGTCGCTATGAACAACGGTTGAAGAAGTCGAACTCAGACATCCACCTGCAAGGCGCCGCCAAGGTGGAATACCTGTGCCTCGGTCAGCTCTCTGCGTTGACCGGTGCCGAAAAGCTGCTGCATGAGGCGGGGGCTTTGAGGGCGGAAGGGCCGACAGAGGGTCGCTGGCGTCTGGCCGGTGATGCCCGGGTCCGCTTTGCCGATGAGTGGCGACCTCTTCATTTCCGTTGTGAGGTGGATGGGGCCGATCGCATCAGTCGACTGACCTACAGCTACACGGCTGAGCACAACACGGCCGAGACAACCGATGCCAAGTGAGCCTTGATTCGGTGCCGCGAACCCAACGCCATCCAGCCGGATGGCGTTGTTATTTTCGGGGTCAGCGTGCCTGAACCGGGGTGCCGATCAACAGCTCCCAATAGCCATCTTGTCGCCCATCATTGAGATACTGTTCGACGCAGGGGCCTGCGGCGGCCTGATAGCCGCTGCTCGGCAGCCACTCCTGGAACAATCGATTCCAGGGGGCGCTAAAGTCACCATCTGTCACCCGGCAGCGATGGACGGCATACAACGCGGCCGGGATCTGCTGGATCTGAGCCTCACCGTCCCCTTCGATTTCGGCTGGGACACTCACGGCTACATCGGCTCTGAGCTCATGGAGTGGCGTGGTTTTGGGGTCATCCCAGTAGAAGGCCAACCAGTCACCGCCCTGCAGGTGGCGGGATTCAGCCCAGCGGAACAGCCGATTGAAGCCGTCTGGCATGGTCTCGGCATAGGGGCCGGCCACCCGGATATAGGCAACCCGTTGTGGCGGCCGTGGCAGTATCTCTACATCCATTACTGAGCTCTCCTTGTGAGTCTGGTTCCATGCATCTGAAGGGGGGCCATCGTACGACGAGCGGATGGTGCGTTGCTTCGCGGCGGTCGAGGTGTCTCTCCTACCTTCGGTTTTCGCGTCGTCCATGTTGGTCTGTGGAGCGGC
>JASDSW010000072.1:0-12459 GCA_041441555.1 Aeromonadaceae bacterium
ATCACAGACGATCAGTCTGTTCAAATTTCATTAACAAAGTGCGATCCCGCCCTGATGGGTCAACCACGGGGGCAGAGATGTGGCGGCGGGGATAACCGATAAGCCGACCGTAGGCATCAGGGATGATGCCTTCGAGCCTCCAGGGAGGGATGTACGGCGTGTCGGCGCTTGGTTGCCCCGCCGCCGCATAAGCAGCAACAGCAAACGGAACTGCGTCCACAGATAGCGTAACCATAGAGATCGGAACCAGCAGAAGAAGCCATTGCCATGAGCCATATATTTACCGAAAGCAAACTGGAACAGGCCATTATCACCCTGCTGGGGCAGCACCAGACGGCGACGGGTGTGCCCTGCTACCCCCATAGCGTCGGCAGCGCGATAACCCGCGCCACCAAGGCCGAGGTGCTGCTGGCCGACGATCTGCGCCACTATCTGGCGCGCCACTATCAGGGCGATGGCATCACGGACGGCGAGATTGCGAGCATACTGCAGCAGCTGCAGAGCCTGCCCGCCAGCGATCTGTACCAGAGCAACAAGACCTTCTGCCAGTGGCTCGGCAACGGCTTTTTGCTTAAACGCGAAGATAGGGAGCAAAAAGATCTCTATATCGAGCTGCTGGATAGCCGCGAGCTGCCAGAGCAGCTGGCGCGGTTATTTAGCGGCGAGGCGCAGGCCGCCGATATCGGTAACAATATCTTCCGGCTGGTCAATCAGCTGGAGATCGAAGGTCAGAGCCGTGATGGCGGGCTGCAACTGCGCATCCCCGATGCCATCCTCTACGTCAATGGCCTGCCGCTGGTGGTGTTCGAGTTTAAATCGGCGGTGCGCGAAGAGGCCGCCACCCCCTATGACGCCTGGCGGCAGCTGTGCGTGCGCTACCGGCGCGATATCCCCAAGCTGTTTGTCTATAACGCCCTGTGCATTGTCAGTGACGGGGTGAGCAACAAGATGGGCAACCTGTTTGCCCCCTACGAGTTCTACTACGCCTGGCGCAAGGTGAGCGGCAACGAGTCCGCCGAGCAGGATGGGATTAACGGTCTCTACACCCTGATCCAGGGGCTGTTTCATCCGCTGCGACTGCTGGATGTGCTGAAAAACTTCATCTTCTTCCCCGATACCAGCCACAGCGAAAGCAAGATCTGCTGCCGCTACCCCCAGTATTACGCCGCCCGCAAGCTCTACTACAACATCAAAAAAGAGCGCAAACAGCTGGTGAGCCGCCCGGACAGTACCGGGCTCATGGTGGTGGAAAACCGCGGCGGTAGCGGTAAAGGGGGCACCTACTTTGGCGCCACCGGCTGCGGCAAGAGCTACACCATGCAGTTTCTGGCGCGGCTGCTGATGAAGAGCATCGACTTTGCCAGCCCGACCCTCATCCTCATCACCGACCGCACCGATCTGGATGAGCAGTTGGCCAAGCAGTTCTGCAGCGCCACCGCCTTTATCGGCGATGCGGTGATTGAGCCGGTGGCCAGCCGTCAGGATCTGCGCGACAAATTGGCCGGGCGCGCCAGTGGCGGCGTCTTCCTCACCACCATCCACAAGTTCACCGAAGATCTCCAGCTGCTCTCCGAGCGCAGCAACATCATCTGTATCTCCGATGAGGCCCATCGCAGCCAGATCAACCTCGATTTGAAACTCACGGTCGACCAGGAGAAGGGCACGATCAAAAAGCGCTACGGCTTCGCTAAGTACCTGCACGATTCGCTGCCCCATGCCACCTATGTGGGCTTTACCGGCACCCCCATCGACGCCACCCTGGATGTGTTCGGCGATCCCGTCGACAGCTACACCATGACCGAGTCGGTGAATGACCAGATCACGGTGCGCATCGTCTATGAAGGGCGCGCCGCCAAGGTGGTGCTGGATAACAGCAAGCTCGAAGCCATAGAGCAGTACTACCGGGAGTGCGAGGCGCAGGGGGCCAGCGAATACCAGATTGAAGAGAGCAAGAAAACCAGCGCCAATATGAACGCCATTCTCGGCGACCCGGATCGTATCGCGGCACTGGCGAAAGATTTTGCCCAGCATTACGACAAGCGGGTGACAGAAGGCTCGACCGTCAAGGGCAAGGCGATGTTTGTCTGCGCCAGCCGCGAGATTGCCTATGACTTCTACCAGAGCCTTAAGGCCGAGCGCCCGGCGTGGTTCGAGCCCAGGCTGACCAGCGACGGCATCCCCCTCAGCGAGCAGGAGCAAAAAGCGCTGATACCCCTGCCGCTGGTGAACATGGTGATGACCCGAAGCCAGGATGACGACGAGGCCATGTATGACCTGCTCGGCAGCAAGGAGTACCGCAAGGAGCTGGACAAGCAGTTCAAGAACCCCAAATCCAACTTCAAGGTCGCCATCGTCGTCGACATGTGGCTGACCGGCTTTGATGTGCCGGAACTGGATACCATCTACATCGACAAGCCGCTGCAAAAGCACAACCTGATCCAGACCATCTCCCGCGTTAACCGCCGCTTTGAGGGCAAGGAGAAGGGGCTGGTGGTCGACTACATCGGCATCAAGAGCCGGATGAATATGGCGCTGGCCATGTACTCGAAGGCGGACACCTCCAACTTTGAGGAGGTGCAGCAGTCGATCATCGAGGTGCGCAATTACCTGCATCTGCTGGGCCAGCTGTTCCACACTTTCGACAGCCGCGATTACTTCTCCGGCTCACCGACCCAGCAGCTCGACTGCCTGAACCGCGCCGCCGAATTCGCCTTGCAGACCAAGAAGCTGGAGCTGCGTTTTATGGGGCTGGTGAAACGCCTCAAGGCCGCCTACGACGTCTGCGTGGGCAGTGAAGAGATAGCCCAACCCGAGCGCGAGGTGATCCACTTCTATCTGGCGGTGCGCTCCATCGTCTACAAGCTCACCCGGGGCAATGCGCCCGACACGGCCCAGATGAACCAGAAGGTGCGCGAGCTGATTGCCGAGGCGCTCAAGGCCGAAGGAGTGGAGGAGATCTTCGCGCTGGGTGAGGACAAGGCCGAGACCATCGATCTGTTTGATGACGACTACCTGGCGCGCATTAACAAGATCAAGCTGCCCAACACCCGGATGCAACTGCTGCAGAAGCTACTGGCCAAGGCCATCAGCGACTTCAAGAAGGTGAACCAGCTGCAGGGCATCAACTTCTCCCAACGTTTCCAGGCGCTGGTGGAGCAGTACAACCAGCGCAAAGAAAATGACGTGCTCAACGGTGCAGAGTTCGATGCCTTTACCCAGCAGATGACCGATCTGATCTACGACATCAAGAGTGAGATGATGTCGTTCGCCGAGATCGGCATCGACATGGAGGAGAAGGCGTTTCTCGATATCCTCGCCCACATGTGCGTGAAGTACGACTTCACCTACGACGACGAGAAGATGCTGGCGCTGGCCAAGGAGATGAAGGTGATTGTCGATGACAGCGCCCAGTACCCGGATTGGAGCAACCGCGATGACATCAAGGCCAAGCTGAAGGTGGACCTGATCCTGCTGCTCCACCGCTACGGCTTCCCGCCCGTCGCCAACGATGAGGTCTACAAGAGCGTGCTGGAGCAGGCCGAGAACTTCAAGAAGTACCACGGGTGATAAACCGGCGGGTCTGGCCAGTCGCCTGACGGCCGCAGTGACCCGTCACTCCCGACCGGGACAGGCATAGAAAAGGGCCATTTTTATCGGCCTGGTGCAGGACATGTATAGAAAATCGAGATTCCTATACATAAAAGCACAGCGGGACAACCATCTTGCAGAGACCACTAACACCGGAATTAACCTCACTAACACCTGAGATAAAGCTCACTAACACCTGAGATAAAGCTCACTAACACCGGAGAGCCGCCGAGGCGCGTTTTAATAAGCTCACCATGGTCGAATTTAAACAGCAGGAGCAGGGCCCACTGACCGGCGACAAGGTGCGCGGGCTTGAGTGGTAGGGAATCCAGACGATAAGGTGTCAGTGTGACTGACCCGTTCGCGCTGAAGAAGAGAGCCTGAACGACAAGTCAAAAGTTCACCCGCTACAGCAGGCATAATCATCAATACCCGCCACGGCGGGTAAAACAATTATTACCCACCATAGAGGGTAAACATTGCTTTACCCGCTATAGGGTGTAAATTGAATTTATCCACCCGCAGCTCATCAGCCTCTATGAACATCACCAGTGCCAAACAACTCAGCGCCTGCTTACGGGACATCCGCCTCGCGCAGCAACGCTCGCAAAGCAAGGTCGCCAGCCGTGTCGGCATCAAGCAGGACACAGTCTCCAGCTTTGAGCTCAATCCGGAATCCACCAAGCTGGAAACCCTGTTCAAGATCCTGGCCGCGCTGGAGTTATCGATCGATATCAAGCCACGCGACCAGACCGCCGATAGCAATGCTTCCGGCTGGAAAGAGGAGTGGTGATGGCTCAGCTTGCGGTCTACATGAATGGCTACCGGGTGGGCACCTTCAGCAAGGCCACCAGCGGCGCCCACCAGTTCCAGTACGCGGACACCTGGCTCAATCTAGCCGGGAGTCGACCGATCTCGCTCTCCATGCCGCTGCGTCGGCAAGGCTATCAGGGGGCCGAAGTCTATAACTTCTTCGATAACCTGCTGCCGGATAACCTGGAGGTGCGCCGCCGGGTGGTGGCCCGCTATCACGCCGAGTCCACTCAGCCCTTCGATCTGTTGCGCTGCATCGGCCAGGACAGTGTCGGCGCACTGCAACTACTGGAGCCAGAGGCGCCCGCCCCCGAGGTCCGACAGATTGAGTACAAACCCCTCACCGAGGCAGAGCTGGTGCAGATCCTCACCGGCTATCAAGCCGGAATGCCCTTAGGCATGGTGCAGGAGGCCGCCGATTTTCGGATCTCCATCGCCGGGGCGCAGGAAAAAACCGCCCTGCTCTATCGGGAGAACCGCTGGTATTTGCCACTCCATGCCACCCCGACCACCCATATCATCAAGTTGCCGATCGGACGACTGGAGAGTCACGCCTGTACCATCGACCTCTCCCAGAGTGTGGAAAACGAGTTTCTCTGCTCCCTGATCGCCAGAGAGTTCGGTCTGCCCGTGGCCGAGTGTTTCATCATGCAGGCCGGGAACATCAAGGCGCTGGCGGTGGCGCGTTTCGACCGCCGCTATGCCGCGGACCGCAGTTGGATCATGCGTCTGCCGCAAGAAGACTTCTGCCAGGTATTGAATGTGCCATCCGCGCAGAAATACGAGAGCCATGGCGGCCCTGGGATTGTGGAGATCATGGCCACCCTGCTGGGCTCGGCCACGCCGGAACAGGACCGCTATCTGTTTATGAAGGCACAGGTACTGTTCTGGCTGCTCGCCGCCACCGATGGTCATGCCAAGAACTTCTCGGTCTTCATCGAGCCGGAGGGGCGCTTTCGCCTCACCCCGCTCTACGACATCCTCTCCCTGTATCCGGCCTTCGGCGGCCAAGGCCTGCATCCGCGCGATGCCAAGCTCGCCATGGGGCTGAGCGCCACCCACGGCAAGAAGTACGCGATCGAGCAGATTTTCCCCCGCCACTTCTACCAGACCGCCAAGGACGTGGGTTTTGCAACCTCACAGATGGAACAGATCCTCAGCGAGTTTGCCAACCAGCTGGAGCCGGTGATCACCCGAGTGCGCGCACAGTTACCGCCGGACTTTCCCGCAGAAGTGGCAGACGCCATCCTCGATGGACTCGCCGCCAGAGCACGACGGCTGGCAACCTGAATCCGGGTCATGTGAACAATGCTTCACGAAAAAAATCGTCAGAAGTAGTTAAGCAAGGATAGGGACGAAGAAAAAGTGGTATCACAAACGGTATCACGCCAGCCAAAACAGCAGGCAAAATACAACTCATCCAATTGATTAGTAAAGATTTTTAATTTTCACCTGATCTTCAAATTCAGAATATCGAATAATCTCGATCGGTTGACCTCTCCCCAAACCCGGCACTCGCCGGGTTTGTTGTCTCTGCACCTCGGTCGGCAGCCGTCGAGCCATCTTGATCATTTCAATAACTCTTGTATTATCGAACCATGAACAAAGAGATAGCGACCAAGGTATTTGAATCCCTGGCCTCCGGCATCCGGCTGGAGGTCTACCGCCTGTTGGTGAAAACCGGGCTCGAGGGGATGGTGGCCGGGCAGATCGCCAGCGAGCTGGCGATTGCGCCGAACAATCTGTCGTTCCATTTGAAAGCGATGACCCACGCCGGTCTGCTGTCGGTGGCGCAGGAGGGGCGCTTCCAGCGCTATCGGGCCAATATCCCGCTGATGTTGGAGCTGATTGCCTACCTGACCGAGGAGTGCTGTGCCGGCCATCCGGAGCAGTGCGCCTCGCTGCGTGGGGCCTCGGGCTGTTCGCCGACGGTATTACCCGCGCTAGCAACCAACCTCCCTCCGCCAACGCCCTGTGACTGTAAGGACTGAAATTCGATGAATGTGCTGTTTCTGTGTACTGGTAACTCCTGCCGCTCCATTCTGGGCGAGGCCACCTTCAACCATCTGGCCCCGGCGGGTTGGCATGCCATGAGCGCCGGCAGCAAGCCGACCGGCCAGGTGCATCCGCGATCCTTGGCTCTGCTGGCCAGTGAGGGCATAGCCACCGAGGGCTACTACAGCAAGTCGTGGGAGGATCTGCCGCAGGTGCCGGATATTGTCATCAGTGTCTGTGGCAACGCGGCCAACGAGACCTGCCCGGCCTATCTGGGCCCTGTGCTGCGCACCCACTGGGGGGTTGAGGATCCGGCCCACGTCACCGGCAGCGATACCGAGATCGACGCCGCCTTTATGACCGCCTATCGCATCCTGCGGGCGCGCATCGAGGCCTTTTTCGCGTTGCCACTGGCCGAGCTGCAACAGAACCCCGCCCAGCTCAAGGTTGAGATGGACCGCATTGCCAGTGAAATTGCTTAAGGAAGCCGAGTGATGACCAAGCCCTATCATGAACTGATTGCCGGACGCATCTATTTCGGTGGCGCCCAGGATGTCCAGCAGATGGTGGACGAAGAGCAGATCGCCGTGGTAGTCGATTTGCGTGCCGAGTCGACCGCCTGTGCCGCCGAACACCCTGAGCTGATCTGGGTGCAGATCCCGCTGAGTGACCATGCCGAGCAACCCGAGGACGACCTGTTTCGGGAGGCCATTGTGGCCGTCGTCGAAGCCTATCGCTTGGGCCAGAAGGTCGCCTTCCATTGTGGCGGCGGTAAGGGCCGCACCGGCACCGTCGCCGCCGGTGTGCTGCTGGAGCTGGGGCTGTGCCAGACCCTGCCGGAGGCGGAAGCCATGGCCAAGTCGATTCGCCCGGTCATCAACATCAAGCCGGATCAACGCCTCTCGTTGGCACGCCTCTACCCGGCCGGCTCCGCCACCAGTCCTGCTGGCTCGCTGTTATCGATGCACTAAGGAGTATAAGGATGTCATCCCCCTGCGAAGAAAACGCCCCGTCCACGGCAGCGGCACCCATGAGCTTTTTTGAACGCTACCTGACCGCCTGGGTGGCGCTCTGTATCGTCATCGGTATCGTCCTGGGACAGGGCATGCCCGGGGTGTTCAAGGCGATCGGCGCCATGGAGATCGCCAAGGTCAACCTGCCGGTCGGTCTGCTCATCTGGGTGATGATCATCCCCATGCTGCTGAAGATCGACTTCGCGGCACTGCATCAGGTGAAAGAGCATGTGCGCGGCATCGGTGTCACCCTGGTGATCAACTGGCTGGTGAAACCCTTCTCCATGGCCTTCCTCGGCTGGCTGTTCATCCGGGTGCTGTTTGCCGACTGGCTACCCGCCGAACAACTCGACAGCTATGTGGCGGGTCTCATCCTGCTGGCTGCCGCCCCCTGTACCGCCATGGTGTTTGTCTGGAGTCGGCTGACCAATGGCGACCCCTACTTCACCCTCTCCCAGGTGGCGGTGAATGATCTCATCATGGTGTTTGCCTTTGCCCCTCTGGTCGCGCTGCTGCTGGGGGTCTCCAGCATTACCGTGCCCTGGGATACCCTGCTGACCTCGGTGGTGCTCTATATCGTCATTCCGGTGATCATCGCCCAGCTGATGCGTCGCGCCCTGCTGCGCCAAGGGCAAGCCAGCTTTGATGCGATGATGCACCGGATCCAGCCCTGGTCCATCGCCGCCCTGCTGCTGACCCTGGTGCTGCTGTTTGCCTTCCAGGGCGATGCCATCATCCAGCAGCCGCTGGTGATCGCTCTGCTGGCTGTGCCCATCCTGATCCAGGTGCTGTTCAACTCCGGCCTGGCCTACTGGCTCAATCGCCAAGTCGGAGAGAAGCACTCGGTGGCCTGTCCGTCGGCCTTGATCGGTGCCTCCAACTTCTTCGAGCTGGCAGTGGCGGCGGCCATCAGCCTGTTTGGCTTCCACTCCGGCGCCGCCCTGGCCACGGTCGTGGGGGTGCTGATTGAAGTGCCAGTCATGCTGCTGGTGGTCAAGATCGTCAATCGCAGCAAAGGCTGGTACGAGCAGGGGCTGCCTCGGTCATGACGAAAGAGACCTCGATTCCGGCCTGCCTGCTGCGCGCCTGGCGACAGCATCAAGGCGAGCTCCGTGGCTGGCTGAATCAGCAGCTGCGGGGGCCGGATCGGGTCGATGATGCGATGCAGGAGATCTTCATCAAGGCGATGAAGCAGGAGGAGCGTTTCTGCGCCATAGAGCAACCGCGCGCCTGGCTGTTCGAGGTGGCGCGGCATCACCTGATCGATGAACACCGCAAGCGGCGCGAACTGCTGCCGCTGCCCGAGGAGCTGCCTCAGGATGAACCGGAGCAGGCGGTGGTCGACCAACTAACCACCTGCCTGCCTCGCGTCTTGGCGGAGCTCGATAGCGCCGATCGCGACATTCTGACCCGCTGCGACATCGAGGGGATGACCCAGCGGCAGTATGCCCACCAGCAGGGGTTGAGCCTGCCGGCGGTCAAGTCCCGCCTGCTGCGCGCCCGAGTCCGCCTGAAAAACCAGCTGCACACCGCCTGTGCCGTCCGACTCGACGACCAGGGCCGAGTCTGCTGCTACACCCCACGCTCACCTCAAGCGGATAGCCAGTTATCCGTCTCGCCAAACGATGCGCCTAGCTAGCCAATTTTTTTGCATCCTTTGGCGAGCTCATGCGTCTTCATCAGTAGAATCCCACTGTTTATGAGTGACCATCATGCGAGCGCTTGTCGCCATCAAAAAACTTGCCGAACAGAGCCCATCGCTATTTTTGTTGTTTGGTGCCGCCATCTGGTTCGGGTTGTATCAGTTGATCCTGCCGACCTCGGAGCTGCTGGTTGGCTGGCTACCAGTTGAACGTCAAAGTCATCTGGGCGGAGCCTTGCAGTTCTTCCTCTATGACACCCCCAAGGTGCTGTTGCTGCTAACCGGCATCGTCTTCGTCATGGGGATGATCAACTCCTGGTTTACCCCGGAGCGAACCCGGGCCCTGCTGGCCAAACGCGGCGAGGGGGGCGCCAACGTGCTGGCTGCCCTGCTGGGCATCGTCACCCCCTTTTGCTCCTGCTCGGCGGTGCCCCTGTTTATCGGCTTTGTGCAGGCCGGGGTACCACTCGGCGTCACCTTCTCGTTTCTGATCTCCGCCCCCATGGTCAATGAAGTGGCGCTGACCCTGCTGTTTGGCCTGTTTGGCTGGAAGATTGCGCTGCTCTACCTGGGGCTGGGGCTCAGCGTCGCCATGGTAGCGGGCTGGGTGATTGGTCGGCTGAAGATGGAGGCCCATCTGGAGGAGTGGGTGCAACAGATGCCCCGCATCAGCGCTGAGGATCCGTTGCAGAGCATGACGCTGGCGGACCGGGTGGAGAGCGGCTTGGACGCCGTGCGGCAGATAGTGGGCCGAGTCTGGCCCTACATACTGGCCGGCATCGCCATCGGTGCCGTCATTCATGGCTATGTGCCGGAAGCCTTCATGGCCTCCTTCATGGGCAAAGAGGCCTGGTGGTCGGTACCGCTGGCTGTGATCCTGGGGGTGCCCATGTACACCAATGCCGCTGGCATCATCCCCATAGTGCAGGCGTTGCTGGCCAAGGGGGCGGCCTTGGGCACTGTGCTGGCGTTTATGATGGCGGTGATTGCCCTCTCCCTGCCCGAGATGATCATACTGCGCAAGGTACTCAAACCCAGATTGATTGCCACCTTTGTCGCCGTGGTATCCGGCGGCATCCTGCTGGTGGGCTATATCTTCAATGCGGTGTTATAGCCGCTATTCTTAAACCAGAGGTGAATCGATGAAAAATATCAAAGTGCTGGGAACCGGCTGCGCCAACTGCAAAACCGTCGCCAAACTGATCGTGGCGGTGGCCGAAGAGAAGGGCATCGCCATCGAGCTGGAAAAGGTTGAGGAGATCCGCGAGATCATGAGCTTCGGCATCCTCGCCACGCCAGGTGTGGTGGTGGATGGCCAGGTAGTGCACTCAGGCGGCATTCCCTCCCGAGAAAAAATAGAACAATGGCTAACGGCCTGACCGCCGATTTTTCGGGTGATGCAGCGCCCGATCCACATAGTCCACCAGTCAGACACAAGGAGCAATCACCATGCTCGATGAAGCCAAGGAAGTCTGCCCCACCACCACTCAGAGCCTGCTCAAACAGGGCTACACCCTGGTGGATGTGCGGGAGCGCGACGAGAGTGCCCGGCTCGCCTTCGATGTGGCCAATCTCATCAGCATGCCGCTGAGTGAACTCGAGCAACGCTATGCCGAGCTCCCCACAGACCGGCCACTGATCCTGGCCTGCCAGGATGGTTCACGCAGCCTGCGAGCCACCTACTACCTGATGAACAAGGGCTATACCAATGTCACCAACATGAAGTTCGGCATGGCACGCTGGGTCGCGCGCGGCTTTCCGATCCTAGGCGATCCGGGGGAGTTGCCGACCACCCCGAGTTCCGGCTGCTGCGGCTAGGACCACCAGCGCTATCAGGAGGCTCGATGCGAACTATCCGGATTGTCTGGCAACGCCTGCTCAGCCTGCAGGGACAGACCTGCGATCGCTGTGCCGCCACCGAACTCGCCTTGCAACAGGCAGTCGAGACGCTGCAACAGGTTCTGGCGCCACTGCAGATACAGGTGGAGTTTCACCGTCAGGCCTTGAGCCTGGCGCAGTTCAACCAGGATCCGCAAGCCTCCAACCGCATCTGGATCGCCGACCAGCCGCTCGAGGCGTGGCTCGGCGCCAGCACTGGCACCAGCCCCTGTTGTTCGGTGTGTGGGGATGCGGCGTGCCGTACGCTGGAGTGTGGCGACCGAAGTTACGAGGCAATCCCCCCGCAGTTGATCATCAAGGCCGGGTTACTGGCCGCCGCCCAGCGACTATGACAGGTGAGATGGAGGGTCTATGGAGTGGATTGTCGCACTACCCCATCTGCTGTTAAGTGGCATCGGCAACCTGGCCTCCTACCTGGCAGCTCATGTGTTGTTGTGCCTGCTGCCCGCTTTTTACATCGCCGGGGCCATGACCGCCCTGATCCCCAAGCCGGTGATCACTCGATTCTTGGGGCGTAACCGCCCTCGCTACATCTCCTACCCTGCCGCCGCGCTGGCCGGCTCAGTGCTCGCCGTCTGCTCCTGCACCATAGTGCCGCTATTTGCCGGTATCTATAAGAAGGGGGCGGGCTTGGGACCGGCCATCACGTTCCTGTTTTTTGCCCCCGCGGCCAACGTGCTGGCTCTCATCTACACCGGCGGCATCCTGGGTCCGGAGCTGGCCATCGCCCGACTGGGGTTATCCCTGCTCTTCGGGATCACCATCGGCATCTTGATGGCCGCGATATTCTGGCGCGACGACCAGGCCCATGACGAGCAAACCGATCTGCTGTTTGCCGGAGAAGGCCGGATGCAGCCCGCCGCGCTGGCCTTCTTGCTGCTGCTCATCGCCCTGCTGCTCTGCGGCACCTTGAAAGTTGGCCTGCTCACGGCCACCTATTGGACGCTGACCATCCCCTGGGGCGGTCTCGATCAACTGCAGAGCCTGCTTGCCCAGTGGATTCCCTTTGACCCGCGTCGGGGCGGCGAAGGGCTCTCGGCCCAGGGGGCGCTGCTCATCGCACTACTCGGGCTGGTGGGCCTGGCCTCCTGGCGCGGCATTGAGACTATCTTCGAAGGCTGGAACCGCTGGACCACAGGCGCTTTGGTGCTGCTGGGCCTGACACTGGTGATAGCCGCCATGGGCGTTCAACCCCATGCCCACAAGGTGGAGCTGTTGATCACTGGGCGAGTCCTCGGCGTGTTGGCGGCGTTTTTACTCTTGGCCTGGCTGCTCAAGTACCGTCTCTCGGAAGAGCAGCAATGCAACTTCCTCTGGGAGTCCTGGAAATTCGTCAAACAGATATTCCCGCTGCTGATCGTCGGGGTGTTTTTAGTCGGCATACTCAGAGAGCTGATTAAGCCGGAATGGATCCAGGCATTGGCCGGTCACAATACCCTGCTGGGCAATCTGGCCCAGGGCGGGATCGCACTTTGTTAATGAAATTTGAACAGGCAGATCGTCTGTGAT
>JASDSW010000073.1:0-12281 GCA_041441555.1 Aeromonadaceae bacterium
TCACATCGAAATTGACTTCGGTGGCCACGTCAGCCTCATAGTCCACACCAGCCCAGCCAAAGCCGAACAGCTTCAAGAACTCATCCTTGTAGCCTTGGTAATCGGTGAGCTGGCTCAGGTTTTCGCTGGTGATCTGCGGCCACAGATCACGGCAGGCCTGCTGCACGTCATCGCGCAGCTCCCAGTCATCCATGCGGATACGGTTCTTCTCATCGGTCGGCGTCGCTTCGCCGGAGTAGAGGCGAGTCCAGAACATGCGCTGGATCTGCTCCAGGCACCCTTCGTGCAACCCCATCTTCTTCATGATCTGGAACGACATGGCGATATAGAGCGGCATCACCGGGATGGCGGCCGAGGCCTGGGTGACCACGGATTTAAGCACGGCGACGTGAGCGGCGCCCCCCTTGGCGGCCAGCTTGGCACCGATGGCGGCACTGGCGCGATCCAGGTCTTCCTTGGCGCGGCCCAGGGTGCCATGCCAGTAGATGGGCCAGGTCAGATCGGTGCCGATGTAGCTGTAGGCCACGCTCTTGGCGCCATCGGCCAGCACACCGGCAGCTTCCAGCGCGTTGATCCACAGCTCCCAGTCCTCACCGCCCATCACCTTGATGGTGCTGGCGATCTCTTCTTCGGAAGCCGGTTCAACCTGGGCCTCGATGATCACATCCTTGTTGGTGTCGATGGCCGTGGTCTTGTAAACCTCGCCGATGGGCTTGAGGGCTGAGCGGATCACTTCCCCGGTATCCGGCAGCTTGCGCACCGGCGAGGCCAGCGAGTAGACCACCAGATCGATCTGGCCGAGATCCTGCTTGATGAGCTTGATCACCTGGTCACGGCATTCGTTGGAGAAGGCATCGCCATTGATGCTCTTGGCATACAGACCGGCTTCCTTGGCCGCCTTGTCGAAGGCCGCCGCGTTATACCAACCGGCACTTCCGGTCTTCTTGTCGGTACCCGGCTTTTCGAAGAAAACACCGATGGTCGCCGCACCCGAGCCAAAGGCGGCGGTGATGCGCGAGGAGAGGCCATAGCCGGTAGAGGCGCCGATCACCAGCACGCGCTTCGGGCCATTTTCCAGTTTTCCCTTGCTCTGGATATAGGCGATCTGTTGACGCACATTGGCTTCACAGCCAGCCGGATGAGTCGTGGTGCAGATAAAGCCACGTACCTTGGGGGTAATGATCATGGTCGGTTCTCTAGTCGGTTTTGGAAAAAAACGAACCAAATGATACACGATCGAAACGAATTTGGGATGTCTGATCAGTTGGCCGCTCCGGCCAGACAACGCGATGCCTCTGGCGCGTCATTCCGCTGCAGATCCGTCGCCACGTTTCCCAGACCCACACAACCGGCTAGAATGCCGCCTGGTTTTTCGTTGGATTGAGTCTGTCCCATGTTGGCACCGTTCACGCTTCGCCCCTACCAGCAGGATGCAGTCGACGCCGTGATCCGCCATTTTCGGCGCAGCCAGACGCCGGCCGTGGTGGTGCTGCCCACCGGGGCGGGCAAGAGTCTGGTCATCGCCGAATTGGCCCGCAAGGCCAAAGGGCGGGTGCTGGTGCTGGCGCACGTCAAGGAGCTGGTCGCGCAGAACCATGCCAAGTATCAGGCGCTGGGGATGCCCGACGGGTTGCAGGCCGATCTGTTTTCGGCCGGACTGGGCGAGAAGAACAGCCAGCGGCGGGTGGTGTTTGGCTCCATTCAGTCGGTCGCCCGCAACTTGGAACAATTTCTCGAGCCCCACTCGCTGGTCATCATCGACGAGTGCCACCGGGTCGGCGAGGCCGATGAAGGGCAATATCAGCAGTTGATCGCTCATCTGCGCCAGCACAACCCGGCAGTGAAGATCCTGGGGCTAACGGCAACCCCTTACCGGTTGGGCCTCGGCTACATCTACAACTACCACTATCGCGGCATGGTGCGCAGCCGGGAGCCGCGTTTCTTCGGCGACTGTATCTTCGAGCTGCCGCTGCGCCAGATGATCCGCGAAGGCTTCTTGACGCCACCGCGCCTCATCGATGCGCCGGCCGTCCACTACGACTTCAGCCGTCTGCTACCCCGCGACAACGGCCTGTTCAGCGAGCAGGATATCGAGCGCGAACTCAAGCGCCAGGCCCGAGTCACGCCGCAGATCGTCCGTCAGCTCATCGACTACGCCCGTGACCGCCAGGGGGTGATGATCTTTGCCGCCACGGTGGAGCATGCCCGCGAGGTGACCGCCCTGCTGCACGATGGCGCCGCGGCTCTCATCACCGGCGAAACCCCGCTCGCCGAGCGGGATCGGCTGATCGACGCCTTCAAGGCACGGCAGTTGAAGTTTCTGGTCAATGTCGCCGTCCTGACCACCGGTTTTGATGCCCCTCATGTCGATCTCATCGCCGTGTTGCGCCCCACCGAGTCGGTCTCCTTGTACCAGCAGATCGTCGGTCGCGGCCTGCGGTTGGCCGAGGGCAAGCGGGAGTGTCTGATCCTCGATTACGCGGGCAACGCCTACGATCTCTATGCGCCCGAGGTCGGAGAGCCGAAACCGGCCGCCGATACGGTTCCGGTACAAGTGCTCTGTCCGGCATGCGGCTTTGCCAACCAGTTTTGGGGTCGTTTGGGAACCAATGGAGAGGTCATCGAGCATTTTGGCCGCCAATGTCACGGTTTTTTTGTCGATGACGATGGACATCGGGAATTTTGCGATTATCGTTTCCGGGCTAAATTTTGCGACCAGTGCGGCGCGGCCAATGATATCGCCGCGCGTCGCTGCCATGGCTGTGATGCCCTGCTGCTGGATGCCGACGATCGACTCAAGGCGGCCCTGGCCCTCAAAGATGCCAAAGTCATCCGTTGCGCCGGCATGAGCCTGCAGGCGACGCGCCGTCAGGGGCGTGAGCTGTTGCGGGTGACTTATCACGACGAGGATGGCGCCGAGCTCAGCGAGAGTTTCGCCTTTGACTCACCCGGCAGCCTGCAGCGGCTGGAGCAACAATTGATCGCCCGCCACTGGCGGGCACCGGGGCTGCATCCCCAATTACAGACTCTCTCCAGCGTGCTCGAAGCCGAGCCGCAGTTGCGTCATCCGGATTTCGTCATTGCCCGCAAGCAGGGGCACGTCTGGCGCATCACCGAGAAAATTTTTGATTATCAGGGCCGCTTTCGGACTGCTTACGCCCTGTAAACGAGGTTACACGATGAAATTCTTGCCCCATCTGCTGCGCGCCACCCTGTTGCTGACCACCCTGGGTGCTGCCGTCTGCGCATCCGCCGCCATCCCGGTCCCGGAAGGGGCCCGCGTCGCCGTCGCCTACAAGACCCCCGGGCAGAGTGACATCCAGGGGGTGCATACCGATGCCTTCATGATCCCGGCCTCCACCCAGAAGGTGCTGACGGCCACCGCCGCCTCGCTATTTTTGGGGCTCGACTGGCAGTTCAAGACTCGCCTGCTCGCCGAAGCCGGCGCCATGGAGCAGGCCAAGGCCAATGGCGGTGTGCTCAACGGCAATCTGGTGCTTGAGTTTAACGGCGCGCCGGATCTGACCCGTCAGGCGCTCATCAACCTGTTGCACTATGTTCGCCAGCAGGGCGTCACCCAGATCAATGGGGATCTGCTGCTCGATGTCAGCAACTACGCCGGTTACGATCGCGGCAACGGCTGGTCGTGGAACGATCTGCCGGTCTGCTTCACCGCCCCCGCCTCCGCCGTCATCATCGATCGCAACTGTGTCTTCGCCGAGCTCAAGGCCAATCAGGTCGGTCAGATCGCCGAGCCCATGGTCAAGAGCGGGCAACCCATCACCATCACCAGCGAGGCTCAGGTGGTCACGCTGCAAGACTACTACTCCGGCTGCGAGCTGGAGGTCAATCTGGACTCCGGCAACAACTACCATCTGACCGGTTGCATTCCCGCGCAGAAGGACAAGCCCTGGCCGCTCTCCTTCGCCGTACAGGATCCCACCGTCTGGGGGATCAGCATCACCAGTTGGGCGGCGCAGAAGGCCGGACTGACCATCAGCGGCAAGGTGCAGTCGGTGCGCCACACCCCGGCCAATCTGGTGGAGCTGGCCCATGTCCCCTCGGCACCGCTCTCAAAATTGCTGGATCGCATGCTCAAGCGCTCCGACAACCTGATCGCCGACAGCCTGGCGCGCGCCCTGGGGCATCTCTACTTCAAGCGGCCGGCGACCTATGCCAGCGGCGCCGATGCCATTCGCGAGATCCTGCGCACCCGCGCCGGCATCGATCTGGGCTCCGCCCTGCTGGCCGACGGCTCAGGCCTCTCCGCCCACAATCTGATCAAGGCCAGCCAGATGCTGCAGGTCCTGGATTTCATCGCCCAGAATGATGGCCAGCTCAAGCTCATCGACAAGCTGCCGGTGGCCGGCATGAGCGGCACCCTCGGCTCTCGCGGCAGCGTGCAGATGCCACCGCTGGTCAAGAACGTCACCGCCAAGACCGGCACCCTGCAGAACGTCTCCAACCTGGCCGGCTTCATGACCACGGCCTCCGGACAGCGCAAGGCCTTCGTGGTGATGGTCAATGGGTTGACCTTCCCGCCCAAGGTGCGGCAAGCGCTCAAGGCCCACCGCATCGCTTCCCCGCACTACAAGTTCGAACGAGCGGTGCTGGAGCAGATCTACCGCGAGCAGCCGCTGCAGTTGATTGACTGATCCCGGTGCCATGGCGGCTCGACTCCCATTCAGAGCCGCCATCCCCCCTCTCGCCCTTCTTATCGGCACCCAGCACGACCTCCCAGCCGCTGATTTTCATCATTTTTCGCACAGACGATCACGCCGTGGCTTTGCCCCCCGTTAGTACAGGTCACGCACCAAAATAGCCTCACCAGTGACTTCATCCACCCCTGAGAAAGTATCTAGAATTATATTTGTCATAATGACAATTTTGTCGCCACTCGCTCTGAAAAAATATCCCCATTGACCGTTGTCACACGGCCGCCGAAGGGGAAGAATAGGTGCCTCGGAGACGCTTGGAGCATGTCTCCACCGGAATTGCAGAGGCACAGATGTATTCGATTGATAAAGCACACAAACTGGACAATGTCTGCTACGACATTCGCGGTCCGGTGCACAAGGAAGCTCGTCGTCTGGAAGACGAAGGGCACCGCATCCTGAAACTGAACATTGGTAACCCGGCCCCGTTCGGCTTTGATGCCCCCGAAGAGGTGATCAAGGACGTCATCGTCAACATGAGCCAGGGTCAGGGCTACTGTGATTCCAAGGGGTTGTTTGCCGCGCGCAAGGCGATTGCCCAGCACTATCAGCAAAAGGGGCTGCGCAAGGCCGACGTCGACGACATCTACATCGGCAACGGTGCCTCGGAACTCATCGTCATGGCGATGCAGGCGCTGCTCAACAACGGCGACGAGATGCTGGTTCCAGCCCCCGACTACCCGCTATGGACGGCGGCGGTGACCCTCTCCGGCGGCCATCCGGTGCACTACATCTGTGATGAGCAGGCCGACTGGTATCCGGATATCGACGACATCAAGAAGAAGATCACGCCGAAGACCCGCGGCATCATCCTCATCAACCCCAACAACCCGACCGGCGCCGTCTACAGCACCGAGTTCCTGTTGGAGGTGATCGAGGTCGCCCGGCAGAACGAACTCATCATCTTCGCCGACGAGATCTACGACAAGATCATCTATGACGACATCGCCCATCACAGCATCTGTACCCTGTGCGACGATGTGCTGGTGGTGACCTTCAACGGCCTGTCCAAGGCCTATCGCGCTTGCGGCTTCCGCCAAGGCTGGATGATGGTCAGTGGTCCCAAGCAGCATGCCCGCGGTTATATCGACGGCCTGGAGATGCTGGCCTCGATGCGTCTGTGCGCCAACGTACCGATGCAGTTTGCCATTCAGACCGCGCTGGGCGGTTACCAGAGCATCAACGAGCTGATCCTGCCCGGCGGCCGCCTGCGTCGGCAACGCGATCTGGCCTGGGGGCTGGTCAATCAGATCCCCGGGGTCTCCTGCGTCAAACCCAAGGGGGCTCTGTACATGTTCCCGCGCCTCGATCCCAAGGTCTACCCCATCAAGGATGACCAGAAGATGGTGTTCGATCTGTTGCAGCAGGAAAAACTGCTGGTGGTGCAAGGTACTGGCTTCAACTGGCCAGCCCCGGATCACTTCCGCCTCGTCTTCCTGCCGCAGGAGGAGATACTGCAGGACGCGCTGGGTCGCCTGGCTCGTTTCCTCAAGAGTTATCATCAGTAATTGCGGCAACCGCCACCATCGCCGGGGGAAGCAGTCCGCTTCCCCCGGTTTTTTTTACCCGGCTCAGATGATACTGTAGCGCCTCGGTTTTTGTTCACGACGTCGAGAGTCTCATGTCCCCAATGCGCCTTATCCTCCTTCCCCTCTCCGCCCTGCTGCTGACCGCCTGCGGCGAACCCAGCGAAGCCGATATTCAACAGGCGCTGGAACGAGAGCT
Source organism: Aeromonadaceae bacterium (assembly GCA_041441555.1). GTDB lineage: Bacteria > Pseudomonadota > Gammaproteobacteria > Enterobacterales > Aeromonadaceae > Pseudaeromonas. The sequence continues at coordinate 6,441 of JASDSW010000073.1, forward strand.
GACCCAGGCCAACCAGATGACGACGCTGGTCCTCGGCGAACAGGGCAAGATTGAAGTGGTCGCCGTGCATAAACTCGGCTGCGAAGCGGCGCAGGGCGCCTACGCCTGTACCGTCGAGGTGGAAACCAAACTGCCGGTGGTCGGTAGCCAGCGGCAAACCCAGCAGATCAAGGTCGCCGACGGCCAAGACGGTTGGGTCCTGGTCAAATAACCTCGTTTCCCGAATGACAGAGCCAGGAGTTGTCATGCCGATCACCAGCCATTTTTTCGCCCAACTCTCGCGCATGAAGCTGATCTACCGCTGGCCGCTAATGCGCAATGTGCAACCCGAAAACATCAGCGAACACAGCCTGCAGGTGGCCATGGTGGCCCACGCCATGGCACTCATCGAAAATCGCAAGTTCGGCGGCCAGCTGGATCCCAATCAGATCGCCGTGATGGCGCTCTACCATGATGCCACCGAGGTGCTGACCGGTGATCTGCCGACCCCCATCAAGTACCACAATCCGGCTATCGCCAGCGAATACAAGAAGATTGAAAAATTGGCCGAACAGCGGTTGCTGGCCATGCTGCCGGCGGAATTTATCGAGGATTTTCGCCCCCTGCTCGACTCCAGCCAACAGGAGCTGGCGGCGGCTCGACTGGTCAAGGCCGCCGATACCCTCTGCGCCTACAGCAAGTGTCTGGAGGAGCTGGCCGCCGGCAACCATGAGTTTGAGCTGGCCAAGCGGCGCCTGGAAAAAATGCTCGACGAGCGCATGACGCCGACGGTGCGCTACTTCCTCGAGGTCTTCATGCCCAGCTTTGCCCTGACCCTGGATGAAATGAGCCTCGAACGCGACTAAAAATCCCCCATCCGCCGAGGGTCGGTCGCAACTTTCATCATTCTGTCATACCCATGCCGCATCCTAGTGCCCGTCCGGTCGACCCATCGACCTCTCACTGGCAAGGATGCTATGCGTTTTATCAAACACTATTGGCCGTTCATGGCCGGCAGCCTGGTGCTGCTGGCTCTGTTACTGCTCACCACCCTGCTGACCTCGGCGCACTATGAACAGAGCCGCGAGCATCAGTTGCAACGGCTCAACCAGACGCCCGGGCTCGGAGCCACCTGGTTTACCTATGAAGAGGGGCTGTTCCACCAACGGGGGGAGTTACACCTCAATCTGGTGGATCCAGCTCAACTGCTGCGCGCTCTGGGCCTCGCCACCCAGGCCGGACTCGGCCAACGACTGGCGCAGATGGGGCCACTGGAGCTCTATCTGCAAGTCGATACCCTGCTGCTCCCGGGCTACAGCCGCAGTGAGGCTCGATTGCTGACCGATCGCGGCAGCCTGGCGCTGCTGCAGGAGTCGGGCCAGTTGCAAGCCGGAAGCCTGCTCCTGCAGTGGCAGACGCCGTTCTGGCAGGATGAGCAACGGCTGCAACTCAGCGCCGATAGCTGGCAGTGGCAGGGCGCCAGCGAGCAGCTCTACCTGAACCCCTGGACCCTGACGCTCACTCGCACCGAGCTGGGCGATTGGCAGGCGGTCTGGCAGTTGGCAGGGCTGCAGCTGAGCCATGGGGATCGCTCGCTGGCACTGCGCGGATTGACGGGCCAACTGCAGCTAATGCCCGCCGATGATGTCTGGCTCATCCCGCAACTGCAGGCCCAACTGCAGGAGGCCAGTGTCCAGCAGGGTGAGAAGCCCCAACTACTCCTGACAGGCGCCGCATTGCGTGGCGCCGTCCACGAAAGCAAGAATGGCCTGTTGACCCTGGTTGACATGCAGTGGCGGGGAACCATCGATCAGCTGACGCTGCACCAGCCGAGTCAACGCCATGAGCTGCAGGATCTGGCCATGGGGCTGAGTCTCGGCGGTATCGATCGGCAGGGTTACAGCGCCCTGTTCTGGAGCGCCATCACCGACTTTAGTGATTCCAAAGCCTGGCATGCCGCACTCAACCGCGTCACTCGCTCTGGATTTCATCTGCGGCTGAGCCCCAGCCAGTTGCGGATGCAGCAAGGCTTGCTGCGTGCCGAGGGGGAGATCACCTCACGTCCCTTCGATATGGCCCAGTTGGCAGGTCTCGCATCTCTGCGCTCCCTGCTGCAGGGCAACCTGACCCTCCATGCCGATCCGCAGCTGGCCCGGCAGTTGTCCCCCAGCGCCGAACAGCTCAGCGAACTGCAACAGGCCGGCTATATCGCGCCGACCGAGCACGGTGAGCTGCACAGCCAGCTGCGCATGGTCAACGGCAAGCTCTCGGCCAACGGCTACAAGCTGCCTTGGTGATGCCCCTGCCGATTCCTGAGTTACGCCTTCGGCGACCGATTCAGGCTTCGGGGGGCGCCCCCAACGCCTTGAACATCGCCAGGGTCTGCAATCGCGCCTGGGCATGATCGACGATGGGCTCAGGGTAGGATCCCGCCCGGCCATGACGGGCCAGCCAGTGATGGGGGGTATGGATCTCCTTGCCAGGGAGATCCGCCAGCTCCGGCAGGTAGCGACGGATAAATTGACCGTCGGCATCGAACTTCTGCCCCTGGGTGGTGGGATTGAAGATGCGAAACCAGGGCGAGGCGTCGGCACCGGTGCCGGCTGACCACTGCCAGCCGCCGTTGTTGGCCGCCAGCTCGCCGTCCAGCAGTTGCTGCATGAAGTAACGCTCGCCCCACCACCAGGGCTGTTGCAGATCCTTGGTCAAGAAGGAGGCGACCAGCATCCGCAGCCGGTTGTGCAGCCAACCGGTCTGATTGAGGCAGCGCATCGCCGCATCGATGATGGGGTAGCCGGTGCGCCCCTCGCACCAGGCCTGAAACAGCGTGCTATCCGGCCGCCAGGCCAGCGCCGCCATCTCGGACTTGAATGGCTTGCCCATGGACAAGGCGGGAAAGCGCACCAGCAGATGCTGATAAAACTCGCGCCAGACCAGCTCGTTGAGCCAGCTAAATCCGGGCTGCTCCCGCTCCAGCGGCAGCCCGCCCAGCGCCGCCTGCAACGCGGCTAGGCATTGGCGCACCGACAAGACCCCGAGCGCCAGATAAGGAGAGAGCTGACTGGTGCCCGCCAAAGCCGGCAGATCGCGCCGCTGGGCGTAATCGACTACCTTGTGTTGCGCAAACTCCCACAACCGCTCACGCACCTCCCGCTCGCTCACCGGCCACGCCTGACTCGATTGCTTGGCATAATCCAGCTGGATAGCTTGCCACTCAAGCGCCGGCCCCTGGGGCTGCAGCTTGCTGGCCAGCGAGAAGCCTTGTGCGGCCAGCTGCCGCAACCAGGCTCGACAAAACGGCGTGAATACACGAAACATATCGCCACTAGCCGTCTGGATCTGACCCGGAGCAAACAGGCACCGCTCATCAAACCAGCGACAGGCGATACCGCCAGCCGCCAGCGCCTGGGTCACCGCCTCGTCGCGTCGCACCTCATCGAGCGGCAACTCGCGGTTGGCATAGAGCACGGGCGCGCGGCCGGTCGCTGATGGTTGCGCCCCCAGCCAATGACTGAGGGTCGCCGGCACATCGCTAAAAGCATCACAGACGAGCAGTTGCAGAGGGATCCCCAAGGCCGCCAACTCCAGCCCCAAGGCATTCAAGCGCCGCTCCAGCAGATCGGCCTGCCGTGGCGCCATCTGATGCTGCGCCCACTGCCCCGGAGTTGCCAGAAAACAGGTCACCAGGGGCACACCCTGTTGCTGCGCCAGCTGCTGAGCCGCCGCCAGCCCAGGGTTATCGTGCAACCGCAGATCGTGACGAAACCAGAACACCACACACATCATCCCAACTCCTCAACCTTGCTCGCTCTCACCGCGGCGGGCCCATCAAAGTCCATAGCGCAGTGCCAGCTCTTCGGGATAGGGGCTGAAATAGACCTGTTGCTCAAGATATCCGTTCGGATACTCACGCAGGTAGTGGCGCAGCAGCGTCATCGGCACCAACAGGGGCAGGAGTCCGCGCCGGTACTTATCGATGGTGTCGTGCAGCTCGGCCTTCTGCTGGCTGCTCAGATACTTCTTGAAGTAGCCCTGCAGATGCTGCAACACATTGGTGTGGTTTTTCCGGCTGGCCTGCACCTTGAGCGCCGCCATCAAGGCGGCGGCATAACGCTCGGCCACATGCGCCAGTGGCAGCGTCGACATGGTGGCCAGATAGCGTCCCATCTCCTTGTAAGCCGCCGGATGATGGGCCAGCAGCAGATACTTGTAGCGTGAGTGGAAGGCGATCAGCTTGCCGCGATCCAGGCCACTGGCCAGCAAGCGTTGCCAATCATGATAGGCAAAGACCCGCTGGACAAAGTTCTCCCGCAGATGGGGATCATTGAGCCGCCCATCCTCCTCCACCGGAAGCAGCGGCAGACGCTGCATCAGGACACGCGCATACAGACCCACCCCGACCTTGGCACCACCGGCCGCGCCATACAGGCGCACGCGCTCCATGCCGCAACTGGGGGACTTGGCACAGAAGATATAACCACTCAAGTGCGTCAGCTGACCACTCATCTGCTCGGCATAGGCCTGCAACGGAATGGTCACATCCTGAGTGCCATCCCCAGACTCGACGTGAATGCCATCGGCGCGCTGCACCAGACGGATCGACGGTCGAGGCACGCCCAGACCAATCGCCATCTCGGGACAAATCGGTACGAAAGAAAAATATTGTCCCAGCTCGCGCTCGCAAAATTCAGCCCGTTTATGGCCCCCATCAAAACGGACCGGCTGCCCCAGCAAGCAGGCGCTAATCCCGACAACAATTGAATCCTCAGCCAAGCGCTCCATCTCCCCACTCCCCATCCAGGATCAAAGCAAGCGGCGCCCCTATGCAGTCGCGGCCTGAGCCACGATGGTGCGCCATTCAGCATCATCTGAACCAGTTTTTAGCACATTCACCCCGCCCGTTGCCGGTATTTATTGAAAACGGCGGCCGCGGCGGCCCGATGCAAAGTTGGTATGCCATTTGAATACCATCATCAGACAGTAAAAAAGCTTCGAACAAATCTGTTTTTGCGCATCGAACCTCATTTGTCATGATGAAGTCACATCGCAATGGCAAATTGGTGTTCACAACCAGTCAAGGAGAGACCCATCATGCAGATGAATACTCAAGACAGCAAATGGGCCCTGGCGGGAGTTTGGATGGTTGGCCTGACCATCGGCGGCTCAACCGAGGCAGCCCTGCAATTGCTCAGCCAGGCCCTGGTTTCTTGGCTTTAACCCCAGATTCACCCTGTTGTAACTGCTGTACCTTCATGTTTTGCTCAACCGGTTTACCTGCTGTAAACCGGTTTTTTTTATTTCTGTGAACCATTTTAAAAAGCTCAGCCCGAGCAGTGAATTCAGCAGCGAACTCGATGAAATCAAACAGAAATACTCGTATGATACCCAACCATCAAGGAAGCCATAGACCTGCAGGACGCATCGGGATGCTGCGTATAAACCCGTGCGGTAGCCATGCCTGTGCACGGCCAACACCCGGTGAGCTCAGCCCCGCGCAACCAAGGATGGCCTGAGCCGCACCACGCACTCCACTGTCGATTGATCCAGTACTTAGTCGAGTGGCACCCTAGACATGCTATGCGGAACAAGTCCGTCTTTTGCCGAAAACTATCCGGCACAAACGCACCCTACCCCGCGGCACAAAAGAACGTCAGGCTCCCAAGCCTGAATTACAAATCAGACTATATGGAACCGATCCACTCATCTTTTGAGGAGCAGTTCCGTAGAATAAATTGTTGGGCGCACAATAAGGCTCCTCGCAGAGTTGCTTGAAAGTTGTTACGATTCAAATTCAATCATGAGATAGTCAGCAGATGAGCACTTCCAAGAACGCAGACAAGTAAGCCGCAGCAACCTTCATTT
>JASDSW010000074.1:0-3845 GCA_041441555.1 Aeromonadaceae bacterium
TTTTTACACAGCCTGAGGATCGGTCAATGGATCCTTAACTGATCGGCATTACGGCCTAGGCCGCCTTTATTCTGCTACAGCGCTCAATCAGAGCGATTCGTGATGACGGCTGTCATGGGCCTGCGCCAGCAGCATCTTGCTTTCCCGCAAGAATTGCCCGGCGTAGTCACCGAAGAACTCGGCCGCCCGATGGAAGGTGGCGATGAAACTAGCCCGATCGCCCGCCTCTAGTAGATGGATCGCCTCTCCCATTCGCTGATGGTAGCGGCGGATCATCTGCACATTGCGTGGTGACGAGAGGATGATGTCGGCATAGAGCGCCGGATCCTGGGCAAACAAACGCCCCACCATGGCCAACTCCAGCCGGTAGATGGGCGAACTCAGGGCCAGCAGCCGCTTGAGATCCGCATTTTCCTCGCTCAGGTGAACCCCATAAACGAAGCTGGTGAAGTGCCGCAGCGCCTGGATCAGGCTCATCGCCTCATCATGCTCCTCGGCACTCACGCTATGCAGGCGCACGCCCCAGATGCGCATCTGATCGAGCAGCCACTGGTAGGCCGCCTCCTGGCGCCCCGCACAGCAGACCACCACCTGCTTGGCCAGACTCGAGACATCCGGACCAAACATTGGATGCAACCCAAGCACCGGGCCGGCATGGACCGCCAGCATGTGTGTCAGCGGTTGACTCTTGACGCTGGTCAAATCCACCAGGATGCAATCGGCCGGCAACATGCCCAGCTTGTCGATCACCTCGCAGGTCGCATCGATGGGAACGGCCACCACCACCATGCCCGCCTGACTGAGCATCGGCTCGGCTCGCGGCCAATCGTCGCGCTCGAGGATCTCGACCCGATACCCCGAGAGGCGAAACATGTTGACGAACAGTCGCCCCAACTGGCCGGCCCCGCCGATCACCACGATGGAGCGCAGCTGAGGATTCACGCACTTGAAACCGGAGTCATTTTCGCTGCTATAGGATTCGCGCATGACGCGGCGCAGCACATCCTCAATCAAATCAGCCGGAACCCCATTGGCCGTAGCCTCCTCCCGCCGCTTGGCCAGCATCGCCGCCTCGCGATCCGGAGCATAGATGGGCAGACCGTGGCGACTCTTCACCTCACCCACCTCGGCCACCAGCGCCAGACGGCGAGCCAGCAGCGCCACCAGTTGCTGATCTACGGTGTCAATCTGATCCCTCAGGGCATTTAATTCTTCATTCATCCTTTACCATCCAAAAAAAAGCTCCGGCCTTGACCGGAGCTCATTATGCGGTCCGATCAGGCCTGGAGTCGAGCCTTCAGCGGTTGGGCCAGCTCATCATGGCACTTGGCCAGCAGGGTCTCGGTGGTCTCCCAGTCGATGCAGGCATCGGTGATGGAGATGCCGTATTTCATCTGACTCTTGGGCTGCTCACTCGATTGGCTACCGGCACCAATGTTGGACTCCAGCATGATGCCGAGGATGGAGGTGTTGCCATCCTGGATCTGCCGAATGACGTTGGCCGCCACCAGCGGTTGCAGCTCGTGATTCTTACTCGAGTTGCCATGGCTGCAATCTACTACCAAGCGTGCCGGCAACTTGCCTTTGGCCAGCGCCTGCTCGGCCAGAGAAACGTTGACCGAATCATAGTTCGGGTGCTTGCCGCCCCGCAGGATCACATGACCATCAGGATTACCCTGAGTCTGCAGAAGGGCCACCTGCCCCTGCTGGTTGATCCCCATGAAGGTGTGGGGAGCGGCGGCCGATTTCAGCGCATTGATGGCCGTCTCCAGATTCCCATCGGTACCATTTTTGAAACCGACCGGCATCGACAGCCCGGAGGCCATCTCACGGTGAGTCTGGGATTCGGTGGTCCGAGCCCCGATGGCCGACCAGGAGAAGAGATCTGCCAAGTATTGCGGGCTGATTGGATCCAGCGCTTCCGTGGCCAGCGGCAGACGCAGCTCAGCCAGCCAGGTCAGCAACTCGCGAGCCTTGGTCAGACCCAGCTCGATGTCAAAGGTCCCGTCGAGATTCGGGTCATTGATGAACCCTTTCCATCCCACCGTGGTCCGAGGTTTCTCAAAATAGACCCGCATGACAATGTACAAGCTGTCCGCATAGCGATCATGCAACGCCTTGAGACGCAGCGCATAATCTTTGGCTGCCTCCATATCGTGAATCGAACAAGGACCGCAGACCACCAGCAGACGATGATCCTTGCGTTGGATGATATTGGCGATGGTCTGACGCGCATCGGCGATGAAATTCAGCGCGTCGGCAGAGACCGGAACCCGCTCCTTCAACTCGGCCGGGGTCATCAAGACACTTTCGGACTGGATATAAACGTTGTTCAGACTATCTCTATGCATGACGGCAACCAACCTAGTAAACTTATCTTTACACAAATGACGGAATGACTTTTATGGTCTTTTATTGACATAAAAACATTTTCACACTAGCGATAGCCACACCTTACCAATCCCCACCCGATTTGCAAGCGCTGTTTCATGACGGCTCCTGCCGTGGGGATGACGAAGCATGCCGTAACCACGATGGTTGATATCCCAGAAACGACAAGGCCCCGACAGTCGGGGCCTTGGGAAAGAGGATGTCTGGGATTAATCAATCTCATCCATATATTGATCGAGCTCCTCATCCGAAGGGTCAGCCTCGGAGCCAGAGGCATGAGTCGCCGGAGGCCGACCATCCTGCACCTTGGCCTCTTCATATTGCAGATAGAAGTCCTTGGCTGTCACGTAGGGATCCAGAGCGTTATCCAACACTGCCTCCTGATCCACGACCCGAGAGCGACTATCCAACCCGCTGACCGCCCACAGACCTATACGGAAGCCCCAGCCCATGCTGGCATAGGGGAAGTAGAGACCATCCACGGTATCGCCAATGGCTTCCCGCATCGTCGTGGGCCCATAGACCGGGATCATGAAATAGGGGCCCTGATTGACGGTCGCCTTGCCTAAGACCGTACTCATGCTCATGGCGCGGCGCTCCAGCCCCATATCACCGGCAACATCGACAAAACCAAGCAAACCGAAGGTGGAGTTCACCGCAAAACGCAGCACGCTGGTGCCGGAATCCGTGACTCGCCCCACCAGCAGGTTATTGACGAAATAGTTGGCCTCGTTGAAGTTCTCGGTGAAGTTGCCCACCCCGTTACGTACCGGCTGAGGTACCCAGGCGACGTAGCCGTGAACCACGGGACGCAGGGCGTAACGATCCAGATAGCTGTAGTTGAGATCCCAACTCAGGCGGTTTACCGGCTCATAGGGGTCAACCGCACCGCCTGGTCCACTGGCGACGGAAGTGGGCGACGAAGCAGCCGCGCCACCCACCAGTGGCCAAAGCAGGATCAGGGCCCCAAAAATAGATTTCATGCTCACCATGCCAGGCAAATCCTTTATTCTTCTCATGCTTGTGTGCTCAATCGTTGCCGCGATTATACCTCAGGATGCGTAACTTTCGGGAAATTCGATCCATGCGCCCGTCACCTCGGGCCCCGAACTCGGCTCCGCAGCCAGTGAGCTGAGTTACACTCTCAAGGACAGTCCACCGGCCCGGGCTTGACCTGGGGAGTCGGCAGACGGCAAGCTGACCAGGAAGACGACCCGGCGTAAAGGCGCCCGATCCAGCCGTTGCCGCTCCAACTATCTCGGATGCAGGGTTGGATGATCGAGGCACCGCAAAACCAGCCAAGGGAATAACAGTGTCCGATATCAAGCTCAACGAACCGGCGGCCGGCAAGATCCCACAATATGCGGATACCGAAGCTTCCGACAACGCGCCCGAGGCGGCCCAACGACCGACGACTAGTGCCGCGGAATCCCCTGCCGCCCTCATGCGCCAAT
>JASDSW010000074.1:3855-54426 GCA_041441555.1 Aeromonadaceae bacterium
CGCCAATACCTAGCCTTGTTGACCCGCCAGCAAGGACAGCTCCCGGACGAAGTGGCCCAAAAACAGCAGGCGCTGCTGCGCCTACTGAGCAGCAAACTGGACGCCGCAGCCGTCAGCGGCCCCAATAGCCAGCCGGCCCCCCAGGAAAACCAGCCCTTACAGCAGTTGTTACAGCGCATCCTGCCACTGCTCAATCCTCGGGATCCGCTGCTCAATCAGCCGATCATGACGCGCGATAACGAGCCCATACCATTACGCCAATTGGTCACAACCCCGGCTCTGGTGGCCACCTTGATGCAGCAACTACCCGCCAGCTTGCAAGAGAGCAGTGCCTCGGGGCGAGCCCTGCAACAGTGGCTACTTCAGTCGCTGGCACTGCGCATCCCGGCCGAACAGCTCAATCGGAATCTGCAGATGGCATTGATCCAGCAACAGATAACCCCCCCGTCCGGCACGACCGATAAGCGTCTGATGGCCAACCTCGAACAGCTCAGCCGAGCCACCCTGCAGTTTATCTGGCAGAGCCAGTCGGCCGGCCAGACCAGCGCCAACCCGGCAAGCACCACGGTCACTCTGCTTCCGGCGGGCAAAGTGACCACGCCTATTCCCGAGACCATGAGCGGGAAACCGGCAGCAGAAACAGCCAAAGAAATCCCAGCTGAGGGTGCAGTGAAAACCAGTTCCCCGGCATCCACCTCGCCGCCCTCCGCAGCCGGCACAGCCGGTTACCAGCAAACGGCCGGGATTACGGCTGGTAAGGGAGAGAACATACCGTTGCTTCAACGTATGGGGGCTCTGCTGCAAACCCAGATATCGACCGCGCCATCACAATCTCAGCCAATTTCGCCACAGGATGCACTACCGGCGGCCGTGCTGCCCCGGATGCCGCTGGGCGCCTTTATCTTCGAAATTGGCCAACACCTGGCGGCCAGACAACTCCCGGACATACTCCGACCGTCGCTTAAACGGCTCTACGATGCCCTACAAAGTCCGTTGCAACAGGGAGATGAGGTCAAGCAGTGGTTTGATTTTTTGCAGCAGCCGCTCTCCTCTTCGTCATCCACCGGTCGTGCCTTGCAACAGTGGGCACTGACCCTCTTTTCAATCCGGTTGCAGCAATTGCAAAGCGAGGCCGACGAGGGCAACCGGCGGCAGCAACAGCAGAGCAATCCATTACTGGATGAAGAGCACAAACAACTGACCGAAAAGCTGGCGACCTCCTTGTTGGGGCAAACCGAACGATTCAAGCAGTTACATCAAGAGACGCAGCAACCGCTGCCAACCTATGTGCCCTTGCCGCCTCAGCAACCGGGCGGCCGCGAAAGCGGTCTATCGTTGCAGCGCAGCCCCGGTAAACAGAACCCGTATCAATGGACTCTCAGCTTTTTCCTGGAGCCGCCGCAACTGGGAGCAATCCAGATCCGTGCCCGACTGGATATCCCCGATATTCAGCTGCAGGTGATGGCCGAACGGCTGACCACCGTCGATAAGATCCGGCAGACTCTGCCTCTTCTGGAGGGACGCTTTCGTGAACTGGGGCTGCAGCCGACCCCCTCCATCTGTCGCCAGGGTAAGATCACTCATCCCAGTGACACGGATGGCTCAGTCGATATGGACGAAACGACACCCGGCCTCTCAATCAGGATTTGACGATGACTCAGACACCCGATGAACCGCTCAGAGCGGTCTCTCTAAAATATGATGGCAACCAGGCACCTCATGTTGCCACGAAGGGGGAAGGCGAGGTCGCCGAGCTGATCTTGGCGATGGCCCAAGAAGCCGGACTCTATATTCACCAGGATCCAGCCCTTCTGGAGCGATTGGCCTCACTGCAGGAGGGAGAAGCTATTCCTCCGGCGCTCTATGTGGTGATTGCCGAGATCCTCTCCTACTCCTATCTGCTGCAAGGCAAGTATCCGGATCACTGGCGCAGGGCCGATGGCAGTACGGCGCTGGATACCCTAGCCTGACAAAATCAGACAGGGATGCGCACCGACGCAAACGGGGGAAAAGAAAAAGCGGCTTGCGCCGCTTTTTCTGATTTTGGGGTTCAGCAGAGACTTCGTCAGCGCCCCTTGGCGCTGCGCAAGGAGATCAACAGCTCGGCTTCCGCCTTGGGGATTTCGCACTCCGCCATCACTTCGTCGAGACCAGCCCCTAGCTCCACCATCCGAGCCGCGCGACTGTAGAGGCGACTGTCAGGATCCTGCAGAACCAGCTCCTGCTGCCGCTCAGCCACGGCCAAGATCCCTTTCTCCAGCTCCCCGAGCTTCTGTCCCGTGCCCAGGGTACTGCTGTGCAGCTCATTGAGCTGCTTACGCGTACTGTCTCTTGCCTTGAGCAACTCCTTGACCAACAGCTCCATGGCCTGCAACTTTCGTTTGCTGCGCCCCTCGGCCACCCACCAACAGATGAGTGTCAACAAAGCGACCAGCAGGGCGCCGGCTGCAACGCCCAAGGCAATGAGGTTCAGGTCGGTACTCAAAGCAGGTTCAACTCATCCCACTCTTCATCGGACAAGAGCTTGTTCAAATCCACCAGGATCAACAACTCGCCGTCGCGGTTACTCACGCCCTGGATGAACTTGGCGCTCTCTTCGGTTCCCACACTCGGCGCCACATCAATCTCGGATGCCCGCAAGTAAACGACCTCGGCCACGCTATCGACCAGGATCCCAATCACCTGCTTCTCGGCCTCAATGATGACGATGCGGGAGTTATCGCTCACCTCCGCCGGCTGCAAACCGAACCGCGAGCGGGTATCGATAACCGTCACCACATTGCCGCGTAGGTTGATGATCCCCAAAACGTAATCAGGCGCTCCAGGGACCGGAGCAATCTCGGTATAGCGCAGGACTTCCTGCACTTGCATCACGTTAATGCCATAGGTTTCACGATCCAGCTGAAACGTTACCCACTGGAGAACTTCATCTTCAGCAACAGTCTGCGCCACGTTACGCTTCTGACTCATGTTTTTGATTCCTTATTTCTGGCGTCATGAAACAAAATTAGCAATAAACTCGGAAAAGAGCGATCTCAGAGCCCTTCAATGTTGACGCCTTTCACTAACAGCGCCAATAACTCTTGAACGTGCAACAAGGCACACATCTTGTCTTTGACCATGCCGGCCAGCCAGGGCCGCTTCCCGGCATTATTCCGCCACTGGATCCGGTCTGAGACCAGCAGCTCGGTACCATGCAATTCGTGGCAGGCCAATCCCCACTGACTATTACCCAGCATCACCAGATACTGATAGGGTTCGGTCGCCTCGCGGCCCGGCATGATCCAGCGCGTCGTATCGACGACATTCAACTGCGACTCGCGCTGGGTCAGCACACCGGCAAACCAATCCGGCTTGCCAATCAAGGAGTTAAGTTTGGTGAGCTGGTGAATCCCCCCCAACTCCGTCAAGGGAACCGCAAAAGTAACGCCCGAGACGACAAAAAACAGCGCCTGAAACTCCCTGCCCGGGTCGATATTTTTCCAGGCTGGAGGAGCCGGCGGCTGTGGAGTCTTCACGACAGCAGGTTTCACCTGCACCGTCGGTTTCACAACCGGCTTGGTTTCGGCCAGAGGTTCAACCTGAGCCAACAGGTCGGCCAGCCGGGTCTGTTGTTCGGCCACAGGCTCCGCAAACTGAGTGGTGGGCGACACCTCTTTGGCCGGAGCAGGCTGAACAGCCATGGGCGTCGGCTCAGCTTCGGAGAGCAACGACTTAAAGTAACTATCCATCGCCTGGAGTTGGGATCCTTGGGTCATGACCTCGCCTCCTCTTGCAACAGATAGTTAAGCAACTCCAGATAGGCATGGCTACCACGGCTCTCCGGCGCGTAGATGGAGGGCGGCACATGCAGATGGCTGGCATCCCTGAATTTGGTATCGATGGGGATCACCGAGTCCCACACCATCCGGCCATAGAGTTCACGCACGGTTTCCAGACTCTGCTGGGAAGCCTTGGTCCGCTTGTCAAACATGGTTGGCACAATCGTATAACGAAACGGCAACTGGCTGGAATGTTGCATGATTTCAAAGGTTTTGATCATGCGCTCCAGCCCTTTGAGAGCCAAAAACTCGGTCTGAACCGGAACCAGGATCCGACTACTTGCGGCCAACGCATTCACCATCATGACCCCAAGCACCGGAGGACAGTCAATCAGCACCACGTCAAACAGATCCTGGATATGCTGCAAAGCACGTCTGAGGATCAAGCCCATGCCGTCACGATCACCCAGAGTCCGATCGAGGGTGGATAAGGCAATCGATGCCGGAATGAGACAGATATTGGCAAAGCGGGTCTGTAAAATGACTCGCTCGACCTGCTGACGCCCCGGCGCTTCCTGACCAAAAAGATCGAACAGGGTGCCATCGAGCAGATCCGAATCGTAATCAAGATAACTGGTCAAAGAGGCGTGGGGATCGGTATCGATCAGCAAGACCCGCTTATTCTGACTGGCAAGCAGACCGGCGAGGCTGGCCACCGTGGTGGTCTTTCCCACGCCCCCTTTCTGATTGGCAACTGTCCATACTATCAAGGCGTTATTCCTGCTTCTTTAATTTAAACCGGCCATCCGGCAACTGGATGACATCGTAATTATCCAAGCTCGCTTCCGGCTTTTTCTTCGATGTCCCCGGCTGGTTGACTGTCTCATCGACAATAACCGGCAAAGTTTTCGGTGTATAGGCAAAGCGCGAGACCGCTATCACGACCTTACGATTTACTTCCCGTCCCCGCTCGGTGCTATTGGAGGCGAATGGTGAAAACTCACCATAGGCCTCGATGGCCAATTGCGCGGGCGGAATACCATCGCCACTGAGACTATTCAAAACAGAAATGGCACGATAGGCAGATAGCTCCCAGTTGGAAGCATAAAGCTCGTTGCCGATATGAACGTTATCGGTATAACCGCGCACCCTGACATAGTTTTTCAGCGGGGCTAGCGTCTTGGCGATCTGCTTGAGAATCGGTTTAGCCTTCAGCAGTATGGTGGCACTGCCACTTGGGAAAATGAGCCCTGAGCTCAGCTCAATGGTCAGCCAATTCTCATCGGACTTGATGTTGATCAGCCCTGCGTTGACCAGCTCTTCGAGCGATTGGTTAAACTCTTTCTCAAGAGACTCAAACGGTGCGCCAGAGCTATTACTGGTACTGCTATCCAGCGGCAGTTGCTCTTTGATCTCCATCTCGGAACTTTTGGTTGGCAACGGCTGCTGCGTCGGAGGTTGGCCAGTATCCAGCATACCGCCGCCCCCCTGAGTTGGCGCCTGGACTATGGTAATCACCTGATTGGGAGATGCCGCACTGATACCTGAATCATCGCTGCTCGACTGAATCCCAAGATTCCCACCCAGCACGGTGGAACCAGGTCGGGCGGTGACAAAACCCATCTCGGTAAAACTCTGGATGAGTCCCTGCACCAGGGCTTTGACCTCGGTTTGTGCTGACATGGCAAAGCCATATAACACAACGAACAAGGCAAATAGCAAAGTCATGAAGTCTGCGTAAGAGAGCAACCAGCGTTCATGGTTCTCTGGCGGCTCAGCCTTTTTTTTCTTTGCCATGGCTTACTCTTCTCCGATGTAAACCTGCAGACGTCGTTTAAGTTGCATGGTGTTCTCACCACTGGCGATCGATAACAGCCCTTCGAGCACCATCAGTTTGAAATGTGCAATCTCATGGTTAAAAGCCTTGAAGCGGTTGGCAACTGGCAAGAACAGGATGTTGGCCGACCCTACCCCATAGATGGTTGCAACGAAAGCAACCGCAATTGCTGGGCCCAACTTTTCCGGTTGGTCAAGAAGACCCATAGCATGAATCAAACCCAAAACGGCCCCGAGGATCCCCATGGTCGGAGCATAACCCCCCAGTGCCTCAAACACTTTAACCGACTGCTCCAGCTCATGCTGTTCCATCTCGATTTCATTCTCGAGCAGTTGATGTAGTTGTTCCTTATCGACCCCGTCCACAATCATTTGCAGACCATTGCGCGTAAATGCATCCTCGATCTGGGCCACCTGATTTTCCAAAGCCAGCAACCCCTGTTGGCGCGCCGTCGTCGACATACCTTCAAGCATTTCGGCCTGAGCATGCAGATCCAATTTAGGTCCGGCCAGCAGCCACTTACACTGTTTCAGAGAGGCGATTAAAACACCAAAGGCAAACTGCACCATGACAGCACCGATAGCACCGCCGATCACGATCAAGAAGGCAGGCAGGTTGAGCAGGGAACTCGGGTGCCCGCCTTCCAAAATGTTGGCGCCGATGATAAACGCGATTGCTACGAAAATTCCGATAAGACTCATGCTTAGCGTCCTATTTCAACCATGATACGTTGCGCAATTTTGTCCAACGGCAGAGACTCCGAGGCGATACCCGCCTTGGCCACCGCTTGGGGCATGCCGTAAACCACACAACTGGCCTCATCCTGCGCCCATATAGTTGACCCCTGCTCTTTGAGCAAACGAGCCCCGTCACGCCCATCGGCACCCATGCCCGTCAACACCACGGCCAGAACCTTATCGCCGTGACTCTTGGCCAGCGAGGCAAAGGTGATATCGACACAGGGCTTGTAATTGACCTTGTCATTCCCATCAATGATACGGATGCGGGCACTGCTACCGCGCCCATCCAACATCATCTGGCGCCCCCCTGGAGCAAGATAGGCCGCTCCAGGCCGCAACAGATCACCATCCTCGGCCTCCTTCACGCTGATTTGGCATAAACCATTCAGACGAGCGGCAAAAGCGGCAGTGAACGTAGCGGGCATATGTTGAATCAGCAAAATCGGATACGGAAAGTTAGCCGGCAGTTGGGTCAATACCGCCTGCAGTGCTACCGGTCCACCGGTTGAAGTACCAATAGCCACCAACTGATAGCTCTTACCGGACTTTTTGAAGTTGACCGGGGCTGAGGCTGCTGGCGTTGCCGTGACGCTCGAGCGCTCGCTGCTAACGGTAGAGGAACGGACCGAAGAAAACAGAGTCGAGCCACTCGACGCTGTAGGAGCGGGCGCAGCGCCAGTCGACGCGACCGCCGAACGGGCAGGAGACATGAACAACCGACGACGAGCGATGGCCTTGACGCGCTGTTGCAGAAGTTTGATCGCCTCCTCTTTGTCACGGGCTATGTCTTCGAATTTTTTGGGTAAGAAGTCCAAAGCCCCGGCATCCAACGCATCAAGAGTCGCCTTAGCTCCATCATGCGTCAGGGAAGAGAACATCAACGTCGGTGTGGGACACTTGGCCATGATCTCGCGAACGGCCGAGATACCATCCATCACCGGCATTTCGATATCCATGGTGATGACATCCGGCTGCAATCGCATGGCCTTCTCAACGGCCTCCCGGCCGTTCTGCGCCGTGTCGATCACTTCAAGCGTCGGATCTTGATTGATGATTTCGCTGACTCGGCGACGGAAGAAGCTGGAGTCGTCTACAACTAATACCTTAACTACCATGTTCCCTTCATTCTCTATGTTCAGCGTCGACGTGCGTATGCTTTCAACAGATTTGGCACGTCCAAAATCAGTGCGATTCCACCATCGCTGGTAATCGTGGCCCCTGCCATGCCCGGTGTCCCGTGCAACAGCTTATCCAAAGGCTTGATGACCACCTCTTCTTGGCCAATCAAGTTATCCACCACAAAACCAACTTGTTGGGTACCAATCTGTACGATGACCACATGCCCCTTATCACGACGACCGGAACTGCGATTTGCACCACGAACCAGCCAATCTTGCAGATAAAACAGCGGAATTGCCTTATCCCGCACGATGATCGTCGTCTGACCATCCACCATCTTGGCGCGAGTCAAATCCAAATGGAAAATCTCGTTAACGCTGGTCAGCGGTAAGGCAAATGTTTGCTGGCCAACTTCAACCATCAGGGTCGGCAATATCGCCAGGGTGAGCGGCACCTTGATCTCAAGACGAGTCCCAACGCCCAACTCGGAATGAATATGCACCGAGCCATTCAGCTGAGTGATGCTGGTCTTGACCACATCCATGCCGACGCCGCGGCCGGAAATATCGGAGATTTCCTGCTTGGTTGAAAATCCAGGTGCGAAGATCAGGTTATACGCTTCGGTATCGCTCATGCGGCTGGCATATTCCGCATCAATGACTCCCCGCTTGATGGCGATGGACTTGAGCTTCTCCGGATCCATGCCCGCACCATCATCCTCAATCTGCAGCAGGATATGATCGCCCTCTTGCGAGGCGCTCAAGCGAATCGTACCCACCCGAGATTTGCCGGTCTTCACCCGAGCATCCGGCATTTCGACGCCGTGGTCGCAGGAGTTGCGCACCAAATGCACCAAGGGATCGGCGAGAGCCTCAACCAGATTCTTGTCGAGATCGGTATCCTCCCCCTCCATCACCAGGTTGATCTCTTTTTTCAAGCTGCGTGCTAAATCGCGAACCACGCGGGGGAAGCGGCCGAACACCTTTTTAATCGGTTGCATGCGGGTCTTCATGACCGCACCCTGCAAATCGGCAGTCACCACATCCAGATTCGAGACGGCTTTTGACATCTCTTCGTCATTACTGGCGATCCCCAAGCTCACCAGGCGGTTACGAACCAAGACCAGCTCGCCAACCATGTTCATGATGACATCCAGCGTCCGGGTATCGACACGAACCGTTGTTTCGCTTTGAACCTGTTGCGAGGCTTGCGATGACGCTGCCGCAGCCTGAGCCTTCACCACAGGAGCGGCCTGCTCTTCAGCTTCGGCGTTCGCTTCTGTCTCGATCGGGCCAGTCGGAGCCTTCCCCTTGCCGTGCAGCTCGTCCAGCAGACGTTCAAACTCATCATCATCAATCAAGGCATCAGCCTCGGATTGAGCTTGTTGCATGGGAACAACCGTCTTGGCAGCACCGCTGCTGGCATGTTTGCCTTGTCCATGCAGCTGATCGAGCAGTGCTTCAAATTCATCATCTGTGATATCACCGTCGCTGGGCGCAGCAGTAGAAGCTGCCGTTGGGGTTTTCCCAGGACCATGCAACTCATCCAGCAAGCGGTCGAATTCATCTTGCGACATATCATCGATAGAGCCACCGGCATCCTGCGGAGCAGGCGGAGGAGTCACCACCGGAGGAGGCGCGACCACAGGTGCAACAGGTTTGCTAGGCGGCGCAGCCGATGCGGGCTTACTCAATTGATGCATGGCTTCCAATAACTCGGGAGAAGCCGGATCCAGAGGCTCCCGATTCTGAACCTTGCCAAACATTTCGTTGATCGTATCCAGAGCCTGCAGGATCACATCCATCAGCTCCGAATCCACTTGGCGGCCACCATTACGCAGCGTGTCGAATACGTTTTCAGCACCATGACAGGCATCGACCAACTCGGTCAACGAGAGGAAACCGGCGCCGCCCTTGACCGTGTGAAAACCACGGAAAATGGCATTCAGCAGTTCACGATCGTTGGGACGCTTTTCCAAATCGACCAGCTGTTCGGAGAGCTGCTCCAGAATTTCCGATGCCTCAATCAGAAAGTCTTGTAGGATGTCCTCATCAACTTCGTAGCCCATTCTTTACTCCCTCAGAATCCTAAACTCGACAACAAGTCATCCACATCGTCCTGGCTGTTTACCACATCCGTACGTGTTTCCTTGTTGATAATCGGCCCTTCCGCTTCGATTCCTCGATTGGTATCCACTGAGCTTTCTGATTTCTCGGCGAGTGGCTCACCAAATAACGTCAGCATTTCAACCAGTTTTGACTCGATCTCCTGGCTCAAGGTGATCACCCGTCGAATCATCTGCCCCGTCAGATCCTGAAAATCTTGAGCCATCAGGATTTCCGTCAACAAATCACGCAGTTGGTTAGCATCCGCATCTGTTTGCTTGATAAATGCGTCCAACTGGTGGCACAAAACTTTGAACTGACCGACATCGAGATGACGCGTCATCAGTCCATTCCAGGCCGGCAACAACTGTTGAACACTCTGGCTGAGCTGACTTGCCAACGGCAAACCAGCGTCCACCGCATCCATGGTCCGGTTTGCTGCCTTATCCGTCATGGTGATGACGTAATTGAGCCGCTCCCGAGAATCTGGCATCTCTTGCATCACCAGATCGGGGAGACGAGGATCGAGTTGAAACTCTTTTAACGAGGTGTGTAACTGCCGGGTCAAGTGGCCGATTTTCTCTAGCAACTCACCCGAATTTGGCGCACAAATGGCGGTCAACAACTCATCTGCCGCAGCCTGTTCCCCCTGCTCGAGATGCATCACGAGCTGTTGGGCTTGTTCCAGACTGATCAGAGGCGCCTTGGACTTCATACCGACACCTCTTAACCAATACGTTCGAAAATCTTGTCCAGCTTTTCTTTCAACGTGGCAGCAGTAAATGGTTTGACGATGTAACCATTCACCCCGGCTTGGGCCGCTTCGATGATCTGTTCACGCTTTGCCTCGGCGGTAACCATCAAGACCGGTAAATGGCTCAACTTATCATCGGCACGAATGGCCTTCAGCAGATCGATGCCTTGCATGCCAGGCATATTCCAGTCGGTAACCACAAACTCGAAGTCACCATTTTTCAGCATGGGCAGAGCCGTATTGCCGTCATCTGCCTCATGGGTGTTGTTGAACCCCAGATCACGGAGCAGATTTTTGATTATCCGGCGCATTGTTGAAAAATCATCAACAATGAGGATCTTCATGTTCTTATCCAAAATATCCTCCTAAGTGGCCGCCCAACACAGCCCTAACTTATTCTGTTTATAGCGATATTGTTTTTATTATGCATCACACTTGCCTCTGAGTGTAGACAAGCATGTGTGCGGTCAGTACCAATCTTTCATTCTGGCCCGCAATCTGTGCATAGCCTGGCTATGGATCTGACTGACCCGGGACTCACTAACGCTGAGAATTTGACCAATTTCCTTCAAGTTCATCTCCTCGTCATAGTAAAGCGACAAAACAAGCGCTTCTCTTTCCGGAAGATGAGAAATTCCTTCGGCCAATGCTTGTTGAAAACGCTCTTTGGCCAGACCGCTAAACGCCTTGTTGCTATCTTCCTCATCCTCGGGTTCACCGCTGAGCACATCATCGGAGACCCCCAGATCCTCAATGCCGACCACGCGGCCACAGGCGGCCTCGTTCAACATGCTGTGGTATTCATCGAGCGAAACGCCCAGCTGTTCGGCGACCTCAGCATCCTTGGCATCCCGGCCATGCAGCTGCTCGACCGTATCAATCGCCTCGGAGATGCGTCGGGTGTTGCGGTGGACGGAGCGAGGAACCCAATCGCCACGACGGATCTCGTCAATCATGGCGCCACGGATGCGGATCCCCGCATAGGTTTCGAAACTGGCACCCTTACTGCCATCGTAATTGCGGGCAGCATCCAGGAGCCCAATCATTCCGGCCTGGAGAAGATCATCGAGCTGAACACTGCTTGGCAAACGCGTCATCAGGTGCAAGCCAATCCGCTTGACCAATAGCGCATGGCGCTCGATCAACGCATTTTGATCCTGATGACGTGCATACGCATGAGCTTTATTCACTAATCGTGTCCTGAACTAATGACGGCTTCTGCAGCAGGGTCTCGATGAAGAATTCCAGATGCCCCCCCGGCTGGTGCGGTGTTGGCCAACTGACCGCCTTGTTTGCCAACGCCCGAAACGCCAGTGAGGCCGGCGATTTGGGGAATGCATCGACGATGACCTTCTGCTTCTTGACCGACTGCCTGACATTATTATCGTAGGGAATACAGGCCACGAGCTCCAATGATGCATCCAAGAAACGATCGGTAACCCGGGTCAGTTTGGAAAACAGCTCTTGTCCTTCCCGCAGACTGCGTACCATGTTCGCGACGACCTTGAAACGGAAGACACCATACTCACGTGACAGCAGCTTGATCAGCGCGTACGCATCGGTAATCGAAGTTGGCTCGTCGCAAACCACCACCATGATATCCTGAGCGGCGCGGGAAAAACTCAGCACCATGTCAGAAATCCCGGCCGCCGTATCGACCAGCAACACATCAATCGGCGTCTTCATATCGCTGAAAGCTCGAATTAACCCAGCATGTTCTGCTGGCTTCAATTCAACCATCGATTGAGTCCCCGAGGTGGCGGGTATGATCATCAGGCCATAGGGCCCCTCAACGATGATGTCATCGAGCGTGCATTCGCCCGACAGCACATGGGCGAGGTTACGCTGCACGCGCAGCCCCAGCATGACGTCGATGTTGGCCAGCCCCAAGTCCGCATCCAGCAGCATCACCCGCTTTCCCTGGGCCGCCATCGCCACGGCAACGTTCAGGGTGACGCTCGACTTACCGACCCCGCCCTTGCCACCGGTCACCGTGATGACCTTGACCCGGTGATTTTGGCGCATCTTGCGCAGACCCTGAGCTTGATCAAGATTGGTATTATTCATGTTATTCATAAAACTCCATGTGGTCGGCGCGCTCGCTCTCTTGACCCCAGAAATGGCTATGCACATCGTCAGTTTCGAGCTGTTGCATGGTTGCTCCAACCAACTCATTTGCATCGGCCACCTTGATATCTTCCGGAACTCGCTGGCCATCAGTCACGTAACTGATCGGCAAGCTGTTTTGAATACACATTCCCAGAACATCTCCCAGACACAGGCTCTCATCCAGCTTGGTCAGAATGCAGCCGCTGATGGGGACCCGGCGGAAGTGTTCATAGGCTTCCTGCAGCACCCGGCGCTGGGAGGTTGCCGGCAGCACCAGATAGTTACGAATACGCACCTTGGCATTCTTGACCAGGGTATCGAGCTGTTCCGTCAGGCGGACATCCCGTTGTCCCATGCCGGCGGTATCAATCAACACCAGACGGCGATTTCGCAATTGGTACAAGGCGGCCGAGAGCTCCTCGACATCCGACACCGGACGAACCAAGCAGCCCATGATGCGACCGTAGGTCTGTAACTGTTCATGGGCGCCGATGCGATAGTGATCGGTGGTGATCAGGGCAACCTGCTCGGCTCCATATTTCATGGCAAATCGCGCCGCCAGCTTGGCAATCGTGGTGGTCTTGCCCACCCCGGTTGGCCCCAACAGCGCGATGGCCCCGCCGTGGCGGAGAATGTCGTCATCGGTGGTTTTTACATGGCTGAGCAGCACCCGTTGCAGCAATTGCCAGGCATCGTGCAGCGGGGTGGCCTCGGGGATATTGGCGACCAGCTGCTCGGCAAACGCCTCCTCAAATCCACTCTTGAGCAGTTGTTTGATCAGCATGGCGCGCACCGGCTCACGCCGTTCGACCTCCTGCCACATCAGGCCGGATACCTGATGCTGCAGCAGCTTACGAATCGAAGCGATCTCGGCTCGCATCGCCTCGAGATCCTTGTCCCGACTCTGGGTGGGTGCTGGGCGAGGAGCTGGGCGCCGAGGCTCGGCCGGCTCCACAAACGCCGCCTGCTCGGCCAGCGTCTTGGGCACATCGCCACCTCGTGGTTGGCTTACCTGCTGATTCTGGAGCTGTTGCTGGCGAGCCAGCAGTGCGGAGAGGCTATCGGGAAAACTCTGGGCATCGTCATTTTTTTGGCCACTGCCAAGCATTGGACCAACGGAAGGCTCCATTTGATGGGGACGCGACGATAAATTGACGCTGTCGTCGCGTACATCGCGACGGGCTTCTGGCATCGGCGAGGGTTGGGCTTGGTAATCCACCGCCGCCACAATCTCGATGCCACCAGAGACCTTCTTGTTCGACATGATGACCGCATCAGGCCCCAAGGTCTCCTTGACCTCCGCCAAAGCAGTGCGCATATCCTTGGCAAAAAACCGCTTAATCTTCACCTGATAACCTCCGGCTTCCTGTTATTGCTGCCCGACTGCACTGACGATACGGATCTGTTTATCATCGGGAATTTCCTGGTAGGAGAGAACTCGCAGCCCAGGAATTGAATTCTTAACAAAGCGCGCCAGAGTATTGCGCAAGACCCCTGATGTCAGCAGCACGGCCGCCTGGCCTTCCAGCTCTTGGCGTTGTGACGCTTCGATCAGCGATTGTTGCATGCGCTCCGCTAAACCCGGTTCGATGCCGGCGCCCTCGGCGCCACCAGCTTGCAGGGACTGATGCAATATGCGTTCCAATTCTGGAGCCAGGGTGATGACCGGAATGACCGACTCACCCCCGACAATATCCTGCACAATCAATCGCCGCAGCGCGATACGGCAAGCGGCCGTCAACACATCCGGGTCCTGGCTGCGCGGCCCGTACTCGACCAGCGTCTGTAACAGGGTACGCATATCACGTACCGGCACCCCTTCTGTCAACAGGTTTTGTAATACCTTAACCAGGGTTCCCAGGCTCATCACACCAGGGATCAACCCTTCCACCAGTTTGGGCTGGCTGCGTGCCACCATATCCAGCAGATTTTGTACTTCCTCATGCCCCAACAACTGGGCCGCATGATTGGCCAGCAGCTGGCTCATATGCGTGGCAATGACCGTCGAGGCATCCACCACGGTGTAGCCCAGGCTCTGCGCCTGATCGGTCTGCTCCTTGCCAATCCAGACAGCATCGAGACCAAAGGCCGGATCGCGGGTCTCAAGGCCCTGAATAGCCCCAAACACCTGTCCCGGATTAATCGCCATCTCGCGGTCGTGATAGACCTCGGCTTCGCCCATATTCACCCCCATCAGGGTGATGCGGTACTGATTGGGCTGCAGATCCAGGTTGTCGCGGATGTGAACCGGCGGAATGAGGAATCCCAGCTCCTGCGACAGCTTCTTGCGAACCCCCTTGATACGATTGAGCAATTCGCCGCCTTGGCTGCGATCGACCATCGGGATCAAGCGGTAGCCCACCTCCAGGCCAATCACATCCACCGGGCTGACATCATCCCAGCTCAAGTCCTTGTGCTCGGCTACCGGTGCCGAGCTGGTCGGTGCCAAGGCTCGGGCCTCCTCCTGGGCCTTGAGCTGCTTGGCATGCCGCACGCTCCACCAGGCGCCCAGACCCGACAATCCCCCCAACAGCAGGAAGGCAAAGTGTGGCATCCCAGGCACCAGCCCCATAACCACCAAGACCCCAGCGGAGATGCCCAGCGACTTGGGCTCCTCGAACATCTGGTTGAGTACCACCTGCCCCATGTCCTGATCGGCGTTTTGCCGGGTCACGATGATGGCGGCTGCAATCGACAGCAACAGTGACGGGATCTGAGCGACCAGACCATCCCCGATGGTCAACAGGGTGTAGATCTGGGTGGCATCGGAAAAGGAGAGTCCGTGCTGGATCATGCCGATGATGAAGCCGCCGATGATGTTGATAAACATGATGAGGATACCGGCGACCGCATCCCCCTTGACGAACTTGGAGGCACCATCCATGGAGCCGTAGAAGTCGGCCTCCATCGTCACCTCTTGCCGACGCTTCTTGGCCTCGTCCTGATTGATGAGGCCGGCGTTCAAATCGGCATCGATGGCCATCTGTTTGCCGGGCATCGCATCCAGGGTAAAGCGGGCGCTTACCTCAGAGATACGCCCCGCACCCTTGGTGACCACCACAAAGTTGATGATCATCAAGATGATGAAGACGATGAGACCAACGGCGTAGTTGCCGCCGATGACCACATTACCGAAGGCCTCGATCACGTGACCAGCCGCTCCGGGTCCATTGTGCCCTTCCAACAGAACCACCCGGGTGGAGGCGACGTTCAACGCCAGACGCAGCAAGGTGGCAACCAGCAAGATGGTCGGAAAGGCGGCAAAGTCGAGAGGACGCCGGGAGTAGATGGTCACCAGCAGCACCACCAACGAGAGCGCGATGTTGAAGGTAAACAGAATATCGAGCAGGAAGGGTGGCATCGGCAGCACCACCATCCCCAAGCTGGCCAACACCAGCAGCGGAGTCCCCAGACCGCGCGACAACAGATTTCGGTATTGCCCCAGCGAGGCGAGGAGAGCTCTCATTTCCATGGCTACAGATCGGCGTAAGGAGATAATGCTTCAGACTAGCAAAAAATAAGCCACGACATAAGTGGCTGATTTTTATTGCTATAAATGTAAGATTTCCGGCGCCGTCAAAAAAACGTCAATAGCGGTACTCTGGAGGGATCGGCAGATCGTCGGCCAGTTTCTTCGGCGCCTGACCACGCCCCTGTCGGAAGGATTGCAACTGATAGACATAGGCCAGCACCTGGGCGACGGCCACGAACAGCCCTTCGGGGATTTCATCGTCGATCTGGGTGGTGTGGTAGATGGCCCGGGCCAGCGCCGGTGACTGCACGATGCTGATATCGTAGGCATCGGCGATCTCGCGGATCTTCATCGCAATCTCATCGCCCCCCTTGGCCAGTACCACGGGCGCCTTGCCTTTTTGTCGATCGTATTTGAGCGCGACGGCATAGTGGGTCGGGTTGGTGACCACCACATCGGCCTTCGGCACCTCGGCCATCATGCGGCGATTAGCCATCTCAAATTGCATGCGTCGCAACCGCCCCTTGACCTCGGGTTTCCCTTCCGAGTTTTTATACTCGTCCTTGACTTCCTGCTTGGTCATGCGCAGCTGATGGGTATGGTTCCAGATCTGAAACGGCACGTCGATAGCCACGATCGGGATCAGCGCACAGCAGATCCCCAACGCCGCCCACAGACAGATTTCCAGCGCGTCGTAGATGGCGAACGGCAACTGACGCTGCCCCAAATCCAGGATGTGTGGCAATTGCCCCATGATCAGCATCCAGGAAAAGAGAGCAATGAAGGCCACCTTGCCGATGGACTTGAGCAGTTCCACCAGACTCTGCACCCCCATCATCCGTTTGAGACCGCTCATCGGATTCAATTTGCTGAACTTCGGCATCATGGCTTCCGTGCTGACATTAAAGCCGCCGAGGACAAGATTGCCGATGACCGCTGCCAGAATGATGATGAAAAACAGTGACACAAGCGGGAATATCAGGCTGTTGATGGAGACCACCAGGGCCCGGATCATCAGCTCAGGTTCAAAGATGTCTTCGCGGGTCAGCGAAAAATTCTTGGTATAGACCGAGACCAGCGCTGCCCCCAACTCATGGGCGACGACATAGATACCAATGACGCCCGTCATCAGCACCACGGCGGTTCCCATCTCTTTGGATCGGGGAACCTGACCCTTTTCTTTGGCCTCGGATAACCGTTTACCAGTGGGGGATTCTGTCTTTTCCTGACCGTCTTCTGCCATCGACTAGCCTCCGGAACACTCGGTGTTGATGAGATCGCAAATCAAGGATTGCACCTGCTGCCAATGCTGCAAAAAGTGCTCCATGAAACCACTGAGCGACACCCAAATCACCAGCAAGCCGCAGATCATGCTGATCGCAAAGCCCATGCTGAAGACGTTTAACTGTGGCGCAGCCCGGGTCATCACCCCGAAGGAGAAGTTGATGAGCAGCATGGCAACCACCGCCGCCAAAGAGACCGACAAGGCCATCTGGAACATGACAGATCCGAAGAAAACGAGTGATTGCATGCTCTGCAGACTCAGTCCATCGGTGCCAACCGGAAGCGTGGTAAAACTCAGATGCAGCAGGTGCAACATGGTCAGATGACCATCGATGGCAAAGAAGATGAGGGTGCCGAGCATCAGATAAAATTGGCCGACGACCGGCGTCGAGCCGCCATTGATCGGGTCAACCAACGAGGCAAAGCCCAAACTGGTCTGCATCGCGATGACCTGACCGGCCACGATGAAGGTCTGGATTAAAAATTGCGACGCCAGACCGATGGCGACCCCGACCAGTACCTGCTGGAAGGTGATCATGGCACCGGGCAGGCTGAACAGCTCGACCGCCGGCATGGGGGGCAACAACGGCGCCATCGCCACCGTGATGACCAGCGTCAACTTGGCGCGCACCATCACCGGAACCGTCTGGGAGCCGAGCACCAGCATGGTCATCAGCATGCCGGAGAGACGGCAAAAGGGCCAGGCGTAGGAAGCAATCCAGGCCATGACCAGATCAGCTGGATAATTCACCCCAAGACCTCGGGGATCTCTGCGATGATGACGTGGAAGAAATCCAGGAGTTGCTGGAGTCCCCAGTGGGCCCCCCAGGAGAGCGCCGTCAGAGTAACCAGCAGGCGCGGTAAGAAGCTTAGCGTCTGTTCGTTGATGGAGGTCGCCGCCTGGAAGATGGAGACCACCAGGCCGATGAGCAGGCTCGGAATGATGGTCGCACTGACCAGCAAGCTGACAATGCCCAGCGCCTCACGGAACACATCGACAAACGCTTCCGGATTCATCCTCCCCCCCCGATGCCAAAGCTGCTGATGAGCGACCCCATGATCAGGGTCCAGCCATCGACCAGCACGAACAGCATCAACTTGAATGGTAACGAGATCAGCATCGGCGAGAGCATCATCATCCCCATCGCCATCAGGATACTGGCCACCACCAGGTCAATCACCAGAAATGGCAGGAAGATCATGAAGCCGATCTGAAACGCGGTCTTGAGCTCGCTGATCATGAAGGCCGGGATCAGCACCCGCATCGGCACCTGCTCCGGCTTGTCGACATGGACGTTGGCAAACTCCATGAAACTATTCAGATCCTTGATGCGCGTTTGTCCCAGCATGAACTGATGCAGTGGAACCTGGGCCTTGTCGAAGGCCTCGCGTGAGCTGATCTGTTCATTGAGATAGGGCTGCAACGCCTCGTCGTTGATGCGGTCAAAGACCGGCGTCATGATAAACAGCGTGAGAAACAGCGACAGCCCGATGATGATCTGGTTGGAAGGGCTCTGTTGCAGGCCGATGGCCTGACGCAGGATCGACAGCACGACTATGATGCGGGTGAACGAGGTCATCATGATGACGATGGAGGGCAAGAAGGTCAGCGCCGTCATCAGCGCCAGGATCTGCAGCGTCAAACTGTACTCTTGCGAACCATCCGGGTTCGTGGTGATGGTCATCGCCGAGAGCCCACCCGTCTGCGCCCAGAGCGAGGGAGCAACCAGCATCAGCAGTAAACAGCACCAGTTAAGCTTCATCGTGGCTCCCTTGATTCGTCGCCGCATCCGTCTTGGCCGCACCTGGCTTCATCAGCTTGGCTAGCTGGGCGGCAAAAGGCACTGTTGCCGCCTGCTCTGCCAATGGGGTCTCCAACTGGCATAACAGGTTGATATTGGTTGGCGTCATGCCGAGCAATACCTGCTGCTCCCCGACCTTGACCACCAGCAACTTCTCGCGATTACCCAGCGGCAGCGCACTGATCACCCGCAGCTGATTTTGCGCCATGGCAGGAACCAAGCGGCTCTTTTTCAACAACCAGGCCAGCAACAAGATCAGACCGATGACCAGAAAGCAACTGACCAGCCACTGCAACAGACTGGTACTCGGTGGCGGATTCGCAGTCGTGGTTGCCGCCAGCACCGGCCAGGCTCCCAACAGCCCCATCCAGGCAAAATGTCTCATTTGAGCTTCTTAATCCGTTCTGTCTGGCTGATGACATCCGTCAGACGGATACCGAATTTATCGTTGACCACCACCACTTCACCGTGGGCGATCAGGGTACCGTTCACCAACACGTCCAGAGGTTCCCCGGCCACCCGATCCAGCTCAACCACTGAGCCCTGGTTCAACTGCAGCAGGTTCCGAATGCTGATCTGACTACGTCCGACCTCCATGGTCATGGTAACCGGAATATCCAGAATGGCATCCAGCTTGCGCCGCTCCTCGGCAGAGATTGGCTCAGAGGCATCAAACTCTTCCAACTTGGCCGGTTTGACCTCGCTCTCCGCCTGTTCGCCCAGTGCCGCTGCCCAGGCGTCGGCCATCAGATCCTGATCATCCATCACTCATCGTCCTCAATGCTTTTTTCAAGCTCTTCCAGCTCAGCCACGCCGTCGATCCGCATACCGCCTCGAGTCACCAGCGTCATCTCATTCTTGACCGAATCCGGTCGCTTGATCTTCTCGGCAATCTTGATGGCCACCTTGTCATGGGTCCGCCCCAGCTTGGCACGGAAGGTCGGCAAGTCCTCAACGAAGACCAGCAATGACTCCGGCATCACCACCGGAATAATATCGCCCGCCTTGAACTCCATCAGTTGCCGTAAAGAAACTTCGGTTTGCAGCAGTCGAGTCGACAAACCAACC
This sequence comes from Aeromonadaceae bacterium, assembly GCA_041441555.1. Taxonomy (GTDB): domain Bacteria; phylum Pseudomonadota; class Gammaproteobacteria; order Enterobacterales; family Aeromonadaceae; genus Pseudaeromonas. The sequence continues at coordinate 23,907 of JASDSW010000074.1, forward strand.
TGTACATCCATGATCTCATCGCGCAGCGCCTTACTCCAACGCAGGTCGGTATCCCCCTTGTCGCTCTGCACACCGGCATCGAGCAACTCGCGGATCGGCTCCAGCATCGAATAGGGCATGGCCACGTGGAAGTCGCCACCGCCGCCATCCAGTTCAATATGGAACGAACTGACGACGATCACCTCGGTCGGGCTGACGATGTTGGCCATCGCCGGGTTCACTTCGGAGTCGAGATACTCGAACTCCACATCCATGACCGGTGCCCAGGCTTCCTTGTAATCTTCAAACACCAGTTTGAGCAGCATCTGGATGATGCGTCGCTCGGTCGGGGTAAATTCGCGACCTTCGATCTTGGCGTGATAGCGGCCATCGCCGCCGAAGAAGTTTTCCACCAGGATGAAGACCAGGCGAGCCTCCATGGTGATGAGCGCCGTCCCCTTGAGCGGCCGGAAGCGCACCATGTTCAGACTGGTCGGCACAAACAGGGTATGCACGTACTCGCCGAACTTGAGCATCTGGACGCCATTGATCGACACTTCCGCGGTACGCCGCATCATGTTGAAGAGGCTGATCCGCATATGGCGGGCAAAACGCTCATTGACCAACTCCAGGGTGGGCATGCGCCCGCGGACGATGCGGTCCTGGGATGAAAAATCAAACGTGGTGACCCCGGGGGCGGCCCCCTGAGCCACCTCCTCTTCTTCTACCTCATCGACCCCGTGTAATAGGGCATCGATCTCGTCCTGTGTTAACAGATCGCTCACGGTTCACCTACTGCATGACGAAGCCGGTGAACAACACCTGCTCCACCACGTCTTGTTGAGTTACTTCATGCAACGCCTGGCGCACGGCGGCCAAAGCATCACTGCGTAACTTGCTACGACCATCGACAGACTCCAGTTGCTGAGTTGTCGAGGCAGCAAAGACTCGAAACATTGCCCCTTCAACCAGAGGGGTATGCAACTTGGCGAGCTCTTCGTTGGCCGGACCTCGCACCATCAAGGCTACCTTGATCTGCACCAGCCGGTATCTGGGCTTAGCGGAGACATTGAAGACAAAGGGACGAGGCAGAACCACATACATCGCCATCTTGGCAGCTTGGGCCGCCGCTTTCTCTTCTGCACTCTGAGCCTGCCCGCCTTCTTCTTTCTTGGCGTGTTCTTTATCTTCCTCGCCACCACCCGACAGCATCAGCCAACCACCGACACCACCGCCGATGAGCAAAACCAGCACCACACCGACGAGCAGCAGTTTTTTCTTGCCCCCCTGGGGCTTGAGTTCCAGTTGTTCTTCTTCGGCCATGGCTTCAGGCTCCGGCTTGGGCTTGGGTCATCAAAATCTGTTGCTTATCATAAGCGTGGATCGGTTTGCATCAAGCGTAGAAATCAATTCCTGCGGCACCGGTCGAATGAATGGCCAGATTCTGAACGTCCACGGCCTCACCCTGACTATTTTGTCCGCGCTGCCAGCCACTACCGCCCTCACCGCGCCCCTGTCCCTGCTGCGCCAACTGCCCCTGGGACTGCTGTTGACCTGCGGCCTGCTGCTGAACGCTGGTTTGCCCCAATTGCACACCCTGGCTGGCCAGCATGTCGCGCAATTTCGGCAGCGCCTGTTCCAACAATTCCCGAGCGTTGCCCTGCTGCACCACAAACTGCACATTCGCCTTCTGATCCTGGTCGATGGAGAGCTGAATATTCATCTTTCCCAGACCTTGGGGTTCGAGTTGAATTTCTGCTTCATGCCATTTCTGACCGATCATCAGCGTCATCCGCTGCGCCAGTTCGGGGGCGGCTTGTTGAGCATTGGCCAGATGTACGGCAGAAAAGAGCATGGATTTATCCCGTCCCTGCGCAGTTGCCTCAGCACCATCTGCCGCTCCACGCTGAAGTATCTGCTGATAGGCACTACCGGCTTCCGTCGTGGCGCTACTACGCACCGATTCGCTTAACGACTTCACATGGCTGGCACTCTCGGGCAAGGCCCCATCTGCGACGGATGTGGCTCCACTCTGGCCCGGATCTAACTCTCCAGCAGCGTCAGATGACGCGGCAGCTTCTTCCGCCGCAGCATCCAACGACGTAACCGTCTTCTCTGTAGCCGCTGCCGCAGTACTCGCTACCTCCCGTTTACTTCCACCAGCAAACAGGGCTGCCAGTTGGGCCACCTCGGCACTGCTATCGCGGCTGCTCGCCGTGGTCGGTTTTTCCTGAGCGGTGGCCGTCACAGTACCGGCCACAGCAGCGACCACGGGTTCATCTACAGACTCCGGCAACGAACTATCGGCAGCAGTGGAACCATCCGTCTCGCCTTTTGGCTCCGAATTGACGACTGCTGATCCTTCCTTGGCCCGAGCTCGCACGGCCAATGCCGCCTCGCCGAGGAGGGCACCCTCATCCTCACTGGCATCAACCAACACCGGAGGCAAGCTATTGCCGTCAATTGCCGCCTCATCCGCAGCCGTATCGCCATCCTCGCTCACCACACAATCAGAGGTTCGGGCTAGATCAGTATTCGTCGTCAGGCTGGTTTGCAGATGTTGCAAGAAATCGATTCCTGTCAGCGCAGGGTCAATCGTCGGTTGAGCATCAGCCGCATCCGGTGCCAGTTGCGAGAGATCCTCAGCACTCTCTTTGAGATCGCTCTCGTCGTCGGACGCGTTATCAGCCTCCGGTTTATCCGCATCAATCGCCTCGTCCCGAACGATCTGTTCACTGGATGCAAGCTCGTCTTTGGGGGCCGACGCATCTACTTTTTCTGCTTTATTATCTGATTTTTCACTGTTTTTTTCAGTTTCAGCGCGGGATGAAGACGTGGCCGATCGGGCCTCGCTCCGAGACTGCGGGCGGCTATCTGATGTGTTGCTGGTTGACGTCGTCTGCGTATCCAACACCGAGGAGAAATCGCGATCCGCACCGGAGGCCGAACTGGCAGAGGGCGCCTTGATCTCGGTCGAGATGTCGATATTGAGCGTGTTAGTTACCTGCATCATCACATGCCACCTTGAACTGAAGAAACTGTGCCGCATCCACCAGGAGTCGAACGCAGGGTCACGAAAAGAGTACCGTTAAAAAACATCTAGCAAGTTTCGGGCCAAAAGTGATCATGACTCCGCCTGGCGATGGAAATAGCGGAACGTGGCAAACTCATCGAGCAGTTTTTGCTCCTGCCGGGCTGCCTTGAGTGCCTCCTTGGCCGCCTTGCGGGATTGCAGCGTCTCCAACGCCTTGCGCTGCTGCTGGATCTCCAGCCACTCCAGGCGACGTTTTTCCGTCACCTGCCGGACCTGACGCAGCCCCTGCAGTTGCTGCTGCGCCGCATGATCCAGTTTGTTGATGAAGGCCTGATAGTGACCAAATTGAAAGCTGGTGAGACCGAGACTGCCGCGCTCGGTCAACTGACCGCTGTAATTCTCGCGGTATTGATTCAGCGCCTCGAGTTGCGCCTCGTAACGTTGCTGATCCTGACGGGCCATCGACATGGCCCGCGCCGCGCGATCCTCGGCTTCCAGCAGACGCTCGATTAATAGTTCAATGGCCTTGCTCATGATGTTCCGCGTCCTTCCGATCCGCGCCGGGAATTAGCTCCGGCCTCGCAGCAGCGTCATCGCCACCTGGTGCAGCGCCTGCAGACAATCGCTGTAGGACACCACCTCTTTCATCTTCTGCTGCAAGAATTGCTCCAACTTCGGACGAATGGCAATGGCTTGATCCAGCCGCGGGTCGGCCCCCTTCTGATAGGCACCGATGGTGATGAGATCCCGGTTTTGCTGATAGAGGGAGTAACACTGTTTAACGGTGCGCGCCATCATCATGTGCTCTTCCGAAGTCACCATGGGCATGACCCGGCTGATGGACTTTTCGACGTCGATGGCCGGATAGTGGCCGCTATCGGCCAACTCCCGTGACAAGACGATGTGACCATCCAGGATGGCCCGAGCCGCATCGGCGATGGGGTCTTGCAGATCGTCCCCTTCGGTCAACACGGTAAAGAAGGCAGTGATCGAGCCCTGCCCTTCGGCCCCGTTACCGGCCCGCTCCACCAGCGCCGGTAATTTGGCGAAAACGGATGGCGGATAACCCTTGGTCGCCGGTGGTTCGCCGATGGCCAGGGCAATCTCCCGCTGCGCCTGAGCGTAACGAGTCAGGGAGTCCATCAGCAGCAACACGTTCAATCCCTGATCGCGGAAGTACTCGGCAATGGTCAGGGCCGTTTCCGACCCCTTGAGCCGCATCAGCGGCGAGGCATCGGCCGGAGCCGCCACCACCACCGAGCGCGCACGCCCCTCGGCCCCCAGGATCTCCTCGATGAACTCTTTGACTTCCCGTCCCCGCTCGCCGATGAGACCGACCACGACCACATCGGCCGTGGTGCCGCGAGTCATCATGCCCAGCAGTACCGATTTACCCACCCCGGAGCCGGCAAACAGCCCCATCCGCTGGCCTTGACCGACGGTGAGCATGGCATTGATCGCCCGCACCCCGACATCCATCGGCTGGTTGATGGGTTTGCGCGCCAGCGGGTTGAGTCGGCGATTGACCAGCAGGGCGGAGTCGGCCGTCAGGATGGGGCCCAGACCATCGAGCGGTTGACCCACACCATCGATGACTCGCCCGAGCAGGCTCATGCCCACCGGGATACCATGTTCATCGCTGATGGGGGTAACCTTGGCGCCGGGGATCACCCCCTTGAGTTGCTCGCTGGGCATCAAAAACAGTTTGTCGCCGGCAAAACCGACCACTTCGGCTTCCAGGTAACCATCCAGGGTGTCGATACGACAGAGAGAGCCTACCGCTGCTCGGCAACCGATGGCCTCCAGCGTCAACCCGACCACCCGGGTCAGCTTGCCGGCCACACTCGGTCGTGCCGTCATCTCACTGACTTGGTAGCCCTGCAAGCGCGCCAGCAGGCTCATGATTTGGCGCCCAGATTGCTGCGCAGGAAGTTACGCAACAGGTTATCGATACGCTCCTCCAGCAGCCAGTCGATGCTTGAGGTGCGGCTGGCCAGTTGCAGATCGCCACGCTGCAGAGCCGGCTCGGCCTGCAGAGTCCAACCCCGGCGCTGGCACTCTTCCTCGCTGTAGACATCGCGGATCAGCTGCAGATCGTCCGGGTGCAGCGAGAGGGTGATCCCCTCCTCGGCGCAGGGCAGCAGGGCGACCGCCTCCTTGAGCGAGGTGAGCAATAGATCGGGCGAAGTCTTGGCTTCATGACGAATCAACGTCTTGGCCAGACGCATGGCCAGGTAGACCAGTTGCTGCTCAACCTGTTCATCGAGCTCCGCCAGGGGGTTAGCCAGCCGTTCGGCCAGGGCGCGCCAGTGGGTGACCTGTTCATCGATCAACGCCTGCCCCAGCGCCAACCCTTCGGCCTGCCCTTGCTCCAGCCCCTGTTGATGGCCCTCTTGCAACCCTTGCAGACGGCCATCCTCCAGCCCTTGGGCAAAGCCGGCTTCACGCCCCTCGGTAAAACCATCCTCATAGGCTGCCTGACGAACCGCCTCGATCTCCTCGAGCGTCAACGGCTGTTGCTCAGGCTCCGGCTCACCCTCCTCGTCGACAGGCGCCGGCTCTTGCGAGGCCTGATACCAGTTGGCGGCGTAGCCCAGGGCATTGCTCTCCGGCTCGGTATCCGGCTTCTCCATCAGGGGCCAATCCCAGGCGGCGAATGCGCCCTCGCCCTCCGGCTCCTGATCGGCATCGGGTGTGTATTTGGGATCCAAGCTGACCTCCGGTTGCAGTTCAGTCGTTGCAGTTGAGTCGTGGCGTTGTGCCAACATCAGGCTCGTCCAACACAGAGCGCGGAACGGCCCGAAGTCGGCTTACAGGAAGTCGTCGCCGCCACCGGCCCCCAGCATGATTTCGCCCGCATCGGCCAGGCGACGCGCCACCGACAGGATCTCCTTCTGGGCCGCCTCGACATCGCTGACCCGGACCGGCCCCATGGCGGAGAGATCTTCGGCCAGCATCTCGGCGGCCCGTTTGGACATGTTCTTGAAGATCTTCTCCTTGAGCTGATCGTCGGCCCCCTTGAGGGCCTTTTGCAGCAGCTCGCCCGGCACTTCGCGCAACAGAGTCTGGATGCCGCGGTCGTCGACATCGATCAGGTTTTCGAAGACGAACATCAGATCCTGGATCTGCTGGCTCATCTCCTCGTCGGAGTCGCGGATGGCGTCCATCAACTGGCCCTCGACGTTGGTATCCAGGTAGTTCATGATGCTGGCCGCCGCCTTCAGGCCGCCCATCTTGGCCGCCTGGGCGCCGGCGGCACCGGCAAACTGTTTCTCCATGATGTCGTTGAGCTCTTGCAACGCCGCCGGTTGCACCTCTTCGAGGTTGGCAATCCGCATGATGAGATCGAGCCGCACCTGCTCGGGAAACTGGCTGAGGATCTCGGCCGACTGCTCCGGATCCAGGTAGGAGAGCACTATGGTCTGGATCTGCGGGTGTTCGTTCTGGATGATGCTGGCCACCTGGCGGGCATCCATCCACTTGAGGGAGTCCAGGCCGCGAGCGCCGGAGCCCATGATGATCTGATCGACCAGGTTGCCGGCCTTGTCTTCCCCCAGGGCCGCCACCAGCGCCTTGCGCACGAAATCCTCGCTGCCGATACCGATGTTGGAGAATTTCTGGATGTCCTCGATGAACTGGCGATGAACCGCCGTCACCTTGTCATGGCTGAAATCCTTCATCGAGGCCATCGACATCCCCAGACGCTGCACCTGCTTCGGCTCCAGGTGGCGGAAGATCTGCGCGGCATCCTCTTCGTTGAGGCTCAACATCAATACGGCGGCCATTTCCATGCCGGTCATGGCGTCGAGCAGTTGCTGCTGCTCGCTGGATATCTGATTCTTTTCGCTCATTTTGCCATTTCCTTAAGAACCCACTCCTTCACCACCTGAGCCGCCAAATCGGGTTCATTGGCAACCAGAGCCCGGACCGCCCGCAGCAGATCCTCATCCCGGTGCAGATCCGGCAGCACCAGTTGGCCATTGCGGACCCCAAAGACCGGCTCCTGCATCTCGGCCTGGCTGGCCAGCAGGCTCAACTCATCATCCCCTTCCAGGGCGACCGAGGAGTCCATGTCGACCTCTCGGCCTTCCGGCTTGCGTTCCGGATAGAGCAGTTTGCTGAGCATCGGCCGCACCACGGAGACGATGAGGACTATGATGACCAGCACCGAGGCGGAAATCCGCACGGCACTGAGGAATCGCGGGTCATCCAGCAGGGTTGTCTCGGACGCGGAGGCATCCAGCTCTGGACGATTGAACGGCAGGCTCACCACTTCCAGACTATCGCCGCGGGAGACATCGAAGCCGAGCCCCCCCTTGAGCAGACGGCGAATGGTATCCAGCTCAGCCTGGCTCTGCGGCTCGCGGGTCACCTTGCCATCCTCGGCAGTCACACTCTTGTAATCGACCCCGACGGAGACAGTCAGGCGGCGAATGCCGCCTGCGGCACGCTGCACATGGCTGACGGTGGTATCCAGCTCATAGTTGCGGGTCGCCTCTTTGCGGCTGCGCGCACTACTCTGGCTCTGCGTCTGACCGTTGCTGCCCATGGCCTGCTCAGGAATATTGCTGGCGGCGGGCGGCTGGTTGGAGAGCGCGCCCGGAATGCCGGAGCTACCCGCCCCCATGTTGTTCTCTTCGAGGGTGACCTCGGAACGCACGGCCGGCAGATCCGGGTTATAACGCTTGCGGGTCTCCTCTTCCTGGGTGAAATCCAGGCTGACATCCACCTCGGCGGTATAGTTACCCAGCCCGAGCACCGGGGCGAGGATGGAGTCGATCTTCTGCTTGTATTCGAGCTCTTTCTTCTGCTGCATCTCGAACTCTTTGCGAGCACGAGACGAGGCTGCATCCTGGGAGCCGGAGTTCAGCAGGCGGCCGTTCTGATCGGTGACTGTGACCCGGGATGGCTCCAGACCATGCACCGCCGAGGCGACAGTATCGACGATGGCGTCGACCTCCTCTTGCTCCAAGGCGCCGCTGGTACCGAGCGTGACCACCACGGTGGCACTGGGCTTGCGCTCGTTGCGGGCAAAGACATTATCCTTGGGGATGGCCAGCAACACGGTGGCCTTGGTGATGTTGCGATACTGTTCGATGGCACTGGCCAGCTGCTGCTCGCGGCTGAACTTCAGCCGTTCCCCCTCCATGCGCTGACTGACACCAAACCCGGAATCCTTCAGCAGCAGGGCATCGCCGGTGGGCTGTTCCGGTTGCGCCAGCCCTTCCCGCTTGAGTTGCAGCACCACGTTCGAGTAATCCTTGGCGGAGACCAGAACGCTGTTGCCTTCCACCTTGTATTCGATCTGCTTCTGATCGAGAAAATCCAGGGTCTTGACCAGCTCGGTGGTGGAAAACTGGCCCAGCGGACGCATCTCGGGCTCGGAGCCCCACAGCAGAATGAAGACGGCGATCGCCAAGCAGATGGCCAGCCCCAGGATCAACGTGACCTGGCGCATGATGTCGACATTGCCCAAGAAGGCGAATGGGGAGGGTTTGGCCGGCGCGACATCTTCGATGCCGGCGCCCAGCAGCGGCTCGCCACCGGCGGCCACCATCAGTTGATTGCGCTTCTCGTCAGCCATGATTTACCCCTTCGTTACACCGGCATATTCATGATGGTCTTGTAGGCCTCGACCACCTTGTTGCGAACCTGGACTGTGGCTTCAAAAGCGATGGAGGATTTTTGACCGGCAATCATGACATCCGACAGATTGATGCTGCGATCCCCCATGTCGAAACGGGTACGCAGATCGCTGGCGTTGGCCTGCAACGAGTTGACGTTCTCCAGCGCGGTCTTCAGCGCCTGTCCAAAATCCTGCTGGACGGCACCATTCATCGGTTCGGGTCGGGAACCCCGGGCCTCGAAGCGCAGGGCTTCAAATTCCTTGAACAGAGAGCTAGCTTGCACGTCCATAACCATTCCTCACAGCGACATTAAATTGACAACCCCGGGGGGATACCCTGCTGGTGCAATTTAAGTGCCAGAAGCAACGATTGAAGAGCCAGCAGCATAACACGGCTAACTTGCTGGAAAGAGTGGGATTTTTATGACGTACTCGCCGAAATAGCAGTTTGCTGGCCGAAGTGGAGCCAGCTGTAGCTCCACTTCGAATCACACATGACTCTGCGGGCTGCCGTTTGACGTCCCTCGCGAGGCGGGGGGATGGTCGACCGACGGCATCCGGGAAGATGCCGCCAAACCACCTACTCGGGAACTTCGATCCCGACTTCGCGCATGCGAGCCAGCTTGTAGCGCAGGGTCCGCGGGCTGATGCCGAGCTTGTCGGCAACCTCCTTGCGGCTGCCCTGGCAGGCGATCAGGGTATCGAGGATGATCTGGTGCTCCTGCTGGCGCAGTTCGTTGCCCAGACGCTCCATTCCCGGCAACCGCTCTGACGATTCCCAATCCGCAACCTCCTCGACACCGAGCGGCGCTTCCACCGCCATCGGCGGCTCGCAGGGCCAATCCTGCTCGTCGAGGATCAGATCCTGCTCCTGCACCTGCACCCCATCACAGAGGATCAGGGCGCGCTGGATGACGTTATCCAGCTCGCGGACGTTGCCCGGCCAGCGGTGGCGCAGCAGGCGCGCGGCAGCGGCGGCCGTCAGGGTCGGCACGCTCCCCCCTTGCTGCGTCATGTGCCACTGCACCAGGTGCTCGGCGATGGGCAGTATGTCGCCCGGCCGTTGCGCCAGCGGCAACCAGCGCAGCGGGAAGACGTTCAGACGATAGAAGAGATCCTCGCGAAACAGTCCGGCCGCTACCGCCTGGCGCAGCTCGCGGTTGCTGGTGGCGATGACTCGCACATCCAGCGGAATCGTCTTGCGGCTGCCCAGCCGCTCCACCTCCCGCTCCTGCAGCACCCGCAACAGCTTGGCCTGCAGCGACAAGTCCATCTCGGTGATCTCATCGAGCAGCAGGGTACCACCCTGCGCCTGTTCAAACTTGCCCGGGCAGGCCTGAACCGCGCCGGTGAAGGCCCCCTTCTCGTAACCGAACAGCGTCGCCTCCAGCATGTTCTCCGGGATGGCGGCACAGTTGATGGCGACGAAGGGTTGCTCGGCGCGACTGGATTGATCGTGGATATAACGAGCCAGCACCTCTTTGCCGGTGCCACTGGGGCCGGTCACCATGACGGTAGCATCCGAACGCGCCACCCGGGCCGCCAGTTGCAACAGCTCGGCGGTCTTGGCATCACCGTAGACCGGGGTCTTGCGCTCGATGCGCTGAGCCGGCACATAGCGGCTGACCTGATTGAGCAGCACCTCCGGTGAGAAGGGTTTGGCCAGATAGTCGATGGCCCCCTCACGCATGGCCCGCACCGCGCCATCGATATTGGCGTAGGCGGTCATCAGCAGCACCGGCGTCTGCGGATACTTCTGCCGAATGTTACTCAGCAGAGTATGGCCATCCATCCCCCCCATCTGAATATCGGAGATCACCATGTCAACGGATTGACGATTCAGACTCAGCAGCGCCGCTTCGCCACTGTCGGCTTCCACGCAGACGTAACCCGCCAGCAGCAGGGTGTCGACGATGGCTTCCCGTAAACCATGATCATCTTCGACGATGAGTACGCGAGCCTGGCTCATACCGCACCTCCGGATGCCTGCAGTCGCCCGGCAGCCTGATGACAGGGCAGACGCAGCGTGAAACAACTGCCTTCCCCCTCTACCGAGGCCACCTCGACCGTGCCCTGATGGGCGTGCACCACCGACTGCACGACGGCCAGACCCAGACCGGTGCCGTTGCTGCGAGTGGTATAGAAGGGTTCAAAGATGCGAGCCAGTTGCTCGCGCGGCATGCCGCGACCGTTATCGACGATGCGCAACACCACCTGTTCGGCGACGCAATGGGCCGAGATGAGCAAACGCTTGGCGCCGGCCTGCAGGGCGTTGGCCAGCAGATTGTTGATGGCGCTGGCCAGCGCCGGCCCATTGGCCAGCAGCGGGATCGGCGGTTCATCCATCTCGATGGTCAACGAAGCACCAGCCTGTTGCATCATGGCCTCGGCACCCCGCTCCAAATCGCCGAGCAGATCGGTCAGCTCGATGACACTCACCACCTGCTGTTCGCCATTGCGGGCAAACAGCAGCACGTCGCTGACCTGCCCTTCCAGATCCCGCAACCGGTCCATCAGCTTCTTCTGGAAGCTGGCGCGCGCCTCGTGGCTCAGGGTGCGATTGGCCAGATTGGCGCCATACAACATGGCCGCCGCCAGCGGTGTCCGGATCTGATGCGCCAGGGAAGCCGCCATCTTGCCGAGGGCCGAGAGACGCTCCATGTGGCTGAGCTGATCCTGCAAGCGCCGGGTTTCCGTCAGATCGGTGATCTGGATCAGTTGCCCCTGCTGCTGCTTGAGCGGTTGGGTCGAGATCTGCACCCGGCGGCCGTTGCGCAGGGAAACTTCATGACCGTCATCGGGGCGCAGGCAGAAGAGGCGCTGGATAATTTCACGCCACAGACGCCCCTCGAGCGCCTCGCCCAGCAGGCTCTCGGCGGCTCGATTGTTGCGAGCCACCCGCCCGGAGCCATCCAGGACGATGAGTCCGGCCGGGACCTCGTCAAAGATCTCGCCAAACAGAGCCGGTGATACGAATGCGCCATCTTGCTGGCTGGAAGCTGTGTTCTTCATACGTCAGAAACCCGATGCGGACAGGGATGATACGGGTTTATTCAATATGTGTGCCAAAACGCAAAAGGCGCTCGATGAGCGCCTTTTCTTGCACGAAACTGTTACCCGCAACCGGGGACCCTACATGTCGCGCGCCGTCATATCGTACTTCTTCATCTTCTCGACCAGGGTCGTGCGGCGCATGCCGAGCATATCGGCGGCCCGGGCCACCACCCCCTCTTGCATCTCCAGTGCCTGACGGATCATGCCGATCTCCAGCTCGGCCAGCAGATCCTTGAGGTTGACCCCCTCCTCCGGCAGCACCTGGGCAAAGGGATCACCCATCGGCTCCTCGGGTTGTTCGAAGGACTCGGAGAGCACGTCAATCAGGGCATCCCGCTCGGCCTGCTCGTTGACCGGCCCCTCCTCCTGCCAGACATCGGCGCCATAGCGATATTTCACCGGCAGATCGCGCACATCGACGATGCGGTTGGGATAGAGGATCAGCAGCCGCTCGACCAGGTTGGAGAGTTCGCGCACATTGCCCGGCCAGCTGTGCTGCATCAAGGACTCCATGGCGCGCTGGGTGAAACGCAACCAGGCCTTGTGCTCGGCGCTGTGGCGGGTCAACAGCTCCTGCAACAACAGCGGGATATCATCGGACCGCTCGCGCAGCGGCGGTGTCTCGATGGGAAAGACGTTGAGGCGGTAGTAGAGATCTTCGCGGAAACTCTGTTCGACGATCATCTGCTCCAGGTTACGGTGGGTCGCCGCTATGATGCGCACATCGGCCTTGATGGGCTTGCTGCCGCCGACCCGCTCATACAGCCGCTCCTGCAACACCCGCAACAGTTTGACCTGCATCGGCATCGGCATGTCGCCGATTTCATCTAAAAACAGGGTACCGCCTTCGGCCAGCTCGAAGCGACCACGGCGGGTGGTGATGGCACCGGTGAAGGCTCCCTTCTCGTGGCCGAACAGCTCGCTCTCGAGCAATTCGCCGGGAATGGCGCCACAGTTGACCGGAACGAAGGGGCCCGCGGCACGGGATGAGAGCTCATGGATGGCGCGCGCCACCACCTCTTTGCCAGTCCCCGATTCGCCGAGGATCAACACGTTGGCATCCTTGCTGGCCACCTGCTCGATCAGCAGACGCACGCTCTGGATGGCATCCCCCTTGCCCACCAGCAGCCGCAGCAGGGTATTGCTGTGATCACTGGCCTGCAGCGCCGGATGCATGGAGTTGAAGGACTGACAAAAATGGAGCAACCGGGTCAGTTGCTCGTAGGTGTAGGGCTCCTCGAGCACACCGATCAGGTTGCGGGCGGTCAGTTCACTGGGGCAACAACTGATGAAGGGCACTCCGGGGTAACGCGCCAACAGGTCGGCCTGCTCGACCGCCGTCAGATCGCCCAGCAACACGGCGCACAGCTGCACCGACGCATCCAGATAGGCCAGGCAATCCTCTTCGGCACCACTTTGCCACTGCCATCCGAGGAACGAGAGTATCGTCGACAGCTGCTGTCGGCGTCCCTCGTTTCTGTCAATGACCAGCACATTCCCCATCAGCTCCATCGTCCAATCCTTTAATCGAACTCTCAGCTCGAATATTCTGTTTATCGTAATATATCAGCCAATTAGCTGATTCTCAGCACAAGTGTCAAGAAATCGTCACTTCGTCAAAGAATCTGGCGATTCAAACGCTCATCTTGGTGAAAATCACGTCAAAATAATCTGGCCTGCTTTTTGCCTACATAGTCAATACACCCGGTTTGGGACTGAACCAACTTAAGGACAGCAACATGTTAAACGACAAGACCATTCTCATCACCGGGGGAACCGGCTCCTTCGGCAAGAAATTTATCGCCACCGTACTGGCTAGATACACCCCGAAGAAGGTCATAGTCTACTCGCGGGACGAGCTTAAACAGTTCGAGATGCAGCAGACTTTCAATCAGCCCTGCATGCGTTACTTCATCGGAGATGTTCGGGATGCACAACGGCTGAACATGGCCATGCATGGTGTCGATTATGTAGTCCATGCCGCCGCGCTTAAGCAGGTGCCTGCAGCCGAATACAACCCAATGGAGTGCATCAAGACTAATGTGGGCGGCGCCGAAAACGTGATCCAAGCCGCCCTGCACAATGGGGTGCAAAGGGTCATCGCCCTCTCCACCGACAAAGCGGCCAACCCGGTCAACCTCTATGGCGCAACCAAACTCTGTTCGGACAAACTTTTTGTAGCCGCTAATAATATGTCTGGCAACAACCCCACCATCTTCTCCGTGGTGCGGTATGGCAACGTAGTGGGTTCTCGCGGTTCTGTGGTCCCCTTTTTCGACAAGCTAATCAAGAGCGGTACCAAGAGCCTACCTATCACCCATAGCGAAATGACTCGCTTTTGGATCACCCTGCAGCAAGGAGTGGATTTTGTACTGGAGAACTTCGCCCGCATGAAGGGGGGTGAACTCTTTGTGCCCAAGATCCCCTCGGTGCGCATGACGGATCTGGCGCGAGCCATGGCCCCCGAGCTCCCCCTAGAGATCATCGGCATACGTCCGGGCGAGAAGTTGCATGAGGTAATGTGCCCGGCCGATGACTCCTACCACACCTTCGAATTTAACGACTATTACGTTATCTCTCCTAGCATCAGCTTCTACAGCCGTAACAACGACTTCACCGTCAATGCCCTGGGTGAAGTGGCCAAACCGGTCGAGCCAGGATTTGAATACAATTCCCTAAACAATCAGCACTTCCTGTCGATAGCTGAATTACAAGCTATGAACCAGCAGGTGCTCGCGGAATGATCCCCTATGGACGTCAATCCATTACCGATGCCGATATCGAGGCTGTCGTTGCGGTCTTGAAATCGGACTACCTGACTCAAGGTGAGGCCGTGCCCGCCTTCGAGCAGGGGCTAGCCGACTACTGCCAGGTGCCCCATGTGGTGGCCTGTAGCAACGGCACCACAGCGCTCCATCTGGCCTGTGCGGCCCTGGAGCTGACTCCCCAGGACAGGGTCTGGGTCTCCGCCATCAGCTTTGTTGCCTCGGCCAACTGTGCCCGCTACTGTGGTGCAGAGGTGGACTTCGTCGATGTGGAGCCCGATACCGGCAATATCAGCGTCAGCGCCCTGCAACAGAAACTCGAGCTCGCCAACCACCAGCAGCGTCTTCCCAAGGCTCTCATCGCGGTGCATCTGGCGGGTCAGCCCTGTGACTTGAAAGAGATCAGCGCCCTGTGCCGTCACTATGACATTCATCTTATCGAAGACGCCTGCCATGCCCTGGGTGCCCGTTACCTCGATGCCCCTATCGGCAACTGTGCGTATAGCGACATGACGGTATTTAGCTTCCATCCGGTCAAGCCCATTACCACGGGCGAAGGCGGTGCCATTACCACGCGCAATCAACAGTTGGCAGCTAAATTGCGCCTCTACCGCAGCCATGGCATCACCCGTGAACCCGATGCGTTGCAACAGACCAGCCCGGGTGGCTGGTACTATGAACAGCAGGTGCTGGGCTTTAACTATCGCCTCACCGATCTGCAGGCTGCCCTGGGCTTAAGCCAGTTGGCGCGGCTAGATGCTATGATCGCCAGCCGCCAAGCCCTGGCCGCTCGTTACGATGCCTTGCTGGCACAGTTGCCGCTCAAGCCGCTACGCCAAGAAGCGGATCGCAGCTCCGGCTATCATCTCTATGTCATTCAGGTGGCCGAGCGCGACAGCCTATTTGCCCGCCTGCGCGCTGCGGGCATAGGGGTGAATGTCCACTACATTCCCATCCCGGCCCAACCCTATTACCGGCAGCTGGGCCAGGATCCCGCTCACTACCCCGGCGCACAACGCTATTACGAGCAAGCCATCAGCCTGCCGCTCTACCCCACCCTATCCCAGGCAGATCAGGATAGGGTCATCCAAACACTGGAACGCGAGCTATGCGTCTAGCCCTCGGCACAGTGCAGTTTGGTCTGGCCTATGGCGTCAGCAACCAAGAGGGCAAGGTGAGTGAGAGTGAACTCTCAGCCATTTTGACGCTGGCCCGTCAACTGGGGATAGACACCCTGGACACGGCGCAAGCCTACAGCGATGCCGAGCAGAGACTAGGTGCACAAGAAACGGCCGACTTTTCGGTAGTCAATAAATTGGCTCCCGGTGTGCAAGCCGCTCAGGTCAGCCAGCTTATCGAGGGCAGCTTGCAACAGTTAAAGCGCTCACGCCTGGATGGCCTGCTGCTGCACCGTAGCCAAGACGCCGCCCCAGAGCTCTTTTCGGCTTTGCAAGAGCAGCAACAGGCAGGCAGAGTGGGCAAACTGGGGGTCTCAGTCTACTCGCCAGAGGAGCTCGAGCAGTGGCTCGCCCAGGGCTACCCCCTGCAGTTGGTGCAACTGCCTGCCAACTTGCTGGATCAACGTTTCTTGCGTTCGGGCTGGCTAGATAGATTAGAGGCCCTGGGGTGCGAGATTCATGTCCGCTCACTCTTTTTGCAGGGGCTACTGCTGATGGCCCCAGAGCAGCGCCCCAAGCAGTTTCAGGCCTTCAACCAAACCCTGGCGCGACTGGATAGCTGGCGCCCCCATATGGCACCACTGAATAAAGCCCTTAGCCTTATCACGGCCCTGCCCCAAGTCAGCCGTTTCGTGGTGGGGGTGTGTCATGCTCACGAGCTGGCCGCCATCGCCGCCAGCTATCAACACCTGCATTCACTACCTGACTCTGAACTGGCCTTCCTGGCCAGCTCGGAGCCGCAGCTCATCAATCCTGGACTTTGGAGCCCATCATGATACTCGGTATTCTGCAAGCCAGAGTCAGCTCCAGCCGACTGCCTGGCAAGGTACTCAAACCCCTGCTCGGTGAGCCCATGCTGGCACGACAGATAGAAAGACTCAAACGTTCGAAGCGGCTGGATCAACTGCTGGTCGCCACCAGTGACCATCCGGAAGATGAGGCTATCGCCACCCTCTGCTCCCGGCTCGACATTCCCTACTTTCGCGGCCCACTGGAAGACGTACTGCAGCGCTTCTATCTGGCCGCCCTCCCCTTTCACCCAACACAAATTGTCCGCCTGACCGGCGACTGCCCGCTGGCCGACCCTGAGCTGATAGACGAACTCATCGCCTTTCACTTGGATGGTGGCTATGACTACAGCTGCAACTGTTGGGAGCCGAGCTATCCTGATGGCCTGGATGCCGAAGTCGTCAGCTTTCCGACCCTCAAGCTGCTGATAGAAAAAGCCTGGACCCAGGCCGAACGAGAACATGTGACCTACTTTATCCGCCGTCACCCCCAGCATTTCAAGGTAGGCCAGTTGAGCCGAACGCCGAGCCTGGCTCATCTGCGCTGGACAGTTGATGAACCAGCCGACTTTGCCCTAGTTGAGCAGATCTACAGCCATCTCTATCCGGATCTGCCCGCCTTCACCACCCAGGATATCCTGACCCTGCTGGAGCAGGAGCCTGAGCTTGCCACCCTCAATACCCAGCACCAACGCAATGAAGGTCTGACCAAGTCGCTGACCAAGGAGGCCAACTCATGACATCCCGTTATCAACACTCGCTGGAACTCTCAGCCCGTGCCGAGCGGAGCATTCCACTAGGCTCCCAGACCTTCTCCAAGAGTCGGCTCTGCTTTCCCTACGGTGCCGCCCCGCTGTTTATCGAACGCGGCCAAGGGGCCAAGGTCTGGGATGTAGACGGCAACGAATATCTCGACTTTGCCAGCGGCCTCCTGGCCATCAGCCTGGGCTATTGCGACCCGGATGTTAATCAGGCCGTGGTCGAGCAGCTCAACTTGGGCAGCATATTCTCCCTGCCCCATCGTCTGGAAACAGACGTCGCCGAACAGCTTATCGAGCTCATCCCCTGCGCCGAGATGGTCCGCTTCGGCAAGAACGGCACCGATGCCACCTCGGCCTCTATCCGTCTCTCCCGCGCCATCACGGGTCGAGAGCGTGTGGCGGTCTGTGGCTACCATGGCTGGCAAGATTGGTATATCGGCTCTACTACCCGCCATCTGGGCGTGCCCGAGTGCGTGCGTGAACTGACCCATCGCTTCGATTACAACGACTTGGCCTCACTGCAGGCGCTCTTCACGGCCCATCCCGGTGAGTTTGCCGCCGTGATCCTGGAGCCCATGAATGTCACCTGGCCGACGCCTGAGTTTCTTCCCGGTCTGCGCCAACTGTGCGATGAACAGGGTGCGCTGCTTATCTTCGATGAGACCATCACAGGCTTTCGTTATCATCTGGGCGGCGCGCAAACCCTATTTGGCGTCACCCCTGACTTGGCCGCCTTCGGCAAGGGGATGGCCAACGGCTTCCCCATCTCGGCAGTCGTCGGCAAGCGTGACTATATGCGTCGCATGGAGGATATCTTCTTCTCCGGGACCTTTGGCGGTGACGCCATCGCCCTGGCCGCCGCGAACGCCGTCATCAAGAAGATGCGGCGCCTGGATGTTCCCTCTCGGTTAACCGAGCGCGGCCAACAGCTGCTCGATGGGCTCAATGCCCTGTTGCAGGAGCTAAACGCTCCGGGCTGGCTCAGCACCGCCGGCCACCCCAGCTGGAGTTTTTTATTGGTGGCGGACTCTGCCCATCACACCACCTGGCTGCTCAAGAGCTACCTCATCCAGGAGCTGTGCAAACGCGGCATTCTCACCCTGGGCAGCCATAATCTGAATCTGGCGCACAGTGAGCAAGATATCCAGACCCTGCTCAGGGTGTATGCCGAGGTACTGCCCGAACTTATCCGCCTGGATGCGGCCGGCAAAGTGGCAGAGGCCCTGGATGGTGAGCCGATCCAGCCGGTATTCAAGGTTCGCTAAGTGTTGCCACTGTGGATATTCAGCGAGGGCGACCAAAAACGCGGCTTGGGCCACCTAAGCCGCTGCAGTGCCTATGCCGCGGCCTGGCGACTACAAGGTGGAGAGGTTCACTGGGTTGTCGATGGAGACAATACCGCACAAAAATTCCTAAGTACTGAAAAAATTACTTGGAGAAAGTGGAACAAAGATAAATTATTTAATCTAGCAGATCACGCTGTTGCTCTTGTTGATAGCTACTGCGCTCCTTTAACTGTTTTGCAAAAAATTTCAGTCTCTTTCTTGCATACTGTGTATCTAGATGACACATTCAGAATACCATATCCTAAGGGACTGGTTATACATGCTGCATGCTGTGCATCATCACAAGATACAGGTGATACTCATTGGCTAACGGGACATAGATGGCAACCTTTAAGACCTGAATTCTGGGATAGAAAAGAACGCAATATAATACGCAATCACATTCAGAATATTCTCATCATAATGGGTGGAACAGACACATCCAACCTAACTGCATCGGTATACGAAATAACAAGAAAGGAGTTTCCTCTCGCCATTATTCATGTGGTAACAAACAATATAATAATTGAAGACCCCAACTGCAAAAATCATTCTCAACTGAATGCGCAAGAAATTGCAAACTTAATGTACACATGTGATATAGCTATAAGCGCGGCAGGCCAAACCATGTTCGAACTTATAGCCTGCACATTACCATCAATAATCATTAAGACAGCTGAGAATCAGAGCCATCAGATACAAAGCATGGAAGAAAATGATCTTTTTGAACTCATAGAAAACTGGTCAAATGACAATATCAAAGAAAAGATCATGATGAAAATTAAAAATCTTAAATGTATAGAAACAAGGATGGAATACATACACAATATGCGGTCAACAAGAACGATGAATGGTGCCATTGAAATGGCTGGGATATTTAAGAAATCAGAAAAAATACGTACACACATTGAGCACCATGGGATAAAGTATTCTCCATTTTTTTTGCTAAATGAAAATGAGAAACTATCTATTCTATCGATAAGGAATATGCTTGAAATTCGAAGCTCAATGTTTAATACAAATATAATATCAACAAAAGAACATTTTGATTTTATAAAAAGGCAGGCTAATGATATATGCAGCATACACTATGCTGCAATTCATGAGGGAAAAATTTTTGGCTCAGTTTCCCTAGAAAAAATAGACTGGCAATTGAAGGAGTGCAGACTAGATATATATAAAGATCCTGATAGTAGATGGAGAGGCTTTGGAGTAAGGCTACTTTCCTTCATAAAAATGATAGCATTTAATGTGCTTGAGTTTGAAAAAATAACTTTAGCCGTAAAGATTGATAATGCAAAAGCCATAGCAAGTTACAGAAAATCTGGATTTCTAGATGAGCATATTAACAACCCCAGAGATGGAGTTGTTAATATGTATCTCAAAAGGGATAATTAGACTATGAATAAAAACGGTGACAATATTTTGGTTATTGCAGCACATCCAGATGATGAGACGATTGGCTGTGCGGGCACAATAAGAAAACATATCACTAGAGGAGATGCCGTCTATGCTATATCATTTACTGATGGTGTTAGCTCGCGACATAATACACATACCTCAACTGAGGAAATAGAAGACAGAAGAAATGCAGCTAGAGAATCAGCCAATAAGTTGGGGTTCAAATGGATTGCTCAAGAGGTATTCCCTGATAACAAATTGGATATGATACCACTACTCGAATTGGCTAAATTTATAGAGCAAGCAAAATTAAAAATAAAACCATCAATAATTTATACCCATTCATCAGCAGATCTAAACATAGACCACAGAAGAGTTCACGAGGCAACACTGATTGCGTTTAGGCCACAACCAAGCGATGTATGGAAAGAGATTAGAGCATATGAGATTCCATCATCAAGCGAATGGGGAGTAAAGCCCTTCTCAGCAAATCTTTATATCAATATAACAGACTTCATAAGCTTAAAAAAAACAGCCTTAGCATGTTACACCTCAGAAATGCCCCCCCCCCCTCACCCACGGTCTATAGATGCTATTGAGACGCTCTGCAAGTTGCGAGGAGCTCAATCTGGATTCAAATATGCCGAAGCGTTTGAAATAATAAGATCGAGGTGTTTTTAACAATGAAATATGCAATTGCATGTAAATGTAATGCCTTTTGGCTAACACTAAAAGAATTTGCACCAAATATATTCAAAAATGCAAGCCATATATACATGACCCCTGATGAACTGGAAGGAAGTATAAATTCTGACATTGATGTGATATTTTTCCCTCATTGGTCATGGCTAGTTCCTGATAATATCCTATCTAAGTTCGTCTGCGTTTGCTTTCATAGTACACCATTACCTTATGGACGTGGAGGTAGCCCAGTACAAAACATGGTTTTGAATGGACATGAAAATACAGAAGTAGTGGCCCTAAAAATGACCAAGCAAATTGATGCTGGGCCTATTTATATGCGAAATGCTGTAAGCCTTATTGGTGGAGGAGAAGAGGTATTTAGACGCATATATAAAACATCAATTTCGATGATGAGTGAGTTAGTGAAAGAGCTACCCACGCCACAAGAACAAAATAGCGAAGATATTTTGGAATTTAAGAGACGGCAACCAAGTGATAGTGAAATGCTTATGACGGAAAGCATTGATCATATCTTTGATAAAATTAGAATACTAGATATCGAAGGTTATCCCCCTGCATTCTTAGATATTGGTGATTATCGGTTGACCTTCACACATCCCGTGATGAAAATGTCAGGAGAAATAGATGCACATATAAAGATTTCTAGGAGAAAAACAATTGAATAGCACATTTATCATAGCCGAGCTCTCCGCCAACCACGGACATAAGCTGGAGAATGCCCTTGCCACGGTGCGAGCGGCTAAAGCCTGCGGTGCTGATGCCATCAAGATCCAGACCTATACGGCCGACACCATCACCCTGGATTGTGATAATGACTACTTCCAGATCAAACAGGGCACAATCTGGGATGGCACCACGCTGCACAAACTCTACCAAGAGGCCTACACACCTTGGGAGTGGCATGCAGCCATTCAAGCCGAGGCCGAAAAAGAGGGGCTGATCTTTTTCTCTACACCATTTGATCCGACTGCCGTCGACTTCCTTGAAACACTAGCGGTTCCGCTCTACAAAATAGCCTCGTTTGAGATTACTGATATCCCCCTCATCGAATATACCGCCAGCAAGGGCAAACCCATGATCATCTCTACGGGTATCGCCACACTGGCCGATATCGAGGCTGCTGTGCATGCCTGTCGGCGCGTGGGTAACTCAGATATCACACTGCTAAAATGTACCTCCTCCTACCCAGCACCGGTAGAAGAGGCCAATTTACTGACTATCCCCAATCTGGCGCAAACGTTCGGCGTCACAGTGGGGCTCTCAGATCATACCCTGGGCCATGCCGTGGCGATTGCCGCCGTTGCGCTTGGTGCCCGAGTCATAGAGAAACACTTCATACTGGATCGCGCCATAGGAGGCCCCGATGCCTCCTTCTCTCTCACGCCTGAGGAGTTCAAGCTAATGGTCGAGGGGGTGCGAGCCGCCGAGTTGGCATTAGGCCGGGTCAGCTATGAACTCACGGATAAGGTCAAAGCCAGCCGTAAGTTTGCCCGTTCACTCTTTGTCACACAGGATATTGCCGCAGGAGATGCATTAACCCACCAGAACGTACGTTCAGTACGTCCAAGCGATGGGCTGCCACCGGCAGAGCTCCCCAAACTGCTAGGGCGTAAAGCTAAACAGAACATCCCCGCAGGCACACCGCTGAGTTGGGAGTTGCTGGCATAAGTAGCTTCCTGAATCAGGATAGAATATAAGGCGTAGATATGAACAAAGATAATATTTTCCTATACTCGAAAGAGTACAACTCTAGCCGTAATATACACATTGCTATAAGAAGTTTAACTTTAAATGATATAAACGATACATATTGCACATGGTTGAATGATCCAGAAACTAATCGTTACCTTGAGTCTCGATTTATCAACTGGAATCTAGAAATGCTAGAAAACTATTTTCACGAAAAAGAAAAAAGTGAAATCATGCTGGCGATTATTGATGTAAACACTGACGTACATATTGGAAATATAAAAATTTCATCTATCGACCTAATTCACAAGCGTGCCGAGCTCGGAATTCTGATTGGTAATAAAGAGTATTGGGGGAAAGGCGTTGCAACTGAAGCTATTAAGCTAGTAACGAATTACTGCTTTTCAACCCTTAAGCTACACAAAGTTACCGCTGGAGCCTATGCTGAAAATAAAGCATCGATCAAAGCATTTATGAATAATGATTTCATCATCGAAGGTAAAAGGCGTGAACATTTTATTTCACAGTCAAAATGGACATCCGCGATACTTTTGGGGAAAATAAATCATAGAAATCATCAAGCAGATATTTAATATATCGACCCATATATTAGAACATGGGTCGAAATGACAATGTCAGATTGTTAAACATCAAAAAGCCCATGTTCTTTTTGATCAACACTACTCATGGCATGTTTATATCTATCTTTCATGGCACTGAGGTAATTTCGCATTGTTGCTATCATGTTGTTTATATATGAGTAATATAAGTCAGACTCTTCAAAACGGTACATGGTAGACAAAATAACACTGAATGAATAGTTAACTGAACCAATTAAACAACGATAAATATGACTATATCGAGTTTGCGAAATAGCAGATAGATAATCGTATTGTTGCATCATAAGTTCTATTATATTTTGCCGAGATGAGAACTGAGCATCCCAATCTGAAACGAATTTATCAATTAGCTCATCGAAGAACTCAACATTAAGCTTATCAACCAATGACTCGACATTTATGTCCATAGGGCCATACAGATCATTAATTATATGATTAATTAGTGAGGTCTTATCCAATTTGTTATCTTGGCAGATAATATCTTCTATCTTAGTGGGAAGTGCACCATTGATTGCTGCACCATCTGAGCAGTTATAGACACAAGCATCACTATATAGTTTCAACTGGTTTTCAATGACCATTCTTGAGTTGATCATCATATTCGTTGTTTCTACCTGACCACCAAAGTTACCTGGCACAAGGTGTTTGCTTCGCCTCAACACCAACGACGATAGTTTTTCTTTCGCTTTACCATCTTCATCGAAGTAAAAACTGAGTTTAGAGTGGTGATGTTGATTGCTTTTATACCCATTATCTATGCCAAATAAATATATACTCTTAAATCCAAGTCGACATGCGGTGGCCACGCCAGTGTTTCCCACTAGTGGATTAGCCCCTCGAAGAATATCTCTCTGCCGTGCAATAGGATAATTCAATTGCAGTAAGAATCCACCTGGCTCAAGGGGTTTGAATGCTAGTCCAACTCGATCGAATTGTTCAGCACAATCTGGATGTATAACATCCAAACTTAAAAAAAGTATATCTTTTAAGTAATCAGCATCATTCAACAAGCGGTGAGAATCTGGAACCAGTTTCGTTCTTTCCACTTGTACGTGAATATCAGGCCTTATACCCGCTTTGTGTAATGCAGATAATGCACTACCACAGCTTAATATGATGACGTTATCCTGGAGCTTTTTTAATGTGTCGATAGCCATATCAAGAGATGGGCCATTACCAACAACAAAAACCGGTATGTTTGACCAGTTTTCATCTAATGACTTTCCAGTAATGAGAAATGGTAAATTTTTTCTGACATTTTCTACGCAGTGAGAAATTGAAATTATATTATCATCAAAAAAACCCCAACCGCTTGATAGCAAAAAAAACTCTTGTTTAGTTCGCTTCATCAATTCAAATATGCCTTCACTTGGGTAATGCCAAAATCCTATATTTGCCGATGATAAATATGACCCACTCTTGGCAATTGCCATTGATAGATCTTGCATTATTTCGTTGTTATTTTGCCCTAAAAATATATGTAAACCTAACCGTTCACCATTTATATACTCCAGTAGGTGATACCAATCAAAAGTAAAGAGCGATGCATAGAAAACATCCAAGTCAGGTTCTACAACATAAAAAACATTTAGCTTGCATTGTTCGTACAAATACGCCATTTGATAACCCAGCCCCACGCCGAACATAATGGCGAGAGGGATTGAATCACCAATATGTGAAATAGGGCTTAACTTATCTGAAGCTGATTTTCGCATATCTACCATTTTATTCATGAAGTCGACATGAATAAACTCTAGTGGATTGGAATCTTTAACAAAATCAAATGTCTGAACTGAGTCTTTACCGTGTAAAATACGTTCTATCTGTTTTCTGCACTCATCATATGGATCGACACCATAAAAAGACACACCATCATCAAGCCACAAAAGATTAGGAATGCCATTCTCATTACAAAAAATCCTAAATGCACGAGAGGGGGAATAAGAAACAAACTGGCTATATATATCAGGAAGATATTTATTGAAGGCATCCATATTTTTTGAGAAGCGAACAGGCAATACAGCAAGCATTGCGGCCTCCTGCTCTGCTTGCTCACTTAATCGAGCGAGAGCCTGTTCCGCATTAAACAACTGCTTATCAATAAAATCCATAACCTGCTCTCTATTTGTTCGAAATGTCTCGATATATTCTTTCAGCCTGGTTAGCTTTACTTAATTCTGCCAATTTTTTGCCTACAAAGACGTGCTGTTCCTCCAGTTTTTCCATCAACTCTTTCTCAACCTTTGATAACTCCTGGATGACTAACACAATTTTAGGCTTATATTCTGGGTGGCACTCAACCAATTTACTTAACTCGGCCAAAAAAGTTAACCGATGCTCAATTAACTCAAGCATCGGTTCAAAATCCTGCTGTTCAGAAAGTGCAAAAAGCTGCAAAGTAATACGTCTGAATTCAGCTAGCATCCCATCCACATCATTCATGAGGGGAGGCCTTCGCTCGTTGTTGTTCGCGCAACAGCTCACTTTTTTGCTTTTCGGTATCCGGTATTTGATCCCATGCAGATTTTATGGTTATTAGCAAGTTAGCCACCTCATCCAAAGGGGCCTTATCCATATCCCGACTCGCATCCATAAGACGTCCCTTCATATATTCATAAAGGGCCAAGAGATCTTCTGGAATTTTTCCATATGACAAATCCAACGAGTCCTGCAGCCCGTTAATCAAGGCCATGGCTCTGGAGATAGCTGCAGATTTTGCCTCATAATCACGGCGATCAATGGCACCTTTGGCTTGAGCCAATTTTTCCAGCGTTCCCTGCATCATTAACTGAATGACACGATGAGGATCTGCGACCGACATATCAGCTTGCAAATTGTTAGCCGTGTATGCCTTTAGGTTTTTATGATACATGCAAATGCTCCTGAACATCTAATCCACAACAATAACTAAATCACAATCAGGAAGTTGAAATTAATGACAAGTAGGATGCAGACTGATTCATCTTGGTTAACAGCGTATCCAGACTGCCATATTGAGCACGTAGACTGGCCTCATACTTGGTAAGTTGAGCTGTCGCATCAGCATTTTTTTGCGCTAAAGAGCGTAATTCCGAATTCAATGAATCCTGACGTTTGGCCAACAATCCCCCAGTCTTGGTATACTCTTTCAAGCCGGTCGAAAGTTGTGCCGCTACACCTTTTTCACCGCCAAAGATCGCAACAACTTGATCGAAGTTTTTGTCTAATGCCTCAGTAAACTTATCCGAATCAAGAGAAAGCTTTCCTTTGTTATCCATTTTCACACCAAGCTGAAATATGGTGGAGTATACAGACGACTCTGATGACTTATTAGAAATCATATTAGTCATTAGATTTTTAATACTATTAGTGGTCGAGTCACCAGCCAAGGCTCCACCATCATCCTGGCTCTCTCCCGAGACGATAGTATTACGCTTTCCAAGTGCAGTTGTCTTATCTACCAACGAGTTATAACCATCAAGAAAGCCTTGAATAAGCGTCTGGATAGAGGTTTTATCCGTAGTGATGGCCACTTTGTTCGATTTGAAACTACCATCTGTATTCTTATCTGATAACCGATTGACCGTCACTTTTAACCCCTCAATTGTGCCATCGAAGGTATTAGTGTCACTGGTCAGCTCACTGCCATCCACAACAATCATGGCACTTGCCGCAGCTTGTGTCGGGCTCATCTTTGAAGTTGCAGCCCCAGTTTCAAATATTTTCAATTCATCGGTACTAGACGTGATGGTCATATCCTTTCCATCACCAGAAATCCCTGAATCGAGAACCAGTTTTGCCTTACCATCTGAGGTATTCACAATATTGGCCGAAAGTCCAAAGTTGTCACCATCAGCATTAATCCGCTTGCGAATATTTTGCAGCGTATCTCCTGCTTTTACATCAATGGAAAACTCCTTTCCGCCAGCTTTGAAAGTAAGAGTGCCGTTAGCCGTCACCAGTGGGGTACTTGAACTGTCAAAAATCCCCTCCTGCTTGGAGGTTGCTGCCAATTTATTGACGGTGATATTGTACTGCCCGTTAGACGCTCCCGTTTTACTGGCCACTGTCATCACAGGATCATCTTTATCTTGAGTGACGGAGATCGTTCTCTTGTTAAATGCGCCATCTTTAGCAAAGGCATCAAGTGTCGAGGTATAAGAGGAGATCGCAGATTTCAGCTGACCAACACCACTCAAGGTTATCTGTGCGCTATTTTTTTTTGTTGTAATAGGCTGTTGGAGCTGAGCCTTTTTAGCAGCAAGGCTAGCCGAAATTACGCTTTCCAGATCGATACCAGAACCCGCACCGGCTGATGTTATGGCAGTCATATCTCTTTCTCCTATTACACTTAATCACGCACAGCTATATCTGACTATCTAATAATAGGCCTGACAAGCCTGGGCCGCTATCCCCCTCTTCTCTGAGGGCCTGGATCCGCTTGTTGAGTGTTAGCATATCCTCACTCGGTATCTGCCGGATCATTTTCTGCGTATCCGCATCAATAACCTTGATGACGGTAGTATTCAGGTCACTATCGACCTGAAAGCTGACGGCCCATCCTTTAAGTTGGCTAAGCTCCTGCAAGTTTTGGGCCTGTTTTTCAGCATTTTCTTTCTGTTGCTCTCTCGCCAATGGTTCTTCCGCATTAATAGCAAGAACATTTTGGCTCGCACCCTGCTTCACCGCACTACGCACATCCTCGGCTCGAGTCGAAGCTAAATCTGATGGTAAAACAAGTGACTGAGCGGCCTGACGGCCGCTCTTATCATTTGAAACCACAGAAGGGACGCTGGCAGATGAAGCATTAACCATATCATTTGCCATATCTTCCTCCTTACTTTAGTTCAAACCGCCTACACCCTTAACCCAGCAGAGAAAGAGCCGATTGCGGACGTTGGTTAGCCTGAGCCAAGATGCTGGACGCCGCCTGTTGCAGTATATTCTGCTTGGTCATATTGGCCGTTTCAGTGGCAAAATCAGCATCACGGATCCGGGAGCGAGCAGCACTGACGTTCTCGGAGACGTTAGACTGGTTACGGATGGTTGAGTCGAAACGGTTCTGCACCGCGCCCAGCTCTGCACGTTTGCTATCCACCGCCTTGATCATAAAATCCAGGTTAGCCAGGGCCAACTGGGCACTGGAGCCGGTAGAACCAGAAATATCCTCAATATCAGACCAAGTGACAGCCGTTGTTGCCGTGGAGACAATAAACGCTTCGCTTGAAGCTGTATCTGGATTGGCAATCAAAACAGCATGTCCCTTAGTACCACTGGCAATGCCGGATGCATCAAAAGACAGCGTCATTTTGAAAGAGATAGTCTGGGTTGCATCCGCGCCAACCTGGAACGAGCCTGAATAATTACCATCGAGCAGTTTTTGACCGCCGAAGGTTGTGTCCTTCGAGATACGGTTAATTTCAGTGGTCAGTTGAGAATACTCCTGCTGAAGCGCATCCCGGTCATCACCGTTGTTAGAGCTGTTAGCCGATTGCTGCGCCAAGGTGCGCATACGCTGCAACATAGAGGTTACTTCGTCCATGGCCCCTTCGGCGGTCTGCGCCACAGAGATACCATCGTTGGCATTACGGTTACCCTGATCCAGACCATTGATCTGGGAGGTCAAACGGTTGGATATCTGCAAGCCAGCCGCATCATCCTTGGCGCTGTTGATGCGCAGACCGGATGCCAGACGGGTGTAGGAGGTATCCATCGCCTTGCCAGTATTGGTCAAGTTACGTTGGGCGTTGAGCGATGAAACGTTGGTGTTGATATACATAGCCATGATAATTCTCCCGATAAATCAGAAACTGCGGGTCTCGTCTGCTAACTAGCCGTGATGAGTCCCACCGTTCAGAGCAAGCAGATTGAACCGATCCGCTTACTCCGAGGCGGGTCTTGCGTTTGAACCGGACGCATGACCCGCAGCACCGCAAAAGTTGGATTTCCGAACACCCCTCATTTTGCTTCACTTTAGTTAACGGCAAGGATTAGGAAAGCTTTAGGACATTTTTTGCCACTTTTGCAATTAAGCGGCAAAAGTTGCCGACCCTCACCCCAGGCCAGCGGATCACAGATATACTTAACACTATAAGTAAGCAGCAGAGATGAACCTCAGACGTTGGCACGGCTTATGCTAATAATTTATTGCTGTCGAGTTTTCGACACAAAAAAAAGGCCAGCATGGCTGGCCAATGAGCGGAAGCTCAGGAGATGTGCCTGAACAGGGAAAGCAGATGAACCGATCTGCGTAACCTTGTCAGGGTAGAACTAAAACAGTGTTTTCCCGATTGATCAGAGACCGCGTGCCGAACACCCCTCTGAATCACTCTTCCCACAGGGCGGCCTGAACCACCGCCCTGTTTTTATTGCTTGCTAGCTTAACCTTGCAGCAGAGAGAGCGCCGCCTGCGGTCTTTGATTAGCCTGGGACAGTATGGTGGAGGCCGCTTGTTGCAGAATATTCTGCTTGGTCATGTTAGCCGTTTCAGTGGCGAAGTCGGCGTCACGGATCCGTGATCGAGCGGCGCTTACGTTCTCTGATACGTTAGACTGGTTACGGATGGTTGAGTCGAAACGGTTCTGCACCGCCCCCAGCTCGGCACGCTTGCTATCCACCGCCTTGATCATAAAATCCAGGTTAGCCAGGGCCAACTGGGCACTGGAGCCGGTAGAACCAGAAATATCCTCAATATCAGACCAAGTGACAGCCGTTGTTGCCGTGGAGACAATAAACGCTTCGCTTGAAGCTGTATCTGGATTGGCAATCAAAACAGCACTTCCCTTGGTCGCACTGGCTATACCTGACGCATCAAAAGACAGTGTCATTTTGAAAGAGATAGTTTGTGCCGCATCAGCCCCGACTTGAAAAGATCCAGAGTACGAGCTATCCAGTAACTTCTGACCACCAAACGTCGTGTCTTTGGCGATTCGGTTAACTTCCGTGGTCAACTGAGTATATTCTTGCTGAATCGCATCACGGTCATCGGCATTATTCGAGCCGTTGGCGGATTGCTGCGCCAGGGTACGCATACGTTGCAGCATGGAGGTAATTTCATCCATGGCCCCTTCGGCAGTTTGCGCCACAGAAATACCATCGTTGGCGTTACGGTTACCCTGATCCAGACCGTTGATCTGGGTCGTCAAACGGTTAGAGATCTGCAAACCAGCAGCATCGTCTTTAGCGCTATTGATGCGCAGACCAGAGGCCAGGCGGGTGTAAGAGGTATCCATCGCCTTACCGCTGTTGGTCAAGTTACGCTGGGCATTCAGTGATGAAACATTGGTGTTGACGTACATAGCCATGATGTTTTCTCCTAAGCGATTCTAAAGTGTTAACTGTGCTGGCTTATTATTTTTATCTTCGCCATGCTTACTTTATTTATCGGCTGCCTCTTGGGATCCTTTAGCGATTTTTTTACTTCGCTATCCTGTTGCACCCGTTACATATTAGTTATCGTCAGCGAGCGGAAAAGCTTTAGAGTTTTTTTGCTGGCACAGAAAAACAAGATAAACCCTTAATTATCAACACCTTGCACACGGTAAAATCTAATACAAAGCCGAACCTGATTACCATCGAGACTCAGCCAGCTTCAACAGGCGTTGTGGCATTGGAGC
>JASDSW010000075.1:0-12047 GCA_041441555.1 Aeromonadaceae bacterium
GAGCGCTTGCATGGCATGCAAGAGGTCCGCGGTTCGATCCCGCGTAGCTCCACCATTCATTCCAGGCGAATGATGGTTTTTATCATCGTTCGACAGCAAGACCTTTGTGGGGTTATAGCTCAGCTGGGAGAGCGCTTGCATGGCATGCAAGAGGTCCGCGGTTCGATCCCGCGTAGCTCCACCAAATCAACAAAAAGCCCGTCCATGCGACGGGCTTTTTGTTGGGCGCTATTCCGTGACATCTCCGTCATGGTGACCTACGTGAATTGGCGACCTGCGCCGGCTAGTCGAGAGTGTTGCGGGGGCTGCCTGGCGCCAGCGATTGGGTGGCGGCGGGTCGTGGCAGACGCACCAGTAACCGCAACCCACCCTCGACAACATTTTCCGCGTGGATAGTCCCCTGGTGGGCTTCGATGGCCCGTTTGGCGATGGCCAGCCCCAGGCCGTGCCCGCGCGTATCCCCGGCATGATGGAATGGTTCGAAGACCTCCGCCAGCAGCTCGGGGGGAATGCCGGGTCCGGTGTCCTCAATGGTGATGAGGTATTCGTCAGAGAACTCTTCCAGCCGGATGCGGATTTCGGCGCCACTGGGGGTGTGTTGCAGCGCGTTGCGGACCAGATTATCGAAGGCTCGCCACAGCAACTCTCCGTGGCAGGGCAGCAAGCACTCCTGCTCGCTGGCGATCTGCAGGATCAGCGGGTGATCCTGATCTTCGAAGCGAACATCCTCGACCAGGCTCTGCAACAAAGAGACCAGATCCAGATAATCTTCCTGCGGCTGGGGGACTCCCGACTCCAGGCGCGCCAGCGTCAGCACCTCGCCGATCATCTCGTTGAGGCGCATGGTTTCGTGCTCCAGTCGCTGCAGCATCTCCGGCAGCCGCTCCGGGTCTTGGCGGACCAGACCGATGGCCACCTGCAAGCGGGCCAGGGGGGAGCGCAGATCGTGGGAGATATCGTGCAATAACCGGCGTTGGGTGCTGATCAGTTGTTTGAGTTGCCAGGCCATCCGATCGGCATCTTGTCCCAGCTCGCCCAGCTCATCGCGTCTATGCCCCATCTGCCGACTCATGGCCACTTCAAATTGACCGGCGGCGATCTGGCGCATGCCATCGCGCAGGATGCGGATGGG
The DNA here is from genome assembly GCA_041441555.1 of Aeromonadaceae bacterium. GTDB lineage: Bacteria > Pseudomonadota > Gammaproteobacteria > Enterobacterales > Aeromonadaceae > Pseudaeromonas. The sequence goes on from JASDSW010000075.1 coordinate 1,133, forward strand.
GCGAACCAGATAACGGGTCAGCAGCAGACTGAACAGCAGACTGGCGAGCAGGGCACTGAGGGGCAGCAACATGGGGGATTCCGCCACGCTGAAAAGCAGGTTGCGCTCGACGGGCAGCATGCGGTTAAGCATGAAGACCGTGACCTCCTGGCCATCGGGCAACTGTACCTGACGCACCGGGCTGTGAAAATTGGGGGCGCGCGGCAGTTGGTGCGCCATGGCCAATGCCTGATGCCAAGCCTGTTGCGGGACGCTGCGTCCAAACAGCTCTCGCCCCTGGGCATCGACCACCAGAGGCAGCTTCTGTCTGGCTCGTTCCGGCAGCGTCGGGCCTGCGGCGGCAGGCTCCATGGCAGCGGGGGGCGGTGGAGGCGCGTCGGCGGGGGCGGCGGGGGGCTGTGGCGAGGCGGATAGTGGCTGCGGTGGTTCGGCCGGGGGCGGGAGCAGGCGTCCCATCTGCGTCAGTGCCGGCAGCCCCCCCTCCTGCAGGGCTCGGGCCGTGGTATCGACGATAAAGCCGGTGCGTTTGTCGTCGGCCACCTGATCCGGGTTACGCAGCCGAGCCTCGTCGTATAGGCGGACCATGGCGACGGCGCCCAGCGCCATCAGCAGCAGCGAGAGCCAGAAGCCGAGGAAGATCTTCCAAAACAGGTTCATCAGCGGGCGTCCAGCAGTTGGTAGCCGATGCCGCGCACCGTCTGGATCGGGCTGCGACCATCGGCCAGCAGTCCCAGCTTCTGGCGCAGGTTGCTGACGTGCACGTCCAGGCTGCGGTCGTAGCGGGTCAACGGGCGGCCCAAGATCTGCTCCGAGAGCTGATTTTTGCTCAACACTTGACCGACATGCTGGCATAGGGCAGCCAGCAGGCTGAATTCGGTGCTGGTCAGATCCAGCAACTGCTCCTGCCAGAAGGCCTGGCGGCGGCGGGTGGAGAGGCGCAAAACCCCCAGTTGGTACTCACCATCGGCGTGGTCGAATTTTTCGGGGGCACTGCGGCGCAAGATGGCGCGGATGCGGGCCACCAGCTCGCGCGGGGTGCAGGGTTTGGCCACATAGTCGTCGGCACCGGTTTCCAACCCCAGGATGCGATCGACATCATCGCCGCGGGCCGTGATCATCAGCACCGGTAGGTTGCTCTGTTGCCGCAGTTGGCGCAGCACCTCGGCCCCGTTCATCAGCGGCAGCATCTGATCGAGCAGCAGTATGTCAAACTCCCCCGAGCGGGCAGCCTGCAAGCCGCTGCGGCCATCGTGGCAGAGCGTCACGGCAAATCCCTCGCGACTGAGATACTCCTGCTGCAAGGCACACAGCTCCTGATCATCATCGACCAATAGAACCCGGATCATAAGGCTACTCCGTAGAGGGTTAAGCGAGGTTGCGGCTCATGATACGAAATGGCCCTGTCTGAACAAGCGCCATCCCGCCGATGGCGTGGACTTTACCTTATTTTACACGGTGGGCCTTGGCTGGAACCTGAGTGGGAGCTTGGGTGCTGGGCTCGGTCAGCCAGCGGGTCAGCTGGGGGTGTACCTGCTCGAGAATGTGACGCTGCCCCTGCGCATTGGGGTGCAGACCGTCGGGAAGCAACAAGCTAGGGTCGAGGATCAGCTCGTTCAGGAAGAAGGGGAGCAAGGGCACCTGGTAACGCTGGGCCAATTCCGGGTAGATGGCCTCGAATTGCCGGATATAGCGGGCGCCGTAATTGGGGGGCAGGCGGATCTGGGTCAGGATGGGGTGGATGCCCTGTTGTTTCAGAAGCTGAAGCATCTGTTCGAGGTTCTGGCGGGTCAGCTTCGGTGGCAGGCCGCGTAGTCCGTCGTTGGCGCCCAACTCGAGCAGCACCCAGTCCGGCTGATGGCTTTGCAACGCCGCGGCCAGCCGGGCCTGCCCGCCTTGGGTGGTTTCCCCGCTGACGCTGGCGTTGATGAGTCGGATATCGACCCCCTGCTGCTGCCAGCGGGCGGCCAGCAGGGCCGGCCAGCTCTGGTCGGGGGCAAGTTGATAACCGGCACTCAGGCTGTCGCCATAGACCAGCAGGGTGGTAGCATGGCTGCTAATCGCACAGAGGACGCACAAGGCGCAGAGGATCCGAAGCATGGCAGAACCTTCGATGATAGTGGTACGGAACGTGAGCCAGCGGGTCACGTTGGGGGGTGAAGCGCTGACCATACTTCAGGGGATAGATCTGGAAGTCAAGCCAGCCGAGACGGTGGCGCTAGTCGGTGCCTCCGGCTCGGGAAAGTCGACCCTGCTGAGCCTGCTCGCCGGTCTGGATCGGGCCAGCGAAGGGGAGATCGAGGTGGCCGGCGTCCGGCTGGACTCCCTGGATGAGGAGGGGCGCGCCCGGCTGCGGGCCGAGCAGATCGGTTTCATCTTCCAATCCTTCCAGCTGCTGCCAGGGCTGACGGCCCTGGAGAACGTCATGCTACCGGCCGAGATCCGCGGTCTGCCGCAGGCCCGGCAGAAGGCCACTCGTCTGCTCGACGAGGTGGGGTTGGCCGATCGCCTGCATCACCATCCGGCACAGCTCTCCGGGGGCGAACAGCAGCGGGTGGCGATCGCCCGTGCCTTCATCGGCCAGCCGGCGCTGCTGTTGGCCGATGAGCCGACCGGCAATCTGGACCGGCACACCGGCGACAAGATTGCCGACCTCTTGTTTCAATTGAATCGTGAGCATGGCACCAGCCTGCTCATCGTGACCCATGACGAGCGGTTGGCGGCGCGTTGCGCCCGCCGTCTGCACCTGCTCGCTGGGCAGTTGCAGGAGGATCCGGCACCGTCACTCGTCCCCGGAGACCGGTCATGAGCCGGGCGGTGGATCGTCGTCCCGCCGCCGGCTTGTGGCCCCTGGCGCGCCGTCTGGCCTGGCAGGAGGGGCGGCACGGCATACTGCGCGGTTTTGTGTTGGCGCTGGCCCTGGCCATCGCCTGCGTCCTGTGCGTCAGCTTGGTGGCCGATCGGCTGCAACAGGCGTTGGGACTCGGCAGCCGGGAGTTTCTGGCCGCCGATCTAGTGTTACAGAGCAGTCGTGAAGTTCCCGCCCGCCAGTTGCAGGCTTTGCCGCCAGCCATCGAGATGAGTCGCACCTTAAGTTTCTCCTCGATGCTGTTTGTCGGTGAGACGATGCAGTTGGCCTCCGTCAAAGCGGTCACCGCCGGCTACCCCTTCTATGGCCAGCTACAGCTAAGCCCGGCTGGCACGATCAAGCCGGGGGAGATCTGGCTTTCGCCCCGTTTGCTGGCGTTGCTGCAGGCCCGTATCGGCGATGAGCTGGAACTGGGTGAAATCAGCCTCCGGGTGGCGGGTCAGTTGCTGCAGGAACCCGATGAGAGCTTTTCCCCCTTCCTCCTGGCGCCCAGAGCCCTGATGCACTTGGATGATGTGGCGCGCGCCCAGGTTCTCCTGCCGGGCAGCCGGGTGCAGTACCGTTACCTGTTTCGCGGTGACTGGCAAGCGGTGGCTGCCGCACAGGCTCAGTTGCAGCCGACTCTGAGTGTCGAACAGCGGCTGTTGCAACCGGGCAAGAACACCCAGCTCAGCGGCGGGGCCCTGCAACGCAGTGAGCGCTTCTTCCGTCTGGCCTCCTTGATGGGGCTGCTGCTGGGAGCCCTGGCGATGCAGATCGCCATGAATCACTTCACCCGGCGTCAGGCCGATCACCTGGCGCTGCTGAAGACGCTCGGCGCCAGTCGGCGACAGTTGTGGGTCTGGATGGTCGGTTTGCTGGGGCTGCTGACCGGTGTCGCTTTCGTACTGGGCGGGCTGCTCGGTTACCTGCTGCACCTGGGATTCTTGCAACTGCTGGGGAGTCTGTTGCCGTCGCAGATGCCGCCGCCCTCCGGGCAACCCTTTGTGCTGGGCGCCGTGGTCAGCCTGTTCATCACCCTGCTGCTCTCGGTAGTCCCTTTCTGGCGTCTGCTGGCGACGCCGCCACAGCGGGTGTTGCGTCAGCAGGCCCATGGCGACGTGCCGGGCTGGTTGGCCCTGCCCCTGATTAGCGCGGGGACTCTGCTGCTGGGCTGGTGGTTCACCGGCGATGCCCGCTTGAGCCTGGGGCTGCTGCTGGGCATGGCCCTATTGCTGTTGCTCCTCGGTGTGCTGGCCTATGGCCTGTTGTGGCTCCTGCCGGCGGGGCGGCCCGGTAGTGGGCTGGCCCTGGCGCTGCGCCATCTGCGGCGGGAGCGCTGGAAGAGCCTGAGTCAGCTGGCGGCGATTGCCCTGGCGCTGTTATTGATCGGGGTGCTGTGGGCCAGCCGCGTGGCAATCCTGGCCGGTTTTGAGCAGCAGATGCGCGCTGACCTGCCGAACCGCTTCGTGCTGAATATTGCCGACCGCGACAAGTCCGGGCTGGAGAGCTGGCTACTGCGGCACCAGATCCCTCACTCGGCGTTCTATCCAATCGTGCGCGGGCGACTGACCCAGATCGATGGTCAGCCGGTGGCCCAGGAGGAGGGGGAGGCCGGACGGGCCGGCGTCAATCGCGAGCTGAGCATGACCTGGCTGGCGCAGCCTCCCTCCCATAATCTGTTGGTGGCGGGGCGATGGTGGCAAAGCGGCGAACGCGGGCTGGTATCGGTTGAACAGGGGGTTGCCGAACGGCTCGGTATCGAGCTCGGTGACACCCTGCAGTTTAGCATCGAGGGGCGTCTGCTCTCGGCCCGCGTCGGCTCGCTGCGCAAGGTCAACTGGCAGGAGATGCAGCCGAATTTCTTCATGATCTTCTCCCCCGATCTGCTGCAGGATTTCCCGGCCAGCTGGCTGGCCAGCCTGCGGTTACCCGCCGCACAGCCGCAACTGGAGGTCGAGCTGGTGCGCCAGTATCCAGCCCTGACCCTGATCGATACCGACAGCATCATGCAGCGTCTGCAAGGGGTGCTTGAGCAGATCAGCCGGGCGCTCGGTCTGATGTTTGCCCTGGTGGCACTGGCGGCCGTGCTGGTGCTGTTTACCCAGGTGCAGGCCGGGATCGCCCTGCGCTGGCAGGAGTTGGTGCTGATGCGCACCCTGGGGGCCGGACAGATACTGCTGCGCCGCGCTCTGCGTTGGGAGCTGGTGGCCACCGGTGCGCTGGCCGGCTTCGCCGCCGCGCTCTGCTGTGAAGGGGTGATGTGGTTGCTGATGCAGCTGTGGAGCGAGCTGGCCTGGCAGCCGCACTATGAGCTCTGGCTGGCGCTGCCATTGCTGGGGGTGGGGCTCGTGTTACTGGCCGCCTACGGCCCGATGCAGCGCCTGCTCGGCGCCGTGCTGGCTCGTCGTCTGCGCTATGCCTGAGCGCTAGATCTCGGCGACCGAGATGCGCGACTTGTTCTCTTTGAGTAGGTGGCGCAGGGCGGCGGCCAGTTCGGGATGGCGGAAATGAAAACCGGCATCCAGCAGCCGCTGCGGTACCACGTTTTGACCGTAGAGCAGCAGGTCGGCCATCTCGCCGAACAAGGCGCGCAGCACCCAGGCGGGCGTGCGCAGCCCGTGGGGTTTGCCCAGCGTCTGGGACAAGAGCCGGGCGAACTCCCGCTGACTGACGGCCTGGGGGGCGGTCGCGTGATAGATCCCCTGGCAGCTCTCCTGCTCGAGCAAGAAGGCGATCGCCGCCACCAGATCGTCCAGCAGGATCCAGGAGACCTGCTGCAGCCCATCACCGAGCGGTCCACCAAGCCCCAGCCGATAGGCGGGTAGCATCTTGGGCAGGGCGCCGCCTTCGCGCCCGAGCACCAGACCGATGCGCAGGATGCAGACGCGGCAGCCATAGTCGGCGGCCTCCAGGGCCAGCTCTTCCCAGCGGCGGCAAACCTCATGAGTAAATTCCGAGTGGACGCGCGGCTCCTGCTCGGTGATGGGTTGCCCCCCTTGGCGGCCATAGAAGCCGATGGCGGAGGCGTTGAGCCAGACCCGGGGCGGGTTGCAGCAGTGACGCAGACGCTCGATCAGCGCCTCGGTCAGCTGCCAGCGGCTCTCGCAGATGCGCCGTTTTTGCGCTGCGCTCCAGCGCCGGGCGGCGATGGGCTCGCCAGCCAGATTGATGATGGCCTCGAAGCCATCCAGGCTGTCGAGTTCATCCAGAGTCAGAAACTGATCGACCGTAGTGCCAAGGCGCTGCTCGGCGCGCTGCTTGTCGCGGGTCAGGACGCACAGGGCGTGGGATTTGCCGAGCGTCTTTATCAGCTGATGGCCGATGAAGCCGGTTGCTCCGGTGATCAGTATCCGCATGGCGTACTCCTCTGCTCGTCAGGCGAGCCCCGCAATGGCTCTACTGTTCTGAGCTTAGCCTGCTTCTTCCCCATAATCCCTCTCATCTGCACCGGCTTACTGTGACCAGGGCATCCGGCTGAGTCATGAAGAGCGCGTGATCTTATCCACATTTACTGTGGGTAAGTTTGTAGATTACTACTGGAATTGTTGCTGATAGATGGCTACGCACCATGGCTGATGCGGTGTGACCCAGCCTCAAGCTGGCCGGCGGGCCGCGGGCGGTTTTTGCATCGGGCTGGTTGCTGGCGATGGCGGGACATCACGCTGGTTTTGCTGGAAACATGGGGCGAGCCCAACCGAGTGCCGAGCTGGCCGGCGCGACATAAAAAAAGGGAGCGACAGGCGCTCCCTTCTTTGGATCTCACGGATGTCGCGAGCTTAAGCCTTGCTGGCGGCGTTGGCTTGCGCCGACTGGATGGCGGTCAGCGCTATGGTGTAGACGATGTCGTCCACCAGGGCGCCGCGGGAAAGGTCGTTCACCGGCTTGCGCATGCCTTGCAGCATGGGGCCGATGGAGACCAGATCCGCCGAACGCTGCACCGCCTTGTAGGTGGTGTTACCGGTGTTCAGATCCGGGAAGATGAACACGGTCGCTTGCCCGGCAACCGGCGAGTTCGGTGCCTTGGACTTGGCCACATCCGCCATGATGGCCGCATCGTATTGCAACGGACCATCGATGATCAGATCCGGACGCTTCTCCTTGGCGATACGGGTCGCTTCGCGCACCTTGTCCACATCGGCACCGGCACCTGAGGTTCCGGTAGAGTAGGAGATCATGGCGACGCGTGGCTCGATGCCAAAAGCCTTGGCGGAGTCGGCGGACTGGATGGCGATCTCGGCCAACTGCTCGGCATTTGGATCCGGGTTGATGGCGCAATCGCCGTAGACCAGCACCTGATCCGGCAGCAGCATGAAGAAGACCGAGGAGATCAGCGAGGAGCCCGGGGCTGTCTTGATGATCTGCATCGGTGGGCGAATGGTGTTGGCGGTGGTGTGCACGGCACCGGAGACCAGACCATCGACCTCGTTGCGCTCCAGCATCATGGTACCGAGCACCACGTTGTCCTCGAGCTGTTCGCGGGCAACCACTTCGGTCATCCCCTTGCTCTTGCGCAGCTCGACCAGACGCGGCACATAGCGCTCCCGTACATCGATCGGGTTGATGATCTCGACGCGATCGTTGAGCACCACCCCCTGCTGCTCGGCGACACGGCGGATCTCGTCCGGGTTACCCAGCAGCACCGGACGGCCGATGCCGCGCTCGGCACAGATGGCAGCCGCCTTGATGGTGCGCGGCTCTTCGCCTTCCGGCAGCACGATGCGCTTGTTGGCTTCGCGGGCCTGCTCGGTCAGCTGGTAGCGGAACGCCGGCGGGCTCAGACGACGGGAGCGACTAGAAGCAGCGGTCAGCGAGTCGAGCCAGTGTTTGTCGATGTGGCCGGCGACGTAGTCCTGCACCAGCTCGATGCGTTCGATGTCATCGGCCGGGATTTCCAGGTTGAAGTTCTGCAGGCTGACGGCGGTTTGCCAGGTGTTGGTGTCGATCATCATGATCGGCAAGCCAGTTTGCATGGCCTGTTGACACAACGCCATCACCTGCGGCTCGGGATGATAGTTGCCGGTCAGCAGCAGGGCGCCGAGTTTCACGCCATTCATCGCGGCCAGACAGGCGGAGACGATGACATCGGAACGGTCGCCGGAGGTGACCAGCAGGCTGCCCGGGCGGAAGTGCTCGACCATGTTATGGATGGAGCGGGCGCAGAAGGTGACCTGATGCAGACGGCGCTTGTCGATCTCCCCTTCGTTGAGGATCTTGGCATTCAGATGCGTGGCCAGATCCTTGGCGCGCGGGGCGATGAGCTGGGTATTCCAGGGGATGCAGCCCAGGATGCGCAACGGGCTCTTGCCGAAGAATTGCAGCACTTCCAGATTGTTGTCGGTCTCGCCACCACTGTGGTGGGCCTCAAACATCTCGGTCAGATCCGGACGGGTGATGCCATGCTCATCGACCGGGGCTCCCACCTTGTTGATGATGCAGCCGACGATCCGCTTGTTCTGCACGCCGCCAAAATTGGAGCTGGTGATCTCGATGCGCTCCTTGAGCTTCTGGCTGGAATCGTTACCAGGATGGGTAACAAAAACCATATCGGCATCCAGTGCGCTGGCGATCTCGTAGTTGAGCTTGTTGGCAAAGGGCTGCTTGTCGACCGGAACCAGGCCTTCAACCACCACCACTTCGGCGCCACTCTCTTTGACGTGATTTTCATACATGGCCACGATCTCTTCGAGCAGCACGGCGGTGTTACCGGAGGAGATCATGTTTTCTGCATAGTGCAGGGAGAGTGGTTCAGGAGGGGTGATGTTGGAGCCGGCGCGGATGACGGCAGTTGAGGCTTCTGGGCCTGAGTGAGCAAGTTTCGGTTGAGCGACCGGTTTGAAGAAGCTGACGTTGACCCCGTGTCTTTCCATCGCTCGGACCATGCCGAGACTCACGGAGGTGACGCCTACACCGGAGCCAATCGGGATAAGCATGATAGTGCGTGCCACTGGTGTATCCCCTAGTTGATGAACATTTGGCTAACTAAAAGGCCGCCCGGAGGCAGCCTCGCTATTTTACCTAGTCTGAATCAGGCTGCCACCAATTCCAGCGCATCATTGGCAATTACCCACTCCTCGTTGGTTGGGATGACCAAGGCTACCGTGCTGTCGGCTGCGGTGATGATGCCCTGACCGCCAAAACGGGCCTTCAGGTTGGCATCGGTGTCGACCTTGAAGCCCAGTAAAGCCAGACGATTCAGGGTCATTTCGCGGATGGGGGCCGAGTTTTCACCGATGCCGCCGGTGAAGACCACGGCATCCAGACGCCCATCGAGAGCCGCGGTGTAGCTGGCAATGCTCTTGGCCAGACGATAGCAGTAGAGCTCCATGGCCCGCTTGGCGATCTCATCGCTTTGATAGTTATCTTCGACGAAGCGGCAATCGCTGGTGACCCCGGTCAACCCCAGCAGACCCGACTCCTTGGTCAACATGGTGTTGATGGCCTCCAGGCTCATGCCAAGGGTATCGTGCAGATGGAAGATGATGGCCGGATCCAGGTCGCCGCAGCGAGTTCCCATCACCAGCCCTTCCAGTGGCGTCAGCCCCATGGAGGTATCCACCGACTGACCGTTGCGAATGGCACAGACCGAGCCGCCGTTGCCCAGATGGCAGTTGATGATATTCAACTCATGGAGTGGTTTGCCCAGGATCTGGGCCGCCTGCAGGCTGATGTAGTAGTGACTGGTGCCGTGCATGCCATAGCGACGGATGCCGTGCTCGGCATACATGGCGTAGGGCAGGGCATAGAGATAGGCACTCTCCGGCATGCTCTGGTGAAAGGCGGTGTCGAACACCGCAACATTCGGCAGCGCCGGAAACGCCTTCTGGGCGGCCCGGATCCCGACCAGGTGGGCCGGGTTGTGCAGCGGAGCCAGGGCGATGCAGGCCTCGATGCCGGCAATCACCTCCTCGTCGATGATCACGGAGCGAGTGAATTTTTCGCCCCCATGCACTACGCGATGGCCTATCGTGAAAAGGTTTTCAAGTAGGTCCGGTTTTTGGGCCAGGATCTGGTTGACGATGAAACCCAGTGCTTCGTGGTGGGCTGCACCGGCCCCGAGATCGGCAGCCTCTTTTTGTGCGGCCGTCTTCCACTTGATGCGGGCTTCCGGCAGGTGCAGGCATTCTGCCAGCCCCGAGAGTTTTTCTTCGCCGCTGGCGGCATCAATCACGGCGAATTTGAGGGATGAACTGCCACAGTTCAGAACAAGGACCAGCTTGCTGCTCATTCGTAGTAAATCCTATCTATCTTTTTAACGGGTTTACTGTCTGGAATGGGTAGTTTTCCAGCAGAGTTAACGTATGCTTACATTAAAGGTGCTGTTAGTGCGTCCGGCTTCAAGACGTCAGCTGCAACCTCAGAATGTAGTCAGTGAGGCTCGACGAGGCGAAGTGCCGGAAAATCAAGCGCGGGAAGGATACAGGGGAAGCATAAAAATAACAATTCATCTCGTTGTAAAGCATGCAACCATTTTCATTTTGTGGTTATTGGCCTTGAGGTAGAAGATATGACTGTTTTTAACAAAAAGATACAAATGGGCCATAGCTACATGGCGTTGTGGCCCAAAGAGAAGTCCCTGGCTGCGCTGTTCCCGGAGAGTCGCATCATCACTGCGGTGGAATTTGCCATGAAGTGGCTGCCAGCCGTGGTGGTCAGCAGTTTGTTGCTGCAGTTCCAATTTGGTCAGCAGGCCATGTGGCCTATGGTGCTGGCCAGTGTGCTGTTCATGATCAGTCTGCCGTTGCAAGGCTATTACTGGCTGGGGCAGCGGGCGCAGACGCCACTGCCACCGTCACTCTCCCGCTGGTATGTCGAGATCAACGAGAAGATGGGGCAGAGTCGATTGAGCAGTAAACCTCGGTATTGGGAGTTAGCAGAGACGCTGAAGATGGCCTTCCAGAAGTTGGATCGCGCGCTGATTTACAACTGATGGCTGAGTTTCAAGACCCGACAGTTCCAAGAAGCAAAAAAGCCACCGCAGCGGTGGCTTTTTCATTGGGTCGACAGACCTGAGATCATAGATGGTCGCCCCCGGTTTGCCAAGCTCTCAATCGATGACAGTGAGTAAGG
>JASDSW010000076.1:0-11852 GCA_041441555.1 Aeromonadaceae bacterium
TCCGAAAAACAGGAAAAAATAATGCCAGTCAGGCTTAACTGACTGGCATTACGGCCTAGGCCGCCTTTATTCGTTGGGCAACGGGTTTATTCGCCCGTTGGCACCAGATACTCCGGCAGTGCGGTGGGGCGAACATCCTCGCTGGGGTAGCAGCCCAGCACCTTCAAGGAGCGCACTATCTCGTTGAGCTGTTTGAGCGCAGCCTGCATCGCCGGTGAGTTCAGATTGGCGGCGACGTCGAGATAGAACATCTCCTCCCATGGGTTGCCCTGCATGGGGCGTGACTCCAGCTTGGTCATGTTGATGCTGTGATTGCGGAGCACCAGCAGTGCCTCGACCAGTGAGCCGGCTTTTTGTGCCGTGGAGAGGATCAGGGTGGTCTTGGCCGGGATCTGGGGGGCAACCTCAATCGCCTTGCGGGCGACCACGATGAAGCGGGTGATGTTGTCTTTCTGGTTGGCCAGGTTGCTGGCGATGGGGTGCAGACCGAATAGCTCCCCGCCCGCGGCGCTGCCCAAGGCGGCCGCCTGCGGGCTGGCCTGGGCCTGAACCTTGGCCATGGCGGCCGATGAGGAGTCGCAATACTCCAGATGTACGTGGCTCATCTGCTCATGCAGATAGTTGGAACACTGCTGGATCGGCTGCGGGTGGGCATAGATGGTAGTGATCTGGCTGACATCGGTCGCGACTGCGGCCAGCAGGCAGTGTTCGATCGGCAGCGTCAGCTCGCCGACGATGGAGAGGCTGGTGTGCTGCATCAGATCGTAGACTTCGTTGATGCTGCCGGAGCTGGTGTTTTCGATGGGCAGCACCCCATACTGCACCCGGCCGGACTCGACCTGCTCGATGACCTGCTGAAAATTGTTGCAGCTGGTTTCCAACACCTGGTCGGTGTGGCGGCTGAGATACTTGCGGGCCGCCAGGCTCGAATAGGAGCCGCGGGGTCCGAGAAAGGCGATGCTGGTGAGCGTGCCTTGCTGATCCGCATTGAGCTGTTCCTGAATGAAGGCCTGCTGGCTGAGCACCGAGTCCTCGATGATCAGGTGGTAGATCTGGCTGATGTAGTGTGCCGACAACCCCTGCGGTCGCCCCTGCTGGATCAGGGTTTCTAGCAACTCCTGCTCGCGGATCTGATCACGGATGGGTCTGCGGTCCGCTTGTTTGCTGCGAGCTACCTCGATACTCAGCCGTTTGCGGCGAGCCAGGAGACGCAATAAATCGCCATCCAGTTGGGTGATTTCGTCCCGGATGGATTCCAGTGTGGCCATGTGTTACTCCCTTAAACGTATGAGCCCGAGGTTGGCCTGGTTGCCAAACCCGCACTGAGCTGTGTTGCGCCTTGTCGCTGCATATTAACAGCTCGACTGGCGGAACCCATGCAAAAAAAAGCCTCCGTGAGCGGAGGCTGGTACTGTTCGTGTTATGTTGGATCTGCGGGTACGAACGCGGCCTCCGGGGTTTACCCGACGGTAAACCGGAAAGTGCTGCTAAAACTAAATCGTACCGTACCTGAAGTCATGCTCGATCCTCGAAAGAGTGGTCTATAGCAATACGTCAAATGTGGAGAAGTTGCAAGCCGCGGTCACGTCACAGCCGGCATAAGAAAGGGCGCCATCAGGCGCCCTTTGTCGATTCATTCAGGCTGCAGGAGTCAATTCTCCCGTTCGACACTGCTCTTTACCCGAACGGGTGCCACGATGGGCGACCGGTTTGGCCAGATGACGGTTGAGTTGACGTTCGAGCTTCTGCCCGAGCAGAGTAACCGCGGCATAGAGGTCTTCGTGTTCGGCTTGAGCGAACAGCTGACCATTGGGGATCCCGATCTTTGCTTCAACGATGAATGCCAGGCCCTCTTTGATGACGATGACTTGGGGGGTAATAAGGGGCACCTGCAGGCGCTCCAGTTTGGCAAAGCGTGACTCAATCCGCTCACGGATGGTCGGGGTGATGTCGATGGCTTTGCTGGTGATGTCGATAATCATGGTGAACCCCCTTGGTTCTTGCTCTTATCTCGACTTCAGATTACTCATTCCACATTGGGTGAAAGCGTGATGCTGGTCACCTAAATCCAGTATGGTGTCTGCTGGCCATTTGTTCTGTGATCCTGAGGCTGGAATGGGGAAAAAAGGCTTGTCACTGGCAGTTGCTACAGGCAGAATTTTGCCATCTGAAAAACGGGTTGTTCTCTCACCGCCCGGATTTAGTCTCCATCTGCGCCCTGTCAGCCCAGATATCTTCATCTAAAGGTTTCTCGTGAGTTTGCATTCTGGATATGAGTTGACAGAGTTTTTGGACCGAGTCGCCGACGACGTTCCTGAGTTTTCCCTCCCGCCCTACATGGAAAGCCAGGGCGATGGTCATGCGTCCCTCTCCTCATCGTTCATGGCTGCTCCGTTGATGGGGCGTTCGGCTGCTCCAGCTGCTCTGGGCCACGCCCAGGAATTACTCTACTTTTACCGCCAACTCTGCCTATTGGCGCAGAAGATGGTGGAGGCGCATCACGTCAGCATTTGGCTTTCGTCTCCGGATCAGGCCGATCTCATCTGCTCCCATGTGCTGGGTAGCTCCGGACTGATGGGGCGCGTTTTTTCCCGGGTCGAGCAACAGAACCTGGGGTTTGCCGCCCTGATGGGTGAGGGGCTGTTGGCTGTTTCGGCGCTGCAGCATCCGGCTCTTTGGCAGCGACTCGGGGTCGGCGGACAACAAGGCTGCCTGCTGGTGGCCGCACTCGGCGAGCCGGGGGGATGGCAAGGCATTCTCTGTTGTCAGCGTCTGGACAGCGATCCATCGCAACTAGCTCGCTATGCGCCAGTGCTCAACCAATTGGCCCTCCTGGCTGGACGCAGCCTGGAGTCTCTGGCTCACAACCGTGACGAGCAACTGCTGCTGTTGCGGCAACAACAGCTCGAACGCATCAACTACGCGCTCTCCTCCAAGACCGGGCGCGCCTTTTTCGATGAATTAGTGCAGCAGCTGCACCAGGTATTTCAGGCGCAAGACGCCTGGTTGGCCGAGCTGGAGGCGCCGCCGCTGACTCATTGGGCCCGGGTCATTGTCAGTGCCGGGGACGCGGCGACCGAGAAGTTTGCTCGTTACCCCTTGGCCGATACCAGTTGCGTTCACCTCTATCTGCATCCGGAGCTCCCCAGTTTTTGTGCCCGGCAGGGCAACCTGCCGGAGCCCTTGGCCCCTGCCGGTTTCTATTGGGCCTTGCCGCTGCGAGACAGCAAGCAACAGCTCATCGGTCATCTGGCCTTGACCTTTGCCCCTGGCATAGAGCCGGATCGTCAGACGCTGAGCGCCCTCCAGCAGTTGATCGCCCACCGGGCCTCCGCCGAGCTGGAACAGCTCCGGGCCGAGGCTGAATTGCGATTGTCTGCGGTGGCATTTGAAACCAATGAAGGGATCATCATCACGGATCCCGAGTTCATGGTGCTGCGGGTCAATCACGCCTTCTGTCATATCACCGGTTACAGCATGCAATACGTGCTGGGCAAGCGGCTGGGCAGTGAGCTCTGGCCTTGGTTGCAATCGGAAATGTTCCCGTTTGATCATGAGGGACGCTGGCAAGGTGAGGTCAATCGTCAACATGCGACGGGTCGCCACTACCCGCAGTGGGAGACCTGGTCGCCGGTTCGGGATGAGTGGGGCTCGATCAGTCACTACGTCATCTGTTTTGAGGACATGTCCGAGCGCCGTTCAGCGCAGCAACAGATCCAGAACCTGGCCTATTACGATGACCTAACCGGTCTGCCCAATCGACGCCATCTGATGGAGCAGGTCGAGCGGAGTTTTCTGCAAGCCCGGCAAAATGACATGGTCGGTGCCCTGTTGTTCATCGATCTGGACCATTTCAAGACCATCAATGACTCGCTGGGCCACGCGACCGGTGATTGGTTGTTGCAGCAGGCCTCCACCCGCCTCAATCAGCTGTTGCGGCGCGGCGATTTGCTGGTGCGCTTGGGCGGTGACGAGTTTGTGTTGTTGCTGCCCATGCTCTCGGCCAATCCGGCGCAGGCCGAACTGCAGGCCACCATGGTGGCCGAGCAGGTGATCGAGCAGATCTCGTTACCCTATGATTTCCGCGAGCAGAGTCTGCACATAGGGGCCAGCGTTGGCATCAGTCTGTTCCCGACTCGCGATCAGAGGCCGGCTGACCTGCTCAAGCAGGCGGATACCGCCATGTATCAGGCCAAATCGGCCGGGCGACGGATGACTCGGCTGTTTGATTCCGAGATGCAACGGCAGGCCGATCGCCGGCTGTTGATCCACAACCAGCTGCGTTACGCCCTGAAGAAAAATGAGCTGGTCCTTCACTACCAGCCTCAGCACATGGTCAGCAACGGCGAGTTGATGGGGGCCGAGGCGCTGGTGCGTTGGCAGCCGGCTGGCCGTGGTTTGGTTTCTCCGGCGGAATTTATTCCGATTGCCGAAGAGACCGATCTGATCATCGATATCGGTCGCTGGGTGCTGCTGGAGGCGTGCAACCAGTTTGTCCGTTGGGCGGAAAGCGGCTTCAATCTGCCGCAGCTTTCGGTCAACGTCAGTGCCAAGCAGTTCCACCATGCCCACTTTGTCGAGCACATCCACGCCGTGCTGGCGGCGACCGGGATGGAGCCGACGGCGCTGAATCTGGAGATCACCGAGTCCGTGGTGTTGGGCAACACCGAAGACACCATCAACAAACTCAGCGAGCTCAAACAGCTGGGCATCTCCTTCTCCATCGATGACTTTGGCACCGGCTACTCCTCTTTGGGATATCTCAAGCGCCTGCCGGTGGATGAGCTCAAGATCGACCGCTCGTTCATCCAGGATATTCCTCACGACACCAGCAACATGGCGATCGTCGAGGCGGTGATGGCAATGGCCTCCCACCTGAACTTCAACGTGACCGCCGAAGGGGTCGAGACCCGCCAGCAACTGGAGTTTTTGCAAAAGCAGGGCTGCACCTTCTATCAAGGTTACCTGGTCAGTAAGCCGTTGCCTGCCGATGCCCTCGAACGTTATCTGAAGCGCCACAAGAGCTAGCCCGGCGTGTCGGCCGACGAGGCATTGATGCGTAGCTACATCCGGGGGCCGCTCTGGTATACTGCTCCCCTGATTTGGTTTGTCATTCCAGGATCCCTGCCTTTGAACCTCAGTCGTCTTTTCGTGACTTTTTCCCTCTGCGTTCTGCTGGTGGCGCCTGCCCAGGCGCTGACCTCGGAGCAGAGCCAATACTTGAGCGCCCTGCAGGCGATCCGGGCTCAGCGGCCGGCTGAGGCGAGAGCCATTCGGCAGCAACTGGGCGACTATCCACTGGCGTTATACATCGACTATTACGATCTCTATCTGCACCCGGACACCACTCGCCTGGGGGAGGTGCGTCAATTTGTCGCTCAAGATCGGCAAGGACTGCTGGCCGGACGCCTGAAGGCCCGTTATCTGCGGCTGCTGGCGGATGAGCAGAGGTGGACGGATTATCTGCAACTGGCCGATGGGGAGCCGCGCAGCCTGGGGTTACGCTGCCAATACTATCTGGCCCGTTGGGCCACCGGGGAGCAGGAGGCGGCCTACCGCTTTGCCGATGACATCTGGATGCATGCCGGCTCCAGACCGGGGGAGTGCTCCTCGCTATTTACTCAATGGAAGTTGGCTGGCCGGATGACTCAGGAGAAGATCTGGCAGCGGATGCTGCTGGTGTTTCCGACGCGCGATAGTCGCTCCATGCTGGCCTATCTGCAGAAGGAGTTGAGTGGGTCGGCCGAGCAACTGGCCGCCGATCGGCTGGTGCAGCTGTATGACACGCCGGAGCGTCTGTTGGAAATCCTGCCGACCACTGCAGGCTCAGATACTGCCCAGATGGCGACACTCGCCTTGCAGCGGTTGGCTAAATCGGAACCACTACAGGCCCGCAGCCTCTATGAACAGGCCCGCACTCGTTATGCATTGAGCACCGCGCAGGTGCTGGCGGTGGAGGGGAGCATTGCCCGGCAATTGATGCTGGATCGCAATGCGGATGAGCGTCCGTGGGTGGATCGGGCTCTGCGCCGGCAGCATGATCCGGATCTGATCGAGCTGCGCCTGCGCCAGGCGGTGTGGGAGAGCGATTGGCGAGGGGTCAAGCTGTGGGTGCAACGCATCCCCGATACGGCACGCAGCGATGTGCGCTGGACCTACTGGCTGGCGCGGGCCGAAGAGGCGCTGGGTCGTAAACAGCATGCGATGACGCTCTACCGACAGGCCAGCTATGAGCGCAGTTATTACGGCTTTCTGGCGGCGGATCGGGTGAAGGCGAAGATGCCGTTCAATGCCGTCCCCCTGGCTCCCGCCCTGAGCCTGTCGCAGGCGATCTCGCGCTGGAGCTCGGTGGCTCGAGTCCAGGAATTACTGGCTATCGGCGAGCATGATCAGGCTCGTTCGGAGTGGATCTTCTTGATGGATGCCGTTCCTCAGGCCGATAAGTTGCAATTGGGCTCCTTGGCGTTGCAAACCGGCTGGTATGATCTGGCGGTCCTCTCCAGCATCCGCGCCAAAGCCTGGGATGTGCTGGAGTTGCGCTTTCCGATGCCGATGAGCTCTGTCTTCTCGCGGTTTGCCAAGGCGCGCGGCGTCGATATGAGCCTGCTCTATGCGCTCGCGCGCCAGGAAAGCGCCTTGTACCACAGGGCGCAGTCGCCGGTCGGTGCCAGCGGCCTGATGCAGCTGATGCCGACGACAGCCTCGCACGTGGCCAAGAAAATGGGCTTTTCGCTTGCCGGTAAACAGCAACTGATCGATCCGGAGGTCAACGTCCGGCTGGGGAGTGCCTATCTCAAGGAGCTGCTGGACAACTATGGTGGCAACCGAGTTCTGGCGGCCGCCGCCTACAACGCCGGGCCTGGCCGTGTCCGCCAGTGGCGTCGCGCCAGTGGTGGCAAAAGCATGGATGTGTGGGTGGAAAACATTCCCTACAAGGAAACCCGCCATTATGTGCAGAATGTATTGGTATTTAACGCTATCTATCAGCAGAAGCTGCAACCGGGCGCGCGCTTTCTCTCGGAAAAAGAGCGTACAATGAAGTACTGAAACACGCTGTTTCAATGGGAAATGGCGCAGATAAATGTTAAAAATATCAAAGCGCTGCATCGTGATGTGGCAACTGGTTGTGCAAGTTTTGGGTTTATCGTTTTTTAGCTGAGGGGATTGGGCATGGCCACCATTAAAGACGTTTCCAGATTGGCAAATGTGTCGATATCGACCGTTTCTCGGGTCATCAATAACACTGCCCAGGTTGCGCCTGAGAAGCGGGAAGCCGTTCTGAGTGCCATGAAAGAGCTCAATTTCCGCCCGAACAGCTTTGCGCAGGCGCTGGTCAGCAAGCGCTCCAACTGCATTGGTGTGTTGGTCGGCGACTTGTGCGGCGGCCCTTTCTTTGCCCAGATGATGCTGGGAATCGAGCGGGTCATCGACAAGGCCAACAAATTTACCATCGTCATGTCCGGTAATCATGACGAACAACGGGAGCGGCACGCCATTGAGGCGCTGCTGCAGCGCCAGTGTGATGCCTTGATCCTGCACTCCAAGGCACTGCCGGATGAGGAGTTGCTGGAGCTGGCCCACGGGCCTACCCCGGTGGTGTTCGTCAATCGTCAGGTGCCCGGCGCCGAAGATCGCTGTGTCTGGCTCGACAACCGGGAAGGCACGCTCTGTGCGGTTCGCCATCTGACCAGCCAGGGGCATCAGAAAATTGCCTTCGTCACCTCGAATGATATGTCTTTCACCGATGCGACCCAGCGGTTTGAAGGGTATAAGCAGGGGCTGCAGGAGGCTGGCTTGTCGTTCGATGAGCAACTGGTGGCTGCCGGATTCCCCGATGAGGTGGGCGGTCATAGCGCCATCGCGGAGTTGCTGGCGCGGCAGGTGGCCTTCACGGCGTTTGTCGGTTTCAACGATGCCATGGCGGCCGGCGGTATCTCCTGCCTGATGGAGCACAATATCGCGGTGCCGGAGACGGTTTCGGTGGTTGGTTTCGACGATATTCCGTACATCCGGTTCATTCGTCCCAAGTTGACCACAGTGAAATACCCGATTGAGGCCATTGGCGAGCAGGCGGCCGAGCTGGCGCTGCGTCTGCTGGACAACAAGCCGGTCGATGGGATCTGCCTGAAGTTTGTCCCCGAGATGGTGGGCCGCGATTCTGTGCTGGTGCAAAAATAAGAGATGAAAAGGAGGGGTTCCCTCCTTTTTTTCACTCCAATAGTGAAAGCGTTTGCAGAAATCCTTTTCAATGGTGATCTACTTCAATTTTTCCGGCCCCAAAAATCGATATCATGCGCTCGAATCTGGTGTCACTTCACTAATTCCCGCTGTGGGAAATAGCTGGTTTAAGATCCAGATATTTCCTTCGTTACTTTCAACGGCCATCCAGGATGGCCGTTTTTTTTTGCGCGCTTTTCTCCCTCGGCTTGCGACGGTTTCTCGGTTACTTCCATCGCCACATCCTCGTCCCCGTGAATATCCCTCGCGATGAAGAAACCGGTTCTGTATTTGAACCTCGATAGGGATGCCGAGGATCGGTTATGGTGGTTGTCGCGAAACCGTGAAGGAGTAGCTATGCAGAAAGTTTCCATTATCGGCCTGGGGTGGCTGGGGTTGCCGCTGGCCAAACGGCTGATGGCCTCGGGCGTTTCGGTGGTGGGGAGCTCAAGCCAACTGGCTAGCTGCCAACGGCTGCAAGCCCAGGGGCTGGAGTGCCATCACTGGCACTCGCAGCAGATGGCCCAGCTACCCTCGGCCTTATGTACCGATACCGTGATTTTGACCCTGCCGCCGAGCCGTTGCCCAGATTACCTGCGGGTGTTGGCAAACCTGCTTCAGCAATTGGTGCAGGCTGGTTGCCAGCGTCTGATCTACATTGGCTCGACCGCCATCTATGGCGCCTCGGCTATCGGCGATGAAGCGCACTCAGCGCAGACGGATTCGCCGCGCGGTGAGCGAATGGCCGAGGCCGAAGCTCTGGTGAGGAATTCCGGGATCCCGGCTTGGTGCCTGATCCGGGCCGCAGGGATAATCGGTCCGCAGCGACACCCGGGCCATTTCCTCGGCGGCCGTGATGGCGGTGACGGACTGGCGCCGATCAATCTGGTGCATGGTGAGGATGTGATCGGGATTGTCTTGGCGGTGTTGCATCAGCAGGCGTGGGGGGAGATCTTTAACGCCTGTGCCCCCACCCATCCCTCCCGGCGAGAGTTTTACGGTCGGGCGTGTCGGCTGATCGACCGGGAACCGCCAGGCTTTTCAGAGAGGCCTGTGCTTGCCAAGCAAATTGATGGGAGCAAGGTGAGCCGGGTGTTAGGCTATGACTATCGTGTTTCCGATCTTCTGGCCTGGCTGGAGTCATCCTCTGAAAATGAAGAGAGTTAGTATGGGTTCTATCGTGCGTCCTCTGGTTGTGCTGCTAGGTTTGGGGCTATTGACGGCCTGTTTGGAGATCCCGAGCGAAGAGGTGATCTACTCGCAGCAAGGAGAGCAGTTGGTGGATCGCTGCAGCCATGTTCCGGTACGCCAGGGATTTTCGGGAGGCTTGCCTGCCGATTTTCAGGTGCTGGTCTGGAATCTACAAAAGCTGCAGGCCCCGAGTTGGCAGCGTGAATTGACTCGCTGGGGAGAGTCGAGTGAGCTGCTGATGTTGCAGGAGGCGCAAGATGCCCCGGCGTTGTCGGCCTGGTTGGCCGAGCGGCAGTTCAAGTGGCAACAGGTGGCGGCCTTCCGTTTCAAGGAGCGGGCCTCGGGCGTTCTCAATGGGGCCACCGTGGAGCAGGTCTACAGCTGTTCGGTGCGCACGCCGGAACCATCGACGCGGTTACCGAAATCCTCGCTGCTCTCCTTGTACCCGCTGCAGGGGAGTCGCTATCCGCTAATGGTCATCAATGTTCACAGCGTGAACTTCGAGTTGGGGATGGCCGGCTATAAACAGCAGCTGACGCAACTGGCCAAGTTGACCCGCAAATATCAGGGTCCGGTCATTTTGGCCGGGGACTTCAATACCTGGGGTGATAAACGGCGCGTATTGCTGGAGAGCATCATGGCTCGTTATCAGTTGCAGCCGGTCAGCTTTGAGCCGGATGAGCGCACCCGCGTCGCAGGATTACCGCTGGATCATCTCTTTTATCGTGGTCTAAGTGTCACTCAGGCCGAGGCGGTGACCAGCGATGGCTCGGATCACAATCCACTGCGGGTTGGTTTTCACTATCCCTGAGGCGTGATGGCGCCGATAAAAAACGCCTCCACGATGGAGGCGTTTTTGCTGGGGTTCCCGAGTCTGACGATTACAGGCTTTGGGTGAAGGTCCGGGTGATGACATCGCGTTGCTGCTCTGGTGTCAGCGCATTGAAGCGAACGGCGTAGCCAGAGACGCGGATGGTCAGTTGCGGGTACTTTTCCGGATTGGCGACGGCATCTTCCAGGGTCTCACGGCGCAACACGTTGACGTTGAGATGTTGGCCGCCTTCGACGACTGGCTCCAGCTTGACAGGCACTTCACGATATTCAATTTGGCCCAGGGTCGCGACAGCCACGGTCTGATCCTCGACGTAGTCTCCCTTGGCACACAGGCAACGGGCTTCCTGCTTGCCTTCATCCAGCAACCAGAAGGAGTTCAACAGTGCGTCATTGGCGGCCTTAGTGATTTGGATACCCTTAATCATGGTGTTTCTCCTCTCGATGATCCGGGTCTGTCCACCATCTCTTGTCGCAGACTGACCCTTCGGTTCAGAGTCGGCCGAGTGCGTCGGCTGACCAATCGTTAATGATGCATTATGATTGCTACATTAGTAAATTTACCAACTATGTTCAAGGGCTAAATCCATGCGAGGCGTGGGTATAACGCCATTTTTGTTTGATATAAATCAATAAATGTCACGAATGGTTGCGGGCCAGTTATGGCACATTGCTGGTGGTGTAACGTGAATGTTGTAAATCTACGTCATTTTTTTGTTGGGGATTGGCATTTCTTGCTCTAAACCCATGGCTAAATTAAGCTCTGTGCTTTGATTTAACAGGCGATTTTATTGATATGACATGCTGGGCGGACGTAATTGGCGTAGAAAAAGAGCAATCTTATTTCAAGCAAACCCTGGCGTTTGTGCGCCAGGAGCGAGAAGCAGGCAAACTGATTTATCCGCCGGCGGCTGATGTGTTCAACGCCTTCAAGTACACCGAGTTTGATCAGGTGCGAGTGGTGATCCTCGGGCAATACCCTTACACGTTTTCTACTAAGTCGCAACCCAACACTTTGTTAGTTGAGAATTTTATCTGAAGACTTTTTGTACCATATTCATTGAATATGTTCAGATTCAGATATTTATTTGTTGTTCTTTCAAAAGACAGGGGTTAACAAAAATAGAAAGATGTGGTTGTGTACATTAACTACTACATATTGCAGTCCGAGTGAATGTGATTGTTCGATGCTCATGCAATTCATGCGGTGCGCTTTGCGTAATCTTCACGCCAGGTTTTCAATGAAGACTTGTCAGCCAAAAGATCATCTGGCTTCGGCAGCTCCACAGGCGATTCTGTTGGCTGTGAGTGTTCAAACCCTGAGTATCTAGGGAAGGTGCGAATAAGTCCGTGATATGAGATCATGATGTTCATCCGGAACTGCACTCCAGGGGGGATCATGAGCCATCAACTCACCTTCGCCGACAGTGAATTCAGCAGTAAGCGCCGTCAGACCAGAAAAGAGATTTTCTTGTCCCGCATGGATCAGATTCTGCCATGGCAAAACATGGTGTAAGTCATCGAGCCGTTTTATCCCAAGGCTGGTAATGGCCGGCGGCCTTATCCGCTGGAAACCATGCTGCGCATTCACTGCATGCAGCATTGGTACAACC
>JASDSW010000077.1:0-2551 GCA_041441555.1 Aeromonadaceae bacterium
ATCCGAAAAACAGGAAAAAATAATGCCAGTCAGGCTTAACTGACTGGCATTACCGTCTTAGGACGGGCTTTTTCGTTGGGCCTGAGGCTGAACTCATTGCGCCTTGAACTGGTTTTGCGCCTCGACATAGATAAAACCGGCGCGCGCCAGATGTTGGCTCAAGGCGTCGGCGGAGATGTCGTGATAGAGCGCCAGCTCCTGCAGGGACGGAAAATGGTCGCGCAATTGGGTGTTGACCAGACTCACCAACATGGGGCCTGGCAGGCTCTCGAAACGGCTGAGCGAAAACATGGTCGGACTCCTGTGTCCAAGGGTTAAAGCGGTTGGTTCTGCTCCGAATGAGAACGCAGACGGGGCGGGATCTGCAACAGCAAGGTCCAGCCACAGACTCCTTCGATGATGAGTAACAGCATGCACAGCGGGGACCACCAGGAGAGCAGACTGCCGGACGCCATATCCAGACGCATCAACCAGCCGTTCAAGACCAGACAGAGCGGTAGGCTCAGCAGCATGGCCAGGATCTGTTGCCGCCGCCAGGGGGTACTCTTCAACTTGGTCAGGCGGCCGGGGAAGAAGCCAAGCAGTAATCCGATCAGAGTCAAGGTCATGCTGGTGATGGTCACCGCGAAGTGGTTGGGGGTGCTGACCGGGTAGAGCCGAAAGTAGAGCATCAATAGCGGATAAAAGCTAACCACGCTGAGCAGGGCCACGGCAATGACGCCGCCGCGATTCAAGCGGACGCTCCGGCACTCACTGCTGGCGTGGCTGTGATAATGGGCCGCGAACAGAGCCAGAGCAAAGCAGACAAGCGCAAAGAGGATGTACCACAGCATGGGCGGCTCCTTCGATAGGGATATGCAAAAAACAGAGTTGGCATCGCAGGCATGGGCCAAGCGGTGCGGATCTGTGCGAAATCATGGCCCGAGACTATAGCAAATGGTGGTGCAAAGTAGCAGAAGGGGGTTGGCTGGCCGATGGTTTTTCAGGCGGTGGGGCATGAAACACCACCGCCACAACACCTAGAACTGCACCTGAACGGCCGCCGCCACCGCGATGGCTTGCTCAATCGCCTGTTCAACCGAGGGGGCCTTGACCAGAGCCACGCCTAATCGACGCCGGCCGTTGATCTCGGGTTTGCCAAACAGCCGTAATTGTGCGCCCGGCACGAGCCGCAGCGCCTCGGCCAGCCCTGTATAACTCAGATTGCTCGATTGTCCTTCACGCAGCACCACGGCGGAGGCGGAGGGGCCATACTGGCTGATGTGGCCGATCGGCAACCCCAGAATCGCGCGGGCGTGCAGGGCGAACTCGGAAAGATCCTGGGAGATGAGGGTCACCATGCCGGTATCGTGAGGGCGAGGAGAGACTTCGCTGAAATAAACCTCGTCACCCTTGATGAACAGCTCGACGCCAAACAGTCCGTATCCACCCAAGGCGCTGACCACTTCGCGAGCGATGTGCTGGGCCTTGGCCAGCAGCGCCTGCGTCATTTCCTGAGGCTGCCAGGATTCGCGATAGTCACCATCTTCCTGACGATGACCGATGGGGTCGCAGAAGTGAATGCCATCGACGGCACTGATGGTCAGCAGAGTAATCTCGTAATCGAAGGGGACAAATCCCTCGACGATCACCTTGCCACGCCCGGCCCTGCCGCCTTCTTGGGCGTACTGCCAAGCGGTGGCAACCTGCTCGGGGCGACGCACCACGCTCTGTCCTTTCCCCGAAGAGCTCATGACAGGTTTGACGACACAAGGCAGACCCACGGTCTCGATAGCGGCCTGATATTCGGCTTCGGTCTGCGCAAAGCGATAAGGGGAGGTGCTCAGGCCCAGGGTCTCCGCCGCCAGGCGACGGATGCCTTCCCGATCCATGGTCAGGCGGGTGGCTCGCGCCGTTGGCACCACGTTGAAACCTTCATCCTCGAGGGCTTGCAAGGTTTCGGTGGCAATGGCCTCGATTTCTGGAACGATGAAATGGGGCTTTTCCTGTTCAATCAGACGTCTGAGCTCGGCGCCATCGAGCATATTGATGACGTGGCTGCGATGAGCAACATGCATGGCTGGCGCGTGGGGGTAACGATCGACGGCAATCACCTCCACCCCGAGTCGTTGCAGTTCGATGGCAACTTCTTTCCCCAACTCTCCTGAACCAAGCAAGAGTGCACGAGTTGCTGAGGGGCAATAGGGGGTACCAAGCATGAGTTACTCCTTTCATCTAAATCATCCGGCGGCAGTTGCGGCGCATGATACCGAGATCACCAAAGGGCGCCAAGGCTTATCCTGAACCAGTAGAAAACCGTTTGCTCGTTTGTCCCTCGGTGGATCTGAAAAACCGCCCGGCGTGCGGTCCCCTGGCAGGACGCATTGCCATGCTTCTTGCGATTTGCGCCACAGGGATCTCAATATTTGAGCTCAGCGGATATTAAGAACCAATGGGTTTGGAGTACCATTACCCGCTGTTTTTAGCCACCCAAGGAGCGAGTGTGGCTATGACGCCGAGACCAGATAACATCCGCGGAGTGACAGACTCCGCGAAATAACAGACGCGAAGA
>JASDSW010000077.1:2651-11803 GCA_041441555.1 Aeromonadaceae bacterium
GAGACCAGATAACATCCGCGGAGTGACAGACTCCGCGAAATAACAGACGCGAAGAGAGTTGTGATGCATCCAAGACACTCCGTGATTTTAGAGTTGGTAAATGATAAGGGACGAGTGACGGTCGCCGAGCTGGCAGAGCAGGTTGGTGTGTCGGAGGTGACGATCAGACAGGATCTCAATCACCTGGAAGCCCAGGGTTTTTTGAAGCGGATCCATGGTGCGGCGACCGTGCTGGATAGTGATGACCCTGAACTCAGGATCTGGGCGCGCAGCAAGATCAAATTGCATCTGGCCGAAGCTGCCGCCAATCTGGTCGCGCCAGGGGAGAGTGTGCTGATCGAAGGGGGCAGCGCCAACGTCATGCTGGCCAAATTGCTCGGCGAACGAGGCGATGTCTCGATCATCACCTCCAGCTCTTACATTGCCCATCAGCTCAGACAATCCACCAGTGAAGTCATTTTGTTGGGCGGCCAATACCAAGCCTCCAGCGAGAGTCTGGTCGGCCCATTGACCCGGCTATGCATCGAGCATGTGCACTTTAGCAAGGCCTTTCTGGGGGTCGATGGCTTTCATGCTGAAACCGGATTTACCAATCGCAACATGATGCGTGCCGATGTCGCCAATTGCATCTTGACCAAAGGGCAGCAAAACATAGTGCTCACGGATTCGAGCAAGTTTGGCCGTATTCATCCCGGGACCATTGGTCCCATCTCGCGCATCTCATCGGTCATCACCGATAGCAAGATCCCCGCAGAGGATGAGGCCTGGCTGCAGGCGCAGGGTGTCGATTTAGTCAAGATTGCACACTAAAAAAAGGCCAGGTACTAAATCCATGTGCCTGGCTCAGGGGAATGGACTCCTTGGGAGCCCAATTTCATGACTTGTGCATACCAACGAACTCACTCCACTTCAAGGTTAGTTGCCTTTGCATACATTTACCAAACGGCTGTGGGTCGGGCTTGTCTCGGCCGAGGCCTCGGTTTAAGGTAAGCCGCTTTTTGTCGAGGAGTATTCATGTCAAAAACCGCGTTTTACGATTCGCTGCTCTTGCAACTTCAGGCGTTGATCGAGGGCGAAAGCGACCTGACCGCCAATTTGGCCAATACCAGCGCGCTGCTCAATCTAGCGCTCGAAGATCTGAACTGGGTTGGCTTTTATCTGTTGAAATCACCGAATGAATTGGTTTTGGGGCCGTTTCAGGGCAAACCGGCTTGTCTGCGCATTCCAGTGGGCAAAGGAGTCTGTGGTACGGCTGTTGCCTCGGGCCAGACGCAGCGGGTCGCGGATGTCCATGCCTTTGCCGGCCATATCGCCTGTGATGGGGCCAGTAACTCCGAGATCGTGTTGCCTATCTTTGCTCAAGGGCGAGTGGTGGCCGTGCTTGATATCGATAGCCCGTCGCTGGATCGTTTCGATGCTGAGGACCAGGCCGGCTTGGAGCGAGTTGCAACAGCGCTGGAAAAATTGTGTTGGAATGGGTAACGTGCTCGTAATTGAGTGCGCTGCCTTTATAATTGGTAGTTGATTTGACTTGGGGCTCGGCCCTTCTTTATCCAAGGTTTTACATGGAAAACAACGAAAAATTCAAAAACAGCAAAGAGCTGATTGCATACCTCTGCGAACGATTCCCCGCCTGTTTCATCCTCGATGGTGAGGCCAAACCGCTCAAGATCGGTATCTTCCAGGATCTTGCTGAACGCCTGGCTGAGGATCCCAAAGTTTCCAAGACGTTGCTGCGTTCGGCATTGCGCCAGTACACCTCGAGCTGGCGTTATCTGCACGGCGTCAAAGCCGGGGCCACTCGGGTAGATCTGGATGGTAATGACGCGGGCACCCTGACTGAAGAGCATGTGACTCACGCCAAGCAGGCACTTAAAGAGAGTAAGGATAAGGTCTTTGCCTCACGTCGCCGCCCTGAAGGGGAAAAACCGGCACAAAAACCGCGCCGTCCTGCTAAACCCAAGGTGGACCCAACCCAGCTGGCCTTAGGGCAAGCGGTGAAGGTGGTGGTGGGCAAATCGCCGGTGCCGGCAACCATTCGGGAAGTGGTCAAAGACGACATTCAGGTCCAATTGGCGACCGGGATGGTCGTGCGGGTCAAAGTAGACCGTATCATTCTCTAAGAGAGGCCCTTTTGAGAAACCATCTGATTCGGGTATCGCTTCTCACGTTAGCTTTGGCTCACGTGGGGCTGGCCCAGGCGGTCGAGCCGACCATCAAGTCGAGCGAGCTGCCAAAGCTGGTACAAGAAGAGCAACACGCTATTGCCAGTCGTCGGATAGCGGCGTTTTTTACGCATAGTCATTACAAACAGATCCAGCTGGATGATGCCTTCTCGCAGAAGGTGTTTGCCCTGTATCTGGAGAGTCTCGATTATAGTCGCAACCTGTTTTTGCAAAGCGATGTGGATGGTTTCGATACCTATCGCCGGTCCTTGTTCTCCGGGCTGGAGAAGGGTGACCTGTCTGCCGTGTATTACATCTTCAATCAGAGTATTCAGCGGCGGTATGAGCGGCTCAGTTACGCGCTGAGCCTGCTGGACAAGCCGTTCGATTTTTCGCAGCCGGATGCCTATCAATTCGATCGAAAAGATGCATCCTGGCCGAAAAATACCGCCGAGCTGGATGAGTTGTGGCGGCAGCGGGTCAAATACGATGCCTTGAGCCTGAAGTTAGCCGGCAAGAACGACGCCGAGATCAAGTCGTTGCTGACCAAGCGCTATCAGAGCGCCATCAAGCGGTTAGCTCAGAGCGAAAGCGAAGATGCATTCATGACCTTCGAGAATGCCTTCGCGCGTTCCATTGATCCGCACACCAGCTATCTGTCGCCGCGCGAAGCCGATCGGTTCAACAGCGAAATGAATATCTCCCTCGAGGGGATTGGTGCCGTGCTGCAGGCCGATGACGATTTCACCGTCGTCCGCTCTCTGGTTCCTGGTGGGCCGGCCGACAAATCCAAATTGCTCAAGCCGGAGGATAAGATCACCGGGGTGGCGCAAGACGACGGCAAGATGCAGGACATCATCGGCTGGCGTCTGGATGAGGTGGTCGATCTGATCAAGGGGCCTAAGGGCACCAAGGTTCGCCTGGAGATCCAGCGTGGTGAAGGGGCGGCCAGACTGTTGCAAGTGGTCGAGCTGCAACGCGATGCCGTGCGCCTAGAGGATCGGGCTGCCAAATCCTCCGTGATGGTGGCCGAAGGCAAGAAGATTGGGGTCATCAATATCCGCAGCTTCTACAACAATCTGCATCTGGATGTCATCAAGGAGCTGGAAAAGCTCAATCAGCAGAAGGTGGATGGCATTCTCATCGATCTGCGGGATAACGGTGGTGGGGCCTTGTCCGAGGCGACCGATCTGACCGGCCTGTTTATCAAGAGTGGTCCTGTGGTGCAGGTGCGTGACAGCATCGGCCGCGTGGCCACGGAAGAAGATACAGATGGCAAGAGCTACTACACGGGGCCATTGACGATCCTGATCAATCGCTATAGTGCCTCGGCCTCGGAGATCTTTTCCGCGGCGCTGAGTGACTATGGTCGAGCCTTGGTCGTGGGGGATACCTCGTTTGGTAAGGGGACCGTGCAGCAGAACCGGCCATTGAAGAAGATTTACGATTTCTACGATAAAGAGCTGGGAAATGTGCAATACACCATTGCCAAGTTCTACCGCATCAACGGGGGAAGCACCCAGCACAAGGGGGTGGTACCGGACATCCGTTTCCCGGCCCTCAGTGATAGCAGCGAAATCGGGGAAAGCGTCGAGCCGAATGCGCTGCCGTGGGACAAGATTGATGCCGCCGATTATCAGCCGGTCGGGCAGTTTACCAAGCTGTTGCCCTCCCTGCAGAAACGCCATGATGATCGCATTGCTCAGGAGCCGGAGTTCCGCTACGTCCTGGAGGATATCGCCTGGTATCAGCAGGAAAAGCAGAAGAAGACCATCTCTTTGAACGAGGCGGAGCGGATCCGTGAACGCGATGACCTGGATGCCAAGTCACTGCAGCGGACCAACGAGCGGCTGGTGCGCATGGGCAAGCCGAAGGTGAACAAGCTCAGTGATGTCCCGGCTGAGATTGAATTCCCGGACGGCTATTTGCAGGAAGCGGCCAATATCACCGCCGATCTGGCGCAAGCGCTCAAAGGCTGATTGCTTCCTGATTTAGTAGAAAAAGCGGCCTTAGGCCGCTTTTTTGTTCTCTTAATCCGGGAGTCGACCGATTTTTTGATTGTCTATCTGGCCCATCCCCACGAAAATTGAGATCCATCGATCGACTCCCGAGCCTCACAGGTGCCTTCATGAATTCAACCGTCACTAGCCACGAAAAATATCGTCTCGACTACCAAGCCCCCCATTACTGGATTGATACCATCGATCTGGATGTACATCTTGATGACCACCAGACTCGCGTCGTCGCCATCAGCCGAGTCCGGCGCAATGGGCTGCATAACGAGCCCCTGTTGCTCGACGGCGAAGGCTTGACCCTAACAGGCGTCGCCCTCGATGGTGTTGCCTGCTCGCGTTACCAACGGCTACCCGGGCAGTTGAGCATCCCCGATGTGCCGGCTGAGTTTGTGTTAACCGTCGAGACCGAGCTTGATCCGGCCAATAACAGCGCTCTCGAAGGCCTTTATAAATCCGGCTCCGCATTTTGCACCCAGTGTGAGGCCGAGGGCTTCCGACGCATCACCTATTACCTGGATCGACCGGATGTATTGGCGCGGTTTAGCACACGGATCACAGCCGATAAGACGAGTTATCCGTTCCTGCTGTCAAACGGCAATCGGATGGCGGCTGGCGACTTGCCCGATGGTCGGCACTGGGTGAGCTGGCAGGATCCATTTCCAAAACCCTGCTATCTGTTCGCCCTGGTCGCGGGGGATTTTGACGTGCTGCGCGATGAGTTCATGACCCGCAGTCAACGCCGGGTCGCGTTGGAGCTGTTCGTCGACAAGGGCAATCTGGGACGGGCCGAACATGCGATGCAGAGTCTTAAGCGCGCAATGGCTTGGGATGAGCAGCGGTTCAATCTTGAATATGATCTCGATATCTACATGGTTGTCGCGGTGGATTTTTTCAACATGGGGGCCATGGAAAACAAGGGATTGAATGTTTTCAACTCCAAGTTTGTTCTTGCCAACCCGGCGACGGCAACCGACAGCGACTATTTCGACATTGAGCGGGTGATTGGGCACGAATACTTCCATAACTGGACGGGAAATCGCATCACCTGCCGGGACTGGTTCCAACTCAGTCTCAAAGAGGGGTTGACTGTGTTTCGTGATCAGGAGTTTTCCTCCGATCTCGGCTCACGGGCCGTGAACCGGATCCACAATGTCCGCATCATCCGCGGTCCGCAATTTGCGGAGGATGCAGGCCCCATGGCTCATCCGATCCGGCCAGACGTGGTCATCGAGATGAACAATTTCTACACGGTCACCGTGTATGAGAAGGGATCCGAGGTGATCCGCATGCTGCACACCTTGCTGGGCGAGGAGCGATTCCAGGCGGGGATGCGCATCTATATCGAACGTCATGATGGTGAAGCGGCAACCTGCGAGCAGTTTGTTCAAGCCATGGAGGCGGCATCGGGGCGCCAACTGCAGCAGTTCCGTCGCTGGTATTCCCAGGCGGGAACCCCTGAATTGCAGGTGCGGGACGAGTTTGACGCAACCACGGGGATCTACCGGTTGCATGTGCGTCAGTGGACCCGTCCGACCGCTCAGCAACAGGAAAAGCTGCCGCTGCATATTCCTCTGCGGGTAGCGCTCTATGAGCCATCGGGGGCTGAAATCCCGCTGAGCCGGGGCGGCGAGGTGTTGAGCGATCTTCTGGAGCTGACCCAAGAGGAGCAGACCTTCACGTTTGAGCAGGTTCCCCAGCGACCGATTATCGCCTTGCTGCTGGATTTCTCGGCACCGGTGAAGCTGGACTACCCCTACAGCGAAGCGGATCTCGGCTTCCTGCTCAGCCATGCGCGCAACGATTTTTGTCGTTGGGATGCCGGCCAGATGCTGGTGAACCAACATATCAGCCAGGGAGTGACGGCGTGGCAAAGCGGCCAACCGCTGGCCGAGCCTTCGGCGTTGATCGCCGCATTCGCGAAAATTTTAAACGACTCTGCGCTGGATAAGGCGCTGGCGGCCGAGATCCTGACCATTGCCAGCGAGTCCTCGCTGGCCGAGTTGTTTGATGAGGTCGATATCGATGCCATTCATGAGGTCCGTGAGCATCTGCTGCAGCGACTGGCGCAGGTACTCTACCCGCACTGGTTGCAGGTCTTCGAGTGCAACAAGACGTCGGGCGAGTACCAGATTGAGGCGCAGCAGATGGCCCGTCGGGCATTAGCCAACCTGGCGCTGAGCTATCTGGCTCGAAGTGGTCAGCCGGAGGCCTCCGACCTCGTGCAGAGCCACTATCAGCATGCCAACAATATGACCGATCTATTGGCCGCCATGCAGGCCGCCAGTGGGGCGGATCTGCCGGTGCTGGGCGCCATGCTGCGCGATTTTGAACAAAAATGGCAGCATGATGGACTGGTCATGGACAACTGGTTCCGCTTGCAGGCGAGCCGCAGCCAGGGGAAGACGCTCCTGCGCGTGCGCGAGCTGCTCGGCCATCCGGCTTTTAGTCTGCACAATCCAAACCGGGTGCGGGCTCTAGTGGGCAGCTTCTGTGCGGCCAATCCGGTGCTCTTTCATGCCAAGGATGGGTCTGGATACCAGTTCTTGGTCGAGATCCTGACGCAACTCAACAGCATCAATCCCCAGGTCGCGGCGCGCCTGATTGTGCCGCTCATCCAGTTCAAACGTCTGGATGCTGCTCGTCAGCAACGGATCCGCCTGGTGTTGCAGCAATTGGCGGCCATCCCGGATCTGGCCAAAGATCTGTATGAGAAGATCTCTCGGGCTTTGGAACATTGATCCAGACAGACGCAGTGGCTAGCGAATGGGGCGATTAGCATGCCGAACTATACATTTCGATTGAGTCTGAATAGTGAACAGTTGCTGGCCGTGTATCGCGGGGAGGCGCAACGCCTCTCCGTGATGTCGGAGCAGGGGCTGCGGATCGAATTGTCGGTGCAGCACCTTCGCCGGTTTATTGGTCACTCCGGCATCTATGGCCGTTTTCGCTTGAAAACTGATGAAAACCATCGCTTTGTTGATCTGGAGCGGCTTGGCTGATCTTGGGAGGAGTGCATTGCGCCTGTAGAACGTTTAACATGAGCGCCGCTTTCCACCGCCGTCTGGCTCGGATGGAGTCATATTCAACGGCGGTGACATCGATCGTCAATGGATCAGTCATCGAACCCTGCGTCTAAGGAGCCCCCATGTTTTACCAACTCGCCCGCTATTTCCTATTTAAACTCGATCCCGAAGTGGCCCACGAATTGACTATTAAACAGCTCTCTTTATTGGGTGGTACTCCGCTGGATATATTTTTCCGCCAGAAAGTGCCCTCTCGTCCGGTCGAGGTGATGGGACTGCGCTTCGATAACCCGGTTGGATTGGCGGCGGGATTGGATAAAGATGGTGAGGCCATTGATGCATTGGGTGCCATGGGGTTTGGTTTCATTGAAGTGGGAACCGTCACGCCGCGGCCGCAACCTGGTAATGACAAACCTCGGTTATTCCGTGTGATTCCCGCCGAAGGGATCATTAATCGCATGGGTTTTAATAACAAAGGGGTGGATCATCTGATCGAACAGGTGAAAAAAAGTAATTACCAAGGGATCCTCGGCATCAATATCGGGAAAAATAAGGATACCCCTCTCGAAAATGGCAAGGACGATTACCTGCTGTGCATGGACAAGGTCTATCCGTACGCCGGGTATATTGCAGTCAATATTTCCTCGCCCAACACCCCGGGGTTGCGCCAACTGCAGTTCGGTGCCGCGTTGGATGAACTATTGGCTGCCTTGAAACAACGCCAACTGGAGCTAGCCGAGCGGCATGGCAAATATGTTCCCTTGGCCGTCAAGATCGCCCCGGATCTGAGTGCCGAAGAATTAGAGCAAGTAGCCAATTCTTTGCTCAATAATAAAATTGATGGCGTCATCGCGACCAATACCACACTCGATCGGGAGATGATTTTCGATATGCCGCATGCGGCCGAAACGGGTGGTCTGAGCGGCCGGCCACTGCAGGCCAAGAGCACCGCGCTCATCCGGGATTTGGCGGCTCATCTGAAGGGAGCCATTCCGATCATCGGCGTGGGGGGGATTGATTCAGCCTTAGCCGCTCGAGAAAAAATAGAGGCGGGAGCTAGCCTGGTGCAGATCTATTCCGGATTTATCTATAAGGGACCACCATTAATTCGCGATATCGTCGAAAATATTAAATAAATTATTGCGGAAATTTCGGCTGACGTTTGTAATCTGTGCGCAGATGGAATATAAATTCATCTGCGCATTATTTTTTCATACGAGTTTGGCCATGATTTTAGTACCGAACGATAATTGGCAGTGGCAATACGACGAAAAAACAGACAGCTTATTGCTCGATCTGTCCGACCGTATGCAATTCACGACCGCTTACCGGGGTAAACAATTGACTCCGCAGGCCAAGATCGCCAGCCAATTCACTCTGGATGATGCCTCACATTATTATCATCTCCTCGAATGCATCGGCGAGCTGCCGTTCTCCGAAGCCGAGCGGGTACAAATAGTTTTGAATGCCGTGGCAGCCATTCGATTTGGCAAACCCCAGATGCCGCAAAGTTGGCACTTCCGTGAGTTTAATCTGGTGCGCGAAACGCCACTGTTTGGCGAGGTCGTGACTCTGGTCAGCGCCTACGGCCACCAAGATTTTTTAATCATAGAAGCCGGTGAGTCGGCATCTGTCTGTATGCTGTTGAATGGAATCTTGCCGTTGGCGGACGATAAAGAGTTGACCGCTCATCAATATATCAAGGTGATGAATAACCGGATCATTCCATTCGCCGCCGTGAGTAGCCAACTGCTGCGCATGGCCTGAGGGTGCGCCGCAGTTATTCCATGTGTCAGTGATGGATTTCAGCCAATAAAAAAGTCGCTTCCAATTTAAGGAGCGGCTTTTTTATTGTTATCCCAAAACCACCTCCTATGGAGGTGGTGAACGTCCCGTCGGGGCTATGCCCGTAGAGAGCCCATGCTAGAAACTACCTTCGTTTGTTACCA
>JASDSW010000078.1:0-11646 GCA_041441555.1 Aeromonadaceae bacterium
ATGTACGCCGCCAACAACATCTCCAAGGGGATCGTCAAGTACGCCAAGTCTGGCTCTGTCCGTCTGGGTGGCCTGATCTGTAACTCCCGTAAGACTGACCGTGAAGACGAACTCATCATTGCCCTGGCCGAGAAGCTGGGTACCCAGATGATTCACTTCGTTCCCCGCGACAACATCGTACAACGGGCCGAAATCCGTCGTATGACCGTCATCGAATACGACCCAACTTGCCAACAGGCCGATGAGTACCGCGCCCTGGCTCGCAAGGTGGTCGACAACAAGAAGCTGGTGGTTCCGACCCCCGTCACCATGGACGAGCTCGAAGAGCTGTTGATGGAGTTCGGCATCATGGATGTCGAAGACGAGAAGATCATCGGTCGCACCGCTGCCGAAGAAGCCGCCCTGGCATCAGCCTGATAGCCGGAGCTCCGTGGCGGGAGATGCCCGCCCGGAGTTCTGCTGGAGATGGAAGGATACTGCAATGACAGATAATACCCGTGAGAAGAATCAGGCGCTGATCCAGGAAGTTCTCGAAGTCTATCCCGAGAAGGCCCAGAAGGAGCGCAAGAAGCATCTGATGACCAGCGATCCGGCGCTGGAAAAAGTAGGCAAGTGCATCACCTCCAACCGCAAGTCACAACCCGGAGTCATGACCATCCGTGGTTGCGCCTACGCCGGTTCCCGTGGTGTGGTCTTCGGCCCCATCAAGGACATGATCCACCTCTCCCATGGCCCGGTCGGCTGTGGCGCCTACTCGCGTGGTGGCCGTCGCAACCTCTACTCCGGCACCACCGGGGTCGACAGCTTCGCCACCATCAACTTCACCTCCGACTATCAGGAGAAGGACATCGTCTTCGGTGGCGACAAGAAGTTGGAAAAGATCATCGACGAGATGGAGATGCTGTTCCCGCTCTCCAAGGCGATCACGGTGCAGTCCGAGTGCCCGGTGGGGCTGATCGGTGACGACATCGAGGCGGTCTCCAAGCAGGCGAGCAAGAAGATCAACAAGCCGGTGATCCCGGTGCGTTGCGAAGGCTTCCGTGGCGTGTCGCAATCTTTGGGTCACCACATCGCCAACGACGTGATCCGCGATTGGGTACTGCCGCTGGGTGATGAGAAGGCCTTCGAAGGCACGCCGTATGATGTGGCCATCATCGGTGACTACAACATCGGTGGCGATGCCTGGCCATCTCGTCTGCTGCTCGAAGAGATTGGTCTGCGCGTGGTGACCCAGTGGTCCGGCGACGGCACGCTGCCGGAGATGATCAACAACACCAAGGTGAAGCTGAATCTGGTGCACTGCTACCGTTCGGTCAACTACCTGGCTCGTCACATGGAAGAAGCCCACGGCATCCCATGGATGGAGTACAACTTCTTTGGGCCGACCAAGATTGCCGAGTCGCTGCGCGCCATTGCCGCCCGCTTCGACGAGTCAATCCAGCAGAAGGCCGAGGCGGTCATCGCCAAGTATGAGGCGCAGAACGCCGCCATCATCGCCAAGTACAAGCCACGCCTGCAGGGCAAGACCGTGATGCTCTACATCGGTGGTCTGCGTCCACGTCACGTCATCGGTGCCTATGAAGATCTGGGCATGGAGGTGATTGGCACTGGCTACGAGTTTGGCCACAACGATGACTACGACCGCACCATGCCGGAAGTCAAGGAAGGCACCCTGATCTATGACGATGCCTCTGGCTATGAGCTCGAGAAGTTCGTCAAGGCGCTGAAGCCGGATCTGGTGGGTTCTGGCGTCAAGGAGAAGTACATCTTCCAGAAGATGGGCGTCCCGTTCCGTCAGATGCACTCCTGGGATTATTCCGGTCCATACCACGGCTATGACGGCTTCGCCATCTTCGCCCGTGACATGGATATGACGCTGAATAATCCGTGCTGGTCACAACTGACCGCCCCGTGGAAGAAGTCTGCCTGAGTCGGCAGCTCGATACCCGTCATTGACCCGTAGTCCACAGATGAGTGGCGCGGGAGGAGACAGTCTATGAGCCAAACAGTAGAGAACATCAAGACCTGCTACCCCTTGTTCGAACAGGACGAGTATCAGGCGCAGTGGGCCAACAAGCGGGCCAACTTTGAAGAACCCCACGACGACGCCAAGGTGCGCGAAGTCTTCGAGTGGACGACCAGCCAGGAGTACAAGGAGCTGAACTTCAAGCGTGAGGCTCTGGTCATCGATCCGGCCAAGGCTTGCCAGCCCCTGGGGGCCGTGCTCTGTGCCCTCGGCTTCGAGAAGACGCTGCCCTATGTGCACGGTTCTCAAGGCTGTGTCGCCTATTTCCGTACCTACTTCAACCGTCATTTCAAGGAGCCGGTCGCCTGCGTCTCCGACTCCATGACCGAAGATGCCGCCGTATTCGGTGGCCACGCCAACATGAACGAAGGGTTGCAGAACGCCTTGGCGCTCTACAAGCCGGAGATGATCGCCATCTCCACCACCTGTATGGCCGAGGTTATCGGTGACGATCTGCAGGCCTTCACCAACAACGCCAAGAAAGATGGCTTCGTGCCCAAAGAGCTGCCGTTGCCCTATGCCCATACTCCGAGTTTCGTCGGCAGCCATGTCACCGGTTGGGACTCCATGTTTGAAGGCATCGCCCGTTCACTGGCTCCTGCGGCGGGTGAGGTCGGCAGCAATGGCAAGCTGAACCTGGTCACCGGTTTTGATACCTACCTGGGTAACTACCGGGTGCTCAAGCGCATGATGAGCGAGATGGGGGTTCCCTGCAGTCTGCTGGGTGATCCTTCTGAGACTCTGGATACTCCGGCCGATGGTGAGTACCGCATGTATGCCGGTGGCACCACCCAAGCCGAGATGAAGGATGCCCCCAATGCCATCGACACCCTGTTGCTGCAACCCTGGCAACTGGTGAAGAGCAAGAAGGTGGTCACCGATATGTGGCAGCAACCTGGTTCCGCCGTCGATGTGCCCATCGGCCTCGAGGCGACCGACAGCCTGCTGATGAAAATCAGTGAGCTGACTGGCAAGCCGATCCCGGAATCACTGGCCACCGAGCGCGGTCGTCTGGTGGATATGATCACCGACTCCCACACCTGGCTGCATGGCAAGAAGTTCGCGCTGTATGGCGATCCAGACTTCGTCATGGGGTTGACCAAGTTCCTGCTGGAGCTGGGCATCGAGCCGAACGTCATTCTCTGCAACAACGGCTCCAAGAAGTGGGAGAAGGCGCTGCGCAAGGTGCTGGATGCCTCCCCCTATGGTCAAGAGAGCGAGATCTATGTCGGCTGTGACCTGTGGCATCTGCGCTCCTTGATGTTCACCAACAAGCCGGACTTCCTGATCGGCAACAGCTACGGCAAGTTCATTCAGCGCGACACCCTGGCCAAGGGCAAGGCGTTTGAAGTGCCGCTGATCCGCCTGGGCTTCCCGATCTTCGATCGCCACCACCTGCATCGCATGACGACCTGGGGTTATGAGGGTGGCATGTACATCCTCACCACGCTAGTCAACGCGGTTCTCGAGCGGTTGGACGAAGAGACCATGATCCTGGGCAAGACCGACTACAACTTCGATCTGGTTCGTTAAAGGTTGGCGGGCAGGGGGGCAACCCCTGCCCGTTATTTCGTGTTCGCTCAGGAGTGCATCATGCCCAACGTTATGTTTCGTCAACAGGCCGATGGCCTCTACTGCTACATCGCCAAGCGCGATCTGGAAACCCGCATCAGCTCCCTGGAGTTCTCCGCGGACGACTGCTGGGGTGGTCGCATCGATCTGGATGATGGCCAGAGCTTCTATCTGCAACCACTGAGCAAAAAACCCTCCCTACCGGCGACGCTGCGTGTCACGCGGGCGGCCGGGGATGAGTGACGAAAGGAGTGCCCCATGAGCATGCTTTTGGAGAGTCAGGTCTATTGGCGGTTGCTGGGGATGGCCCAGCAGGTTTCGACGGTCGATCAGGTGCGCCTGTTTGACTGGATCTGTTCGTTGCTGCCGGGAGCCTTGAATACCGCGGCTCTGGATGCGTTGACCCTGGCTCAGCTGCAACAGCAGCCGTTGCCGGAGCTGGAGTCGTTATCGGCCGCGCAGTGGCAGGGGATGCTGGATATCCTGCATGGCCAGCTGCCGGACCACCTGAACCCGCGGCCGCTCTCGGCGGCACAGAGTGCGGGGCAATTACGGGTGGCGTTTGCCTCCTGTGATGGCTTGCTGGTCAATGGCCACTTCGGGACCTGCCCGCTGTTTTTCATCTATCAGCTCGATGAGCATGGCTCGCAGCTGGTGGATATTCGTCGTTTCTCGCTCTGGCAGCAGACCCATGGTACGCCGGGTGGCGAGAACAACGAGGCGCGAGCCGAGTTGCTGCAAGGGTGCCATCTGCTGTTCTGCGAGGCCATTGGTGGCCCGGCGGCGGCTCGGGTGATCCGCCACGGCATTCACCCCATCAAGATCAAGAAGGATCCCAAGATCCAGACCCAGCTCACCGAGCTGTCGGCGCTGATGCAGGATCAACTGCCTCCCTGGTTGGCCAAGGTGCTGGGGCGCAAGGACAACCTGGCCAACCGCTTCGATATCACCCTCGAGGAGTAGAGGGCCAACCCCGGCGCCGAGCGTCTTGCGGTGCCGGGAGATCACAAGCGCTGCGTGGAAAGATTTCAGGGCCCGGGATGGTGCTGGTTTGAGGGGGAATCGTCCCGGTGTCCTGACTCGCGGTTGTCTGGTTCGCCGCGCCTGTCGCATAGTCGGCAGCCCCTGTCGGCGCTGTTGCAAAGCCTACAAACAATAAATCATAAAAATCAATCAATTAGGCTTGGCTTGTCCCTTGCAGTCCTGTGGAAAGGCTCCCGGCACCGAGGTCGGTGTCGATGGATGCAAGTCATAGGAGGCCGTTATGGCGATGAAAGGAAGCGAGATTGCGGTGTTGATGGACGAGCCCGCTTGTCCACACAACGGCAAGTCGAAATCGGGTTGCAGCGTCGGTAAACCGGGTGCCACCGCTGGGGGCTGTGCCTTCGATGGAGCTCAGATCACCCTGTTGCCCATCGCCGACGTGGCCCATGTGGTGCATGGCCCCATCGGTTGTGCCGGTAGCTCCTGGGACAACCGGGGCACCCACAGCTCGGGCCCCCAACTGTTTCGTCTGGGGTTCACCACCGATCTGAGCGAGCAGGATGTGATCATGGGGCGCGGCGAGCGGCGCCTGTTTCACGGCATCCACCAGCTGGTGGAGAAGCACCACCCGGCGGCTGTCTTCGTCTACAACACCTGCGTGCCGGCCATGGAGGGGGACGATATCGAGGCCATTTGCCGTCTGGCGGCCGAGCGGGTCGGCGTGCCCGTGATCCCCATCGATGCCGCCGGTTTTTATGGCAGCAAGAATCTGGGCAACCGCATCGCCGGGGATCTGATGGTCGAGAAGGTGGTCGGCGGTCGCGAACTGGCGCCCTGGCCCACGGATGCCCCCATTCCGGCCGAGCGGGGCCACAGCATGGCGCTGATTGGCGAGTACAACATTGCCGGTGAATTCTGGAACGTCTTGCCGCTGCTCGATGAGCTGGGGGTGCGGGTGCTCTGCACCTTGGCGGGGGATGCTCGCTTTGCCGAGGTGCAGACCATGCATCGCAGCGAACTGAACATGCTGGTCTGCTCGCGGGCCTTGATCAACGTGGCGCGCAAGCTCGAAGAGAAACACGGGACCCCCTGGTTTGAGGGGAGCTTCTATGGCGTGCGCGACATGTCCGATGCGCTGCGGGCCATAGCCGCCGGTCTGCAGGATGCCGATCTGCAGGCGCGTACCGAGGTGCTGATCGCCCGCGAAGAGGCGCGTGTCGAGGCGCAACTGGCCGAGTTTCGCCCCCGGCTGCGCGGCAAGCGTGTGCTGCTCTACACCGGTGGGGTGAAATCCTGGTCCGTGGTCTCGGCCCTGCAGGATCTGGGGATGGTGGTGGTGGCCAGTGGCACCCGCAAGTCCACCGAGGAGGACAAGGCCCGCATCCGCGAGTTGATGGGGGAGGATGCCATCCTGCTCGACGAGGGCAATGCCCGTCAGCTGCTGGATGTCGCCTATCAGCAGAAGGCCGATCTGATGATCGCCGGGGGGCGCAACATGTACACCGCCTACAAGGCCAAGTTGCCCTTCATCGATGTCAATCAGGAGCGGGAACACGCCTTCGCCGGTTATGACGGCATGGTGGAGCTGGCGCGACAGATCTGCCTGACGCTGGAGAGTCCCATCTGGTCCCAGGCGCGCAGTCGTGCCCCCTGGCAACAGACCATTTCCGGTTGAGGAGGCCAGTCGATGGCACAAATTCAGAAAGCTCAGAAGCCGATCGCAACCCGCCCCATCAAGAGTGGCCAACCGCTGGGGGCCATCCTCGGCAGCCTGGGGCTCGATCGCTGCATCCCCTTGATCCATGGCGCCCAAGGCTGTAGCGCCTTCGCCAAGATCTTTTTTATTCAGCACTTTCAGGAGCCGATCCCGCTGCAGTCGACGGCGATGGACCCTATCAGCACCATCATGGGCTCCGACGACAACATAGTGGCGGCGCTGGCCACCCTGTGCGAGCGCAGCCAGCCGCGGATCATCGCGCTGATGAGCTCCGGCCTCTCCGAGGCCCAGGGGGCCGAGATGACCCGGGCGCTCAAGAGTTTCCGCCAGCAGCATCCGAAATTTGAACGGGTTGAGATCATCCACCTGACGACGCCGGACTTCTATGGCTCGCTGGAAAATGGCTACTCGACCCTGGTCGAGAGTCTGATCGAGCAGTTGGTGCCGCCGCAGACGGTGCGCTCGGTGCGCAAGAAGCGGGTCAACCTGCTGCTCAGTCACATGCTGACGCCGGGTGATGTCGAGCTGATCCGCAGCTATGTCGAGGCGTTCGGTCTACAGCCGGTGCTGGTGCCCGATCTGTCGGCATCGCTGGATGGTCATCTGGTGCGCAGTGACTATCTGGCGACCTCCCAGGGGGGAACCGATCTGCAGGCGTTGCGCCAACTCGGGCAAAGCGCCGCCACCCTGGTGATTGGCCCCTCGCTGCAGCGCGCCGGTCAGCTGTTGCTCAGTCGCAGCGGGGTCGAGAGCCACTACTTCCCGCACCTGATGACCCTGGGCGAGATGGACCGCTTCATCCTGACCCTGCAGCAGCTGGCGGATCGGCCGGTGCCCGCCTGGATCGAGCGCAGCCGCGGTCAGCTGCAGGACGCCATGATCGATACCCACATCTGGGTTAATGGCCGACGCATTGCCATCGGTGCCGAAGCGGATCTGCTGACCGCCTGGCTCGGTTTTGCCCAGAGCGTGGGGCTGCAGGCGGTGAGCGTGGTTTCGCCGGTCAATCAGCCCTCCCTGCCGGCGCTGCCGGTCGAGCGGGTGCAGATCGGCGATCTGCAGGATCTGCAGGATGGCGTCGCGCAGGCCGGTGGCGTCGACCTGCTGCTGGCCAACTCCCACGGCGCCGATCTGGTGGCCGAGCTGGGGGTGCCGCTGCTGCGCATCGGCTTCCCCATCTATGACCAGATGGGCGAGTTCCGCCGCACCCGCCAGGGCTATGCGGGGATGCGCGACACCCTGTTCGAGATTGGCAACCTGATGCAGTCCCGCTGCCATGGCCGCGCCGTCCACCATTCGCCCTACAAGCAGCAGTTCCTGGAGGTGACTCATGTCTGAACATATTGCACGCCAGCTGTGGCTGGGGGAGCCCGAAGAGGGCAAGGCGGGTCTGACCGTGGCGTTTGCCAGCGCCGACCACAAGCGGGTCGATCAGCACTTTGGCTCCTGCGCCAGCCTGCTCATCTACCGCGTCGCCCCGGATCGGGCGGAACTGCTGCAGGTGACCGAGTTCAACGTCGAGCAGGGACACAACCAGGGCAAGCTCGATAGCCGGATGGCGGTGATTGCCGACTGTTTTGCCGTCTTTTGCACCGCCGTCGGCGAGTCGGTGTTCCGGCAGTTGCTGGCGGCCGGGATCCGCGGCATCCGCGTCGACAGCGGCACGCCGATCAGCACTCTGATCCGCCAGTTGCAACAGCAGTGGCCGACGGCTGAGGAGGCGCCACGTCGCCTGAGTCGTGCGGCGCGTGACCCGGCGCGTCTCGACGCGCTGGCCCACTCGTCCTGGGAGGACGAGTAACCGGTTCAGACCACACTTATTCCAGTACAGACAAGGGAGATCATGATGTCGATAACCATCACAGGGCTGACTCGCGGCGGCAAGCCGTGGCAACCGAAGTTTATCCGTGCCGTCGATCCGCACACCTGCATCGGCTGTGGCCGTTGCTACAAGGTCTGCGCGCGGGATGTGTTCAATCTGGTCGAGAAGGGGGATCTGCTCGGCGATGAGTTCGACGACGAGGATCAGGATGATGTGGTCATGGTGATGGCGGTCAAGGATGCCGATGACTGCATCGGCTGTGGTGCCTGCGCCCGGGTCTGTGCCAAGGGCAGCCACAGCTTTGAGTGATGACTTCTCCCCGGCACCTTGTGGCGCCGGGGAGGCGTTGCTCTTCCTCTTCGCTGAGCGGATTGATCAGTGAGCGGGGAGTGAATGGGGCGGCGGGGATAACCGATAAGCCGACCGTCGGCATCAGGGAGGATGCCGTCGAGCCTCCATGAACGGATTTACGGCGTGTCGGCGCTAGGTTGCCCCGACGCCGCATGGCATCCACCACCCAAGGGATCTGCCCCTTGATGAATGCTCACCTCTCAATGAGCCGCCGCCCGGCGCTGGCTCTGTCTGATTGCCGACAATGTCGCGTCTGCTGTGCGCCAAACCCCGCCGTCAAAAGTTTAATTGTCTGATAAATAACGATAAAAAAAATGGAATGCCACTTGCTGTGCTCCTGTCATGAGAGACAGCGGAGCCTGGTATGGAAGCACCCAGCAGAGACAGTAAGGTCACGATCAACGACACCACCCTGCGCGACGGTGAACAGTCGGCGGGCGTCGCCTTTACCCGCGCCGAGAAGGTGGCCATCGCCTGTGCCTTGCAGGAGGCTGGCGTCCCCGAGCTGGAGGTCGGCATCCCGGCGATGGGGGCCGAGGAGTGTCAGCGCATCGCGGCGGTGCGTCGTGCGGTGCGCCACAGCGCCCTGATGGTCTGGTGCCGGGCCTCCATCCGTGAAGTCGAACAGGCGGCCCGCTTGGGGGTTGAGTGGGTCGATATCTCGATGCCGGTTTCCAGCCAGATGCTGGCGCACAAGCTGGGGCTGACCCGGATTGCGGCCGCCGAGCGGCTCGATGGGGTGGTACGGCGGGCCCAACAACTGGGGCTGCGAGTCTGTCTAGGGTGCGAGGATGCCTCGCGGGCCAGCGATGAGGAGCTGGCGCTGGTGGCCCGCCAGGCCGATGCGCTGGGCATCCAGCGGCTGCGCTATGCCGATACCCTCGGCATCCTGGATCCCTTCTCGACCCATGCCCATATCCAGGCGTTGCGGCGCCACTGGCATGGCCAGCTGGAGATCCATGCCCACGACGATCTGGGGCTGGCCACCGCCAACACCTTGGCGGCGCTGCGGGCCGGAGCTACCCATGCCAACACCACGGTTTTCGGTCTGGGGGAGCGGGCGGGCAATGCGCCGCTGGAGGAGGTGACCCTGGCGTTGCGTCAGTGCTATGGCCTCGATACCGGCATCGACAGCCGCCGCTTGCCCGCCCTGTGCCAGCAGGTGGCGCGGGCCTCGGGGCGGCGGATCCCGAGCCAGAAGTCGCTGGTGGGCTCCCTGGTCTTCACCCATGAGTCGGGGCTGCATGTCGATGGTCTGCTCAAGGATCGGCAGAACTATCAGGGGGTCGATCCGGCGCTGCTCGGGCGCGAACACCGACTGGTGCTGGGCAAGCACTCCGGCCGTCACGGCGTCCTCGCCGTCTTCCAGCGCCTGGGCTATGCGTTGAGTGCCGATGAGGCCGATGCGCTGCTGGCCCGTCTGCGTGGTTTCACCGAACAGTACAAACGAAACCCGATCGAGGCGGAGCTGCTTCGCCTCTATCGAGAGATCCAGTCGTCTTGCGACGAAACCCAGCCACAGGAGGCAGTATGGAGTGGTTTATGAGCCTGGAGGGTGTCTCGGAACTGGAGAGCGCCGAGGATTTTCTGCACCATTTTTGTGTCCCCCATGATCCGGCCCAGGTGCGTCATCTGCGCCTGCACCTGATGCATGGTTTTCATCAACGACTGGCCGAGTTGAGTGCGGTTCCAACCGATGAGACCGGGCGCTTTGCCCTGGCTCAGGGGGTGCTGACGGCCGTCTATCAGGGGCTGGCTCAAGGGTGCGTGGCCGAGCAGTCGAGCCTGCGGGTCTACCGGCGGCTCGAT
Organism: Aeromonadaceae bacterium; assembly: GCA_041441555.1. Classification (GTDB taxonomy): domain Bacteria; phylum Pseudomonadota; class Gammaproteobacteria; order Enterobacterales; family Aeromonadaceae; genus Pseudaeromonas. The sequence continues at coordinate 10,282 of JASDSW010000078.1, forward strand.
CCGCTCTTCATCCCATTGAGTACGCTGAGCGAGGTGAGCCTATGAGCCTGGATGCCACCTTCGACTATGGCGCTGCGGTGCGCCTGGTGCGCACCGTCCACAACGACGGCAGCTTTCCGGGCAAGAAGCGGGGGGATCTGCTGGTGCGCAAAGGGGCCATCGGCCATGTGCGCGATATCGGCAGCTTCCTGCAGGATCAGGTGATCTACCAGGTGCATTTTCTCGAACTGGGCTATTCGGTGGGGTGCCGCGAGCAGGAGCTGCTGCCGGCCGATGCCCCCTGGATCGACAGCGAATTTGAGTTCGGTGACTGGGTGGCGGCCACCAGTGGTCTGGCAGTGGCGGGCCAACTGCTGGTGCAGGCCGGGGATGTGGGGCAGGTGATGGTGGTGCGGCGGGATCTGGAGCCGCTGCGCTACGAGGTGCTGTTTGCCGATCGTCTGTTGCAGGTGCCGCTCTCGGCGATCACCTGGCGCCCCGGGGAGGCTCGACCATGAGTTGGCATGGCTACGCCAGCTTGCAACTGGCACAGGCTCACTTCAGTCAGCCGTTGTGGACTCTGGATGCGGCGCAACGGGCGGAGGTGGAGAGACAACTGGAGCGCAAGCTGCAGTTGGAGGAGCAGGTGCTGGCCCATGCCCTGGCGGTGGATGTGATGCCGAGCGCAGCCGAACTGCATGCCGCCCGGCAGAGCCTGCATGAGCGTTATGGCTCGGCCGAAGCCTGGCAGGCCATCATGGCGCAGATCGGTCTGAGTGAGAGCGAGCTGCAGCAGGCGCTAGCCCACGAGTTGCGGGTCTACCAGGTGCTGGAGCGGGTGGCGGCCTCGGTGCAGCCCATCTCCGAGAGCGAGGCCCGCCGCTACTACCTGGATCATCCGCGCCAGTTCCTGCGCCCGGAGCAGCGCGAGGTGCGGCACATTCTGCTGACGGTGGATGAGGAGCAGCCCGGCTGCCAGCTCGAGGCGGTTCGCCCCCGCCTGCTGGCGTTACAGGCCGAGCTGGCCGATGAACCCCATCGGTTTGGTGAGCTGGCGCTGCGCCACTCCGAGTGTCCCACGGCACTGGAGCGGGGGCGCATCGGCTATGTGGTGCCGGGGCAGCTCTACGCCGAGCTGGATGCCGTGCTGTTTGCGTTACCGGTGGGCGGGATCAGCGCCATCACCCAGAGCCCCATGGGGCTGCATCTGCTGCAGTGTCTGGACATCCGCGAGGCGGCCCCCATTCCGCTGGAGGAGGCGGTACCGCGGATCATCGAGCAGATGTTCGTGCAGGCCTGCGCCCAGGCCCAGCGGCGCTGGCTGCGTAGCCTCCCCCGGTGTCAGAATAGTTGTCGCCTAATCTGAATAATCTAAATGTGAAGACC
>JASDSW010000079.1:0-51969 GCA_041441555.1 Aeromonadaceae bacterium
CGAGAAAGGGAGCGCCGCGCCAGGGATGGCGTGTCGCGACCGGCCGGTGGAGAGCAGCCCGCAGCTCGGAGCTTTCCCGGCAGTCAGCTTATACCCAGCCGCAGGATTGTTAAGGACCGCGGCTTCGGTCCTTAACCCGCCCCCGCCAAGCGGCAGCCTGGCAAATCCCCCCAGCCGCCAGGGGCGGAACGGCCCCAGCCATACCCATTGCGCAGCCAATCGTCATGACGCAAGGTTGCGAACCAGGACTCAGCGCCGGATGCCGTAGGCCTCCGCCAGCCGCGCCAGGGTGCCGTCGCGCTCCAGCTCCTGCAGAGCCGACTGCCAAGCGGCGATCACTGCCGGATCGGTGCCGAGCGAGGCGACCACCCAGGCCTGGTAGTCGCTGAGCTTCACCCCCTTGACCAGGGTATCGTCGCTCAAGCCGTGCAGGCGCAGGAAGAAACTCACCGCTGAGCGCGAGGCAATCCAGCCATCGAGGCGACCGCTCATCAGCTTGCGGCCATTGGCATCGTCCGAGGTGATCATCTCGATCCGCTCCAGCCCCTGACGCCGCGCGGCAATGGCGTTGGCGGCACCAATATTGGCCCCCAACATTCCCAAGGATTTGGCTTGCTCCAGGGTGACGGCCGTCGGCCGCCCCTTGACGGTATAGACGCTGAAGTCATCCACCACCACCGGATACAACCAGTGCACCGTTGACTCCCGCTCCGGGATGCGCCCCACCCACAGACCGATGACGTTCGGTTGGTGCTGCACCGTGCGATTGGCCCGCGCCAGTGGCTCGACCTGGATAAAGCCGCGGTAGCCCAACTGCTGCATCACCGCCACCCCCAGTTCATAGGCATAGCCGCGATAGCTCCCCTGCTCGCTGAAGACAAAGGGGGCAATATTCGAACAGACCACCTCCGGCTCTTGGGGCGATGCTGCCCACAGCGGCGCTCCCAGCAATCCGCCCAGCATCAGCAGCACAGCCACCCCGATCCCGACCCGTCTCACCCTCCACGCCCTCCCGCACCTCAAACCCTACCATCAGCGTAGCTGCTAATGAGCCCGGAGGGGCGGCGGCAAGGCTGAACCCAGGCGGCACCGCTTCAGCGCCGCCGAGTCCGCCTCAATTCACCGCTGGCCGGATGGTCAACCGCTGCAACTGAGCCCACTGGCGCTGCAGGGCCTCCGGCGAACCACAGCGCAGGGTCAGGTGACCGAGTTTGCGGCCGGGTTTTTCCTGCTTGCCATACAGGTGCAGATGGAGATCCGGCAGTGCCAGCAGTGAGCGCAGCTCCGGCAGCTCGCCGATCAGATTGAGCATCACGCTGGGAGCCAGCAGGGTGGTCGCCCCCAGCGGCAAGCCCATCACCGCCCGCAGATGGTTGGCAAACTGGCTGGTCTGCGCCCCCTCCAGCGTCCAGTGGCCGGAGTTGTGCACCCGCGGTGCCACCTCGTTGGCGATCAAGCGCCCGTCTTGGACAAAGAACTCGATGGCCAGCACGCCCACATACTCCAGCGCCGTCAGCAGGGTGCGGGCATACTGCTCGGCCTGGTGCTGCAGCGGATCGTCCACCAGCGGCCGGGAGCTGTGCAGTATCCCCTGTCGGTGGTCGTTTTCGGTCAGCGGATAGCAGACCAGCTCGCCACGGCGACCGCGCGCCGCCAGCAGCGAGACCTCGCGACTAAAGGGGACCATGGCTTCCAGAATAGCCGGGCGGGCCTCGGCGGCGCGCCAGATGGCGGCCAGATCCGTATTCGCCTCCAGACGCCATTGTCCCTTGCCGTCGTAACCCTGGGTGCGCCACTTGAGGATGGCCGGCAGTCCCAGTTCGCGGACCGCCTGTTCCAGTTCGGCAAAAGAGCTCACCTCGCGGTGCGGCGCCACCGGTATCCCTAGGCTGCTCAGGGTGCGCTTCTCGATCAAGCGATCGCCACACAGTTTCTGCGCCCGTACCGGCGGGTAGAGGGGAACCCGGCTGGCAATCGACGCCAGCAGCGGCACCGGGATCGACTCCGACTCATAGGTCACCACATCGGCCCAGGCCAGCAGATCCTCCAGTGCCCCCGGCTCGGACCAGTCCCGGCAACTGAAGGGGGCGACCTGAGCGGCGCAGCCATCGGCCTGCGCATCGACGATCCGGCACTCGATGCCCAGCGGCGCGGCAGCGAGCGCCAGCATGCGGGCCAGTTGGCCGCCACCCAAGATCAACAGCTTCATGCATCAACCCCCGACAGTTCGATCCTCGGATCCGGTTGCGCCAGCACCTGCTCGGTCTGCCGGGCTCGAAAATCGGCCAGCGCCTGACGCAGTGCCGGATCCTGATTGGCCAGCATGCTGGCCGCCAGCAAGGCGGCATTGGCGGCTCCGGCGGTGCCGATGGCCAGGGTGCCCACCGGAATGCCCTTGGGCATCTGCACGATGGAGAGCAAGGAGTCCATGCCGCTGAGCGCCTTGGATTCCACCGGCACGCCCAGCACCGGCAGCAGGCTCTTGGCCGCCACCATGCCGGGCAGGTGGGCGGCGCCACCGGCGCCGGCGATGATCACCTGCAAGCCGCGCTCCTGCGCCGTGGCCGCATAGTCGAACAGCAGGTCTGGTGTGCGATGGGCCGAGACCACCCGCACCTCGTGGGGCACCCCCAGCTCCTCCAGCATCTGCGCCGCGGCCGACATGGTCTGCCAATCCGAGCGCGAGCCCATGATGATCCCCACCTTTGCCTCTGTTGCTGTCGTCACCCTTACCTTCCTCTTCTTTGCCTAAACGAATTGCTTGAACCTGTTGCTTGAGCCCGTTACTTGAACCGGGGCTTAGAATTTGTTCGCCCGCCGCACCCGGATCTCACTGCTGAAGATCACCATGGCGAAGTTGTCGTAATAGTGGGCCTGCAGGTGGTCCATGATGGCCTCGGCCACCGCCTCCTCGCAGATCACCTCGATACGGATATTGCGCACCTCATCCCAACCGGCATCGCGAATGCCCCGGCTGCCCTTGCCCCGCGCCTCTGTGATGGTGTAGCCGCGGGCGCCGAGCTGCTCCAGCTGGCGGGTGAGCTCACTCTCCAGTACCGCCTCGGTGATGATGGTGACCAGTTGTCGATAGACGGCTTGCATGATTAACCTCCGGCCTGATGGAGCCATTGCGCCCAGGAGAGATACAGCGGGATACCCACCAGGACGTTGAAGGGAAAGGTGACGCCGAGCGAGGCCGCCAGCGACAGCCCGGGGTTGGCTTCGGGCACCGCCATGCGCATCGCCGCCGGCACTGCTATGTAGGAGGCGCTAGCCGCCAGGGTAGCCAGCAGCATGGTGCCCCCCAAAGAGAAATCGAGCGCCAGCGCCAGCAGGCCGCCAATCGCCGCCCCCAGCAGCGGCACCAGCGTGCCAAACAGCAGGATCAACAGGCCATGACGGCGCAGGGAGCCCATCTGACCGGCGGTAATCAACCCCATCTCCAGCAGGAACAGCGCCAGCACCCCCTTGAAGAGGTCGAAGAACAGCGGCTTGAGCGGCGTGATGGCCTCCCCCCCGCAGATCCAGCCGATGAGCAGGCCGCCGGTCAGCAGCAGCACCCCTTTGCCGAAGAAGATCTCGTGGCCCATGCTGCGCCAGCGCGTCTGGCGACTGACGCCGCGCGCCAACACGATACCGACCAGAATGGCGGGCGCTTCGAGGATCACCACAAACACCGGCATGTAGGATTCGTAGGCGATGGCCATATGGGTCAGGTAGGCGCTGGCGACGGCAAAGGTGCCGACGCTGACCGAGCCGTAGTGTGCCGCCACCGAGGCCGCATCGGCACGATTGAGACGACCCACCCAGCGCAGTAGCGGGAACAGCAGCAGAGGGAATAGTAGCCCCAGCAACAGCACACCGAGCAGTTGCGGCAACAGATGAACCACCTCACTGTTGGCCAGCTCAACCCCGCCCTTGAGGCCGATGGTGAGCAGCAACAGCATGCTCAGGAAGTCGTAGATGGCGGCCGGGAGTCGCAACTCGGCCCGCACCAGCCCGGCAAACAGACCGAGCAGAAAAAAGAGAATGACTGGATCCAGTGACACAAGATGCCCCCTGTCGATGAACGGGTGCGTTGCCAGCGGCAACGGCCCTACCTTGGGTGGGGGCAAGTCTAACAAGGGTTTTCCAGCAAAAATAATCGAATATAATTGGTGAATTGTTCGTTATAGGCTGATGATTGATGCTCAACTACAAGCAGCTTTACTACTTCTGGCAGGTCGCCAAGCTCGGTGGCATCACCCGTGCCGCCGAACAGTTGCACTTGACGCCGCAGACCCTGAGCGGCCAGATCGGCGAGCTGGAGCGCACCCTGGGCACCCCGCTGTTTGTGCGCACCGGCCGCCGCATGGAGCTCTCCGCCGCCGGGCAACTGGCGCTGCCCCACGCCGAGCAGATCTTCATGCTGGGCAACGAGCTCGAAGCCCTGTTGCACAATCCCGGCCGCCAAGGCGAGTTGACTCTGCGGGTCGGGCTCACCGATGCGGTGCCCAAATCCATCGCCTATCGCCTGCTGGCTCCGGCGCTGCAACTGAGCCAACCGGTGCGCCTGCTCTGTCAGGAGGAGAAGCCGGAGAAGCTGTTCGCCGAGCTGGCGCTGCATCATCTGGATCTGGTGATCTCCGACCGTCCGCTGCCCGCCACCGTGGGCGTCAAGGGCTACAGCCATCTGCTGGGGCGCAGCCCGCTGATCTGGGTCGGCACCCCCACCCTCGCCGAACGCGCGCGCCACGACTTCCCCCGAGCCTTACGCGAACTGCCGCTGCTGTTGCCCGGCGCCAATGCCGCCCAGAGTGCACCGCTGGCCCGCTGGTTACAGGAGCAGAAACTGGCGACCCATGTGGTCGGCGAATTTGATGACAGCGCACTGATGAAGTCGTTCGGTGAGGCGGGCGTGGGGCTGTTTCCGGTGCCCGAGGTGATCCTCGAGGAGGTGTGTCGCCACTATGGGGTCGAGCCGGCCGGGCGGCTCGACGAGATCCAGGTCAGCTACTATGCCATCTCCCTGGAGCGCCGCCTCACCCATCCGGCGGTGCTGGCCGTCAGCCAGCAGGCTCACCAGTTACTGTCCGGCAAACCCGAGGCGATGAGCTGAGCCCCCTCACGGGATCCCCAGCTGCTCCTTGAGTGCCTTGAGATAACGGCGGCTGACCGGCACCTTGTGACCTCCATGGGTCACCACCTCGGCCAGGCCGCCCTCGAGCAGCAGGATCTCGCGGATCAGCGCCGGATTGAGCAGATACTGGCGGTGACAGCGCAGAAAGCCGCTCTTCTCCTCCAGGGTGCGCAGGGTCAGCTCGGTGGTGCCCTGCCGCTCCCCGGCCACCACCCGGTTGCCGGTCAGATCGCTGTGCACATACTCCACCTCGGCCAGCGGCAACAGCAGGATGCGGTTATGGCCGATACAGGGGATGGTGCGCAGCGGAGCGGCCACTAATCCCGGATCACCAGAGCCCGGTGCCGTCGCCCCTTGCCCATCGGCCACCGGATTCTCGCGCCGCGCCAGTTGCACCAAACGATCCAGGGTGCGCTGCAGCCGGGCCGGATCCAGCGGCTTGAGCAAGTAATCCAGCGCGTGCTCCTCGAAGGCGCGCAGCGCGTACTCATCAAAGGCGGTGACAAAGACGATATGGGGTAGCGCCTCCGGATCCAGCATCCCCACCAGCTCCAGGCCGCTGATGCGCGGCATCTGGATATCCAGAAACAGCACATCGGGTTTCAGGCGATGGATGGCCGGCAGCGCCTCCAAGGCATGGGCGCACTCACCCATCACCTCGATGCAGCCGGAGGCCTGCAGCAGCAGGCGCAGCTCCTCGCGGGCCAGGGGTTCATCGTCGACTATCAGCGCAGTTAGCATGGAACCTCCGTCAGCGGCAGGGTGATGATGACCCGGGTCAGCCGCCCGGGCTCGCACTCGACCCGCACCCCATACTGCTCGCCGTAGCGCGCCTTGAGGCGCCGATCGACGATATTCATGCCAAGCCCGGATCTGTCCGCTGGCGGCTGATACAGACCGGCGTTGTCGCTCACCACCAGTTGCAGAACCCCTTGTAACGCCTCAGCGCTCAGGGTCAGACACCCGGGCTCGAGCATCTGCGAGATGCCATGCTTGATGGCGTTTTCCACCACCGGCTGCAGCGAGAAGGCCAGCAGGCGGCACTCCAGCAACGACTCCGGGATCTGCCACCGCACGCTCAGGTGGTCGGCGAAGCGCGCCTGCTCGATCTGCAAATAGGCCTGCACATGCTCCAACTCATCGCGCAGGCTCACCTCATCGCTCTGGCGCTTGAGATTCTTGCGAAAGAAGGTGGAGAGGTGCTGCACCAGGGTGCGGGCCTGCTCCGGGTCCCGGCGGATCACCGCCGAGAGGGTGTTGAGGGCGTTGAACAGAAAGTGCGGATTGATCTGGGCCTGCAGCAGCTTGATCTCCCCCTGGGCCAGCAGCCGTTTCTGCTCGTTGTACTTGCCGGAGAGGATCTGCCCCGAGAGCAGGCGCGCTATCCCCTCGCCCAGGGTGCGGTTCATCGAGGAGAAGAGTTTGCGCTTGGGCTCGTAGAGCTTGATGGTGCCGATCACCTGCCCCTCCTCGCCGCGCAGCGGGATCACCAGCGACGAGCCCAGCTTGCACTCCGGATGCAGGGTGCAGCTGTAGGGGATCAGATTGCCATCGGCATAGACCACCTCGTTGCGACTGATGGCGGCAAAGGTGTGGGGCGAGGTGATGGGGGTGCCCGGCAGGTGGTGATCCTCACCGATGCCGATGAAGGCCAGCAGTTGCTGACAATCGGTGATGGCCACGGCGCCGACCCCGGTCTCCTCATAGAGGATGCGCGCCATCTGGCTGCAGTTTTGCGGCGTGAAGCCCTGATCCAGCACCCCCATGGCCCGCTCGGCGATCTTCAGCGCCCGGGCCGAGAAGGCCACCGAATACTTCTCCAGCATGGCGCGCCGATCCAGGATCATCCCCATAAACATGGCCGCACCTATAGTGTTGGCCACCAGCATCGGCAGCGCTATGTTCTGCACCAGATGCCAGGCATCGGCCAGTGGCCGCGCCACCAGCAGGATAATGCTCATCTGCATCAGCTCGGCGACAAAGGCCACCGCCGCCACCATCCAGGGATTGAACAGCCGATCCAGCCGTCGCCGCTGCACAAAATGGCGATGCACCAGGCCGCCGAGCAGCCCTTCGGCCACGGTGGAAAACATGCAGGCCAGCGCCGTGAAGCCGCCGAGCGAGTAGCGGTGCAGGCCGCCGGTCAGCCCCACCAGCAAGCCGACCGCCGGACCGCCGACGATGCCGCCCAGGACGGCGCCGATGGCGCGAGTATTGGCGATGGAGTTCTCGATGCGCAGGCCAAAATAGGTGCCGAGGATGCAGAAGGTGGAGAAGATGAGGTAGCAGACCAGCTTGTGCGGCAGGCTCAGGGTCACCTGGGTCAGCGGCATAAACAGCGGCGTCTTGGAGAGCAGCCAGGCGATAACCAGATAGACGCACAACTGCTGGAACAGGGATGTCACCAGCGCCAGTTGTTCAAGACTCATGGGCGAGACTCCCGCCAGATAAAAACCGCAGGAGTTATAACAGAAGAACCGCGCCGTCGGCTATGACCCAGGTTGGATCCCGTTGCCGAGCGCTTGCGGCTGGACAACGAAAATCATGTATCTGACCGAGCAGAGCTGGAGAATCAGCCGCAAACGACCAAGCCCAAGACTAATTCCCCTGATAGAGATACTTCTGGAAGCCGACAAAGGCGCGGCGCACCACATCGGCTGAACCCAATTCGGCGAAGGCATCGGACAGGGCGTTGTTGTATTTGAGCTTGAGCAGTGGCCCCAACTTGGTTTCATCTAGCTCGGTGACCCCTTCCTTGACATAGTGCCCCAGCACAAAGCTCAAGAAGGCGTGTTGCTTGCTATCGAACGCCTTGCCGATACTCATCTCGGCCCGGATGGCCCGCGCTTCACGGGTGAGTGGTTCGTCGGCGTAGGCCACATAGGCCAGCACATCGAACAGATCGCTTTGCTCGGCCTCAATCACCTTCTGCATCTCGCTCAGCTGGTCAATGCCAAAGCCCTTCTCGGCCAGACCATCCAGCAACTTCTTGCGTGTCCCCGGCTCACTCCAGAGGGTGCGCAGCTCCTCCTCATCCTTGAAAAACTCCGGCAACTGACCAAACAACTCCTGCATAAACTCGGCGGCGGACATGGGCGTACCATCCGGGTGCCAGAAGCTGGTGGCACTCATATGCTGGATCTTGCGAGCCTTGCCGTCAGCCAGCTCGACTCGGATCTTCTGCCTGGTGCAGGTGCAGGGCTTGTTGCCACAAACGTCGCACTGATACTCAGGCGGTGGCTCCTTGATACAGATACAAGGGCGCTGGCCACACTTCTGACAAGGCTTGGCGGGCTCCTTTGGACAGGTGCAGGGGCTGGCGCCGCAGAGGTCGCATGCTTCGGGCGGTAAGGGTTCGCCATCCCACTCGGGATCGCTGAAATGGTGGTGAGCCTTCACGAAATCATGCAGGGTGAAGTAATCCTTGCCATCACACAGCCGGGTGCCTCGGCCGATGATCTGTTTGAATTCGATCATCGAGTTCACCGGGCGCATCAGCACTATATTCCGCACATTGCGGGCATCCACCCCAGTCGAGAGCTTCTGGGAGGTGGTCAGAATGGTGGGTACTGACTTCTCGTTATCCTGAAACTCCCGCAACCACTGCTCACCCAGGGCCCCGTCATCGGCGGTGACCCGGTGGCAATAATCGGGGTGGCTACTCTTTTTCATCTGATTGATAAGATCGCGCACTGCCAAGGCATGCTCCTGCGTGGCGCAGAACACGATGGCTTTCTGGCTCTGATCGATCTCTTTCATGAAGATGTCGATCCGCTTGCGCTCCCGATCCGTGATCTCGATGATGCGGTTAAAATCCGGCTCCGTGTAAACCCGGCCCCGCTCGATCTCCCCTTCCACCACGGTATCGTCGGAGGTGTAGATGTACTCATCCAGGGTGGTGGCGTGTTGCCGCACCCGGAACGGCGTCAGGTAGCCATCGTTGATCCCTTCTTTGAGGGAGTAGGTGTAAACCGGCTCGCCAAAGTAGGCATAGGTATCGACGTTATCGGTGCGCTTGGGGGTCGCCGTCAGCCCCAGTTGCACCGCCGGTTTGAAGTAATCGAGGATGGCCCGCCAGTTCCCCTCATCATTGGCGCCACCACGATGGCACTCGTCGATGATGATGAAATCGAAAAAGTCAGCCGGGTAGTCGCCAAACACCGGGGCCGGTTTGCCCTCGGCGTCCGTGCCGGTCATAAAGGTCTGGAAGATGGTGAAGAAGATATTGCCGTTTTTCGGTGCCCGTTTCTTTTTCCGGATCTCGTCAGGCGAGATCCGCACCAGCGCGTCCTCCGGGAAGGCCGAGAAGCTGTTAAATGCCTGATTGGCCAGAATGTTGCGATCGGCCAGAAACAGAATGCGCGGGCGGCGTGTCGGCTCACCATCGCCCTGCCAATCGTTCAGGTTCCAGCGGCTATGGAACAGCTTCCAGGCAAGCTGAAAGGCGATAAAGGTCTTGCCGGTCCCGGTCGCCAGGGTCAGCAGGATGCGATTCCGCCCCTCGCTGATCGCCGCCAACACCCGCTCGATGGCGATGTCCTGATAGTAACGCCCCTGCCAGTAGCCGCCCTTGTCTTCGAAGGGGACGGCACTAAAGCGATCCCGCCAGCGGTTTTGCTGCGCAAAGGTGAGGTTCCACAGCTCATCCGGGCTTGGGAAGGTCAGAGTTTGACTCTCCTGCCCCGTCGCCATGTCGATGGCATAAATGGCTTGGCCATTACTGGAGTAGGTAAAGCGAATGGCCAGCTTGGTGGCGTAATCCTTGGCCTGCGCCACTCCGGCGGTTAGCGGCTTGTCCCAGGCTTTGGCCTCGACCACCGCCAGCTTGGTATGGCGATACTCCAGCACATAGTCGGCGGAGAGTGCCTTACCGCGCTTGCCGTTACCCTCCAATCGCCCCAGGGTGATGGGGTATTCTCGGCGAATGCGGCTGCCCGGAGTCACCCCCCAGCCAGCGGCCACCAGCATGGGGTCGATATGATCGCTGCGGGTTTCGGCTTCGTTCATTTGCGTCTCACCTGTGAGACACAAAAAGATTTGCGTCTCGTTTTTTATGATTTATGAGACACAAATATGCCTCATGACGGCCACACAGACTTCACTCAAGGCTGGCTCAAGAAAAACTAACGCTTTCATCAAGTCACAACACATTGATTTATAACAAATCGACTATTTCAATACCATCGGTATGGCCGCTCAAAATCAAAACCCAATCAAGAAATTCAGGCGATGTAGTTTCTGGCTCGCAACGAGCCAAACGAGTAGCACCTGGTTTTTGTGGCTCAGTGATGAGCCACAACCCGACTTGCGTATCACTTTTTTAAAAAAATGAAACACAAACTTTTTTGTGTCTCACTTCTGAGACTCAAAACACTTCATATCCCTCAGCGACATTCAGTAACTCGCGAAACGCATAAATCCCGGCTCTACGGCCACGCCCTTCTTCAAGAGTCATCAAAATGCCCGCATCACGAAGCAATCCGAGAATGCGGTTGGCCGTAGGCTTCGGAATATCGGCATGATTGATGAAAGTCGGCGCACCGAAGATCGGTGACTGGAATAGGAAATCAACCGCACGAATCGCATGCTGGGAATGAGTCAAGTCCGCTATCTGTGTCTTGATCCGGTCATAGAGAGCCAAAATAGCGCGAGCCCGTCGCTCATTCTCCGCGGCCTGCTCCCGTATGCCTCGCAAAAAAAACACACACCAGCGTGTCCAATCACCATCCCGCGATACCGCCCGCAGCCGCTCCTGATACTCCTCGCGGTTTCGCTCCAGATAGCCGCTCATGTAAAAGTCGGGGCTCGCCAGCAGCTTGCGTTGATAGAGGAATAGCGGAATCAACATTCGACCCAGACGGCCATTGCCATCCTTGAAGGGGTGCAACGCCTCGAACTCCACATGGATGATGGCCAATTGAACCAATGCGTCTGGTTCTGTAATGCTGCCGAAATAGCGCTCCCATTCATCCATCCCGAAGCTCAAATGTTCCGGTGCTATTGGCACAAAGCTCGCCGTGTCCATGTTGCAACCCGCAGTCCCAATCCAATTCTGATCAATGCGGTAGTAGCCCGGAGTCTTGTCTCGCCCGCGAACCCCTTCCATTAACAACGCATGGGCCCCACGCAATATATGTTGCGAGAACGGACGATGCGCCATTTCGCCAACGCAGGCTTGCATGGCGCGACGGTAATTCAAAACCTCTTCGGCATCGAGCCGTTTGGGCTGTGTAAAGGCATCCGATTCTCCACCTGCCTCGATCTCGAGCACTTCGCCAATCGTGACGTGTGTGCCTTCGATTTTCGACGACAGTACCGCTTCCTGAGTCGTCAGGGGCGAGAGCAGAATGTGCGCATTGGGAATGGCAGAGAGCAAGCCATCATAACGGGCAAGCCCCGCATTTGCGGGACCAAGCAAGGGAATGAGTTGGGCCCAATCCAGATCTGCTGGTGGAAATTTTCCAAGGTGATAATGAACGGCATTGCTCATATAGGCATTCCCATCTTTTCTATAACTGGCCGCTAAAGGCTTGCTGCAACAGCGACTGCTTTAACTCGTCCAGTGCGGCGATCTTGCGTTGATAGAGAGATTCAAGGCGCTGGGTGTCAACTCTCAGAGCGTCTAATTTCACAACCGCTTCTAGTTGTTGTTCAGCCGTCACTCGCGGCACTCGAAAGCTACGAAGTAGTTTTAAGGAGACTGTTTTTTGCGCGGTGCCGGTAGCCCCATCATTCGCTTGATTAAACACCTGAGGAGACATCAGCAAGTAATAGAGCCAGTTGCTCGAAATACCCGCCTTCGGGCGAACCAATCCAATGTGTCGCTAAAAGCAAAACTCGGCACTACTCTCAACCAACACTGGAATACCAAAAGATCCGGTAACCGTGTAAAGAACATCACCAGACTGTGGTTTTTTATTCGCTTTCAGGCCGTCAAAATACCCACGGGGCACCTTAAAGGTATTTGAAAAATCAATTTGCTGGGTGTCTTTTTGGATGTTGCCGATAGTGATGAAAGGGACCCCTGTTTCTGATTTCGGCGGTGGCATGTGATCGCCGTCGGTAATGTCGGTCGCCAGCTCAGAAAGGCTTACGACTGAGCCTGTTTGCCAAGCATGGTTGAAAATGGCCTCCAGATAGCTTTCAAACAGGGCGCGGGCATTCTGGCGGTTCTGCTCGGCATTGGCACGGGCCGCCGCTATGGCCTCAAAAGCCTCGTCGAGAATGGCCACAATGCGTTGCTGCTCGGGGAGCGGGGGGTATGACAAGTTCTGTATTTTAACTTCACCATCCGTTACTGCTGGATAGCTCGCTCCTTTTTGGAGGCTTTCCATCTGGCCCATGAAGCTTGCAGTGAATAATGAATAAAATAAAAACCGATGATCAATTTCAGGTTTTGCTCTTAGTACAAAATACCCAGTGCTACATACCTGCTGATCAAGCTCCTCTGGCACTATTGCAATTCGCTGTAGTGTTGGGCGAATAGTGGCAAATAGGACATCGTTTTTTCTAATCATTTTACGAGCCCGTGAGGGTGCATCTTTGCCTTTTAATAATTGAACCACTTCGATACTAAAGGTTAAATTCGAAACGCTGGATACATCGACGTAACGAAACTCAACTTCGGGCTCATTTGTCGGATTCGTTGTTTCTGTTTTCTCCAGAAGTTCTCCCAGCGTTTTTGTTACCCACCCCGCCTTCATACCAACCCCCGAATGGTGGCCAGCAGCTCGGCGCTTTCGGCATCCAATACGGCGATCTCATCCAGAATATCCTGCGGGCTGCGATGAACTACCGCCTCGCCGCCAGTGGGGTTCTTCACTGACAGATCGAAGCTGGTGCTATCAATCGCCGCGATATCCAGACTCCAGCTCTTGTCCGAATCGGCAAAGCTCTTTTGCAGCGCGATGAATTCCTGCAAGTCGGCATCATTGAGCGGGTTGGTTTTGCCCAGATTGCGGCCCGGATCCAGCTGATAGAACCACAGCTGGCGGGTAGGTTCGCCCTTGGTAAAGAACAGCACCACCGTCTTGACCCCGGCCCCCTGAAAGGTGCCACTGGGACAATCGAGTACCGTATGCAGGTTGCAGCTCTCCAGCAGCAGCTTGCGCAACGCCACCGAGGCGTTATCGGAGTTGGAGAGGAAGGTGTTCTTGATGACGATGGCGGCGCGACCACCGGCTTTCAACATCTTGATAAAGTGCTGCAGGAACAAGAAGGCCGTCTCGCCGGTGCGAATGGGGAAGTTCTGTTGCACCTCCTTGCGCTCCTTGCCACCAAAGGGCGGGTTGGCCAGGATGACGTCCATCCGATCCTTGTCCTGAATATCCGCCAGATTCTCGGCCAGGGTGTTGGTGTGCTGGATATTGGGCGCCTCGATGCCATGCAGGATCAGGTTCATGATGGCGATGACGTAGGCCAGGCTCTTCTTCTCTTTACCGTAGAAGGTGCGGGTCTGCAGAGTCTCGAGATCGGCTGTGGTCAGATTGGGCTTGGCCGACAGGTAGTCATGCGCCTCGCACAAGAAGCCCGCCGAGCCGCAGGCGCCATCATAGATGCGCTCGCCGATGCGCGGCTGGGTCACGGCTATCATGGCGCGGATCAGCGGGCGCGGCGTGTAGTATTCGCCGCCATTACGCCCTGCGTTGCCCATGCGCTGGATCTTCTCTTCATACAGGGCGGAGAGCTCGTGTTTCTCCACCTGGGAGCGAAAGCGCAGCTCGTCGATGGTGTCGATGATCTCCCGCAGGGTATAGCCGCTACGGATCTTGTTGCGGATCTCGCCGAAGATCTCGCCAATCTTGTATTCGATGGTATCCGGGCCGCTGGCCCGCTGATGGAACCCTTCCAGATAAGCGAAGAGATCGTTATCGACAAACTCGATCAGATCATCCCCGGTCATGGCCTGGTTGTGGTCAATCTTGCCCTCGGCATC
Organism: Aeromonadaceae bacterium; assembly: GCA_041441555.1. Classification (GTDB taxonomy): domain Bacteria; phylum Pseudomonadota; class Gammaproteobacteria; order Enterobacterales; family Aeromonadaceae; genus Pseudaeromonas. The sequence continues at coordinate 14,055 of JASDSW010000079.1, forward strand.
CTTGGGCGCCGCCCAGCTCGACCAGCGATAGCGCGGCGGCAGGATCGGCGTATAGGACTTGCCCTCCAGCAGCGCCTCGTTCTCTTTGTCCTGTTCCAGCTCATCGAGATATTTAAGAAACAGCAGCCAGGAGGTCTGCTCCGTGTAGTCCAGCTCGGAGCTGCAGCCTGCCTCTTTGTGCAGGGCATCGTCGATATTCTTGAAGGCTTGTTCAAACATGAATGGCACCGGGTAAAGCAAGGGGCAAACACCTGCCAGAACAGGCACTTGCCGCGAATGGGTTGGTAAGGCGGACATTCTACCCCCGAGCCAAGACTCTATAAACCGCTACGGCGGCTTTTGGTGCGAGATGGGAGGCAGCGCAAGGGCGTGATGCGAAGAGGCAGGTGTGAGAAGAGAAGTGTGAGAAGCCAGAAAACTATGTGGCACATCAAAGTGTGCACATCAAAAGCAAAAGGCCACTCCGAAGAGTGGCCTTTTGTCTGAATTTGGTGCCCGGGGTCGGACTCGAACCGACACGGTTATTCACCGGCGGATTTTGAATCCCTAAACTGCGGTTATGTGCAGATATTGGCAGTTTTAACCCATTGAATCAAGCGGGTTTGGTTGTTTTCTGTTGCGTGTGGTTTGGGTCGGTTTGCACAGAATTGCACAGAATTGCACTCAGAATACGCCAGCCAGGGAAGGGATCAGCAGGCAAAAGAGAGGCGGCTCATGGCCGCCCTTGTCTCAACTCATCAAGTAGGATTGCCGTCGATATTGCAGCAGCAACCATCCCGAAAATCGCCGTGCCAGCCTGTTGGTCGGTATCCCCTAGCAACAAGGCCAGAAGATTGGCGGTAAAGGTTGCCCCGATCAGTAGCCTGTAAGCCATCATTTTCATCATGTACCCCCTTTGACTGGTTCGATCCGCTGCTCCTTGCTGCGTCGAACGGTTCGATACTCACGCACCATCTCACGCAACAAGTCGCCTCCACCATCCAAGCGAATGGCATCAAGTCCACCATAAGCCGCCAACCAACGGCGCGGCGGCCAGTTGCGGTGATACAGTGCCGCCCCCAGCAGCACAGCATCAGACACGAAATAAGCGGCCATATCTGCCATAGCATCAGATCCGAGTAGCCAGCGCGTCGCGGTCGATATGAACTTCCAGCGCGGCGGCTTGCTTGTTGATGAAGTCGGCAGCGTCGGCGATCTCGAACAAGTCTTGCTCGGCTGTAGCCAAAGCCTCGCCAGTCTCCGGCATGTGGGTGTGAATCAGCTCAGGCCATGCAGCATCTCGCAACGGGCCAGCAATGCCTTTGGGAACACGCATCACAGCCAGGGCAATGTCTGCGGATTCCTTCATAGCGGAAACGCGCCCAATGCTATCCAGCTCGCTCACGAATTTGGTGATGGTCAAGGCGTCGGCCATGCTCACAGAGTCGATCTTGTTCTGTAGGCGTTCTAGGGTGTCGCTCTGGCGGCCTTCGGCTTCGGCTCTCGCTTCTTCCACTTTATTCAGTAGGGATTGGATCTGAGTCTTTGCCTTGGCAAGCATTGGCGATTTCTCACCCTTGCTGCGGGTGCGGTCGTTTAAAACGGCGTCGGTATGATCGGCCAGCGCGTTGTATTGCAAGTGAACGCTTTGCAGCTTGGCGCGGGAGTGGTCGCTGGTAGAAAATCCGCCCATTTGATGAAATTTCTTCATTTGATTGCCTCTATTTGCTGAAAAATTCGGGGTTGTGGGTGTTGGCGCTGGTCAGTAGTTCGCCGACCGTTTCCATGTCGTAAAGGTTGCCAGCTCCTTCTCCTGTCAGGTAGACCGGGCCTCGTGGTGGCTTTACTGAAAACTCTAGGTCTGGTTCTTGTTCTGCCTTGTAGGTAGCGCGTAACTCGTCCAGGTGTGCCAAGTCGCGGCCATAAAAGCGAACAATCGGGAAGGCTGTCTGCCCTTCTGGTTCTGCCTCCCAGGTGCCACATAGGGGATCGCTATCCGGTACGATGTTGATAACGTGCAGCACAATCTTGAATGGCCTTGGCGGCTCTGTGCGGCGCTCTGCTCGTTCAAGTCGTTCCTGTAGTGATTTATTCACGGACTCCCCCCTTTGTGTTCATGTGCGCTCCTCGGGTTCTGGCCAGTGCAATACCTCGGCAAACTCCTCATCAGAAATCAGGCTCGGTCTGCTTAGAGCCAGCTCAAGGTCATCTGTGAGTAAGCGAGAGGCTAGACTAGTTTTGATTGCTCCAAGGCGGCGATCACGCTGCTTCATCGTGCCCCAACCTGCTGCTCTATGGCGGCAAGGCGCTGCTCGAACTCGGCAAGCTCCCGGATCTTCAATGCCATTAATTCACCATCAAGTGATGATTCAGGCGTGACCGCTTTCAGTGCGGGAATGGTGCGATCCAGAACAAGGCGGATCGCTTGCACGTCACCACCTGCCACGGCCTCGGCCAGCGCGGTGATAGCGTCACTGGTCAGCTCTGACGGGAGTTGCAGACGCTTGCCTTTTGCCCCTCGCGGCCTGCCTGTCGGGTTTCCTGATTGCCCTTTCTGAAAAGCCATTTTGATCGTCTCGATTAAAATCACTGATTGGATAGATTATCGCCTACCACTGGTTATCCGTACAGTAAAATGATTGTTTTTTGCCTGTATTTAACAGCCGGGGGATTGGCAATCAGACGGGAACCCTTTATCTGCTTGGCTTGCTTGGTGTCGGCGTGAAAAATGGCGTGTGTTGGATGGTTTTTGAGCCTGTGTGCAGTTTTTGCAGGCCATAAAAGGCGCGTGTTTCTCACCAGTTGGGATCTGAAGCTCGGTCATCGTTTGACCATTAGGGCTCCAGGTTATGGCGGCCGTTATTACCGGAATGGCGGGTATTATCGACACCGTTGTCGATAGCAAGGATATTTGCCCACCTCTGCGCATCATGACCTTGAACGCCTCACGGGTTGCCGTGTGGAGTAGCTCCATTGCTACACCATACAGATCTGCATGGTTTGGGGTGTCGTTCCTTGAAACGGGACTCAGCCATTGGCGGAAACACTGAAAACACACAAAACACACAAATTCAGGGCAAAGCCAGTCACAGCAAGGCTTCCGGGTTGTGTCCAAAAAAACAAAACACACAAAAACACACAAAAACACACAAAATCGCGCTGCCGCATATTTTTCAGGTTTGTGTATTTTGTGTTTTCTTGTGTATCGACACACAACCGGGAAGGCGCGTGGTTGCTGGGTTTCTTGCTTTTTCTGTGTGTTTTGTGTGTTTTCGGGTTTTTGAGGATAAAAAAAGGGGCTCGCGGCCCCTGTCTTGCGTCATCCACCAATTAAACCAGCCTGATCGTCTTCCTCCTTGTTATCCCGGTCTCTATCATTGCGATCCCGGCTGCGGCCAGCTTGTCGATGGTTACAGCGATCTGCTTGGTGCTGCGGCCCTTAAATACAGCCTTCGATCTCAAGCTGTTTTTTGCTTGCTCCAAGTCCTTGCCGTTCGGGAACTTCTCCAGGTAATCGATCACTGCATCCGCTTCGGCACCAAAGCCGATAATCCGCTTACTTACCAATGCCAAGCGATAACGCTCTAACAGCTCGCGACACATCGTTAGCGCGATCTCGAAGTCGGCGGCCCCTATGTTTGGCGGCACAGTCATCCCCTGCATTAGGTGACGGCTAACGTGCAGAATTGCAGATATTTTCATCACCTGCATATCAAACTTGCCAGCGGCCCCTCTCACCGCATCGTTGCCGAATCGGCCATCGTCACCTAGATCGCGCTCTATTTCCTGTTTGGCCTTGCGTAGCTGGACAAGCAAAGCGGCTGGGATTGCCAGTGGAGCAAGTCTGTCTATCGACGGGCGATAGGGCATAACCTTGGTTATCTCATCACATAGACGGGTGAACGGCTCACTGTCGGGCTTACTCCATGGCTTCAGGTGGTCGCGCTTCCCTAGGTTGTGATCATCACTCAGCCACAAAAACCGCTCGGCTAGTCCGGTGCCGCCACTTGCAAACATGATCGCCTCAATGCTTCCAGGTTGCGCAAAGCAGACTATCGATCCGTGTACCTCGCCATCAAAACCGCGCCTTGTTGCACGAACGGACACATAAGATCCGCCATCAAAGCCTTTCAATGCTGCATCCATGTTCACGGGTGAGCCCTTCCCGTAGCTCAGGCCAAAGACACTGTTTAACAGCCCCCGTTCATCGCTGGCTAGCATGAAAAAGCCACTGTTAGGGTTGATCGCCTCTTTCTCCAAAGCCTCGGGGGTTGCGTTACTAATCCAGCCCCTTACTGGCTTAGGCTTGCCTTGCAGTTGCTCCTGTAGCTCTCCCTTTATTGCCGGATCGTCTGCTGCGTCAATCTGTGCCTCTAGTGCATCCAGGGCGTTGTCTCGTTCCTCATTCATGCGGCGCAATGCTGTCCTGAATGGCTTCTGAAAGGCTGCCATTACACCAGACTTCCCAGCGGCTGGAGGCTGCTCTGCTGTAACGTACAATCCCAGCGGCAGCTCCGCATCCCATGGCGTTTTTATGCAGTAGGATGATCCCACCACGGCAGACGTTAGCCCTAGGCCGATCAGGAAAGTGGAATCGCGGCTGATCTGGATTGAATCAGCCACATCTCTGGAGTAGGTAGCCAGCGGGTGATCTCCGGCCATGCCTAGCAGCGAAACGGCACAGCCAGCGGCTGACTCATCATATAAAGCGCCCTCGATCTGCTTCCGCTTCTGCTCCTGCTGCTGCTGCTGCTGCCGCTCATGATCCGCCATAACATCAACCGTGTCCCACTTACTGGCCTCTTGGCCTAGACGCCCTATGCATATCTCAGCATTGGGTGCTTGTCTCCTTAGCTCGTCTATCAGGCGCCGCTCCTTCTCAGGTGCTAGCAGGCCACGTATGTGAACTATGATCTTTTTGGTGCTGTCCCTGTCTGCCAGCGGGTAACGCTTCACAGGCTCATCAAGATGGTTAGGGCTAACGTAAAGGGTCTGTGTTGGCTCAATTTGCGGGTCTATGGCGTTATCTTCTTCAATGCGTAGATTGTGCGTCTGCTGCCATAGTCTTCTAATCTCCCCGCATCTATCCGCCTCATGCCCGGTGTGAATGACGATTGTTCTGTGGTCTTCCAGGTCATTGAATCCAATAAAGATCGATTCTGTTTTTGCTGCGGCTTTCATCATTCGGCCACCTCGTGGAGATCGCTCTGGCGCTCGTCCTCGATGCGCTCTAGCTTGTCGTCAAGGTTTTCGCGTGTTTCGTACAGCGCGAACTGAGCCCGTACAGCAGCAGATAAATCACCGGCTTTTTTTCTGGCTGGTTTCTGTCTCATGTTTTAGACTTCCTTTGCTCTTGGGCTTGCTCTCAGTCGCCAAACAGTCGAGCGAGCCCTTTGATTTAATGCCTCTGAATTAGCGTTCAGGGGCTTTTTTTTACGGTCTGCACGGCGTTTTCCCCGCGCACTTCATCCAAGTGGCGACACAACAAGATCGCCGTAGGATTGAACATCCGATCACGCGGCCTTGCCTTGCTGCTCTGGCAACTCACCAGCCAGCCAAAGCCCAAACATCGGCACGTTTACAAACAGCTTTCTGCCTACCATCCGGGAACAGCGTTCCAGCCCTGGCCGCTCGCTACGCTTCCAGAACATGGTCTTCAGGGTTGCATAGGTGAACTGGCTGTAATGCTTTGGTAGCTCGGCCATTGGCTGCCAGTTGTTCAAGTTTTGCGCCATTTCGATCAGTATTTGATTGTTCGTCTTTTGCGCCATTGCGAGTAAGGTTTGATCGTTCATCTCTTTGATCCTCATGTCTTGGTTTTGCTTGAGCAACTGCGGTTTTTGGTCAGATTTAGAATGCAGCAAGCCGCCCCTCGATTCGGAAGGGAAAGAAAAATAGTTCATTTCCTTTAGGGGTTAATCGTCAGGGTGCCAGTCATCAATTGGCGGCATTTCTTTGCCTGAAAGAAATTCCTTTGCATATGCCAGCGATTTGAGAAGCTCAGGAAGCGTGCGATTCTCATGTTGCGCCATGCAGCTACGAAGAATGTCCTCAATACGCGGGTCACTATTTAATAGCGCCTTCGCATCTTTGACGTAATTCACAACTTGGCGAAAACTAACCCCCGCATATTCAGCAATCTGGTGCCGATTACCTGGAAACTTCTCATCAATAGATAAAACGGTCATCAACAAGACATCAGCAACTGGTTTTGCCCCTGTCTTCACAGGCCAAGGAACGCCGCAACCAATGAAGCGCCTAACACCTGCTGCAATGAATTGCATAAGCTCAACGGGAACCTCATCCCCTCTCTCTACTAGCTCTGCGAACTGCTCCAATTTTTTATGAATGCTCTGTGCGCTATCTGGATCGTATGTATCGCGAATATCCCACATCAGGAATGCCTCCATGCGCTAACGGCGGCAAACCATACAGGTCTCATTGCTTGGCGTTTTGTTGGTGCGGAATGTAAACTTGCAGCGTTCATGTCGATGTGTCCTCATCGCTATGGATCACGCCCCCGAACCGTTCGCGCGGTTGCGGGGGTTTTCTTTACTGGTTGTCCAGATCCTGAGCCGCTTGGCTGAACAGCGCAAGATTGAGGCGATAGGCTTCATATTCCTGGCGGCTGTCATCGCTGGTAGGGTCTAGCTCGTAATGAGCACAAAATTCATCGAAACTGGCGATCATTTGGCTATCCCCCCGAAAATACGTTCAGTCAATGCTGCCTTGTGGCCTGTGCAAAGATGCGCATACCGTTTAACCATGGTCATGGTCTTATGGCCTAGGTGATCGGCAATCTCAAGCAGTGTGGCCCCGTTTTTTGCTAACAGGCTGGCGCATGTGTGCCGCAGGTCATGGAATCGGAAATCGCTGATCTCTGCATCGAGCAAGCAGGCTTGCCAGTGATGATCGAACTCCGAAAAAGGCCCGTGCAGCTTGCCGGGGTGCGGGAATAGATAGGCGTCGCCCACCTGCCGAAACGGCATCAGCTCTTGAATCACTGCGTTTGTCAGGGTTAGCACGCGCTGATCTCCATTCTTGGTGCGTGCCAAGTGTGCAGTCTTGCGCTGGAAATCAATATCAGACCATTTAAGGCCGATCAGCTCGCCGCGTCTGGCTCCGGTACTAATCGCCAAGTGGATCAGCAGGTGCAGGCGCTCCCACTTGCTCACCTTCGCGGATGCCATCAAGCGTGAAAGCTCATCATCGGCCAGGAATCTGGTTCTGCCGTTGTTCTCTGTTTGTTGGCGTACTTCTCGTGCGGGGTTGTGCTTGGTGTCGTGCTTGTCATTGAACCAGACGAACACGGAAGAAATAGCCGCCTGATAGCGGTTAATGGTGGCGGGGGATTTTTCATCCTGTTTGAGAGCGTCAAGGGCGGCTCTAATGTGCTGGCGCTGGATTTTGCCCATTGGCTTGTCACCAAGGCGGTCAGCCCACCAGCCAAGGCGCTGAATCATTGAACGGTCGCGCCCCTTGTACTCGTCAAGGAAATCACGCACTGAATTTGAAAGTGGGATTGTCGATAAAGCCGCGCCAGTCATCGCGTCTGTCAGATCGTCAGATACGACAATTTGAGCAAGGAATTGCTCTGCGTCTTTTTTGCGGGGGAATGTTTGGCCTATGCGGCGGCCATTTCGCATGAATTGAACGCGATATGTGGTGCCGCGCTTGCCTGTGATTTTTTGAACACTTGCCATGGTTGAAAACCTCTTGCACGAAATTGCACAAAGTTTGGGGTTTCAACCGCAGTTGTCAGACTATCTAGCGCCGCTTTCGCCACGCTAACCTGTTGACCAAACAGGGTTTTTAATTGGTGCCCGGGGAGGGACTCGAACCCTCACAGTTATTCACCGGCGGATTTTGAATCCGCTGCGTCTACCGATTTCGCCACCCGGGCATGCACGCCGAGACTTTTCAGCCACGGGCCATTGTGCGGGAGGGATTATACAAATCCCCATCGGCAGCGCAAATGGTTTTTTCCACTATCTCAATCGGTTGATGATTAAATCGTCGGCCCGGTCACTGCAGGATCACACCCGCCTTGAGGTAGACTAGGCAGCCCTGAATCACCCATAACCAAAGCAGTACCCTATGTCGAAAAAGAAACCAACTCCCCGTCCGGCAGCCGCAGCCAATGATGCAGCGCCGGCGAAAAAAGTGATTATCCCGACCCATCCCCGTGCCGGACTATTCCGCCGCCTGGCGGCCTGGGCATTTGACCTGCCACTGGTTGGTGCCCTGCTGGCTCTGACCGCCTTTGCTGGCTATAGCATCGCCTATCTGCTGCAGACCCTGGGCCTGATCCAGCTGGGTGAATACCCGGATCTGGGGCAATGGCTGGCCCACAGCCATCTGTACATCTTCACCCTGACCTGCTCGGTCTGTGGCTTCTATCTCTGGTTCTGGTGCAAACAGGGGTACACCCCTGGCATGCGTCGATTCCGACTGCGGGTACAAAACACGGACGGTTCTAACCTGAAGGTCGGCCAGGCTCTGGTGCGCATGTTCAGCAGCGCCTTCGGTCTGGGTAACCTGCTGGTGATCTTCGATATGCATCAGAAGGCCTTTCAGGATCATTGGGGGAATTGCGAGGTGATCCTGCTGGATCCGGAAGACTTGCAAAAATAGTCGCCCAAGGGTTCACAGTGGCAGGTGGTTTAGCGTCGCCTGCCACGACAACAACCAGAGGCACTGAATCGTCAGATGAGAGGCATCACACCAACTCGGTCAGATGCTCGTCCAGCCAGATCTCGGCTTGCGCTTCATCCTGACAGAAGGTGTAAGGCATACCCGAGTGGGTATAGAGATCGTTCCAATAGGCCTGTATCAGCGAAGGGGCTACCGCCTCGACGATCTGGATGGCCACCGCACCACAGCCCATCTGAGCCCGAGTCATAATCACGCTGCGCAACGTCGTAGTCGCTTCCGGCGTCAGCAAAGCATCCCCCTGAACCCACAGGTGCATCCCCCAACGACGGCCTTTGAAGCGATCGATCGCCGCCTGCATCTCGGGTTGATACTTTTTGACTAGGTCCAGATTGATACCCTCGGCGATCGTCACCTTAATCCAGCGAGATTTGGACTCGATGTGATAGAAACCGTGCAGTCGTTGAAGATCATTGGGCATACCCATAAGCGACAACCTGTATATTCACCATTGAAACTAAGTATAGATAAGGACAACCCCCACTAATGAAACAGGAGCCAAAGTGGCTCCTGTTTCGCATATGAGTCGTTATCCGAGACGCTTGGCCAGATGGCTCTCCATGAAGGCGAGCGCCGCGTCGATCTGTCCAGGCGCCACTCCCCCCTTGGCCACCCGCTTGCCGAGAGTCGATTCCAGCGACAGGATCGGATAGACATCCTCGCCGATGACGGAACTGAACCGGCGCAGCTCGTCGAGGCTGAGATCTTCGAGCGGCTTGGCCACCTGGATGGCATAGACCACGGACTCGCCGACGATGTGGTGCGCCTCACGGAACGGGATCCCCTTGGCCACCAGATAGTCGGCCAGCTCGGTGGCATTGGCGTAACCGCCTTGGGCCGCCGCCAGGGTGCGCGCCTGATTCACCTTGATGTCGTCAAGCACCAGGCAGGCCATGTCCAGGCAGTCATGCCAGGAGTCCAGGGCATCGAACAGCCCCTCCTTGTCTTCCTGCATGTCCTTGTTGTAGGCCAGCGGCAGGGCTTTGAGGGTCATCATCATGCCCATCTGGGCACCAACCACCCGTCCCGCCTTACCGCGGATCAGCTCCAGCGCATCGGGGTTCTTCTTCTGCGGCATCAAGGAGGAGCCGGAGGTCACCTTGTCGGAGAGCTCGACAAAACCCGCCTCACCGGTATTGAAGAAGATGAGGTCTTCGGCAAAGCGCGACAGATGGACCATGGAGAGGCTGGCGCAGTTCATCAGCTCGACCACGTGGTCGCGATCCGAGACCGAATCCAGACTGTTGCGGGTCGCCCCGGCAAAGCCCAGATCCAGCGCCAGAGCCTCACGGTCGATGGCATAGGCGGTACCGGCCAGAGCACCCGAGCCCAGCGGGCAGAGATTCAGGCGCGCCAGCGCATCCTGCAGACGGCTGTAGTCACGCTCCAGCATCTCGACATAGGCCAGCGCCCAATGGGAGAAAGTCACCGGTTGCGCCCGTTGCAGGTGGGTGTAACCCGGCAGCACGGTACTTTGATGCACGCGGGCTGCGGCCACCAGCGCCTGTTGCAGCTGATGAATAGAGCTGAGCAGCAGCTCCCCTTGCGCCTTGCACCAGAGTTTCAGATCGGTGGCCACCTGATCGTTGCGCGAACGGCCGGTGTGCAGCTTCTTGCCCAGATCACCGACCCGCTCGATGAGCTTGCCTTCGACCCAGGAGTGGATGTCTTCGGCATCGGATTGCAGGATCTGCTCCGGATCGGCTTGCACCTCGGCCAGCAGTGCATTGAGCGCCACTTCCAGTCGCGCCTGCTCTTCGGCGCTCAATACGCCCACCTGCACCAAGGCTCGGGACCAACCAACAGAGCCAGTGATGTCCTGCTCGGCCAGGCGATAGTCAAACCGCAGGGAATCATTGAACTGCTTGAACCGGGTATCGGCTGCCTGACTGAAACGTCCGCCCCACAACGCCATGGTGTTCTCTCCAAATCTTGAGCTGATAAAGGTCTAATCACTCCCGCCAGAGGCCGGAGTACAGCGAAAATCGAGGCCTCCCCGCCGCAACGGGGAGGCCGACAGCACATCGGGCTGTAAAGTTACTTCTTGCTCTGATCTTTCAGCGCGCGGATGCGGCTGGCCAGCGTGTAGAGGCGGATGAAGCCTTCGGCATGGCTCTGATCGTACACTTCATCGGCACCGAAGGTGGCGAAGTCTTCGGAGTAGAGGCTGTTGATAGAGCGCTTCTGCACTGCAGTGACGGAGCCCTTGTACATCTTCAGCACGACTTCACCGGTCAGGTCTTCGGCGATGGCATCGGCCGAGGCGACGATGGCCTTGCACAGCGGCGTGAACCAGCGACCGTCATAGACCAGGTGCGAGAACTCGGCACCCAGCTTCTCACGCCAGGCGCGCGTGGTCTTGTCCAGCACCAGCTCTTCGACGGCACGCAGTGCGGCCATCATCACGGTGCCGCCCGGAGTCTCGTAGCAACCGCGGGACTTCATGCCCACCAGACGGTTCTCGGTGATGTCGATACGACCGACACCGTGCTTGGCGGCGCGAGCGTTCAGCTCGACCAGCACCTGATAGGGGCTCAGTTGCTTGTCATCGACAGCGACCACTTCACCCTTGACGATGCCAAGCTTGACCATCTCTGGCTGATCCGGAGCCTTCTCCGGCGCGACGGTCCACTGCCAGACGGCTTCGGAGGCTTCGTTCCAGGTGCTTTCCAGCTCGCCACCTTCGGTGGAGATGTGCCAGGCGTTGGCATCACGGCTGTAGATCTTGGTGATGGAGGCCTTGCAAGGAATGTTGCGCTCGGCCAGGTAGTTGAGCAGCTCTTCGCGGGAGCGCATGGTCCAGATCCGCCATGGCGCAATCACCTTCAGCTGCGGAGCCAGCGCGGCCACGGCGCCTTCGAAACGCACCTGATCGTTACCCTTACCGGTGCAGCCGTGCGCGATGGCATCGGCGCCTTCGGCCATGGCCGCTTCCACCATCGCCTTGGCGATGACCGGACGAGCCATGGAGGTACCCAGCAGGTAGGTGCCTTCGTAGATGGCGCCAGTCTTCAGGGTCGGATAGACGTAATCCTTGACGAACTCTTCCTTCAGATCCTTGACGATGCACTTGGAGGCACCGGAGGCGATGGCCTTCTGCTCAACCCCTTCCAGATCGTCGGCACCCTGGCCGACGTCGGCCACGAAGCAGATCACTTCGCAGTGATAGTTCTCTTTGAGCCAGGGCACGATCGCCGAAGTATCCAGACCACCCGAGTAAGCCAGCAGAACCTTGTTGATGCCTTCCATTTATTTGTCTCCTTGATTGATCAGTGTATGCAGGACGGCGTTTTGCGCGTGCATCCGGTTTTCTGCCTCATCCAGGATGAGGGAGGCCGGGCCATCCATGACGTCAGAAGTAATTTCCATCTCCCGGTGCGCCGGCTGGCAGTGCAGCACATGGCGGATCCCGGTCTTGTCCAGCAATCCCTGGTTGATCTGATAGGGCATGAACCTGTCTTTTACCGCCTCCAGGGGGGTGTTGTCACCCATGGAGACCCAGGTATCCGTATAGGCCACATCGAAACCGACAATATCCTCGACCCGATCGGTCACCGCCAGACGGGCACCGCTCAGCTTGGCCAGCTCGGCGGCCTCGTTGAAGATCTGGGCATCCGGGCCACTCCCCTTCGGCGCCACGACCGTCACATCGGTGCCGAGGATGGCGCCGGTGAGCAGCAGCGAGTGGGCGACGTTGTTGCCATCGCCCAGATAGGCCAGTTTCACCTTGGCCAGATCGTCGTAGTTCTCGGCGATGGTCATGAAGTCGGCCAGCGCCTGGCAGGGGTGGTAGAGGTTGCACAGCGAGTTGATGACCGGCACAGTCGCATGTTCGCGCAGCTCCAGCAGGGTCTTGTGATCAAACACGCGGGCGACGATCCCCTCGCACCAGCGCGAGAGGTTGCCGGCGAAGTCCTTGACGGTCTCCCGGTTGCCCATGGCGCCGTTTTGCTGATCCAGATAGACCGCATGGCCCCCCAGACGATGAATGCCGATATCGAAGGTCACCCGGGTCCGCAGCGAGGGTTTCTCAAACAGAGTGACGACGCTCTTGCCCGCCAGGCTGGTGCGAAAGGCAGCCGGATCGGCCTTCATGGCACGTCCCAGCTGAAGCAGCGCCAGCAGCTCTTCCTTGTTGAATTCCTTGGTCGTTAACAGGTGACGCATGCCCTACTCCTTAAATTTTCATTCTCGTTATTATCCGGCCCGCCTCACGCGGAGATCCGGGTGCCGACGGCACCACCGGCCAGCAACTTGCTCAATTGCTCCGGGTAGCGCCAGCTGGCCACGCTGATGGGGCGCCCCAGGCTGGCAGCCGCGTGCAGTGCCGCCTTGACCTTCACCTCCATGCCGCCGGTGATGACCCCCTTGGCGATGAGCTCATCGGCCTTGGCCTGAGTCACCTCGGCGATCAGTTGCCCCTTGCCATCCAGTATGCCGCTCACATCGGAGAGCATTACCAGATCGGCACCCAGCGCCTCGGCGATGGCGGTAGCGGCCTGGTCGGCGTTGACGTTCATCAGCTGCCCTTCGGCGGTGATGCCGATGGAGCTGATGACCGGCAGGAAGCCGCCGTCGAGCAGGGTGTTCAACAAGGAGGCATCCCCCGGTTGGCAATCACCCACCGCGCCCAACTCCGGATCCAGTTGGGTGACGTTACACAGGCCGCCATCGGCCAGGCAGAGGCCGACGGTCTTGATGCCGTGCTGGATGGCCTTGGCCATCATCTGCTTGTTGGCCGTGCCGGCCAGGGCGCCGGCAATCACCGGGATCTGCTCGAACGGGGTGACCCGCAGGCCATTCTTCTTGGTGCTCTTGAGGCCCAGCCCCTTGAGCAGGTCATCCACCAGGCAGCCGCCGCCGTGAACCAGCACCAGGGGTCTGTGTTGCTGTTCCAGAAACTGGGTCAGTCCGTCAAACAGGGCGCCCAGGGCTTCGTCGCTCTCCAGCAGAGCGCCGCCAAGCTTGATGATCAGGGTGTTGTTGGCCATTTCCATTTGCTCCGTTAAATCAGACTGCAGGTCTGTTCAAATCCGTAATTGATGTTGATGCACTGCATCGCTTGCGCCGAGGCGCCCTTGAGCAGGTTGTCGATGGCTGAGCCGATGATCAGTTGATCCCCTTCGAGCTGCCAGTGCAGATCGCAGAACGGCGTGCCCGCCACCCCGGCGATGGAGGGCCATTGGCTGCTCAGACGGACGATGGGCTTGCCGTCGTAGGCCGCGGCGTAGGCAGCGTCCACCTGCTCGGCGGTCACTCCCTCGGCCAGTTGCACATAGATGGTGGCCAGGATGCCGCGGGCAAAGTTACCCAGGTGCGGCTGGAACACCACCTTGGTGCCCAGATGATGGCTGATTTCCGGCTGGTGTCTGTGCTTGAAAACGCCGTAGGGGTTGAGGCTCACTTCGCAGAAGCTGGTGTTGATGGCCGCCTTGCGACCAGCCCCGGAGACCCCGGAGACCGCGTTGATGATCGGGGTGGTCCCCGCCTTGATGAGGCCCGCCGCCATCAGGGGCTTGAGCGCCGACAGCGAGGCGGTCGGGTAGCAACCCGGCACGGCAATCAGCTCGGCCTGGGCGATGGCCTCTTCGTTCCACTCGGCCAGACCGTAGACCGCCTTCTGCAGCCACTCGGGCTGGTTGTGGGCGAAGCCGTAGTACTGGTCGTAAAACCCTTCTTGCTCGACGCGAAACGCCCCGGAGAGGTCAAACACCTTGATCCCTGCCGCCAGAAATTGCGGCGCCAAGTCCATGCTCACCTCGTGGGCGGTGCACAGGCAGACCAGGTCGGTGCCCTGCTTGGCCTCAGCCATCCCTTCGTCGGTCAACGGCTGGATCGGCAGATCCACCAGGCCGAGAAAGCGCGGATAAAGCGCAGAAAAAGGCTTATTGGCATCCTGACTGTTGGCAGAGACATAGAGCCCCTTGAGGTTCAGGTGGGGGTGCTTCTGGACCATGGCAGCCAATTCCGCACCGGCATAACCACTGGCTCCAATAATGACGACATTCAGCATGACAACTTCCGTAATGGCTCGACAGAGTTTGAAAATCCGGGTGTAACGGGAGACCTGGGCCTGCAACTGTATGCAGCGTTAAACGAATGTTGCTTTGTCGACAGTTTGGCGGTGACAGAACATCAACATTGCCTTACAAATGATCCCTTCGGTTCCGGCGTGCGACGCATCTTAATATTTATGCATCGAACCTGCATTTATATTATTTATCAAATTAGCATCTGGGGTGCAAGGAGGATGTATGGCAAATCTCGATTTTTTTAAGTTATACCGCGATATCATCGCGATTCCGTCGATTAGCAGCACAGATCCGGCTTGGGATCAGAGCAATCAGGGGGTCATTCAACTGCTGGCCGACTGGTTCAGCCAGCTTGGATTCTCCATCGAAATCAGCCCAATTGCTGACTTGCCGGGCAAATTCAACCTGATTGCCACTCTGGGGTCGGGGGAAGGCGGCCTGCTGCTGAGCGGCCACACGGATACGGTGCCGTTCGATGCTGGGCGTTGGAGCAAGGATCCCTTCACCGTCACTCAGGAGGGGGATCGTCTGTATGGGCTCGGTACCATCGACATGAAGGGCTTCTTTGCCTTTATTGTCGCCGCCGTTCAGGAGATGGACTTGAGTCGGCTCAAGAAGCCGCTGCGCATCCTGGCCACCGCCGATGAGGAGACCACCATGGCCGGCGCTCAGGCCATCGCCCGCGCTCACACCATCAAACCTGACTACGCGGTGATCGGTGAGCCGACCGGCCTGGTACCGGTGATGATGCATAAGGGGCACATGTCCGAGTCGATACGGGTCACCGGCAAGAGCGGTCACAGCTCGGATCCGGCCAATGGGGTCAATGCCATCGAAATCATGCAGCAGGTGCTGGGCAAGCTGAGCGGGCTGCAGCGAGAATTGAAGGAAAAATACCACAATTCCCATTTCCAGGTGCCCTACCCGACCCTGAACTTCGGCGCCATCCACGGCGGGGACAGCCCGAATCGCATCTGCGGCTGCTGCGAGTTGCAGATCGATCTGCGCCCCATCCCCGGAGTCTCGCCGGAGGAGCTGGTCGGCATGTTGCAGGAGAACCTGCACGAGGTGCATGAGTGCCACCCCGGCTGTCTGCACATCAGTCACATGCACGATCCCATTCCGCCCTACGCCTGCGCCGAGGACTCCCCGCTGATCCGCGAGGCTGAGCTCGCCACCGGCCACGCCGCGGAGTCGGTCAACTACTGCACCGAGGCCCCCTTCGTGCAGCAGCTCGGCTGCGACACCCTGGTGCTGGGCCCCGGCCACATCACCCAGGCGCACCAACCCGATGAGTATCTCGACCTCTCCTTCGTCACGCCGACCAAGGAGGTATTGCAACATCTGATACGCAAATTCTGCCTGTAAGCCATTTCAACGCCGGGAACGCATAAATTTGCACTTTTAGCGGGCTCAATATTTGACCTGGCTCACCCATTGCGGATAGATTGTACCCTCGGCCGGTGAGGGCAATTTTGTGGTAATCCTCACAACAAAAGGGAAGGAACGGACGATATGCATGAGAAGTACGCGGCACTGCGTGGCAACGTGGGCCTGTTGGGTCAGCTATTAGGCAAGACCATCAAGGATCATCTGGGTGATGAGTTTCTGGCAAAGATCGAAACCATCCGGCAGTTGTCCAAATCCTCTCGCCAAGGAAATGAAGAGGCACGACAAACACTGATCGAGATCCTGCACGGTCTGAGCGACGAAGAGTTGCTGCCGGTAGCCCGGGCATTCAGTCAGTTTCTGAACCTGGCCAACGTGGCCGAGCAGTTCCACACCATCTCCCGGCACAACGAGGAACATCTGGGCGCCGACGCCCTGGATCACCTGTTTGCCAAGCTCAAGGCCAGCAAGGCCAACGAGCAGGAGATCCTGCAAGCCGTCCGCGAACTGGATATCGAGCTGGTGCTGACCGCTCACCCGACGGAAGTCACCCGTCGCACCCTGATCCACAAGCACGTTCAGCTCAACGAGTGTCTGGAACAGCTGGAGTTGTGCGACCTGACCGAGCGCGAGCGCAACTTCCTGTTGCACCGCATCGAACAGCTGATCAATCAGGCCTGGCACACCAACGAAATCCGCGAACAGCGTCCGACCCCGGTCGACGAAGCCAAGTGGGGCTTCGCCATGATCGAAAACAACATGTGGCCGGCCATCCCCAATTTCATGCGTCAACTCGACGAACGCCTGCAGGAGAACTTCGGTATCCGCCTGCCGCTGGATGTGGCCCCGGTCCGCTTCGCCTCCTGGATGGGGGGTGACCGCGACGGCAACCCGTTCGTCACCGCCAAGGTCACCCGCGAAGTGCTGCTGACCTCTCGCTGGGTGGCGCTGAGCCTGTTCCTGACCGACGTACAGGAGCTGGTCTCCGAGCTGTCGATGATGGATTGCAGCGACGAAATTCGTGCCTTGGCTGGCAACAGCAACGAGCCGTATCGGGCCGTGCTGCGCATCCTGCGCAACGACATCCGTGAAACCCTGCAGAATCTGACCGCACGTCTGCAAGGCCAATACACCGAGAGCCGCGACCTCATCTGTCGCACCGAACAGCTGCGTCAGCCGCTGGAGCTCTGCTACCACTCGCTGCAACAGTGCGGCATGAGCATCATCGCCGATGGCCTGCTGCTCGACGTGCTGCGCAAGCTGGGCTGCTTCGGCATCACCCTGCTCAAGCTCGACATCCGTCAGGATGGCGAGCGTCACGGCCAGGCCATAGCCGAGCTGACCCGTTATCTGGGACTGGGCGACTACAGCCAGTGGAATGAAGAGGACAAGCAGGCCTTCCTGCTGACCGAACTCAACTCCCGTCGTCCGCTGCTGCCGCCGGATTGGCAACCGAGCGAAGAGACCCAGGAAGTGCTGGATACCTGCCGCGTGATCGCCGAAACCGATCCGGGCGCCTTCGGCATCTACATCATCTCCATGGCCCGTCAGGCCTCCGACGTGCTGGCCGTGCAACTGCTGCTCAAGGAAGTCGGCTGCACCTTCCACATGCCGGTAGCCCCGCTGTTCGAGACCCAGGACGATCTGGAAAACGCCGCCCTGGTGATGAACCGCCTGCTCTCCGTCGACTGGTACCGCGGCTACATCCAAGGCCAGCAGTACGTGATGATCGGCTACTCCGACTCCGCCAAGGATGCCGGCATGTTCTCCGCCAACTGGGCTCAGTACCGGGCGATGGAACAGCTGGTCGAGATCGCCGAGCGCGAAGGGTTGAAGCTCAACCTGTTCCATGGCCGCGGCGGTACCGTCGGTCGTGGCGGTGGCCCGGCTCATCAGGCCATCCTGTCGCAACCGCCCGGATCCCTGAAGGGTGGTTTCCGCGTCACCGAACAGGGCGAGATGATCCGCTTCAAGTTCGGTCTGCCGGAAGTGGCCATCACCAGCCTCAAGCTCTACACCAGCGCCGTGCTGGAAGCCAACCTGCTGCCGCCGCCGAAGCCGAAGCGCGAATGGTGCGAGGTGATGGAACAGCTGGCGCAGGTCTCCTGTGACCACTACCGCAGCATCATCCGCGGTGAGCCGGACTTCGTTCCCTACTTCCGTGCCGCCACGCCGGAGATGGAGCTGGGCAAGCTGCCGCTGGGTTCCCGCCCCTCCAAGCGCAAGCCCAACGGCGGTGTCGAGTCCCTGCGCGCCATCCCGTGGATCTTCGCCTGGACCCAGAACCGCATGATGTTGCCGGCCTGGCTCGGCACCAACGTCGCCCTGGAAGCCATCATCGCCGACGGCAAGCGCCCGCTGCTGGTCGAAATGAGCAAGGAGTGGCCCTTCTTCCGCACCCGTCTGGAGATGCTGGAGATGGTATTCCTGAAGGCCGATCTCTGGCTCTCCGAGTACTACGAACAGCGTCTGGTGCCGGAAAACCTCTGGCCGCTGGGACAACGCCTGCGCGAAGAGCTCAAGGCTTCCACCGAGATCGTCCTGCAGCTGCGTCCGCAAGGCGGCTTGCTGGATGACCAGCCGTGGATCAAGGAGTCCATCAAGCTGCGTAACCCCTACACGGATCCGCTCAACGTGTTGCAGGTCGAGCTGCTCAATCGCTCACGCAGCAACCCGGACGAGCTGCACCCCGAGGTGGATCAGGCCTTGATGGTCACCATCGCCGGGATTGCCGCCGGGATGCGCAACACGGGCTAGTCAAGCCCACCCAAACAGGCCGGGATTTCCCGGCCTGTTTTGTTTTAACCTCGCCCCACAACCGCAATGACATCGGCGAGCCGATGAGTCCAAGAGCACATCCGCTTGCCCCCTCAAGGAGAATAGGTGTATGACCCCTGCTATCCGCTTTCTGAAAATCGCCGGTATCGACTTCACCACCCACAGCTACGAGTGCGAAGTGCACGAGGACTTCGGCCTGCACGCCGCCAGCCAGCTGGGGTTGCCGCCAGATCAGGTCTACAAGACCCTGCTGGTCCATCAGGACAAACAGGTGGTCACCGCGGTGATCCCGGTCTCCTGCATGCTCAGCCTCAAGGAGGTCGCCAAGGCGGCCAAGCTGAAGAAGGTGGAGATGATGAAGCCGCTGGATGCCGAACGGCTGACCGGCTACAAGGTGGGGGGCATCAGCCCGTTTGCCCAGAAGAAGCAACTGCCCACCCTGCTCGATAGCCGCGCCCTGCAGCAGGAGACCATATTGGTCAGCGGTGGCAAGCGAGGATTGTCGGTCGGCATCAAACCGCAGGATTTCATTCAGCTGCTCGGTGCCACCGTCGCCCCCATCGGCGAATAGAGGCAATTAGAGCTTCGCTTGCACCGACCCACAGCCTGTTCAAAGGCGTTTTGCCGTTCGCCCTGAGCTTGTCGAAGGGCAAATGAGTTGAATATCCAACGGTTAAACCGTTCATGGTTCGACAAGCTCACCACGAACGGCCTCAGACTCACCACGGACGGCCACAGGCCCACCTCGAACAACAATGGTGATTCACTGCGACCGCAGGTCGCGAACCAGGCCTCAAAGCGCGGCGCAGACACTCCACAGATCGGCCTGTACCGCCGCGGCAGTCACCTCGCGGCCCGCCCCCGGACCTTGCAGGATCAGGGGATTGCTGCGATACCAGTCGGTTTCGATGGCAAAGATGTTGTCACAGGGGCGCAGATTGACGAATGGATGGTGCGGCTCCAGTGCCTCCAACCCCACGGTCGCCTGCCCATCGCGCTCCAGACGGGCGACGTAACGCAGCAGCTTGCCCTGCTGTTGCGCCTCCTCGATGGCATCGAGCAGGGTGTCATCCATCTCGCGCAACCGCTCCATAAACTCCTCGCGGCTGACCCGGCGCAGAGCGTTCGGCACCAGATTCTGCAGGGTGATCTGCTGCGGCTCCAGGGGGAAACCGGCCTCACGGGCCAGGATCAGCAGCTTGCGCCGTACATCCTGACCGGAGAGATCTTCGCGCGGATCCGGCTCGGTCAGGCCGTGTTGCCACGCCTCCTCAACCAGCTCGGAGAAGGGGCGAGTACCGTCATATTGCTGGAACAACCAGCTCAAGGTGCCAGAGAAGATGCCACTGACACCGTGGATGCGATCGCCAGAGTGGGAGAGCATCTGCAGCGTGCTCTGGATCGGCAGACCGGCCCCGACGGTGGCGTTGTAACGCCATTGCCGTTGATGGTCGGCAAAGCTCTGGCGCACACGATTGTAAAAATCGATGGGGGCAGAGCCGGCAAACTTGTTGGCGGTGATGAGGTGTGCGCCGAGTTGAGCAAAATCCGGATAGTTGTTACTGAGCTCCTCGCTGGCCGTCAGATCGATCAGGATCAACCCATCGAAGTTGTGCTGCTCCAGCTGGGCCAGCAACTCGGGCTCGGTGAAGGGCTCAGGATGGAAATGCTCCAGCATCTGCAACGGCTCCAGGCCGCTGTCGGAGAGCATGCCCCCTCGGGAATCAAATACCCCATACAGGGTCAACTCGAGCTGATGCTCTCTTTCCAGACGTTCCCGTTCCCGGGCATACAGATTCAACCACTGGGAGCCGATGTTGCCACGGCCAAACAGCACGATGCCGGCCCGGCGTTTATGGTGAAACAGGCTGGCATGCAGCGCCAGCAGCAGGGGTTCGAGGGTGATCTCGCGAACGATGGCGATGAGGCTCAACCCCTCCTTGTTGGTCTGGATGAACTCCAGCGGCTGATCGGCCAGCAGGCGGTAGAAGCGGTGGCACTGCTCGGCGTGATCGCAGACGCCCGCCCCCACCAGCGCCAGCAGACTGTAGCCTTCACGCAGGATCAGGCCAGAGAAGAGACCCTGCTGTTGCAGATCCTGCAGCAGAGCCAGGGCATTTGGTGCCGTCTCCGGGGTGTAGGCCAGACGCAGCAGCTTGCGATCCGGCTGATGGTGGCTGGCCAGGGCACAGAGCTGTTGCTGGGCCAGTGCCGCCTCGATGGTGGCGATGGCCTCGGCGTAGTCCAACTGCGGCAGCACCTTGAGCTCCAGCAGCACCACCTGATCCAGCGAGGTGACGATGCGCGCCCCCTTGACCAGGGATTTGCGCCGCAGTATCTGGGTGGAGCCGGACTGCGGATCATAGCTGCAGCGCAGCGCCAGCCGCTGCTGGCTGTCGAGTACCGGTTGCAGGGTGCGGCTGTGCAGCACCGGCGAGCCCAAGCGGGCCAGTTCGTTGGCCTCGGCCAGCGACAGCCGCTCGAGCAGATGAGCCGACTTGACCCGGCGCGGATCGGCGCTGTAAACCCCGGCCACATCGCTCCAGATGGTGGTGGCTTCGGCACCGGCCAGGGCACCGAGCAGGGTGGCCGAATAGTCGGAACCATTGCGACCCAGCAGCAGGGTGCGCCCCTGGGCATCGGCGGCAATGAAGCCGGTCACCACCACATACTGGTGACCCAGTTCAGCCAGCCGGGCATGCAGCTGTTCGCGCGAGGCGGCGATCGCCACCCGCGCCAGCGCCGCCTCTTCGGCCAGCAGGAAACGGCGGGCATCCAGCCAGGTCGCCGCGTTGCCTCGCTCCACCAGCAGGGCCGCTAACAGGCGGGCCGACCAGACCTCGCCGAAGGAGAGCAGGCGGTTGCGCTCCAGATGGTCCGGTACCTGCTGCAGCGAGGTGCTGATGTCCTGCAGATCGGCCTGCAGCGCCTGACTCAGCTGCTGATGGGACTCCCCTTCCAGCAGGCCGTCGATCAATCCCTGCTGATAGCTTTGCAAGGCACCGAGCACGGCCGCCAGGGCGTGTTCGCCGGCATCGAAGGCATCCAGCAACTGGATCAGGCGGTTGGTGGTCTTGCCCGCGGCGGAGACGACGATCAGCTCGTCGCCGCGCCCCTGCTGCTCGATGAGGCCGGCCACCCGGCGATAACAGCTCGGATCGGCCAGACTACTGCCACCAAATTTATGAACCTGACGACCGCTCAACTGCTCAGCACCTTGTGACATGACTCGTTTACCCCGATAACAACGGAAAATTAGGCGCAGGCCACAGCCTGCTTGAAGGCTTGATCCAGATCGTGGATCAGATCCCCGGCATGCTCGATACCCACCGACAGGCGCAACAGCTGATCGCTGATCCCCGCCACCCGGCGCGCCTGCGGATCCATGCCGGCGTGGGTCATGCTGGCCGGATGGGCCACCAGACTCTCGACGCCACCCAGAGATTCTGCCAGACAAAACAGCTCCAGTGCCATCAGGAAACGCTGCATTTGTGGGGCGGTGAAGTCGACTTCAAAACTGAGCATGGCGCCGAATCCCTGCTGCTGGCGCTTGGCGATGTCATGCCCCGGATGGCTGGGCAGGCTGGGATGATAGATCTGGGTCACCAGCGGCTGCTGCTGCAGATAGTCGATGATGGCGGCCGCGTTCTCCTGATGGGTGCGCAGCCGCGGCGCCAGGGTGCGCAGACCGCGCAGCGTCAGATAGGAGTCAAAGGCCCCGCCGGTATGGCCCAGACAGTTGCCCCACCAGGCCAGCTTCTCGACCAGGGCGGTATCCTTGGCGATCACGGCGCCGCCCACCACATCCGAGTGGCCGTTGATGTACTTGGTGGTCGAGTGCACCACCACATCGGCGCCCAGCGCCAGCGGCTGTTGCAGCAGCGGCGAGAGGAAGGTGTTGTCGACGGCGACCAGGGCGCCGACGGCATGGGCCGCCTCGCAGATGGCGGCCACATCGACCACCCGCAGCAGCGGGTTGGAGGGGGTCTCCACCCAGACCAGCTTCGGCTGCTGGGCCAAGGCGGCGGCCAAGGCGGCGTCATCGCCCTGATCGACAAACAGCACCCGGTAGTTGCCGCGCGCCGCCACATGCTGGAACAGGCGATAGGTGCCGCCATAACAGTCGTGCGGCGCAACCAGCAGATCCTGACTGCTCAGCAGGGCTTCGGCCACCAGGTTGACCGCTCCCATGCCGGAGCCGGTGATCACGGCTCCCGCCCCGCCTTCGAGGGCTGCCAGCGCCTGGGCCAGGGTATCGCGGGTCGGATTGCCGGAGCGGCTGTAATCGTACTGGCGTTTCTCGCCAAAGCCGGCGAAGGTGTAGTTGGTCGACAGATAGATGGGCGGCACGACGGCACCGAACTGATTGTCGGCCCCAATCCCGGATTTGACCGCATGGGTCTCTTGCTTGAACTCCGTCATATCGCCTCCCGGCTGCTCGCGAAAGATAGAAATAAAATACCAGCTACACCTTACCGACCCTTACATTAGCCGTCAATACTTCTAGACGGCTAAATGGCTTTGCTGTTGGATTGCCATTACTGGGCATAAGGGTTAAAATCGCGCCGGAACAACCAGATAACGGGTGCATGATGAAGACAGAGTGGAACGGCGATTACGTCAGTCCCTATGCCGAACACGGCAAGAAGAGCGAACAGGTCAAGAAAATCACCGTCTCGATCCCGCTGAAGGTGCTGAAGATCCTCACCGATGAACGGACTCGCCGTCAGGTGAACAACCTCCGCCATGCCACCAACAGCGAGCTGTTGTGCGAGGCATTCCTGCACGCCTTCACCGGCCAGCCGTTGCCCTGCGACGACGATCTGCGCAAAGATCAGCCCGACGACATCCCGGGGACGGCGCAGCGCATCATGATCCAGTTGGGCAAGCCCATCGAGAAGTTCGACGAATAGTTTTCGAGTTCACGGCTGACAAGAGGCGACCCCAGGGTCGCCTTTTTGATCCTGACTGAACGGCCCGGTGGCGGACTGCGCCCAAAAAAAACGCGACCATCAAGATCGCGAATGAAAACAAAGAGACATCTTTACCACAGTGGATTTTTCCCGGTTCGGCTCAATGGGTTGAGCGAATCGCTGGCGCCAGTTTACTAAAAGCCATCCCCTCACCACTGTGACGGAAACCCTTTTCATCTCGTCCCTGTCGTCGCGGACCCGCCACGCGCTCAACCCACATCATGCTGACGTAACCAGCGCAGTGCCAGCAGCAACGCCGCCACACTGCGTGACTCATTAAAGTCCGGTTCATCGAGCAACCGTTCCGCCTCCGCCAGCGGCCAGGGCACCAGCTCCAGAGGCTCGGGTTCGTCCCCCTCTCGCCACTCCGGGTAGAGATCCCGCGCCAGCAACAGATCCATGCGACTGGCGAAAAACCCCGGCGCCAGCGCGAGCGGCTTGAGCGGGATCAGCTCGCGGGCACCATAGCCGGTCTCCTCCATCAGCTCCCGATTCCCGGCTTGCGCCGCATTCTCCCCGGCATCGATGACCCCCTTGGGAAAGCCCAGCTCGTAGCTGTGAGTGCCGGCCGCATACTCGCGTACCAACAGCAGAGTCTCGTCATCGAGCAGCGGCACCAGCATCACGGCGCCGCGATGGCCGCCCTGCATCCGTTCATAGATGCGCTCGTTGCCGTTGGTAAAGCGCAGATGCAGCGACTCGACCTTGAACAGGCGGCTCTCGGCCACCAGCTCCTGCTTGAGGATCTTCGGTTTGTGCTTTTCGCGTGTCATCGTTGTTCGGCTATAATCGCCGCCTCCGCCTGGTGGCCATCCCGTGTCGATGGTTCCACTCGTGCGCCATTGTATGCAAAGAGGGACAAGAAACACCATGCTCGCCTGGCAAGAGATAGAGACTGTGCTGTTGGATATGGACGGCACCCTGATCGATCTGCACTTCGACAACTACTTCTGGCAACGGCTGGTGCCCGAACGCTGGGGAGCCCGCCGTGGCTTGTCGCTGGAGGCCGCGCGCCAGCAGCTGGCGCCGGTGTTTGCCGCCGTGGCCGGGACGCTCAATTGGTACTGTCTGGATTACTGGCGCGAGCAGCTCGGGCTCGACATTCTGGCGCTCAAGCGGGAGATTGCCGACAAGATCCGCTGGCGAGCGGATGTGCGCCCCTTCCTCGAGGCGGTTCGCGCCAGCGGTCGGCGTCTTTATCTGTTCACCAATGCCCACCCGGACAGCCTGGCCCTCAAGCTGGAGCATACGGCGCTGGATTGCTACCTCGACGGTCTCTACTCGACCCACGCCTTCGGCGCCTCCAAGGAGGATGCCAGCTGCTGGCAAGCCCTGCAGGCAACGCTGCCATTTGCTGCCGAGCGCACCCTGTTTGTCGATGACTCACCGCGCATCCTGCACGCCGCCCGGGACTTTGGCATCGGCCACCTGCTCGGCATCCTGAACCCGGATAGCCAGCAACCCCACCAGCGCATGCCGGGTCTGCCCGCCATCAGCGACTACCGCACCCTGCTGCCCGATCTGCTCGCCAACCCGTGGCCAGCGGGGAGCATCCCACAGCCCGGGAGTTGAGGTTCAAGGGTTCTGACATGCTGGCGACGGATTTTCTCAAATCCGCCGCATATTGATGTTCATGATCTGGATGCGATAGGCGATCTGGCGCGGAGTCATCCCCAGCAGGCGGGCGGCCTTGGCCTGCACCCAGCCGCAGCGCTCGAGGGCGGCGATCAACCGCTGCCGCTCGTCGAGATCCTCATCGGCCTCGGTCACCATGGGCGCCGGTCGCCCCGGATGGGCCGAGGGAGCCGGCCGCTGCTCCTGATTGTTGAACAGGATGACATCCCGATCGATGAGGCCGGTCTCGCACATGATGGAGGCCCGCTCCAGACAGTTTTCCAGCTCGCGCACGTTGCCGGGCCAGGAGTAGCCGACTAGCAGTCGAATGGCGCCATCGCTGATCTTCAACTCCCGCCCCTGCTTCTGGGAGAGTTTCTGCAACAGGAAGCGAGCCAGATCCGGGACATCCTCGAGCCGCTCGCGCAGCGGTGGCAGCTGGATTGGCATCACGTTCAACCGGTAGTAGAGATCCTCGCGAAAGTTGCCCTTGCGCACCTCTTCCTCCAGATTGCGGTTGGTGGCGGTGACCACCCGCACATCCACCGTCAGGGTATCGGTGCCGCCGACCCGCTCCATCTCCCCCTCCTGCAGAATACGCAGCAACTTGGCCTGGAACGAGGCGCTGATCTCGCCGATCTCGTCGAGGAACAGGGTGCCGCCATCGGCCAGCTCGAAGCGCCCCTTGCGCATCTTGACCGCCCCGGAGAAGGCCCCCTTCTCATGGCCGAACAGCTCGCTCTCCAGCAGGGTCTCCGGCAGCGCCGCACAGTTGAGCTTGACGAAGGGGCCGCTGGCGCGCGGCGAGTTGTAGTGGATGGCGTTGGCGATCAGCTCCTTCCCGGTGCCGCTCTCGCCACGCACCAGTACCGTGGTATCCCACTTGGCCACCTGACGGATGGAGTCGAAGATCTGCCGCATCACCGGCGACTGGCCGACCATGTTGTCGAAGCCGTACTGGTTGCGCACCTTACGCCGCAGGGTGTCTCGTTCGCTGCGCAGCGCCTCGCTCTCGCGCTGGGCCTGGCCGACCAGCCGCACCGTCTGGGCGATGAGGTTGGCCACCATCTCCATGAAGCGGGTGCGCACCGGCAACCCCTCAATGTCCGAGGCGCAGGGTTGCGCCGCCAGCACGCCGATCGGCTCCTGGTCGATCCCCGGGATCGGCACGCAGATGAAGGGGAGCGAGTACTCAAACAGGTTGAGGCGATCGAGAAAACGCGGATCATCGGCCACCCGCGGCACCACCACCGGCTGGCGTTGATGCATGACGGTGCCGAGGATGCCCTCGCCGATGCGGTAGCGGACGCTCTTGATGTCCTTGACCACCTCGGGGTCGACCCCCTGCATCGCCTGGATGAACAGGGCACTGCGATTGTGGTCAAACAGACAGACCAGGCCATGGGCCATCTGGGCATGTTCATACAGGCTCTGCAGCATGGCGGTCAGCGTCTGCTCCAGCTCCAGCGAGCGGCTGAGCACCACGCTGATCTGATGCAGGGCAGCCAACTGCTGCCCCATGCTCAGACCGGAATTGGCCTGTGTGGCAACGGAAAATGGCGTCGGGGTGCTCATCAGGACCTCCTGTCGTCGAGCAGCAAGGGTAATTCCAGATGGATCAGGGCGCCGCCGAGCTCGCTGGCCTGGACGGCGATCAATCCGTTGTGTTCATTGATGATCTCCTGCACCAGCGAGAGCCCCAGTTCGGCCCCCTCGTTCTGCTGCCACAGGCAGTTGAAGGGCAGGCTGTGGCAGTGGGCCAGATCCTCGGGGCATGGGCCATCATCCTCCAGCAGCAGGCAGACGCCATGCGCCTCGCAGAGCGTCGAGAGGCGAAGCGATCCCGCCCCGGCCGGCAGGCGGCGGACCAGCAGCTCGAGCAGCTGCCACAGCGCCAGCATCAGGCGCAGAGGCTGGGCCCGCACCAGCAGCTCTGGCTCCGGCAGGATGAAGTTGACCTGAACACCGGCTGGCCGCTGCGCCTCGAACAGGGCGGCCAGATCGCCGAGCAGATGACGCACCACCACCGGCTGCAAGGGCTCGACCACCGACTGCGGGCGTCGATCCAGCAGCCACTGCCAGGCTCGCTCCGCCTCCTCCTGGGCCAGCCGCAGCGCCGGAATATGCGCGCCATCGGGCTCGAGACGCTGGGCGGCCTGCAACAGATTGATGGGAGCCCGCAGACGCAGCGCCGCCGCCTCCAGGGATTCGTGGATCGACAGCAGTAGGCGGCGCTCATCCAGCCGCAGCCGCAGATGCGTCAGATACTGTTGCTGATGCTGTTGATAGGCGGCGGTGCAATCCTGGATCAGCAGCAGGCTGTAGGTGCGGCGCCCCTGCCCGAAGTAGTGAACCACCTCCTCGCTGAGGCTCTCGATGGGCATCCGGGTCAACGAGTACCAGCGCTGAGCGCCTCGTACCGACAACGGCCGATAGGGCGACCCATCCTCCTCCTGGGCCCGGATCTGCCGCAGTTGCAGCCAGGGCTCGGCCCCCTGCAGATCGGTGCGCAGCGTCTTGTAGGCTAGGTTGTCGAGCACCACCTGCTCGTTGTCATTGAGCACCGCCACCGCCATGGGGGCGGCATTCAGCACCGCTTCGAGCAACCCCATCTGATTCTTTAGCCGCTGCTCCAGCACGAAGAGGTCGCTGATATCCTTGTGCATCCCCAGATAGTGGCTGAGCTCTCCCCGACCATCGAGCACCGGCGTCACCGTTACCTCGGCCAGATAGACGGAGCCGTCCTTGCGGCGGTTGATCAGCCGGCCACTCCAGGGTCTGAGTTCACCGAGCGCCTGCCACATGGCCTGATAGCGGCTGCGCGGCGTCTGCTGGCTGGCCAGCACATTGTGGTTGCGCCCCCGCAGCTCGCCGCGGGAATAGCCGGTCAGCTGCGAAAAGGCCGGGTTGCTGAAGACGATATGAGCCCGCGGATCGGTGATCGAGATGGCGATGGAGGACTGTTCGACCACCTCCAGAAACAGACCAGCCGGCAGGCCGTGGGGGGCCCCCGCCGCCCGCCAAACGTCGTGCTGGCCAGCCATCTCTCCTCGCTCATTCGGGTCGTTGCTGCCATCCATGATGGTTGAAACCAGTGACTCCATCCCCACCTCCGGGCCCTGTCCACAATCGGACAAATTGTCGGACTTGATGCGGCCTGCCCTGTCACCGACCAGGCCGTCCTTTGTCATGTTCTTCACAATGCAAGAGCCAAGCCGCGCCGACAGATTCTTTGGCTTTCACTGGATCTATCGCGATTGCCCCCGATAAAGCCTTACAAAAATTGTTGATATCCAGCAGTTTCCTCTAGTGCCGCGCCGCACCGACCCGCCGCTGCAGCCTCATGTTGGTGCAGCTGCGCCAATAGCGAGCGCGACCCAGCCCCCCGGCACGAGCTGGCATGGCTTTCGCTACGAGAGGATCAGCGTTCACTGGATGATGAGGCAAAACATGAAGGAGCTGTTGTTGATGGCGTTGGCCAACGGTCTGGTCAACAACGTGGTGTTATCGCGTTTTCTCGGGTTGTGCTCCTTCATGGGGGTCTCCAACAAGATCGAGTCGGCGATGGGGATGGCGATGGCCACCACCTTCGTGCTGACCATGTCCACCTGTGTCGGCTGGCTGATTGAACATCTGATCCTGCAGCCCCTCGGGCTCGAGTACCTGCGGCTGCTGGCCTTCATCATGGTCATCGCCTCCCTAGTACAGCTGACCGAGCTGTTTGTCGCCAAGCAGAGTCCGGAGCTGCACCGCACCTTAGGGATCTTTCTGCCACTCATCACCACCAACTGCGCGGTGCTCGGCATCGCCCTGCTGACGGTGCAGGAGAAGCTCAGCTTCCTGGAAACCCTGATCTATGGCCTGAGTTCGGCGCTGGGCTTTTCGCTGGTCATAGTGCTGTTTGCCGGGATGCGGGAACGGCTGGAGCAGACCGCCCAACCGGCGCTGTTCAAGGGAGCCCCCTTGAGCTTCATCACCGCCGGGATCCTGGCCATGGCCTTTGCCGGCTTTGCCGGGCTGGCCGGTTGAGAGGAGGAGAAACCCATGCTGTTACTCATTTCGTTGCTGGCCATCCCCCTGCTGGCGGTTGCCATCGGTTCAGCCCTCGGCTATGCCGCCATCCATCTGAAGGTAGAGCGCGACCCGCTGATCGATCAGATCAACGCCCTGCTGCCCAATGGCCAGTGCGGCCAATGCGGCTTCCCCGGTTGCGGCCAGGCGGCGCAGGCCATGGTCGATGGCAAGGCCGGGCCCGGTTGCTGCCCGCCCGGCGGCCCCGCCCTGGCCGAGAAAATCGCGGCCCTGCTCGGCGTGTCGCTCGGTGCGGGCGACTCCCGCGGCCCGCTGGTAGCCGCCATCGATGACAGCGCCTGTGACGGCTGCGGCCGCTGCTTCAAGAAGTGTCCGTTTGATGCCATCGTCGGCGCCCCCCGCCTGCTGCACGGTGTCATCGCCGATGCCTGTACCGGTTGCGGTCTCTGCACCAACGTCTGTCCACACGGCGGCATCAGCCTCTACCCGGATCTGCAATTCGCCGCCCCACTCGTCAAACCGCAACTCGGAGGATCCCGACATGCTTAAGGCACGCATCAAGCCCCATGGCGGCATTCACCCGGACAGCCATAAAGAGCTGACCAACCAGCAGGAGATCCGCACCCTGCTGCCCCCCTGGCGGTTGATCCTGGCACTGCGCCAGCACGCCGGCGCCGCCGCCATCCCGGTGGTGGCTGTCGGAGACCAGGTGGCGGCCAACCAGTTGCTGGCCAAGCCCAATGGCCGCTTCTCGATGCCGATCCACGCGCCACTGGCGGCCACCGTCACCGCCATCGAACCCGGTGAACGGGGGGCCATCACGCTGCGGGTCGCCGCCGAGCCCTTCAAGAGCATCTCGCCACCGCTGCATCGCGACCTGAGTCAACTGGAGCGCGAGGAGCTGATCGCCCTGATCGCCGATGCCGGTATCGTCGGCATGGGCGGCGCCATGTTCCCCACCGCCGACAAGCTGCGTCTGTCGCTGGCTCACCCCATCGACACCCTGATCATCAACGGCAGCGAGTGTGAACCCTATCTGACCTGCGACGATCGCTTGATGCAGGAGCAGGGGGTGCAGATCCTCGGCGGCATCCGCTACCTGTTGCAGATCACCGGTGCCAGCCGTTGCTTCATCGGGATCGAGGCCAACAAGCCGGAGGCATTGGCCTGCATGGATCTCCTCTGCCATGACGAACCGGCCGTGGAGGTGGTCTCGCTGCCGCCCCTCTATCCGATGGGATCCGAAAAGCAGCTCATCGAGGCGGTGACCGGCCTACAGGTGCCCAGCGGCAAGCTCTCCGCCGATGTCGGCGTGCTGGTGCAGAACGTCGCCACCTGCATCGCCGTGTTCCATGCCCTGCGCTTCGGCCGACCGTTGACCCATCGCGTGCTCACCGTCAGCGGCGATGCCCTGGAGCAGCCGACCAACGTCTATGCCCCCATCGGCATGCCCATCAGCGAGATCGTCAGCCAGTGCGGCGGCCTGAAGGCCACCCCGGCGCGCATCGTGCTCGGCGGCCCCATGATGGGCAAGGCCATCAACAACATCCATGCCCCGGTGACCAAGGGGACTAGCGGCATCCTGCTGCTGACCCGTGACGAGGTGCCACGCACCAAATCCAGCGCCTGCGTGCGCTGTGGCCGCTGCGTCGCCGCCTGCCCGATGAGCTTGACCCCGCTCGAGCTGGTCGGCGCCCTGCGCCAGGATCAGTTGCAGCAGGCCTGCGATCTGGGGCTGACCGACTGCCTGCTCTGCGGCTCCTGCGCCTATGTCTGCCCGGCCGCCATCCCGCTGACCGAATTCTTCGACTGGGGGAAACAGAGTCTGCAACGCCGTCGGCTGCAGGAACAAAAATCCGAGCGAACCCGCCAGCAGGGCGAGGCTCGTCGTGAACGGTTGCAGCGTGAAGCGGCCGAGAAGGAAGCGGCCAAGGCCGCGAAGGCGGCTGCGGCACCCCGTCGCCCGCGTCGACAAACCACGGAGGAGGAAGCCTCATGAGCCTACGCGCCCCCCATGCCCATGAAGGGATCACCATCCCAACCCTGATGTTCAAGGTGACGCTGGCGCTGTTGCCCGCGGCGCTGCTCGGCGTGCTGCAATTTGGCGTTCCGGCCCTGTTCTTGTTGCTGGCCACCCTAGCGGCGGCTCTGGTCTGCGAGGCCATCGGCCGCCGGCTGAACCGCCAGAGCGAGGGCCACCTTCGCGACGGCTCGGCCCTGCTGACCGGTCTGCTGCTGGCCATGAGCCTGCCGCCCCACGCCCCGGTCTGGCTCGGGGTGCTGGGCGCCGCCTTCGCCATCCTGTTCGGCAAACAGATCTATGGCGGTCTGGGGCAAAACCTCTTCAACCCGGCGATGCTGGCCCGGGTGGTGCTGCTGATTGCCTTTCCGGTCGAGATGACCCACTGGACCCAGCCCAGCGACTTTATGGCGGGCAACTGGTACGGGCTGAACATCGATGGCCTCTCCGGTGCCACCACGCTGGGGCTGCACAAGGAGGGTAAGGAGCAGTTCGATCTGCTGGCCCACCTCAGCGGCATGAGCGCCGGTAGTCTCGGCGAGACTGCGGCCCTGCTGCTGACCCTGGGCGGTCTCTGGCTGATGCAACAACGGGTCTTCACCTGGCATGTGCCGGTGGCCACCCTGGCCAGCTGCCTGATCCCCGGCTGCCTGCTCTGGTGGTTCGACCCCAGCGCCATAGTTCAGCCCATGGCCCAACTGACCAGTGGCGGCCTGCTGCTCGGCGCCTTCTTCATCGCCACCGATCCGGTCACCAGCCCGACCAGTGCCCGGGGCAAATTGTGGTTCGGTGCCGGCTTGGGAGCGCTGATCTTCGTGATCCGCGCCTTCGGCAACTTCCCCGAGGGGGTGGCCTTCGCGGTGCTGATCATGAACGCCGCCACCCCGCTCATCGATAACTTCACCCGACAGTCCATCTATGGCCGTCCAGAGCGGGAGGAACAGGCATGACGACAACCCCACTGGCGCTGCGTGAGCGCCCCGCATTCCTCGGTGCCCTGCTCGGCGGTTTTGCCCTGCTGGTCTGTGGTGCCGTGGCCCTGAGCTCCACCCTGACAACCCCCCTCATCACCCAGCGCCAGCAGGAGGATACCCAGCGGCTGTTGTCCCAGGTGCTGCCGAATCAGGCCTACGATCAACTGCCGAGCAAGGAGGAGCTGACGCTGACCCTGGACGGCACGCCGGTGCACTTCTTTCGCGCCCGTCAGGGGGGACAGGTGACGGCCATCGCCCTGTTTGCCGCCCCCCGCGGATATGGTGGGGAGATCCACCTGCTGCTCGGCATCGATGCCGCAGGAACCCTGACCGGTGTACGTGTCATCAGCCATACCGAAACGCCGGGGCTGGGTGACAAGATTGAAACCGCCAAGAGCGACTGGATCCTCGGCTTCGAGGGGCTCTCCCTGCAGAAGCCCGATGAACAGGGGTGGCATGTGAAGAAGGATGGCGGTCAGTTCGACAGCTTCACCGGCGCCACCATCACACCGAGAGCCGTGGTCAAGGGGGTGCACGACAGCCTGCAACTGTTTGCCCAGCACCGCAATGAACTGCTGGATCGAAAGGAGTAGTCCCATGGAAAAAATCTCGTATCGCGCCCTGCTGGCCGATGGCCTGTGGCACAACAATGTCATCTTCACCCAGCTGCTGGCGCTCTGTCCCCTGATGGCCGTCACCACCACGGCCACCAACGGTCTGGGGATGGGGCTGGTTACCACCGCCGTGCTGACCGTCTCTAACCTGCTGGTCTCCTTGATCCGCCATCAGGTGCCCAACCAGATCCGCATCCCCATCTTCACCCTGCTGATCGCGGCCCTGGTGACCCTGGTCGATCAGGCGATGAATGCCTGGTTGCACGATCTGCACCGGGTGCTCGGTCTGTTTATCGCGCTCATCGTCGTCAACTGCGCCATTCTCGGCCGCGCCGAAGCCTATGCCATCAAGAACCCGCCGCTGGCGGCCACCATCGACGGCATCGCCACCGGACTGGGCTTTACCCTGGGCCTGGTCCTGGTCGGCGGCTGTCGCGAGATCCTCGGTAGTGGCACCCTGTTCAGCGGAGCCAGTCTGCTGCTCGGCCCCCACTTCCAGTTTATGGAGCTGACCATATTGCCGGGCTACCGGGGCTTCTTGCTGATGATGTTGCCACCGGGTGGTTTCATCATGATGGGCCTGCTGCTGGGGGCCATTCGTCTGGCCAAGCGGGCGTTCAGCCAGAGCCGCGAGCCAGCGACAGTAGCCACCAGCGCCGTGGCAGAAGCACAGGGAGGATGCCACCCATGAAAATCAGCGTTGCCCATGCCCGCGGTGCCCGCGGCAACTGGTACCACCTCGATCTGCCCGAGCCGGTGACCGCCCTGCAGGCCCTGCAAGCCTCCCCGTTGCTGACCCAGTATCCGGATCTGGATCCGGCCATCCACAAGCTCGGCATCTTCGGCAAACCCTGCAAGCCGGATACCCAGCTCCAGCCCGGTGACCGGGTGGAGATTTACCTGCCGCTGCAGCGCGTCGTCACCGAGGATGACGAGGACGACGATTAACCCGACCTAGGGCGGCCGTGGCCGCCCGCCCCTGAACCAGGCGCCCGCCGGTGGCAGGGCGCCGCGATCCATCGCCGTGTGACAAGGAGTTACCATGTATCCACTGCTATTTCGGGGCCGTCTGTGCCTCACGCTACTGCTCACCCTGCTGCCAGGGCTCGCCATGGCATCCGAGCTCCATGGCATGCCGGCCCCGGGCGGCATCCGTCTCGAGTTCATCCTGTTCGCGCTGACCCTGCTCGGCGTCGCCCTGTTCCACCACTACACCATGTGGATCTCGCTAGGCGGCCTCGCCCTGGTCTTGCTCAGCAAGTACCTGTTCCTCGATGATTTCTCCATGCTGCACCACCTGCTGGGCGGTGTCGGCCAGGAGGGCGAGTGGCGGGTGCTGCTCAACCTCACCGGTCTGCTGTTCGGTTTTGCCATCCTGGCCAAACACTTCGAAGAGTCGGAGCTGCCGCAGCTCCTGCCCAAGTACCTGCCCGATGACTGGAAGGGGGGCTTCATGCTGTTGACCATGGTCTTTGTCTGCAGCGCCTTCCTCGACAACATTGCCGCCGCCATGATCGGGGGGGCCATCGCCTTTGCGGTGTTCAACCAGCGGGTCCATGTCGGCTACCTGGCCGCCATCGTCGCCGCCAGCAACGCCGGCGGCTCAGGCTCCGTGGTCGGCGATACCACCACCACATTGATGTGGATCGATGGGGTCAATCCGCTGCATGTGCTGCATGCCTATGTCGCCGCCGGGGTGGCCCTGCTGCTGTTCGGCTTCATCGCCTCACGCCAGCAGGACGCCTATCAGCGCATCATCAAGGATGCCCCCGTCGGCATCCAGGTGAACTGGCAGAAGCTGGCGGTGGTCGGCCTGATCCTGGTGCTGGCCATCGCCACCAACTACTTCCTCGACTTCCCGGCCCTCGGTGTCTGGGTGGCCATCCTGCTCGGCGCCCTGTGGGTCAAGACCCCCTGGCAGGAGCTAAAAAACGCCGTCGGCGGCACCATCTTCCTGATGGGGCTGGTGACCTGCGCCTCCTTGATGCCCGTCGATGAGCTGCCACCGGCCAGTTGGCTGACCACCTTCTTCCTCGGTTTCATCTCGGCGGTGTTTGACAACATTCCGCTGACCAAGCTCTGTCTGGAGCAGGGCGGCTACGACTGGGGCGTGCTGGCTTACGCCGTCGGCTTTGGGGGCTCCATGCTCTGGTTCGGCTCCTCGGCCGGTGTGGCCCTCTCCAACATGTATCCGGAATCCCGCTCGGCCGTGCGCTGGGTGCGCCACGGCTGGCATGTGGCGGCCGCCTATGTGATCAGCTTCTTTGTCATGCTGGCCCTGGTCGGCTGGGCGCCGCATGCCCCGCACAAGGAGACCCTGGCCGAAACCCCGACGCAGGTGACCCCGGCCACCAACCGCTCCTGAAACACACGCCTGAAGACCCACTTTGCACTGCTGTTTTGCAGCCCTCGGCCAGAGCGCTCTGGTACCGAGGGCTTTTTTTGCGTTGTGCCCCTGGTGGGTGATCATGCAGCGGTGGGGCAAGCTGACGCAGGAAATCGACAGGGCACCACCATTTGTCGGATCCCCCACAGCACAAACCCCACACCCCACAAGCCAATCCGATATAGATCAATAAGTTACAGCGGCGTCATTCAGGCACTCATGTTGCAACCCATCCGATAGCCAACCGATTCGCAAGGAGAACGCTCATGGCCAAAGTAGGTATTTTTTTCGGAAGTGACACCGGCAAGACCCGCAAGGTTGCCAAGATGATCCACGAAGCCCTGGCCAGCGACGCCGTCGCCGCCCCGGTCAATATCAACAAGGCCAGCATCGACGATCTGCTGGCCTTTGATGCCCTGATCCTGGGCACCCCCACCCTGGGCACCGGCCAACTGCCGGGGCTGGATGCCGAGTGTCAGGCCGAGAGCTGGGGCGAGTTCGTACCCGAGCTGGAGAGTGCCGATCTGGCCGGCAAGACGGTGGCGCTGTTTGGCCTGGGCGATCAGCAAAGCTACCCGGATGACTTCGTCAGCGCCATGGGCGAGCTGTACGATCTGGTGACCGCCGCCGGTGCCGAGGTGGTGGGCTTCTGGCCGAACAGCGGCTACGAGTTTGCCGACTCCGCCGCCCTGGACGGCGACGAGTTCGTCGGCCTGGCGCTGGATCAGGACAATCAGTCCGACCTGACCGCCGAGCGCATCGGCAAGTGGGTGGCGGATATCAAACCGGCTCTGGGACTCTGAGCCTGGCTCTGCCCGAGCTGGCCGATTACGCCTGCCGCGTGGCAATTCGGCGTGGGCCGTCCCGCCCTCGGTCGGCTGGGGTGGTTTTCCAACCTCCCGCTTGGCGGGGGCGGGTAAAGGGGCGCTGACCCGCCCCTTTACAATCCCGGGTCTGGGCGGGATGCCGGCTGCCGGGAAAGCCCCGAGCTACGGGCTGCTCTTCACCGGCCGGTCGCCACACGCCATCCCTGGCCTGGCGCTCCCTTTTGCGGTCATCCTGACCGCGCACCGGTTACGCTCCCCCCTCCGCCTGGCCCGGCAGACGGCTTGGACATTGGCGTGGAATTCAAAAGCGGCAATTGATGCGCTCAAAACCAACTGTAGGAGCAAGCGAAGCTCGCGATGCTTTAGCCGTGAAATTCGCCTCTCGCGTAATCAACTCAGCTCAATCATCGACACCAGCCAAGCTCTGGTAGGCCCGATTAGCGAAGCGTAATCGGGCGCATGGAGGATAGCGCCAAACCCCGTTCGCGGTTTGGCTCTGGTAGGTTGGCGCTGAGCTTGCGAAGCCCAACGTTTACCGCGCATCCAAGCCGTTCACCCTGAGCCTGTCGAAGGGTGGTCAAACTCAGTTTGTTGATTGGTCGATTGGATGGGGCCGTTCCGCCCTCGGTCGGCTGGGGTGGTTTGCCAACCTCCCGCTTGGCGGGGGCGGGTTAAGGACCGAAGCCGCGGTCCTTAACAATCCTGCGGCTCGGTGTAAGCCAACTGCCGGGAAAGCCCCGAGCTACGGGCCGACCTTCGCCGGCCGGTCGCGACACGCCATCCCTGGCGCGGCGCTCCCTTTTGCGGTCATCCTGACCGCGCACCGGTTACGCTCACCCCTCCGCCCGGCCCGGCAGACGGCGCGGACATTGGCGTGGAATTCAAAAGCCACAGCTCGCCCACATGGCTCTGGTAGGTTGGCGCTGAGCTTGCGAAGCCCAACGTTTACCGCGCACCCAATCCGTTCGCCCTGAGCCTGTCGAAGGGTAATCAAGCTCTGTTTAGCTCTCTTCGCTACTTACTCCATAAAAAACTTAGGAAATTTTCCACTTTGCCATTTGAACCCATTTTCTGGGCGAATCGTTTGCGCTAGCCTAAGGACTCAAAAAGCGCAAGGAGCCTGATGTCGCTGACAGGCCGCACCGCCAACCCGCCATCGGCGCTGTGACAGCCGCAAGTCAGGGGCGGTAGTCAGGGTGTTTGGTGAGGCAACAGGACAAACTCGGCCGATTGTGTTCGCTTGCGGTGGATGGCAGCAGATAAACAGCCGTTGTGAGCCAGGATCACGATTTGACATCACAGCGATACTTGCAGGTTAGATGGAAAAACACCGTTTAATAAATTATTAGCTTATAAAAATTGCGAAGAGTCATTATGATTACAGAAAAAATTACAACTGAGTGTTTTAAAGCAGCACTAACTGAAAGCATTAGTTATTTAAAAAAACGAAAGTCCAGCATCAAAGACTTTAGTGTTGCCGATATTAACAATGCTTATTTAAAAGCCAGAAACGTAGAGATTGTAAAAACGACCTGATTACCACCATGATTCAGCCCTTCAGGACTACACTTAAATGGTTCTGTTC
>JASDSW010000080.1:0-9141 GCA_041441555.1 Aeromonadaceae bacterium
ACACCCGGCTCGGCGTAGTTCAGTTTCGGCAGGTCGGCATGTCCCAGCCAACCCAGAGCCTGCTCCTGATCGAAGCTGTACCAGTGGCGATAGGTGGCCTCGGCTCCCCAGTCGGCCCCGCTGCCATCGCCCTGGCGGTAGCGATCAAACCAGCGGCAGCTGTCGCCGGTGTGGTTGAAGACGCCATCGAGGACGAGGCGCATGCCGCGCCGGCGGGTGGCCTGGCGCAAGCGCACCAGCGCCTCATTGCCGCCGAGGTGGGGATCGACCTGGTAATAGTCGGTGGTGTCATATTTGTGGACCGAGGGGGCCGTGAAGATGGGGTTCAGGTACAGGGCGCTGACGCCCAGGCTCTGCAGGTAGTCGAGCTTGCCGGTGATGGCATCCAGATCGCCGCCGTAGAAGGTGGAGCTGGCTGCCTCTTTCTCCAGTGGCTGATCCCAATGGCGGCGCCGCACCCAACGCTGACGAGCCTGATGCTGGTATTCCCCCTCCTGAACCAGATGGGAGCCAGAGCCTGGCGCGAAACGGTCGGGAAAGATTTGATAGAAGATCTGATCGGCCACCCAGGCTGGATGACTCTCCGGTCGTTCGAGACAAAACTGTCGCAACCGCTCGATGGGCACCGGGCTGATCCCTTCCGGGCCAAACCAGCAGTGGTGGCTGGGCCAGAGCAGCTTGAAGCAATAGGCCTGCCGGGAGGAGCTCTGGTGCAGGGGCAGCGGGGCCTGGTAGTGGCGATAGCCGGCCACCTCGCCTTGGGCGGACATGGTGATCAGCCGCTCTTCATTATCGGGCTCGCAGCGCAACAGTACCTGCTCTGGCCAATGGTCGGCGCGAAGCCACAGTCCGATGCGCGGATGGCGCCCCTGCTGGATCACGAAGGGGGCGACGGGTTGATGCCAACACTGAAGTGACGGATGGGGCTGACTGGTCATGATGACTCCGCAAGAGGGATGAACCTGGGTGCGACTATGCACCCGCTCGTGCCGGGGAACATCCACCGGGCTGGTTTATCCTGCCGGTGGAGCCTTGCTTGGCCTTGATGGCCGGGCAATTTTTTATCACCGGGGACTTGGTCGGCGTGGCGGAATGGCGTACAGTTAAAACAACTGGTTTTATATACAGTAAATATCATGCGAAAGATCATTCATATCGATATGGACTGCTTCTTTGCCGCGGTCGAGATGCGCGACAACCCGGCGCTGCGCGACATTCCGCTGGCGATTGGCGGTGAGGCGGATCGGCGTGGGGTGATCGCCACCTGCAACTACGTGGCGCGGCGTTTTGGCATCCATTCGGCGATGGCCACCGCCCATGCCCGGCGGCTGTGCCCCAGCCTGACGGTGCTACCGGGACGGATGGCGGTCTACCAGCAGGTCTCCGCCGCCTTGCGCGCCATCTTCGAGCGCTACACCGACCGGATTGAACCCCTGTCGTTGGATGAAGCCTATCTCGATGTTTCCGATTCCCCCCTGTATCAGGGGAGTGCGACGCGCATGGCCGAGGCGATCCGGGCCGATATTCGTCGCGAGCTGCAACTGACCGCCTCTGCCGGAGTTGCACCGAATAAGTTCCTGGCCAAAATCGCCTCGGATCTGAATAAGCCCGATGGCCTGTTTGTGCTGGCCCCCGAGCAGGTGGCGGCCTTCGTCGCCGCCCTGCCGCTGCGTAAGATCCCCGGCGTCGGTCAGAAGAGTGCCGAGCGGCTGGCAGCGCTCGGGCTGCATACCGGGGCGGATGTGCAGGGCTATCCGGCCAGCGAGTTGCTACGGTTGTTTGGCAAGCAGGGGCAGATGCTGCTGGCGCGCGCTCACGGCATCGACGAGCGTCCGGTGGAGGTCAGTCGGGTGCGGAAGTCGGTCGGAGTGGAGCTGACGCTACCTACCGATCTGCAGTGCCTCGAGGAGGCCTATCCGGTGTTGGCGCAACTGGAGCAAAACCTGTGGCCACGCCTCAAGCGGCATGCGCCGGATGGGCGCATCGTGCGGCAGGGGGTCAAGGTCAAGTTTGCCGATTTTCAACAGACGACGGTGGAGCGCACCAGTTCCCGCCTGGATACCGGCCTGTTTTTGAGCCTGTTGCGGGAAGCCTGGGCGCGGGGTGAGGGCAAGCCGGTGCGCCTGCTCGGCGTGGTGGTGAGCCTGCCGCAACCGAGTGAGACGGTCGAGACCCTGCAACTATCCTTGGCGTTTTAATGGGTTAGCGCGTGTGCCGGACGAGCCGTGCCACCTGGGGATAGTCTGTTGAGGGGATGAGCGGTTGGCTCAGGGGGGCGTGGGTTCGGCGTCGTTGATGGCCAGCGACTGCGACTCGCTGCTCTCGTCATCGGGCGCGTCGGCGGCGAAGAGGGCCTCCACCGATTGACTCAACTGCGAGCCTGAATCTCGGGCGGCCTGCCAGAGCGCCTCCCCGTGTGCCTGCAGGCTCTGTTGTCCGCTTTGCCAATGTTGGCTGATGGCTTGTTGTGACTGCTGCCAGTACTGCCGGGCACTGTCGCCGCCGGCACTGAGGCTCTGCTGCAGATGTTGCTGGCCTTGCGCGAGGGCTTCGCCACAGGCATCCGCTCGCCCGGCCAGATAGTGCTGGCTCTGCTGATAGTGTCCGTCCCACCAGTCACCGAGTTGCTGGGGAACCGCGCTGAGTTGGCTCCAGCCCTGCTGGCCGGCCTCCTGAGTCTGCTGCAGCAGTTGGGCGCCGTGCGTCTGACTCTGTTGCCACAGGTAGCCACCCACCGGGCTGAAGGGAATGAGAAAGAGCAGGCTGGCGAAAATGGGGTAGAGGGTCTTCATCGGTTCAAGGGGTGATGGCTGAAATCTAAGGCTGCGTCACTCTACTCCAGCAGACGACAAGAAAAAAGGCGCCGTAGCGCCTTTGCTCTAAATAATCAAGTGTCGCTTATGCCTTGGCCGGGATTGCCGCCAGCAGCGCGCTGAGCAGTTGCCAGAAACGAGCCACCGCCGGGATGTGGACCTTCTCATCGGGCGAGTGGGCGCCCTGGATGGTTGGGCCGAACGAGACCATGTCCCAGTGCGGGTAGGAGGCCTTGAACAGGCCGCACTCCAACCCGGCGTGGATCACCATGATCTTTGGTAATTCGCCGAACAGCGCCTGATGGGTGTCCCTAAGTTGCTGCATGATGGGTGAGGCCGGATCCGGCGCCCACCCCGGGTAGCCGCCGCTCAGCTCGCACTGCGCGCCGGCCAGGGTGAACAGGGAGTGGGTCATCTGCTCGACATAGTGGCGACCTTCGTCGTTGAGCGAACGGATCAGGCATTGAATGCGGACCTCGTTGTCGACGGTCTGGATGACGCCCAGGTTGGTGGATGTTTCCACCACGCCGGCGATGGCCTGGCTCATGCGGATGACTCCGTTCGGGCAGGCGACCAGCGCGGCCAGCAGGCGGCGCTGGCTGTCGAGATCCAGACACAGGGCCGGTAACTCGGCATCTTGCAGCTCGATGTTCAGGTTGCCATCGATGTGCTGCAACTCGGCCTTGAGTCGCGCCGCGTGGTCCTCTATCTGTCGTTGCAGCGCGGTCACGGCCGTTTTGGGGACCACCAACAGGGCAGATGCCTCACGAGGAATCGCATTGCGCAGGGTGCCGCCTTCAAGCTGGACCAGTCGCAGGCTCTGCTCGGCCGCGGCATCTTGCAGCAGGCGCGCCAGCAGTTTGTTGGCGTTGCCACGATCCTGATGAATGTTGACGCCGGAGTGACCGCCGCGCAGCCCCTTGACGGACAGGCGCAGCGCCTGATGGTCGGCCGGGATTGGCTCCGGCGTAAAGGCAAAACGAATGTTGGCGTCGATACCGCCGGCGCAGCCCATGTAGACCTCGCCATCCTGCTCGGAGTCGGTGTTGAGCAGGATCTCGCCCTCTAGCAGGCCAGGGGCCAAGCCGAAGGCTCCGGTCATACCGGCCTCTTCGTCGATGGTCAGCAGCACTTCCAGCGGGCCATGTTTGAGGTGATGGTCGGCCAACACCGCCAGGCAGGCGGCGGCGCCGATGCCGTTATCGGCCCCGAGGGTGGTGCCACGGGCACGCACCCAGTCGCCATCCACATAGGCCTGGATTGGATCGGTGGTGAAATCGTGTGGGGTATCGGCATTGGCCTGCGGCACCATGTCGATATGGGCCTGTAATACCACCCCCTTACGATTCTCCATGCCCGGTGTGGCCGGTTTTTTGATGATGATGTTGCCAACCGCATCGGTCTTGACCGGCAATCCCTGTTCGCGGGCCCAATTCTGGATCCAGCTGCTCAAGGCGGCTTCATGCTTGGATGGGTGAGGGATCGAGCAAATTTTATCGAAGAAGAACCACAACAGGTTCGGCGAGAGGTCGGTCAATGCGGTCACGTGAAGCTCCTATCACTGCAGGATGGCCCTGAATCGGCCCATCATAACCTGCGCTAGTGGCTTATGTCAGCAGGGCCGCTGCTGTGGTTTGTTTATCCTGTCTGGCAAAGTTTGTCTGGTGATATGTATTGATGCGGCCCAGCCCTTTAGCAAACTCTGTGTCGCTGCTTGAACTCCCGGGCCACGGGAGGAGTCCGGCTGGGGAAAAAACGGTGTGGCGGGCCGGCTCTTGGCTGGCGCAGGGACTCCTATGCGACTCTTGGCGAGAAATTCGGCAGCGGATCCCCCTTTTTGTGCTGGCATGGCTGATTTGCCCTCTTTATAATTGCGCCCGAATCTTGCATCCAGCATCCAACCGCACGGGCAATGCGTTCTTCCTGGCAACGATCATCAGGGAGAATCGCCGTCTGGATAGCCGTTTATGCTGAATGGTCACGGTATGCGTGTCGTCAGTGGGTTGCCTGCCCCTGATTCATTCAGGAATGTCACAACTTCTCCAAGGAACCGAGAAATCCATGTTAGAGAAACTGTTCAAACTCTCTGAACACAATACCTGTGTTCG
This sequence comes from Aeromonadaceae bacterium, assembly GCA_041441555.1. Classification (GTDB taxonomy): domain Bacteria; phylum Pseudomonadota; class Gammaproteobacteria; order Enterobacterales; family Aeromonadaceae; genus Pseudaeromonas. Next base: position 4,922 of record JASDSW010000080.1, read on the forward strand.
TACCGAGCTATTGGCTGGGATCACCACCTTCCTGACCATGGCTTATATCATTTTCGTCAACCCCAACATGCTGTCTCAAACCGGTATGGATCAGGGTGCGGTCTTTGTGGCGACCTGTCTGGCGGCGGCCTTCGGTTGTTTCATCATGGGGCTCTATGCCAACTATCCGGTCGCTCAGGCACCGGGGATGGGATTGAATGCTTTCTTCACCTTCGGGGTGGTGATGGGCATGGGCTACAGCTGGCAGGTAGCGCTGGGCGCAGTATTCCTCTCCGGCCTTGCTTTCCTGGTCTTGAGCATGTTCAAGGTACGGGAGTGGATCGTCAACTCGATCCCCAATGCTTTGCGTCTGGGGATCGGTGCCGGGATTGGCTTGTTCCTGGCGCTGATTGCCCTGAAGAACGCCGGTATCGTTGTATCTAACCCGGCGACCATCGTGGGTCTGGGCAATATGACCAGCCTGCAGCCAGCACTGGCTGTTTTGGGTTTCTTCCTGATCATTGCCATGTCTCACCGGAACATCAAGGGTGCTGTTCTGTACGCCATCCTGATTATCACCGCGCTGGGGCTGGCTTTGGGAGACGTCAAGTTCAATGGCATCATGTCTATGCCGCCAAGCCTGGCGCCGACCTTCATGCAGCTCGATCTGGTCAGTGGCTTCACGACCGCCAAGGGAGCGTTTAACGTCGCCATGCTGTCGGTGGTGTTTGCCTTCCTGTTCGTGATCCTGTTTGACACCTCCGGCACCCTGATCGCCGTGGCCGACAAGGCCGGCATGCTCGACAAGCAGGGCCGTCTGCCGCGTCTGGGCAAGGCGCTGATGTCGGATGCGGTCTCGACCGTAGCCGGTGCCGTGCTGGGGACCTCCTCCACCACCAGTTACGTTGAAAGTGCCTCCGGGGTGGCCGTGGGTGGTCGCACTGGGATGACCGCGGTCACCGTCGGTGTGCTGTTCCTGCTGGCGCTGTTCCTGTCGCCGTTGGCGGGCATGGTGCCAGCCTATGCGACGGCGGGAGCCCTGTTCTACGTGGCGATCCTGATGATGTCTTCACTGGCCAAGGTGGCCTGGGATGATCTGACCGAAGCAGCACCGGTGGCCGTGGTGACCTTGATGATGCCGATGTCCTTCTCCATCGCGCACGGTATCGAGCTGGGCTTCATCACCTATGCCGCCATCAAGCTGCTGAGTGGTCGTTACAAGGATGTCAGCGTCAGCGTCTGGGTGCTCTCCGCCCTGTTCCTGGCCCATGTGGTTTTCTCTGGTATTTAAAATATTACTGTGTTTTGTCGACACACCTTAAGGTTGATATATGACTAAGAAGTTCTACGTCTCTTGGGACAATCTGCAACGCGAAGCCCGCCGTTTGGCGCGCCGTCAACTGCCCGTCTCTCAGTGGAAGGGGATCATCGCCGTCAGTCGTGGCGGTCTGGTTCCGGCAGCCTTGATGGCCCGTGAACTGGGCATCCGTTTTGTGGATACCATCTGTATCTCCAGCTATGACCACGCCAACCAGCGTGATCTGCAGGTGCTGAAGAAGGTGGACGGTGATGGCGAAGGCTTCCTGGTCGTCGACGATCTGGTGGATAGCGGCAATACCGCCCGGGTGATTCGTGAGCTCTACCCGAAGGCCAAGCTGATCACCATTTTTGCCAAGCCCAAGGGTGAGGCGTTGGTGGACGACTTTGAGGTCAGCATTCCGCAGGACACCTGGATTGAGCAACCTTGGGACATGGCGCTCTCATTTGTGCCGCCGCTGTGTGACGAAACCGAAGAATAATGTTACCGACCCCGAAAAGGCTCCTGCAGGAGCCTTTTCTTTTGGTGGCTGGCTGACATAACTTAGAGGCAGAGGCTGTTTTTTTTCAGGAAACCAAGATGCAGGAAGAAGAAGCGCTAAACCTCAGCGAACGGTTGTTCAGCAAGGTGCGCAAAGTCCAGGAGACATCGACCATCTCCAACTCGGCCGAGAGTCTGCCTGAGGGCGAGGGGGAGCAGGTGCTGATCGAGGGGGTCTGCTCCCATGCCTGGTATCGGGTCATCCGCCGCAGTTACTGGATCTGGCAAGGCGCCGATCCGATTGAACTCGAAGAGATCTTCTCGCGCATCGCCACCGGTACCGGGGTGCGCAGTCGTGAGGAGAAGCTCGATACCCTGCAAGGATACGCACCGGGAAACTGGATTTACGAGTTTAGCCAGGTAGCCGGTGAGTACTTCAAGAAAGGGAAGCAGCTGGAACAGCAGGGCGATCGACATGGCGCTCGTAAGGCCTATCTGCGGGCGGCTCGCTACTACTCGATTGCCAGTTATCCCCACCTCAAGGGCGATGAGCTGGCCGAGCAGGCGCAGCTGCAAGGCAATCAGGCCTATCGCGAGGCCGGTCACCTGATGCCGGTGCCGCTCAAGATCCTGGACATTCCCTTTCGCGACAAGAGCATCAACGGTTATCTCCATCTGCCGACCGATGAGCATGTGGTGCCGGTGGTGATGGTCAGCGGTAGCATCGATAGCCTGCAGATCGACTTCTACCGTTTCTATGAGCAGTTTTTGGCACCCAACGGCATCGGCATGCTGACCCTGGATATGCCGGGGATCGGCTACTCCAGCCAGTTCCCGCTGGTGCAGGATACCAGCCGACTGCATCAGGCGGCCCTGCATTACCTGCGGGATCAGGTCCCCTTCGTCGATAATCAGCGCATCGGCATGGTCGGGGTGCGGCTGGGCGGCAATGTGGCGGCCCGATTGGCCTATCTGGAGCCGACGCACCTCAAGACGGTGGTCTGCATCGGGCCCGGGCTCAATCAATTCTTCACCGAGCCACCGCTGTTCAATCAGGCTTCCCCCATGCTGCGGGCTTCACTGGCCAATCGGCTGGGAATGGATGCCGCGAATTGGGATGAGCTGCAGCCGCAGTGCCAGATCTTCTCGCTCAAGCGCCAGGGGCTGGTCGGCGTCACTCGCACCCGGGTGCCGATCCTCAGCATTGGTCACCGGCGGGATTTCATCTGCCCGGAATCGGACATCCGCACCCTGGCTTCGTCTAGCCACTATGGCAAGGCCATAGTGCTCGACAAGTTGCCGGTGATGGAGGTTTTCGCCCATGCCTTGAGTGAAACTTGTGACTGGCTGAAGCTTCATTTCAACATTTAACGGCTAGAGTAGGGGAGATTGCATTCTGTCTCAAAGGAGTCGCTCTGATGTCGCATCCATTACCCCATCGTCAACTGGTCAAGGAGTTCATGTCGCTTGGCCCCTATCTACGGCAGGAGCAGAGTGAACCGGGGCGTTATTTTTTCGACTGCCTGGCCTCCTGTCTCAATTTGAACGCCGAGCCCGAGCTGCGTGAGTTCTGGGGCTGGTGGCTGGTCCTGGAGCCCTGCGAAGGTGGTTTTAACTGCCAGAGCGAAATCGGCTTGTATAACAAAGAAGGGGTCTGGGTTTCCAAGCAGCCCCACATCGATGGGTTGGATGCGGTGGCCGGCTCGCGTCAGCGCTTTTTGCTCAACCTGCAGAACAAGCTCAAGGCCTGGCAACTGAGCCTGAGTGCCGATGAACAGAGTCTGTTGGACTCCTCTTCCGTCGCCTGAGTCACCTCCGCGCGCCACGCCCTGGACGTAAATCCCGTTGCAGGGCGTGGATGCCATCGGTATAAAGAAGAACTTCTTTGCGCCGAGCCTTCTTCTTATGGAAAAGAAAACCATCGTTGTGAAGTTGGGTACCAGCATTTTGACCGGGGGAACCCGTCGAATCGACCGTGCTCATATGGTCGAACTGGTGCGCCAACTGGCCACCTTGCATCGCGAGGGGCATCATGTTGTCGTCGTTACCTCGGGAGCCATCGCGGCCGGGCGGGAGCTCTTGGGTCATCCGACCCTGGTGCCCACCATGTCCAACAAGCAGATGTTGGCGGCGGTCGGACAGAGCCACCTGATCCAGATCTGGCAACAGCTGTTTGCCATCTATGAACTGCATGTCGGCCAGATGCTGCTGACCCGTGCCGATCTAGAGGATCGTGAACGCTATTTGAATGCGCGCGATACCCTCAAGACTCTGCTGGCTCACCGTATCATTCCGGTCATCAATGAAAACGACGCGGTCGCCACCACGGAGATCAAGGTCGGCGATAACGACAATCTGTCGGCACGGGCGGCGATTCTGGCTGATGCCGATCTGCTGATCCTGCTGACCGATGCCAGCCCGGACGACAGCCGCAAAATTCTCC
>JASDSW010000080.1:9151-51634 GCA_041441555.1 Aeromonadaceae bacterium
GCTGATCCTGCTGACCGATCAACAAGGGTTGTTCACTGCCGATCCTCGTACCAATCCGGAGGCCACGCTCATCGAGCGGGTCGAGGTGATCGACGACGCGTTGCGGGCTCTGGCCGGGGACAGCGTCAGCGGTCTGGGAACCGGTGGCATGGCCACCAAGTTACAGGCGGCCGATGTGGCGACCCGAGCCGGCATCGAGGTGGTGATTGCCGCCGGCAAACATCCGGAATTTATTGGTCGTCTGGTGCAGGGCGAACGGATTGGCACCCGCTTTGTGGCCCAGGCTAACCCGCTGGAGAGTCGCAAGAGCTGGATCCTGGCCGGCCCTCACTCTCACGGCGAACTCTATGTCGATGCCGGTGCCGAAAAGGCGGTACACGACAAGGGCTCCAGCCTGTTACCCAAGGGGATCCAAAAGGTGCAGGGCGAGTTTGAGCGCGGGGATGTGGTGCGGGTGATGACGCCGGCCGGTCGTGAGTTGGCGCGGGGCATCTGCCGTTACAATTCGCAGGATCTGGCGCGGATTGCCGGCAAGCATTCCGATGAAATTGAGTCCTGTCTGGGATATGGTTACGGGCCGGTGGCGATCCACCGCGATGATTTGGTGCTGCTATAAGGCAGCCGTGAAGGAGCAAGCAGGATGAGTTTGATTGCCATGGGGCAGGCGGCACGGGCTGCCGCCTTCGAGCTGGCCGTGACCAGCACGGCGTTGAAGAACCAGGCGCTGCTGGCGATGGCCGATGAGCTGGAGAGCCAGCAAGCGGCCATCTTGCAGGCCAATGAACTGGATATTCGCGCGGCGCGGGATTCCGGCATGAGCGAGGCGCTGCTGGATCGCCTGCTACTGAACCCAAGCCGTTTGGCGGGGATCGTGGCCGATGTGCGCAAGGTGGTCACCCTGGACGATCCGGTCGGTGCCGAGCTGGAGAGTCGGGTGCTGGAGAATGGCCTGCGGTTGTCGCGGCGTCGAGTGCCGATCGGTGTCATCGGGGTCATCTACGAGGCGCGCCCGAATGTGACCATCGATATCGCGGCCCTGTGTCTGAAGACCGGCAACGCCAGCATACTGCGCGGGGGGCGTGAAACCTTCCACTCCAACATGGCGCTGGTCGCGGTCATCCAAGCGGCGCTGGCCAAGTGCGGTCTGCCAGCGGCCGCGGTGCAGTACATCGAGAGTCCGGATCGGGCACTGGTCAGCGAGCTGCTGCGTCTGGATCAATACGTCGACATGATCATCCCGCGGGGTGGCGCCAATCTGCACAAGCTATGCAAGGAGCAGAGTTCGATCCCGGTGATCATCGGCGGCTTTGGCGTCAGCCATCTGTTCGTCGATGCCAGTGCCGATCTGGCGCGCTCGGTGGCGGTCATCGACAACGCCAAGGTGCAGCGCCCCTCGGCCTGTAATGCCCTGGATACCCTGCTGGTGCATGAGGCGGTGGCCGAGGCGTTCCTGCCTTTGCTGGTGACCCGGATGAATGAACGGGGCGTGGCTCTGGTGGCCGAGCCTCGCGCCTATGAACTGCTGCAACGGGCCGGGGCCCAGAGCCTGCGTCCGGCTGGGGCCGAGGATTTTGACACCGAATGGTTATCCTTGACCCTGGGGGTCAAGTTGGTGACCGGGGTCGGCGAGGCGCTGGCTCATCTGCGTGAGCACAATGCCTGCCACTCCGATGCCATCCTGACCAACGATCTGGCGCATGCCGAGCAGTTCATCAACGGCGCCGGCTCGGCGGCGGTCTATGTCAATGCCTCGACCCGGTTTACCGATGGTGCTCAGTTCGGACTCGGTGCCGAGGTGGCGGTCTCGACGCAAAAATTGCACGCGCGCGGCCCCATGGGGTTGACCGAGCTGACCAGCTACAAGTGGATCGGTCAGGCCGACTATCTGTCGCGCCAGTAAGGTGCCCGCGTCCGCCGGCGCATCGGTGGGCCGTGTCATCGTCTGCTCGTGATTGGGGCGCTCCATCGATGAGGATGGGGCGCCCTTTCTGTTACGGTTGGGCGTAGAATCAGCCCTAGAGGTTCACACTGAGGGGGCAGGGGGAGACGTTTATGGAGACGGCCAATCTGCTCAGCGGCGTCCTGCTTGGCTCGCTGGGGATCGGTTATTTCATCTATGGCAAGCGTCAGGGTCACCTGCTGGCCTTGTGCTGTGGCCTGCTGTTGTGCGGCGTGCCCTATCTCATCGACTCGTTGGGGTTGCTTTGGCTGGTCAGCATTCCCTTGCTGCTGTTACCCTGGTTTATCGAGATCTGAACCTTTTCCCCGCCACTTGGGAGTTGCCCTTTTATGTCCACACGTGAGCCATTTTGCTCCGCTCTCGACGATAGTTTGCTGATCCTGCCGGGACTGCGCCTGCCTCTGAGCGAGGTTGAGCTCAGTGCCATTCGCGCTCAGGGCTCGGGCGGCCAGAACGTCAACAAGGTCTCTTCGGCCATCCATTTGCGGTTCGATGTGGCGGGCTCCTCGCTTCCGGATTTTTACAAGACGCGGCTGTTGGCCCTGAGCGATCAGCGTCTGACCCGGGAGGGGATCATCGTCATCAAGGCCCAGCAGCACCGAACCCAGGAGCTGAATCGACAGGATGCGCTGGAGCGGTTACTGGTGCTGATCCGCGAGGCGGGGGTGGTTCAGCCGCGGCGCATCGCGACCAAGCCGACTCGGGCCTCCCAGCGGCGCCGGGTTGAGAGCAAGAGTCGACGGGGCGAGATCAAGGCGCTGCGCAAGGTGGATTACTAACCATGGCCTGGTCCGCAAGGAGCCCTCATGTTGAGCCATCGACTCGATGAATCGCTGGAGCTGACCTGTCTGCAACGCGCCCAGGCTGAGCCACTCTTTGCGCTGATCCAGACCCATAGAGCCTATCTGTCGCACTGGTTATCCTGGCCGCAGGAGATCCAGTCCCTCGAGGATACCCAAAGCTTTATTCGCTACTCACTGCAGCAGTTCGTCGCGGGACAGACCCGGCTCTACGCCCTGATCGTTCGCGGTGAGTTGGTGGGGATCTGCGGTTGCAACGCCATCAACAAACGCCTGCAGCGGGTGCGGCTTGGCTACTGGCTGGCCGAGCCCTGGCAGGGCCAGGGGATCGTGACCCGGGCTTGCCGCTGGCTCATCGCCATGGCGTTTGAGCAGTGGCAGATGGCGGTCGTCGAGATCGCGGTGGCTGAGGATAATCATCGGAGTCGAGCGGTCTGCGAGCGGCTGGGGATGCGGCCGACCACCCGGATCCCCCAGGCCGAGCAATTGGCCGATCGGCTGGTGGATCACCTGATCTATACCCTGAGTCGGGAGCAGTGGCTGGCTGGCGGCGAGGCGGGGGTTGACTATCCAGCTTGATGGCGTCCGTATATGCTGATGCTCATCCTGGCCAAAGGGAGATAAAGATGACATTGCGTCGGCATGGATGGTTGATTCTGGTATTGCTCTGTTCGGAAGGCGGTTTGGCCGAGCCAATGGTGGTGGCACCTTCTGCCTCCGCGGCCGAGGTACCGGCCGCGAGTGGCGCGTTACCATCCGTTGATCTCAATTCAACCACTCATTCCGATTTAGCTACTCATTCCGAGCCAGCTATTTATGGCTGGATTGAAACCGTTAGTTTGCCGCAAGCCGGACTGCAGCTGGAGGCCAAACTCGATACCGGCGCCGAGACCTCCTCGCTCGATGCCCGGGACATTGAGGCGTTCGAGCGGGATGACGAGCGCTGGGTCCGTTTTCGCCTGGAAGGGGATCGGCAGGGGGAGGCGGCCAGCCAATGGGTGGAGCGTCCCGTCCTGCGGCGAGTCAAGGTTCGTGGTGCCGGCGGTGTCGATCATCGCTATGTGATCCGCATGCAGCTGTGCATCGGCCATCAGGCCTATGAGGAGCAGTTTACCCTGCGCGATCGCAGCCGGATGGCTTACCCGGCGCTCCTGGGCCGCCGGACTCTGGAACATCTGGGGCTGGTGGATGTCAGACGCCAGCATCTGCAGCAACCGGAGTGTTAGCCTTTGTTGAAGAGGGCTGACCCCTGCGCCTGATCCGAGCCGGGCTCGGGGTTGCGCATCGGGTCGTTGCGCCAATAGCGTGAGGGTCCGCTCTCGTCATCTTCGAAGGTCGGACCGAATGGCGCGAAGCCCAGCGAGCGGGCCAGGGCCATGGAGGCGGAGTTGTCGGTTGCGATGGACAAGAGGCAGTGACGCACCCCCTGGGCATGGGCAAACTGCAGCAGGGTCTGCAGGGCCTCACGCCCCAGACCGCGGCGTCGCCAGGCCGGGTAGATCTCGTAACCGATCTCGATCCCATCGCTCCCCCGTTGCGCCAGATAATCCGGGTTGGGCGGGCTATGAAAACCGATATGGCCGACCATGGCACCGCTGGTGCGGCAGAGGATGGCGCGCAGGCTCCAGCGCAGGTAGGCCGGATCCCGGTGTAACTCCTGCAGGTGCAGCGCCATCAGGCGCCACTTGCCAAACCACTCATCGGGCAGTGTGTCGCTGCTCAGGTAGTCGGCCGCCGCCTCGCCATTGGCTCGCAGACACAGGCTGAGAAAGTGGCTGTCCAGCGGCCGCAGCAGCAGGCGCGGGCTCTCCAGATCCGCAGTGGGCGGCCGCTTATCGTCCATTTTCTGCCCCCGGTAAGGACTCACTGACATAGAGGTAGCCCCCTTGCTCGCGGGGCACAAAGCTCAAGCGGTGCGTCAACCCCCGGGGGGCATCTTGCGGGTGGTGGGAGACGAACAGCAACTGGCTGCAACCGGCCTGCAGCAGACATTCGATGAAGCGCCGTACCAGCTGTCGATTGAGTGGGTCGAGTCCCTGCAAGGGTTCATCCAGGATCAGCAGGCGCGGGTGCTTGACCAGGGCTCGTACGATGAGCAGCAATCGTTGCTGACCGAAGGAGAGGCTGTGGAATGGCGCCTGTGCCAGCGCTTGCATGCCCAGCAGTGTCAACCACTCCTGGGCCAGCCTCAGTCGCTGATCGCCGGGTGCCTGATAGAGGCCGATGGAGTCAAAATAACCGGAGAGGATCACCGCCAGTGGCGTGGTGCTGACCCGGTAGTCCAGGTGCAGGCTGGGGCTGACGTAACCGATATGCTGCTTGATCTCCCAGATGCTCTCGCCACTGCCGCGTCGTCGGCCAAACAGAGTCAGATCATTGCAGTAACCCTGGGGGTGATCGCCGGTGATCAGGGAGAGTAGCGTCGATTTACCGGCGCCATTCGGCCCGACGATATGCCAGTGCTCACCAGGCTGCAGTTGCCAATCGAGCCGATCCAGGATCAATTGCCCCTCGTATTGCACCGTGACCTGATGCAGGCGGACCAAAGGTCCGGCGGCGATGGCCGCGGGCTCGTCGCCGCTGGCGGCCGGAGGCAACTGGATGGCGCCGAGGCTCTCGGCATGGGCCAACTGGGCAATTTCCGCCTCGGCCAACAGTGTGGCCGTAGCGCCGAAACACACCAGTTCGCCCTCACTCAACACGCCGAGCCGATCGGCAACTTCGGGTATCTCCTCGAAGCGGTTGACGATCAGCACCAGGGTTTGCCCGGCGGCGTGCAATTCGGAGAGCAATCGGGTCAGTTCGCGCCTGGCTTGAGTGTCCAGACCATCAAAAGGCTCATCCAGAACCAACAATTCGGGGGCCTGCAGCAGGGCTTGTGCCAGTAACACCTTGCGCCCCTCGCCACTGGAGAGAAACCGATAGGGGCGACTGAGCAACGGTTGCAACGCGAAGCGTTGCTCCAGGGTTGCGAGCCGCGCGGGTGAGCCTCGGTCGGCCAGCAATTCGTGGACCGTGAAACCCAGCTCTTCCCCCTCGGCCACTATGTCGGTGTTGCGTCGCTGCCAATCCTGTTCGATGAGCGCCTGTTGCTGTTCAAACGAGAGGCGGCAAGCGCTGGGTTGCTGCGGACGGTGACCGGCCAGCAGCGGGAGTTCACCGCACAGGGCTCGCGCCAGCGCACTCTTGCCGCTGCCATTACTGCCGACGAAGGCGGTGCAACTACCTGGCGGCAGTTGCAGATCGCCGATCCGCAGGCGCTGTTGGGTCGTGATGGCAAAATCACAGCCTTGCCAGTTGAGCATGCCGGACTCCTCAGGATTGACGCAGTGAGGTCAGCTCGGGCGCCGATAGGGTTGGAATGAACTCAATGATCTCGTAGGTGGCCGCCTTGGCCTGATGGAATGGATCCTCCTTGAGCAGCTGTTCGAGTTGGCCACGGCAGGGCAACGAGGCGAGGATGACGCCGCCGGTTCTCGGCTCCTGGCGGCCGGAGAGCAGGAAGTGTCCCTCGGCGTAGTGGTGCTCAAGAAAGGCTCGATGAGCCGGGATCAGGGCATCGATCTCGGTCAGTGGGCGAACATAATGCAGCAAGACGATAAACATAAGGCCTCCGTGGCGAGCGTTGTCTTGGTCATTGGACGCCAGTTCACGGTCGGGATCAAGCCTGGTGTTGGCCCTTCGCGTTGGGGCGCTTTGGCGGTGCCCATCGGCGAGCTGCGGACTGGGCCGAGCCTCGAACCACGAGACAGGAAATAGGTTTTTGGCTGGCCACGGCTGGTTATTTTTGTAGTATGGAGAGCACCAACAGGAGGGTATCGAATGACTATTTCCATGGAGCGGATTGATTTTTCGCAGCCGCAGCAGGCGGCTGTGCTGGTAGAGCTTCTTGACGCGTATGCGCAGGATCCGATGGGTGGGGGAGTTGGGTTGGCCGCCGAGGTCAAGGCGTGCCTGGCGGAGCGATTGGCGGCGGTACCGAGAGCTGTGGGTCTGGTGGCTCGTCTGGATGGCTCTCCGGCCGGTGTCGCAACTGCATTTCCCGGGTTCTCCACCTTTGCCGCACGTCCGCTGCTGAGTATTCACGATCTGGCGGTGCTGGCGCCGTTTCGTCGTCAGGGCATCGGTCAGGCGCTGTTGGCCGAGCTTGAGCAGATCGCGACGGAGCTGGAATGCTGCAAGCTGACACTGGAGGTGCTTAGCAACAATCAGGTGGCGCAGGGAGCCTATCGCAAGTCAGGTTTCGCCCCATACGAACTGGACGCCAAGACCGGCATCGCCCAGTTCTGGCAAAAATGGCTGGCGTGATGGCTCGATATCAGGTGGTCGGTTCAAACAACAGGGCTTGGCCGTGCTGGTTGGGGATAAAGGCCAACAAGGCATCTTCGTGGCTGATGCTCCAACCGCTGAGCTCCTGTGCAACCCGGATCTGGGCGCCGGAGGGCAGGTGGTTGGGTGCCGAGGTAGTCGTCAGCGCCTGAACCAGCAGTTGCTCACCGCTCTGGGTCTGTAAACGCAGATAAGCCTGTTCGTCACGCTGTTCAACCTGCAGCAGTTGCAGCTCCTGCTGACCATTGAGCAGGCTGTGGGCATCATTGGGTTGCGCGATCTGTTGGGGCTCGCCCCAGCCCTCTTGGGCACCGGCTTCGGCCAGCAGGGGGACGCCGGCCAGTGCCAGCCCCAGGACCAGATAGTGCATCGTGGATTTCATCAATCGGGTTCCTCTCATCAGGAGAGGGGCCAGTCTAGGGTAAAGGCTCTGATCTGTCAGTCCGTTCACTACCAGGGCGCGTGCTGGATCACATCAGTTTTATCAACCCGTCCATTTGAAAACCATTTCGCTCACACAAATTACATTTTCATCAATTAGCGGGGCCGATTTGGGCAAAAAAAGGTGGATAATCCAGCCCATTGAGACCGATTACATCACCATTTCCCCTGCATCCCATCGATCTCAATTTCAATGAAAACCAATAAAAATCATTAGGTTGTGTTTTTGTTCCTGGTTTTTGTCACTGGAACCCAGAGCCAAGGATATGTGTCTTGCCGAGCCGGCGTGTTTGCCTGCTGGGCCAAGCTTGTCATCTCTGCCGAAATGGAATGTGCCGGAGATGATGTGAGGAAGCAGACGTTCACTCAAGAACGCACCGCGCATTCCACCTTGACGAAACAACATGAAGGGAATAATCGAAATGAGAAAATTGAAGTTCAGCACCCTGACGCTGGGGGTCGGTGTGGCCATGGCGCTGGCCAGCGGCTCCGCCAACGCCGGAGTCATGGTTCATCTGTTCCAGTGGAAGTTCAACGACATCGCCAACGAATGTGAGACCGTACTGGGTCCCAAAGGCTTCGATGCCGTGCAGATCACGCCACCGAACGAACACAAGCAGGGCAGTGAATGGTGGGTGGTTTATCAGCCGGTCTCCTATACCAACTTCAACAGCCGTGGTGGTACAGAAGCTGAACTCAAGAGCATGATCCAGCGCTGTAAGGCGGCCGGGGTCAAGATTTATGTTGATGCCGTCTTCAACCAGATGGCCAGCGGTTCCGGCACCGGAACCGGGGGCAGCAGCTACTCGGATCGCAACTATCCCTACCTGGGCTACAACGACTTCCACAGCCCCTGCTCCATCAGTAGTTATGGCAACCGTTATCAGGTGCAAAACTGCGGTCTGCTGGGAATGCCGGATCTCAACACCGGCTCCAGCTATGTGCAAAACCACATTGCCACCTACATGAAGACCCTGACTAGCTGGGGCGTGGCGGGTTTCCGTATCGATGCGGCCAAGCACATGACCACTTCCGATCTCGGTGCCATCTACTCATTGGCGGGCAATCCGTTCATCTTCCAGGAAGTCATCGGCGCTTCCGGCGAGCCGATCCAGCCGGGTGAGTACACCGGACTGGGCGTCGTGACCGAATTCAAGTACGGCACCAATCTGGCTTCCAACTTCAAGGGGCAGATCAAGAACCTGAAGACCCTGGGCGAAAGCTGGGGCTTGCTGCCGTCTGACAAGGCTGAAGTGTTCGTCGTCAACCATGATCGGGAACGTGGCCACGGTGGCGGCGGCATGCTGACCTACAAGGATGGTGCTCTGTACAACCTGGCCAACGTCTTCATGCTGGCCTGGCCGTATGGCAAGTACCCGCAGGTCATGTCCGGCTATGACTACGGTAGCAACACCGATATCGGTGGCCCGAGCGCGACCGTCTGTGCGGCCGGTTCAACCTGGAACTGTGAACATCGTTGGGGCAACATCGCCAACATGGTCTCCTTCCACAATACCGTGCAAGGCACCGCCATGACCAACTGGTGGGACAATGCCAATAACCAGATCGCCTTCGGTCGCGGTGGCAAGGGCTTCGTGGTGATCAACAACGAAACCAGTGCCATGACCCAGACGTTGCAAACCGGTCTGCCGGCGGGCACCTACTGCAACATCCTGGCGGGTAGTCAGCTGTGCAGCGGCAGCAACATCACGGTCAACAGCTCAGGTTTGGCCACCTTCAACGTGGCGGCCAAGCAGGCGGCGGCGATCCATATCAATGCCAAGCCGTGCACGACGAACTGCCCGGTACCGGAGCGATTCACATCCCTGTACTTCCGTGGCACCAGCAACAGCTGGGCGGCCTCGGCGATGACCGTGGATAAGACCACCCGTGTCTGGTCAACGGATGTGACGTTCACCGGAGCTGGCGACAGCACGGGGACTCAGCGCTTCAAGTTTGACGTCAAGGGCGACTGGACCGAGAACTACGGTGATACCGAAGCCGATGGCATCGCCGACAAGGGCAGCAGCAAGGACATCTACGTCAACGGAGCCGGCAAGTACAAGGTGACGCTCAAGGAGAGTGATCTGAGCTACACGGTGACGAAGATCGATGCCAACCAGGCGCCGGTTGCCGTTGTGTCGCCAAAGACCATCAGCGTCAAGCTGGGTGACAGCATCGTCTTTGATGCCTCCGCCTCGACCGATGACAGCGCCGTGACTGGCTACAGCTGGTCAACCGGTGGTTCCGCCAAGACCGAAACCGTGCTGTTTGATAGTGTCGGAACCAAGACGGTGACCGTGACGGTGACCGATGCCGAAGGGCTGACTTCTACCGCCACGGCCACTGTGACGGTGACCGATGACAACGGCACTTTCAACAGCACCTACACCACCATGAACTTCCGTGGCACGCCCAACAGCTGGGGCAGCATGGCGATGGCGCTGGTGGCCGACAATACCTGGGAAGCCACGGTCACCTTCGATGGCCAGACCAATCAACGCTTCAAGTTTGATGTCGCCGGTAACTGGACCACCAACTTTGGTGATACCAATGCCGATGGCACGGCCAACCAAGGCGGCTCTGATATCAAGACCTCGGTTGTGGGTACTTACAAGGTGCAGTTCAACGACTCCACGCTCAAGTACAGCCTGACCAAGGTATCCGGTGGTGATGAGGTCTATACTGGCAACCTGACCAGCCTCTACTTCCGCGGTACGCCGAACAGCTGGGGCTCTACGGCGATGAAGCTGGTGGCCAACAACACCTGGCAGGCAACCGTTACCTTCACCGGGGCGGGCGACCGCACCGGTAGCCAACGCTTCAAGTTTGATGTGTTGGGCGATTGGACCAAGAACTATGGCGACACCAATGCCGATGGGACGGCCAACCTGAGAGGTTCTGATATCAAGACCGCGGTGGTGGGTACCTATCTGGTCACCTTCAACGACAGCACCCTCAAGTACACGCTGGCGGCGAAGTAAGTGACGCTTTGATTTGCGTGTGATCCCTGCCTAGCAGGCACGCCCGATGGCGAACCAGAGATGGTTCGCCATTTTTTATGGCTCGTCGTAGTCGAGCAACAGGGTTGGCGCTGTTTTATGGCGGTGTTACCTCCAGATATTCGCCGTTGGCATTGCGTCGGTAGTAACGGCCCGCGCGCACGTAGTAGCGAATGCCGTCAATATCGACGCGTGTCAGGCCGTTTTCGTCGTAGGGGTTGTTCGCCGGCGCTTCTTGGTGCGGTGGCGCCACGACTTCATAACGTCCGCCGTGCAGTTGGTACCAGATTTCGTTGAAGACAAAGTAGGTCAAACCGGCAAACAGCACGGTCTTGTAGCCCGGCGGCAGGATATCGACCATCACCCCGGGCTGAGGGGCCGGATGATGGGGGCTGGGTGGTTGCCAATCCGGGGGCGACGGATCGGGGTGGCCGCCACCTGGGGAAGCATCCGGGCCATGGGGGGCCGCAGTGACGGCGGCACAAGCCAAACAGCCAAGGTAAAGCCAGACGGCAAATTTCATGGAGCGACTCCGGTCAGGGTCTTAGCGCCAACCCGCGGTGGGCGGCGACAGGGGGGCATCAAGATGAGAGCGGCAGTATCGGGAATCAATGGTCACGGCCACAAGCGGGCGTCGGGTAAATTTCGGCAAAGAAAGGTAAAGCGGGCCGATGGGTAATCGTGATGGCAGTCGGTGAGAGTCTCGGACCGTTTGGGGCGTCGAAAGGGGATCAGATGGCTACCTTGATTCAGATCAAAACGAGACCGATTTGGCGCCCGATGAACCGTTCCGTGATTGTCATCTCATTTTACCCAGGCGTAGAGTAACCGCGGTTATCCATGGGCGGGTCTGAGCCGACTCGGCGGCAAGAGGAAGGGTTGTATGCAAGCTGGCTATATCTCCTGGCGGCGCAGTCGGGATCGAGTGCGGCGAGTGGTATTGGGGACGTTTTTTACGCTCTGCTCGCCACTGCTGTGGGCCAAGGAGCTGCTCACCCCCTGTCAGCCGGAATTGCAGGTCGGCAGTCAGTGCCGACTGGCGATCAACGCGTTACATCCCACTCAGCCTGGTCTGGGTCTGCTACAGGTGGAAAAAGTGGTTGCACAGCTCAAGCCGAAGAGCGCGAAAAAACTCTGGGCCTGGGCGCAGAAGAAACGGATCCCGGTGGTGATCGGACCCGATGGCCGTTACTGGCTGGTCGATCGCCACCATCTAACCCGGGCGCTCTGGAGCCTGGGCATGCGAGAAGTTCCGGTGGTCATCGAAGGGATCCTGACCGAGCCTGCTCTCTTTTGGTCGCAGATGCAGAGTCATCACTGGGCCTGGTTGAAGGATGAACACGGACGTTCCATCGAGCCGACGCAGTTGCCTTCGCATATCGCCCTGTTGCCCGATTATCCCTACCGCTCGTTGGCTGGATTTGCCGAAGATGCCGGCCTCTACCACAAACGCGAGCAGCGCTATTTCGTGGAGTTCGCCTGGGCGCAATACCTGGGTGAGAGGCTCAAATGGCGCGCAGTCACTCGCGATAATCTCGAGACTCTGCTCAAGGCCAGTTCAATTCTGGCTTGCCTGCCGGATGCCACTGAACTACCGGGCTATCCTGGTAGCCAGTGCCACGAGTGATTCGTCGGCACGGAGCGAGAGTTTGCGACTCACCGCTAAGTTTCATCTGTAGCCCTGTATAGAGAGCAGACAGTGAGCGCCGTTTCGCTTAATATGCGGTCAATTTATTCATAATAACGATTTCATATCGATATGGACATCTGGCAACGGTTAGGGATGAGTCTGGCATTGGCGTTGATATCGGGTGCCTGCCTGGCTGGTGGCTATGGGCAGTACCAGCTTGAACGGCTGGTCAGCCTAGCGCCGCAGCAGAGCAATCCTCGAATCGATCTCGATTATCTGGATCTCTGGCTCGCCGCTCTGGATCCCTATGCCCGAACCCCTGCGCGACCATTTGGCTCGGAATCGGAGCGGCAGCGCGTGCTAGCCGATCTGCGCGCGCTGGAGAGTGTGGTGGGGTTGGCCGTTCTCGAGCAGGGGAGTGCCCTGCTGGTTCGTCGCAGTGCCCTGCTGGCTTCTATTGCCTACCAACTAGGACTGCCGGGCGCCGGGGTGCGGGCCGATCTGGCGTTCAACCGCTGGTTGCTGCTGGCCCCGGAAGAGGGGGGTGCCCACTATCACTACGGACGTTTCCTGCTGGCCTCGGCACAATATCCGCGCGCCGTCTTCTACCTGCGCAATGCCTTTGCCCAGGGGATCCTGGATGCCGAGCTGTTGCTCGGGATTGCTCTGCTCAAACAGGGGGAGCGGGAGGAAGCGGCGACTTATCTGCAGCACTATCGGATCACCCATCCGGACGATCCTCAGGTCATCTCGCTGCTGCGACAATCAACTGGTGACGCGGCGGGGCAGTCGGCAACGGCCGGCGGCGATCCCTACGTGAAGGCGCGTTGAGGCGAGGGCCGAAAAGGGGTGAGATAAAGAAGCCAGAGCGGTATGCATCTGGCTTCTTCGTGTCTACGGTGACGTGAACCGAATGGCTCAGGCCGGAACGACTCGGCGTGGCAACAACAGATTCAGCACCATGGCCGTGATCCCGCCGGTGGCGACGCCGAATGACAGCACACTCTTGAGCAGTTCAGGCAGATGCTGCAATACCTCAGGCACCTGGGCAACGCCCAGACCCATGGCCAGCGAGACCGCCAGTATCATCAGAGCGCGGCGATCCAGAACCTCGCGGGAGATGATGCGTACTCCGGCGGCGGCTATGGTGCCGAACATCACCACGGTGGCGCCCCCGAGCACCGGCTCCGGGATCTGCTGGATGAAGGCGGCGACGCCCGGCAACAGACCCAGCAAGGCCAGCATGGCGGCGATAAAGAAACCGACATAGCGGCTGGCGACCCCGGTCAGCTGAATGACCCCATTGTTCTGAGCAAACACCGACATGGGGAAGGTGCCGACCACGGCCGCCAGCATGGAGTTCAGGCCGTCGGAGAGAACCCCACCCTTGATCCGGGTCATGTAGAGTGGGCCATCGACCGGCTCACCGGAGACATCCGAAGTGGCGGTCATGTCGCCGATAGCCTCCAGAGCGGTGACGACGAAGATCACCGTGATCGGGACGAAGAACTGCCAGTTGAAGCCGAGGCCATAGTGCAACGGTTTGGGAAGAGCCAGCAGGGTCTCACTTGCTTGTAACGGGTTCAGACGACCGAGGAAGTAGGCGGCCAGATAGCCGAGCAGCATGGCGATGACGATGGCCGAGAGGCGCAGCCAGGGGTTCTTGCTGCGTTGCAACAGGACTATGGTCAGCATCACCAGCAGTGAGAGCCCCAGGTTTTCCAGGCTGCCAAAACTGCCGTTATTCATGGCGGCAAAGCCGCCGCCCATGCTGATGAGACCAACCTTGATCAGGGTCAGACCGATCAGCAGTACCACAATCCCGGTGACTAGCGGGGTGATCACCCGACGTACCAGATGCAGGCAACGACTGACGATGACCATGCTTAGCGCGGCGACCAGGATGGTGCCAAACAGGGTACCGAGCATCTCTTCGTTCGGCATGGCGGCCTGCTTGAGGGCGAGACCCGAGGCGATGATCGGGCCTAAGAAGTTGAAGCTGGTGCCCTGAACCGAGAGCAGGCCCGATCCGATCGGGCCAAAACGCCGCGTCTGGATGAAGGAGGCGATGCCCGACATCAGTAGCGACATGGAGACGATGTAGCGGGTTTGCTCACCACTGAGTCCCAGGGCATTGGCGATGATCAGCGGGGGGGTGATGATGCCGACAAACATCGCCAGCATGTGTTGCAGGGCGGCGAACAGGGTCTGCGGCAGTGGTGGTCGGGCGTTGAGTCCATAGACCAGGTCGTGATGGTGATGGCGGGTTGGTTCGGCGGTATCCATGAGCTTCTCGTCAGCAGGTCAGTCAAATGATGGGGCTTAAAAATGGCCGATATTTTAGGCGCTCGGGCCGCAGATTCCAGCTTTATCTCCAACCAACCGGGGGAATTTGTAAAACGTTTGTCTGGGGCGTCGCCTTTTTGCCGGTCATATCTATGGTTAGCCGTTGAAAGCGTTATTTTTCTGGCGCTGTTGTGCTGTTGCGCGCTATGCGATGATCGCACTCGGGCGTGGGTGAGCCATCGGTGATGAGAATTCGCGTTTTGGGTACCGATGGCAAACATTGTGCATAGACCGCTCTATCAATGGATTGCGAGTAGGAATAAAAGCGATGAAACAACGGGTGATGATTGGAATGGCTCTGCTGCTGGTGACGGCGCTGACCGGGTGTGATGGCGCAGGCGATCGCAAGTCGATGCCGGAGAATCAGGGCAATGTGGCGGTGGTGCCCAACGAGGGGCGTCTCATCGGGCAGGGCCGCATGCAGGTAGACGGCCACCTGGTCGAGGTCCAGCATGGGCGGGTGAGTGTGGATCATCGTGACTATGGCAGCGTGCCTGACGGCGCCGAAATCTATTTTCGCAGCAACGGCGACTATCGATTATTGAAGGTCAACGGTGAAGAGCGGCGACCGAGTCGGCAGAACAAGAACTGAGTCCTTCTCGGCTCTGACGCGCAACAGCCGAGGTGAGTTTGCCGAGACGAGGAATGGAAGGCTCGATGAGGGATCTAGAGGATAGGATGTCTGAGTGCACACCTGACCAGGCGCCAGCGGGGCGCGATGTGATCTTGCCCGCAGAAGAGTGGCTTGCGCTGCAGGCGCGTCTGGCTGATCTGACCCGAGAAAATCGCTTGCTGCAGGAAAAATTAAATGCGGCGCTCGATGGGACCGGGATCTGTCTGTGGCAGGGGATGATCCCCAGCGGCGAGTTGACGGTATTCAATCTGCAGAACTTCCAGTCGGGGCAGATGGTGCCGCATTTCGATCTGTGGCAAGCCAAGTTACACCCGGACGACAAGCCGTTGGTCTTGGCCCGCTACCATGATCATCTCGCTGGGAAGAGTGCTTTCTATGAGTGTGAATACCGGACCGTGGCCGCCGATGGCCAGATCACCTGGCTCTGGGATCGCGGCCGCATCATCGAGTGGGATGTCCATGGGCGTCCGCTGCGCATCATGGGAGCCCATATCGATATCACGCAACGCCAGGCCCACAAGCAGCGCCTGGCGCGGCAGGCGCAAACCGATCCGCTCACCGGGTTGTTCAATCGACAGGCGTTTGCCGAGATCTGCCATCAGCGGATGGGGCGGCCTGGTCTGCAACATGGGCTGTTATTCATCGATCTGGATGATTTCAAGGCCATCAACGATGGACTGGGCCATCTGACGGGGGATCGGTTGTTGCTGCTGGTGGCCGATTGGTTACGACAACTCATGCCGCAGGAGGCTTTGCTGGCTCGCATGGGGGGAGATGAGTTTGTGGTCTATCTCGAACAGGTTGCGGACCGACAGGTGGCGAGCCGTCTTGCCGAGCAACTGCTGGCTCAGTGTCAGTGTCAACTGCTGCTGGAGGAGTGCTCGGTTCGCATCGGCATGAGCATTGGCGTGGCGCTCTGGTCGGGCGACTCCCTCGCTTATGAAGCCGTGCTAGATAGTGCCGATCGGGCCATGTATCGGGCCAAACAGCGTGGAAAACTCAAGTACGAAGTCGTTGAACTGGCCCCTTGACTGCCGGGCTATCGGTTTGGCATCAACCGATCAGGATGGGATCGCCGAGAAACTTGGGTTGTTTATCCAGAATATAGACATCCAGCAGGCAGAGCACTCGCGCCATCAGCTCGCGGACCCGGGTTTTGAGCCCTGAGTAGGCATCCACATCGCGGGCATTGAAGCCGATGGCCTGGATGCCAAAGTGGCGGGCCAGATAGAGAGCCCGTTCGTTGTGAAACTGCTGCGAGATGATGGTGTAGTTGCGCTGGCCGAACACCGCATTGGCGCGAACGATGGAGTCCAGGGTGCGGAACCCTGCGTAGTCGCTGTAGATCCGTTCGCTGGGGATCCCGGCGCGGATCAGCTCTCGTCGCATCTCGCGTGGTTCGTTGTAGCTTCGGGTGGCGTTATCGCCGGAGACCAGGAAATAACTGATCTTGCCGTGATTGAATAGGGTGACGGCCGCGTCGATCCGGTTC
Source organism: Aeromonadaceae bacterium (assembly GCA_041441555.1). Taxonomy (GTDB): domain Bacteria; phylum Pseudomonadota; class Gammaproteobacteria; order Enterobacterales; family Aeromonadaceae; genus Pseudaeromonas. The sequence continues at coordinate 25,786 of JASDSW010000080.1, forward strand.
TGAAAATATTCGTTGCGGCGGCCATCCACCAGGTATTTGGAGGTTCCCAGAATCACCCCAACCTTGTTGTAGGGGATCAGATTGGCATCTTCAAAGGTATAGTGGCGCATATCGGAGACCAGATGGTCGGCCAACAGCACCAACAGCAGGGCCAGGAACAGCAACGCAGCCATTCCCAGCAACAGCCACCTCACCACTCGACGATGCTGCCGTCGCGCCTCTTGGAGCCAGCTTAGACACTTGCGGAGCTTGTTCATTTACGATCCGGGATCCTCGGTTGCCGACGGAATGGTCACTGCGTCCTGAGTCAACACTCCAGCAGAGTACTACCCTGTCCGCAGAGGGTAAATATGTGTGCCCCCGGAGTGTGTCGAACCGCATGCGTTTGCTGAATTAATCAACAGACTCATTCAGCCGTTCTGTTCCTCCATGGTCCGCGGCACTTGACGGGGATATACAGGAGCGAGCCTGTGATGCGAGCAATCAATTGGTGGGGCTCCCCGGACGCGGCTGTCTGCACCGGTATCAGCCAGCTGGCATAGCGGCACTCGATCTTTGGTGGCTTCTCGGCTTTCCTGCCGGCGATGGCATCAAAGCGGGAAGACGGCAGGGGGATGATTACGGTGGAGCACCGGTTGTTCGGCTCGTTTCTGCTCTGCAGATCCTTTCCCTGGTATTCATCGGTGCGGATCTTGCCGTGTCCGAACGCCGGCTTTTTCTCTGCGTCGGGGAGATCGGTTTCGGCAGGGGCACGGTTGTTGTCGTTGCCCCTGTCTATCACCAGATCGTCGAACGGGAAGGGGGCGCTGCAGCGGGTCAGGGACAGCACCAGATGCCGCCACCTGCCATCGTCGGACTGGATGCGCTTGCACTTGGCCTGCAGCGTGGTGCGGCCGGAGAACGGAAACACCGTCTCCAGTTGCAGGGGGTCGCGGTTGAGGGAATGGCGCATCATGCTGTCGTGTGGCAGGGCTGCCCCGGTCCTGGCCTCCTTGGAGGCGAGTATCCTGGCGAGCACCCAAGCGTCGTCGTCCGTGAAACGTTGCCTCAATCCTGTAACCAACCTGTTTTGTTCGGGAGGCGTTCCGCTTCTTTTGGGACTGACTACCGAAGCTATGTCATGTTTCAGGGCACCGGAAAACACGGTATGGGTGAGATCGGTGGAGACTAGGTAGTAGAAACGGAGCAGTTCGGTCATGGGGATCCGCAGTCCCTGGGATCATCGTTCCAGGTGGCGGCCATCAGCCGGGTTTTACCGGTTTGGCGGTGACGATCTGGGTTGTGGCGGGATTGACAAGCAGATCCTGGAATGTCTCCTCCCGGCCGGCATAGTGCGGCTGGCCGGTGCCGACCAGCACGGTCGTCTGTCCTGGCGGTACATTAATGCATTGTCGGGTACAAAATAGTTATGTTCAGTCCTTTTTAATTTTGTAACCAACAACTTCCTTGCCCTGTGCCTGCAGATCGGCATGGTAGGAGGAGCGTACGAAGGGCCCGCAGGCGGCATGGGTGAAACCCAGATCCAGGGCGATGGCCTTGAGTTCGTCAAACTCGTGCGGCGGCACATAGCGCTTGACTGGCAGGTGGTGACGGCTGGGTTGCAGATACTGCCCCAGAGTCAGCATGGTGACGCCGTGGGCGCGCAGATCCTTGAGCACCTCGACAATCTCTTCATTGCTCTCTCCGAGTCCCATCATCAAGCCGGACTTGGTGGGGACGCCTGGATGCTGCTCGCCAAAGCGGCGCAATAGCTCCAGTGACCACTTGTAGTCGGCCCCCGGACGGACGGTTCGGTAGAGGTTGGGCGCCGTCTCCAGATTATGGTTGAACACATCCGGCGGATTGTTTTCGAAGATCTGCAGCGCTATCTCCATGCGGCCACGAAAATCGGGCATCAGCGTCTCGATGCGGGTGGTGGGCGACTCTTCGCGAATGGCTCGGATGGAGTCAGCGAAGTGCTGAGCGCCTCCGTCACGCAGATCGTCCCGATCCACCGAGGTGATGACCACATACTTGAGCCCCATCTCGGCGATGGTGCGAGCCAGCTTGCGCGGCTCTTCGGCGTCGGGAGCCAGCGGACGGCCATGGGCCACATCGCAGAATGGGCAACGGCGAGTACAGATGGCTCCCAGGATCATGAAGGTGGCGGTGCCATGGTTGAAACATTCCGAGAGGTTGGGGCAGGAAGCCTCTTCGCAGACCGAGTGCAGCTTGTTCTTGCGCATGATGTTCTTGACGGCCTGGATCTTCTCGCTGGTCGCCGGCAGGCGAATACGCATCCAATCGGGTTTTGGCAACGGCGCCTCGTCGTGATCCGGCATGAACTTCACCGGGATCAGGGCCATCTTGTCGGCATCACGCAGTTTGACACCGGGCTCAACGCGTACGGGTTTGCTCATTCTCAGCTCTCGGTCAGTTCGGTCCAGGTGGTGTAGTCCAGCTGTCGGGTCAACTCGGCGAGCAGCAGTGGCTCGGCTTCGGCAACATGGCGCGGGCCGCCGAGGAGGGCGGTGCTGGTCATGGCCAATCCGGCGTAACCACAAGGATTGATATGGGTAAATGGCGTCAGATCCAGATCGACATTCAGTGCCAGACCATGGAATGAACAGCCGCGACGGATGCGCAATCCCAAGGAGGCGATCTTGGCGCCGTTGACATAGACGCCGGGAGCATCTGGTTTGGCGGCCGCGTCGATCCCGGCACTAGCCAGCACGCCGATGACGGCCTGCTCCATGGCGGAGACCAGTTGGCGGACACCGAACCCTTTGCGGCGGACATCCAGCAGCAGATAGGCGATCAGTTGCCCGGGGCCGTGGTAGGTGATTTGGCCGCCGCGATCCGATTGCACCACCGGGATCTCGGTAGGATGCAGCAGATGTTCTGCCTTGCCAGCCTGCCCCTGGGTATAAACAGCTTCATGTTGCAGCAGCCAGATCTCATCGGGCGTCGAGGCATCGCGTCGGTCGGTGAAACTCTGCATCGCCTGCCAGGTGTCCAGGTAGGGCCGAATGCCGAGGTGGCGGACAATGAGAGGCGATTGCTGCAAAATTGTTTCCTTTTTGTGAAACCGACGGGCCATTATAACCAGCTGTCGAGCAATTACCAGCCGGTGTGCGCTGGATCACAGCACCATGCGGACCAGTTCCAGCTTGCCGAGCGCCACATACATGGTTTCCAGATGATCTTTGCTGGTGGCGGTGACGGTGACGGTGACCGATACATAGTTGCCCTTGGCGCTGGGGCGGGTGGTCGGCGAGTAGTCACCGGGCGCATGTTGTTGCAACACGGCAACGACCTGATCGGCCAGCTCCGGGTGGGCGACGCCCAAGACCTTGAACGGGAACTGGCAGGGGAACTCCAGCAGCTCATCAAATTTGGTATTCAGGGACATGTTTCTCTCTTTCATTGGGTTGATGCCGGTGACGGCGAAGCGAGTGGACTCTGAGTTTGACACTCACGGAACGAATTAGTGCCAATAAACAGGCCCTGACATGCAGGGCCTGTTTCGTTTGTCTCTTGCCAAACGTAGATCAGCTGAGCAGGCGTTGGAACAGCAGCACCAGATAGTCCCACAGGCGGCTGAAGAGGCTGCCTTCGTTGACCTCTTCCAAGGCGACCAACGGATACTGAGCGACATCTTTGCCATCGAGTTTCAAGAAGATGGTGCCCACCTGCTCACCCTTCTTGATGGGGGCATTGAGTTCATTTTTCAACTGGAAGTCGGCCTTGAGCTTACCGCTGCTGTTGCGTGGGACCACTAGGCTGATGTCGCGATCGGTACCGAGCTTGATCTCGCTCTTATCACCCATCCAGATGCGTTGATTAGCCAGCTCGGCACCCTGCTTGTAGGGGGTGACATTCTGATAGAAGCGGAAGCCGTAGGTCAGCAGCTTCTTGCTCTCTTCGGCGCGTTGCGCCTCGCTACCCGAGCCGATGACCACGGAGATCAGACGCATATTGTCCGGACCTGTGGCAGAGGCGACCAGGTTGTAACCGACTTCGCTGACGTGACCAGTCTTGATGCCGTCCACCACCAGGGTCTTGTCCCACAACAGGCGATTGCGGTTGTGCTGAACGATGCCGTTGAAGGTGAACTCCTTCTGTGAATAGATGGCGTATTCGTTCGGCAGATCGCGGATCAGGGCTTGCCCCAGCAGGGCCATGTCATAGGCACTGGAGTAGTGATCTGGATTGTGCAGGCCGTGGGCGTTGACGAAGTGGGTCTCTTTCATCCCCAGACGATCGGCCCACTGGTTCATCAGGCTGGCGAAGGAGTCTTCGGAGCCGGCGATGTGTTCGGCCATGGCGATACAGGCATCGTTGCCGGACTGGATGATGATCCCCTTGTTCAGGTTGTCGACGCTGACCTGCTTACCGACTTCGATGAACATCTTGGAGGAGTCTGAGTAGTTCTTGGCCCAGGCGTTCTGGCTGATGGTCACCATGTCTTCCGGCTTGATGCGCCCGGATTTGAGCTCTTGACCGATGACGTAGGAGGTCATCATCTTGGTCAGACTGGCCGGCGGCAGACGCTCATGCTCATTGCTGCCGATCAACACCTGGCCGGTGTGGTAATCCATCAACAGATAGGCCTTGGCGGCGATCTGTGGCGGGCTGGGCAGCGCCACCGGGGCCGGGGCTGGCATCGGTTTTGGATCCGGCTTCGGCAGGGCATCGGGAGTCGGGGTGGACGTTGCGGCAACAGCCGTCATCGACAGTGCCACGGCGGCACCAAACAGAAGGGGTTTGACCAGTTTCAAAATCTTGATCCTTTGTGACTAGCCTGACGCCAGGCCGTTGGACGAGGGTTGGTACTATAACAAAGTGTGATCGCCTTGGCAGCCATCAAATGGCTTGAAGTTTACCGGAATAGGGACTCAATAGACGAAGTAGGCGCTGTTCAGCCCGGCATCTTTGACGACGGCCAGCATCACGTCGGCCTGCTGGGGAGCCAGTGGGCCCATGTGCAATCGATAGACTTGATTGGCACTTACTATGGTGATGGGGGTGCCGAATTTCTGGCTCAGACGGCTGGCCTCTTCCCGTGCCCGCTGGGCCGAGTCGGTGGCGAGCAGTTGGATGGTCTTGGCTTCGCTGCGGGCGATCATCTCGTCGGCATTGGCTGGCCGAGGCGGATGGATCAGATCCAGCCGGACTTTGGCCACCCCCTGACCGACGATGCCCAGGCGCTGCGCGGCACCGAAGGAGAGATCCAGGATGCGATCGTCATGGAAGGGGCCACGATCGTTGACCCGCACGATGAGTGAACGGCCGTTCTCCTTGTTGGTGACCCGGACGTAACAGGGGATCGGCAGATGCTTATGCGCCGCCGAGATATCGTACTGGTTGTAGGTTTCGCCGTTGGCGGTGTATTGGCCGTGAAAACCCGGGCCATACCAGGAGGCGGTTCCCTCCTCACTGTACTGTTCGATATCGCGCCAGACCTTGTAACTCTGACCGAAGACCTCATAGTCCTTATTGCCGATCCGGCTATAGGTTTCGAAGCGGGGCTCGACGCCGGCAACCGGGATCAGGGCGGGATCGGGACGGCCATAATCCTGGCGCAGGGCGTAACGGCGCTGGCTTTGCGCCTGCGCAGCACTCTGCCGCGGGCTGGCGACCGTGCGGAAATTGAAGCCGATATCGTCGGCGGTTTCGGTGTGGATCTTGGTCTCGGCGATGCGAGTTCGGTATTCGCGAACCTCGGTGACACAGCCGGTCAAACCAAGCAGCATCACGGCAGTCACGAGCCAGTGGCTGATTCCCTTCATCTCTTTGTCTATTCCCGGTGGTACGCCCGTTGCGGCTCAATCTTCGTTGCCGTTCATTCAGATGGCCTGGTGCCGTCAGGCGTCATGCTCCAAGACTGTACAGTCTGGGTCACGGCCCGCGCCCTGGTCAAGTGATCAGGGGGCAAGCTGGGATCACGATCGGATCCGCTTGTTTCTGTGGCGGCACTTTTAATTGACGAAAAAGGCCTGCCGATAACCGGCACCGCGGAGCCGTTGTAGCATGGCGTCCGCCTCCTGACGAGTCAGGGGGCCCAACTGCAGCCGGTAGATCTGATCGGCGGCGGCGACGACGCGGATCGGTTGCCCAAACAGCTGGCTCAATTCCCGTGCCTTGTGTTCGGCCTTCTGTGCCGAGTTGGTGGCCATCAGTTGGATGGTTCGCGCCTCGTGTTGCGCGATGATCTGAGCGGCGTTGGCGGGGGGGGGCACCTTGATGAGTTCAACGCGCACCCGGGCGGTTCCCGGGCCAACGATGCCCAGCCGGGTCGCGGCACCGTGGGAGAGATCGAGGATCCGGTCGCCATGGAAGGGGCCGCGATCGTTGACGCGCACCACGATGGCCTTGCCGCTCTCCAGGTTGGTCACCTTCAGATAGGAGGGTAGCGGCAGATTCTTGTGGGCGGCGGAGATGCTCTCTTGATCGTACAGCTCGCCATTGGAGGTGTAGAGGCCGTGAAAGCCCGGGCCATACCAGGAGGCGGTTCCCTCTTCGCTGTACTGCTCGATATCGTTCCACACCTTGTAGGGTTGGCCGAACACCACATAGTCCTTGTTGCCGATCCGGCTGGGCGGCTCAAATTGTGGCTTCACACCGCCGACGCCGGTGAGATCCGGTCCCTGATGGGTGGTCGGTGGCGTGACAGTGGGGTGATGCGGGGCCGGGCTGCTACAGGCGGCCAGCATCAAAATGACCAGAACGAACGAAAGACGGTTATTGACCATGATAGGCGGCGGCTATCTGCTCACTGAATTGATATACGGCCATGGCATACAAGGGACTCCGGTTGTAACGGGTGATGACATAGAAGTTATGCAGGATCACCCAATATTCAGGGCCATCGGCTTGATCCAGTTTAAGCAATTTCACCGGCGTTGTGGCGGGCAAGGGTGTGTCCATGCTCACACCGGCGGCTTGAAGTTGTCCCCAGCTCTGGTTGAGCGCTACGGCTCCGTCGAGCAAGGGGGCCAACGGCGCATCTTGCTGGACGGCTACCCGGTAGGCGACCGGTGCGCCGAGTTGCCACTGATGCTCGTGAAAATAGTTGCCTACGCTACCGATGGCATCGGCGGTGCTGTTGAACAGATCGGTGCGACCATCGCCATCAAAGTCGAGAGCAAAATGCAGGTAGCTGGTCGGCATGAACTGGCCCATGCCCATGGCTCCGGCATAGGAGCCCTTGTGCTGGCGCAGTGGCCAGCCCTGCTGCTGGGCCAGTTTGACGTACTGGGCGAACTCCTTGCTGAAGTAGGGGGCTCGTTGCGGGTAGTGAAAGCCCAGGGTGTAGAGAGCATCCAGCACCGGGTGGTCTCCCATCTGACTGCCGAAGCGGGTCTCGACGCCGATGATGGCGACGATGAGGGCAGCGGGGACCTGCAACTGCTGCTCGGCCCGCTGGAGCCAACCGGCGTTTTGCCGCCAGAAGGCGGCGCCGGCGGCCACTCGCGCCTCGGTGATAAACAGCGGCCGGTAGAGATACCAGGGCTTGGCCTCCCAGGGCTTGGCGATGGCGTCCAACACCGGTTGGCGCCGTTGCGCCTGCCGCACGGCCTGTTGTAAATCGCCGAGCGGGATCGCCAGCTCTTCGCTGAGTTGTTGCAGTCGCGGCTGGTCGGCGGGAGAAATCTCAGCCGCCGAGAGTGTGGCGAATGACAACAGCAGCAAGGTGGCAAGCAGGTAGCGCATCAGCAAAACTCCGGATCAGGCCAGCAGGCGGCGATGGGTATGGATCGACATCAGGATGCCAAAACCGGCCGCCAACGTCACCATGGAGGTGCCACCATAGCTGACCAGCGGCAAGGGGACGCCCACTACCGGCAACAGGCCACTGACCATGCCGATGTTGACGAAGACGTAGAAGAAGAAGGTCAGGGTCAAGGCGCCGCCGAGCAGTCGCTCAAACGACCCTTGGGCCTGCAGGCTGATGCTCATGCAGCGACTGATGACGTACAGGTAGAGACACATCAACAGGATGAAACCGATGAGACCAAACTCCTCGCTGAATACCGCAAAGATGAAATCGGTATGGCGCTCGGGCAAGAATTCCAGCTGGGATTGGGTGCCATTGAGCCAGCCCTTGCCAAACAGACCACCGGAGCCGATGGCAATCTTGGACTGGATGATGTGGTAACCGGTCCCCAGCGGATCGGTCTCCGGATCCAGAAAGGTCAACACCCGCTGCCGCTGGTAGTCGTGCATCAGGAAGAACCAGAGTACGGGCAGAAAACCGGCCAGCGCCAACCCGGCCGCCAGGATCAGGTACCAGTTGATGCCGGCCAGGAAGATGACAAAGAAGCCAGCGACCGAGACCAGGATGGCGGTGCCCAGATCCGGTTGTTCGGCGATCTGCAGGGTGGGGACCAGCACCAGCAGCAGGGCGATGACGATCTGCTTGAAGGTCGGTGGCAGCGCGTGGCGGCTCAGATAGGCGGCGATGGTCATCGGCATGATGATCTTCAAAAATTCGGAGGGCTGGAACTTGATGAAGCCCAGATCCAGCCAGCGCTGTGCCCCCTTGCCGATGTGGCCGAACACCATGACACACAGCAGCAGCACGATGCAGACCGCGAAGGCCGGCGGCGCCCAGCGGGCGTAGAAGGACGGGGGAAACTGGGCCATGAAGATCATCAGACCAAAGGCCATCCCGGTGCGAACCAGCTGGCGGCCCAGCATCTCGGCATGCATGCCGGAGGCGGAGTAGAGCACCACCAGGCTGACGCCCAGCAGGGCCAACAGGCCGAGCAACAGTGGCAGGTCGATGTGGAAGCGCTGCCAGAATGAAGCGCCATGGTGTGAATTCATTGGGGCTCCTCGGATGGGGGCGTGGTGGGCTCGGCGGCACTCGCTGGTTTTGGTTCCAGCAGATAGGCATCGAGTATCTGGCGCACCACAGGTGCGGCCTGGGTACTACCGCCACCGGCATTTTCCAGGATCAGCGCGACGACTGCCTTGGGCTCTTCATAGGGGGCAAAGGCGACGAACAGCGCATTGTCACGGTGTTCTTCCTTGAGGCGGCTGGCGTCGTACTTCTGATCCTGCTTCATGCTGACAACCTGAGCGGTGCCTGACTTGCCCGCTGCCTTGTAGGGGGTGTTGGCAAAGGCTTTACGGCCGGTTCCCTCATTGCCATTGATGACTCGGTACATTCCCTCCATCGCCACCTTCCAGTAGCTGTCATCCTTGACCACCAGCGCCTGGTCGGTCGGTTCGCGGAAGGGCTCCTGATGGCCGTCTCCTTCGCGCACCGACTTGAGCAGATGGGGAATGACGTTGTGACCATGCTGGGTCAGGATACTGTGGGCGCGTGCCAGCTGAATGGGGGTGGCGGTCCAGTAACCCTGACCGATCCCCACCGAGATGGTATCGCCCATGTACCAGGTCTGCTTGCGGCGCAGTCGTTTCCAATCGCGGGAGGGCATCACCCCCATGGTTTCTTCCTTGATATCCAGCCCCGAGTAGTTGCCAAAGCCGAAGGCCGTCATGTACTTGTGCATGGTATCGATGCCGGTGCGGTAGGCCAGATCGTAGAAGAAAGTATCGGCCGAGACTTCGATGGCGCGATAGACATCGAGCCAGCCGTGGCCCCAGCGTTTCCAGTCGCGGAACTTGTGACTGGAGCCTGGCAGCTGGAAGAAGGGGCCGCCGAAGAACTTGCCAAAGGGGGTGATGGCCCCTTCGTTGAGTCCCATCACCGCCAGCAAGGGCTTGACGGTGGAGGCCGGCGCGTAGCCGCCCTGACTGACGCGGTTGATCAGGGGGCGAGATGGATCGTTGAGTAGGCTCGCGTACTCCTTGGTCCGGATGCCGCGCACGAACATGTTGGGGTCATAGCTAGGCGAGGAGGCTAGCGCCAGCACGGCACCACTCTTGGGATCCATCAGCACCAGACCGGCGCGCCGTCCGGCCAGCAACTCCTGGGCCTTGCGTTGCAGCCGCAGATCCAGGCTCAGATGAATGTCTTTGCCGGCCACCGGCGGCTGATACTTGAGGGTGCGGATGATGCGCCCGCGGTTGTTGACCTCGATCTCCTGGTAACCGGCCTGGCCGTGCAGCAGCTCTTCGTAATACTTCTCGACGCCGAGCTTGCCGATGTCGCGGGTTGCCGCGTAGTTGGCCAGCTTGCCCTGTTCGTCGAGTTTCTGCAGATCGGTGGTATTGATGCGTGCCACATAGCCCAGGGCGTGGGTGAAGGTCTCGCCGTACGGGTAGAAGCGTTTGAGATAGGCCTCAATGCTGGCGCCCGGGTACTTGTACTGATTGAGCGAGAAGGCCGCCACCTGCTCCTCGGTGAGTTGATCGGCCAGGGTGACCGGATTGAAACGGCGGTGACGTGGTACTTCCTTGAGAAAATCCTCTTTCGACTCGGGGTCGAGTTTGAGCAGAAGGATCAGCTCGTCGAGCATCTTGGAGAGATCGTCGACCTGTTCGGGGATGATCTCGAGGCTGAATACGGGACGGTTTTCCGCCAGCAGCACCCCGTTGCGATCGAAGATCAGTCCGCGCGGCGGCGCGACCGGCACCACCTTGATGCGGTTGTCGTTGGAGCGAGTCTGGTAGTCATCGTGATGGATCACCTGCACCACATACAGGTTCAGCAACAGCATCAGAGTCAGGACGATGACGCCGGCCATGGCGACCATGGCGCGACGGCGGAACAGGGCCGCCTCGGCGTTGTTATCCTTGATGGAGATGCGTTTGTGCAGCATGGATCACTCTCGGTGGTAGGGGTGATTGGTGGTGATGCTCCAGGCCCGGTACAGGCTCTCGGCCACCACCACCCGCACCAGTGGATGGGGCAGCGTCAAGGGGGAGAGCGACCAGCTCTGTTCTGCCAACGCTTTGCACTCCGGGGCCAGCCCCTCGGGGCCGCCGATCAGCAGGGCGACATCGCGGCCATCGAGCTTCCAAACTTCCAACTGTTGCGCCAACTGCTCCGTGGTCCAGGGCTTGCCGGGAATATCCAGCGTCACGATGCGGGCGTTCTTGCCGGCGGCGGCCAGGGTCAGCTCCCCCTCCTTGTGCAGGATGCGGGCGATGTCGGCGTTCTTGCCCCGTTTGCCCGCCGGGATCTCCACCAGCTCCAGCGGCATATCCTTGGGAAAACGCCGCTGGTATTCATTGAATCCGGTCGTGACCCAATCCGGCATCTTGGTGCCGACGGCGATCAGCTGGATCTTCATGCTCAGGCTGCCGCCTCGCTGAAGGAGCCGCTCCACAGCTTCTCCAACTGATACAGGGCGCGGGTTTCATCTTGCATGATGTGCACGATCACGTCCCCGGCGTCGACCAGCACCCATTCCCCCACATCGGCCCCTTCGACACCCAGCAACTCGATGCCGGAGTGGCGCAGCTCGGCGGCCACATGGTCGGCGATGGAGCGAACATGGCGGTTGGAGTTGCCGCTGCAGATGATCATGCAGTCGGTGATGGTGGATTTGCCGCGCACATCCAGGGTGATGATGTCACGACCTTTGAGGTCATCAATCTTGTCGGCGATGAAATCGTGAAGAGCCTGGCCTTGCAAAGAGAAACCTCCGTGCCCATGCGGGCGTCTTGATGTTGGAGCAAACGGGCGCGGATTATAACACGCCGGGACAATAGATCCGCTCATCGCGAATATAATCCGCCACCTTTTGTGATAGCCACTCGGCGGGCAGTTTTCCGGCCGCCAGCTGGGCTCGTAGCTCGGTGGCGGAGAGCGCCAGCGGCTGGTTTTGCATCCAGAGCAGATAGCCGCCAAGCCGCTCATGAACGGCGAGCGGCGAGGGCGCCTGATGGGCGGCGGCGAAGTCGGCCAGCTCGGGCGCAAGTTCCGGTTGCCAGCCGGGTCGGCTGCTGATGACCAGGTGCGCATAATCGGTCAACTCGCGCCAGCGATGCCAGCTGGGCAGGCCGAGCAGGGCGTCGAGCCCCAGCAGAAAACAGATGGGCGTCTGCGGCAGTTCGGCTCTGAGCTCGATGAGGGTGTCGATGGTGTAGGAGGGAGTGGTGCGCCGCAGCTCCCGATCGTCGACGCAGACCCCCGGCCAGTCGCTGGCAGCCAGTTGGACCATGCGCAGCCGCTGCTGGCTGCTGGCCACCGGTTGGGGTCTGTGCGGCGGAATATGGTTGGGCATCAGGCGCAGTTCGGCCAACTGCAGGCTCTGCATCGCCTCGAGTGCCGGTTTCAGGTGACCCAGGTGAATGGGGTCAAACGTGCCCCCAAGGATGCCGATGGCGCGTTTCATGCCAGCAAAAACTCCAGTGCCTTGCGATCGCGAAAGCCTAGGCAGATGCTCTGCAGGAGCAACCAGGCCTCCTCCTGCTCGAAGCGGCGCACCGCCTGATCGAGACGGGCGGTGACGGCGATCAGCAGCTGCAGATGGGGCGGATCAAGTCGTTGCAGGGCGCCTTGCAGCAGCGGTTGACGACTCTGCCAGACGCGGGCCTGCTCCAGCAGCGGCCCCAGCGCCTTGCCTTGTTGCAGGGCCAGCCGCAGGCGCAGCAGTTGCTCCAACTCCCGAGCCAGACTCCAGGCCAGCATGCCGGCTTCCACCCCTTCGCCGCGCAACTGCAACAGCATGCGCTGAGCTCGGTTGACCTTGCCTTCGAGCAGGGTGTCGATGAGCTGAAACGGCGTGAAGTGATTCTGGCGGGTGACGTTTTCCTGCAGCGCCAGCAGGCTGATGGGTTGCGGCAGGGCGAGCAGGGCCAGCTTCTCCAGCTCCTGGGCGGCGCCCAACAGGTTGCCTTCGAAGGCGTGACAGAGAAACTGGACGGCCTCCTGCTGCAACTTGACTCCGACCTGCTGGGCGCGGTTTTGCATCCAGCGCGGGAAGAAGCGGGCATCGGGGAAGGCGATGGGGACATAGACCCCCTGCCGACTCAGGCTGTCAAACCACTTGGCCTTGCTCTGGGCCGCCGAGAGGCGGGGCCCGTGCAGGATCAGCAGCAGATCCGGATGCAGGGCGGTCGTGATGGCCGCTATGCGATCGGCCCACTCCTTGGGGGGCTTTTCACCCAGCTCCAGCTCCAGGATCTGGCGGGAGGCAAACAGACTCAGGGCCTGGCAGCAATCTTGAACCTGATCCCAATCCGGATTGTCGTCGGTGCTAAAACTGTGACGCTCACTGAACCCCTGGGCCTGGGCCGCCTGACGGATCCGGGCCACGGTTTCGAGCTTTTGCAGCGGTTCATCACCAAAGACGAGATAGCAGGGCTTGAGCCCTGCTTTGAGATGGTCGGCAAGCTGTTCGGCGTAGATCCGCATCAGAAGGTCACGCGGCTGAGCTGGATCAGGATCAGATCGGCGGTCTGCTCCTGCATCTCTCGGGTCCGCTGCTCCTGTTCACGGCTGGAGGCCAGTGCTTCGGAGCTCTTGTTGAGGAAGTTACGACTGAAGGAGGCGGTAAACTTCTGCGGTTCATGGTCCGGCACCGTGATGCTGTACTCGGTGGTGAACTGCATGTTGTATTCGACCGCCTGAGAGCGACTATCGACCGAGACCACCTGGTTGACGATCTGGATGCCTCCCAGGGTCAGCTGCGGCACCTTCTCGCCGCCGGCGACCAGATCGATGCGGGCACGCTTCAAGCGGGTAGCCACCAGACGGTAGAGATCGCTGCGGCTGTCACCAATCAGATGCAACTGGTGCAACTGGGTGGGGAGCAACTCCCCACCGCGCATATGAAAGCCGCAACCGCCAAGCATCAGTCCGAGCAGAGGTAACCACATCCAGCGCCAGAGCGGTTGTGGCCGGGTGTGGAAGCATGGACTGAGCCTGGCTTGCCGCATAGTCACCTCTTAGGCCACAACCAGGTTCAGCAGCTTGCCCGGCACATAGATGGCCTTGCGAACTTCCTTGCCTTCGGTGAATTTGATGACGGTGGCATCGGTGAAGGCCTGCGCCTTGACCTGCTCTTCGCTGGCATCGGCAGCCACCGTGATCTTGCCACGCACCTTGCCGTTGACCTGCACCACCACCAGCTTTTCGTCTTCGACCAGAGCGGCAGCGTCGGCAACCGGCCACTGAGCCTCATCGACGGTGCCTGCGCCACCCAGCGCCTGCCACAGGGCAAAGCCGATGTGCGGGGTGATGGGGTAGAGCATCAGCACCACGTTGCTCAGCACCTCCTGGGCCAGGGCGCGATCCTGCTCGCTCTCTTGCGGCGCCTTGGCCAGGCGATTCATCAGCTCCATGATGGCGGCGATGGCGGTGTTGAAGGTCTGACGGCGACCGATATCGTCGGAAACCTTGGCGATGGTCTTGTGCAGCTCCCGGCGCAGGCTCTTCTGCTCGTTGCTCAGACTGGCGACATCCAATGCGGCAACCGGGCCGCGGGCGGTGTGCTCGGCGACGGCCTTCCACAGGCGGCGCAGGAAGCGCTGCGCGCCCTCGACGCCGGACTCCTGCCACTCCAGGGTCAGATCGGCCGGGGAGGCGAACATCATGAACAGACGCACGGTATCGGCGCCGTAACGCTCCACCATCAGTTGTGGATCGATGCCGTTGTTCTTGGACTTGGACATCTTGGTCATGCCGGCGTGGACCACTTCGCGGCCTTCGTTGTCGACGGCCTTGGTGATGCGCCCCTTCTCGTCGCGCTCGACCTTGACATCGACCGGGCTGACCCAGACACGGGCGCCGTTTTCGGTGTAGTAGAAGGCATCGGCCAGCACCATGCCCTGGCACAGCAAGCGGGTGAAGGGCTCATCGCTCTTGACCATACCGGCATCGCGCAGCAGCTTGTGGAAGAAGCGGGCGTAGAGCAGGTGCATACAGGCGTGTTCGATGCCGCCGATGTATTGATCGACCGGCAGCCAGTGGTTGGCGCGCTCACTGTCCAGCATGCCTTCTTGGTAATCCGGTGAGCAGTAGCGCGCGTAATACCAAGAGGACTCCATGAAGGTGTCGAAGGTGTCGGTTTCACGCAGTGCCGGTTGACCGTTGTAGCTGCTCTTGGCCCAGTTGGCATCGGCCTTGATGGGGCTCTGCACGCCGTCCATCACCACATCTTCGGGCAGGATCACCGGCAGTTGATCGGCGGGGGCCGGTACCACGCTGCCATCTTTCAGGGTCAGCATCGGGATTGGGGCACCCCAGTAACGTTGACGGGAGACGCCCCAGTCGCGCAGGCGGAAGTTGACGGTGCGCTTGCCCTTGCCCAGCGCTTCGAGTTTGGCGCAGATGGCATCGAAGGCGGCCTGGAATTCCAGACCATCGAATTCGCCGGAGTTGAACAGCACGCCCTTCTCGGTATAGGCCGCGGCGCTGATATCCAGCTCGCTGCCATCCAGCGGACGGATGACGCCACGGATTTCCAAACCGTACTTCTGGGCAAATTCATAATCGCGTTGATCGTGGGCCGGAACCGCCATGACGGCGCCGGTGCCGTAATCCATCAGTACGAAGTTGGCGACCATGATGGGTACGCGGCGGCCATCGAGCGGATGCAGGGCATACAGGCCGGTGGCCATGCCCTTCTTCTCCATGGTGGCGAGTTCCGCTTCGGCTACCTTGGTGTTCTTGCACTCATCGATGAAGTGGGCCAGCGCCGGATTTTGTTCGGCGGCACGCTTGGCCAGCGGGTGACCGGCGGCCACGGCGACATAGGTCACCCCCATCAGGGTATCCGGACGGGTGGTGTAGATGTCGAAGTGTTCGTCATTGCCCTCGACGGCGAAGGTCATGGTCAGACCTTCGGAGCGACCAATCCAGTTGCGCTGCATGGTCTTGACCATCTCCGGCCAGCCATCGAGCTTGTCCAGATCGGTCAGCAGCTCTTCGGCATAGGCGGTGATCTTGATGAACCACTGCGGGATCTCTTTTTGCTCGACCGGGGTATCACAACGCCAGCAGCAGCCATCCTGCACCTGTTCGTTGGCCAGCACCGTCTGGTCGTTCGGGCACCAGTTGACCGAGGAGGTCTTCTTGTAGACCAACCCCTTCTTATACAGCTCGGTGAAGAACCACTGTTCCCAGCGGTAGTATTCCGGGGTACAGGTGGCGACTTCGCGATCCCAGTCGTAGCCCAGACCCAACATCTTCAGCTGGCCCTTCATGTATTCGATGTTCTCGTAGGTCCACTTGGCGGGCGCTGTGTTGTTCTTGATCGCCGCGTTTTCAGCGGGCAGACCGAAGGCGTCCCAGCCGATGGGCTGCATGACGTTCTTGCCGTTGAGACGTTGGAAGCGGGAGATCACATCACCGATGGTGTAGTTGCGCACATGCCCCATGTGGAGACGACCTGACGGATAGGGGAACATGGAGAGGCAGTAGAACTTCTCCTTATCGACCTTTTCCACGGCTTTGAAAGTCAGATTCTTGGTCCAGTGTTGCTGGACGGCAGGCTCCAGATCTTGGGGATTATAATGTTCTTGCATGGCTGACATCAGTGACATCCGATATGTGTGAATTGGATAGGCTATCCTGTTGGAAAATGGCCATAGAATACTGATAAACCCCCCTGCCAACAATAGCGTTGGTCCGGGGGAAGGCCTCCGGCGCCGCCTCATCCCGGTCCGGTTGCAGACAAGGAGCCAGACTATGCCCAAACAACAGCAAGGTTATGAAGCCTTTATCGAACGGTTGAAGGCGGAATGGCAGGCCGCCGAACCGGGTGAGTCGCTGAACCGTCTCATCGAACGGACCCAGGCTTATCTGATCGCAGCCGAGACGCTGACCAAGGATGAGTTGGCTCTCATCGCCGAGTATGTCAAAGAGGATCTGCGGGAGTTTGAGGAGGCTCCGGGCGGTTACAAGGATTCGGCCTTCTACCATGCCCTGCAGGAGTCCATCTGGGGCTGGCTGCTGGAGTTGACCGATCGCACTCAGCTGGAGTGGCGTGCCGTCCTCGAGGAGGTGCGGCATAAGGGGCTCTATCGGGTCGGCGATCGCATGGCACTGGGCGTGCTGGTTTGTAATCAGTGTGGTCATCGCCACCTGGTGCTGCATCCGGAGCGGATCGTCAGCTGCATCGAATGCGGGGGGGAGGAGTTCAGTCGTGAGGCGTTGACGCCCTGAGGCGAATCATCGTGAGTCAGCAGGGCGCCTCGGGCGCCCTTGCTTTTGGTGCGCTGCCATCAACGGTTGGCGCCAAAGGCTAGTTCCCCTTTATTTGCCCTAAGGATGGGTATGGCTACCGAAATCCCTCTCTTTAATCAGGGCCTTGCCGGACAAAATGGCTCAGGAATTCCGCGCAGGCGGCCTACTTTTTCCGAGAGTCCTCGGCAAATGACTTATTTGTGCGTTCAAGAGGCGATGGAAGTTGAATTTTTATTCGGATCGGGGAAAAATGCCCCCGCTCGGTCGAGAGCTCGGTCACACATCTTGCTGTACTGTTGCCGACCCGACCGTGTGCCGCCGCCGGTGGCTCAGTTGCTTGGATCAGGAAACCTCACAGGAATTTTATGAACATCCTTCGTTCTTCCGCTGCCGCCCTGCTGGCTGCTGCGACCCTCATCAGCCTGCCCGCTGTGGCCGTTGAATATGGATTGCCAGAAAAAAACAGCCGTTTGATCGGCGAAAACATGGAGTATGTGGTTCCAGCCGATAGTACTCAGCCGCTGGAGGCCATTGCCGCCCAGTACCAGATTGGTCTGACCAATATGCTGGAAGCCAACCCAGGGGTGGATCCGTATCTGCCGAAGCCGGGTAGCAAGCTGATTATCCCGCATCAGTTGATCCTGCCGGACGCACCGCGTGAAGGCATCGTCATCAACGTCGCCGAGATGCGCCTCTACTACTACCCGAAGGGGAAGAATGTGGTGGAAGTGCTGCCGATCGGTATCGGCCAACTCGGTACCGACACCCCGGAAAACTGGGTGACTACGGTGCAGCGCAAGAAGGCCAACCCGACCTGGACGCCGACTGCCAAGGTGCATGCTGAATACGCCGCCAAGGGTGAGCCGCTGCCAGCTGTGTGGCCGGCCGGCCCGGATAACCCCATGGGGCTGTATGCCCTGTATATCGGCCGCCTGTATGCCATCCACGGCACCAACGCCTCCTTCGGTATCGGCCTGCGCGTCAGCCACGGCTGTGTGCGTCTGCGCAACGATGACATCGAGTATCTGTTCAAGCAGGTTCCGGTCGGTACTCGGGTGCAGTTCGTCAACCAGCCGGTCAAGGCATCGGTTGAGCCAGATGGCAGCCGCTATCTGGAAGTGCACCAGCCGCTCTCCCGCACCCATGAAGAGTTGAACTCGACCATCGCGGCGCCTCTGCCGATGACTCCGGCAATCACCCGCTTCATCGCTCATGCCGACACCGACTCTCTGGTGGTTAAGCAGGTTCTGGAACAGCGGACCGGCTTGCCGACCCGCCTGAATGGTCAGGTGACTGCCAACCAGATGTAATTTCCAACTTGGCATAAAGCAACGGCGCCTGCGGGCGCCGTTGTTGTTTCTATCCCCCTGAACCCTCGTCTGCCTCCACTGTATTCCTCGCCACTCACTCAAGGTCCCAGACCTCGCCGTTATTGTGTGGCAAGACGTTCCCATCCTTGCCGCTGTGACTGGCGGTTATCCTGACGCCTGAGGTTGTGATCGGGTTGCTCCGATGGCTGATGTAAGCCAACTCTTTCGCGCGGCAGAAAAGCAACGAGCCCCGAAAGTGGGGCTCGTCAGCGCTGAGCAGGATCCATCAGCGGTAGTTGTCGTTGATTTGGCCTCAGGCTTGGCTGCGGCGACGTTGCCCGTAGGACAAGCCCAGCGCCAGCACCACCCAGGCGATCAGCGGCCAACTGCCGAAACGGTTGTAGGGGGTCTGCCCCTGAGTCGGTGCCACATCGACCCGCAACACCTGCTGCTGGAACTGCGGCAGCATCTGGATGGGGCGCCCCTTGGCGTCGATGGCCAGGGTGACGCCGCTGTTGGTGGCGCGGATCACCGGTTTGGCAAACTCGACGGCCCGCATGCGGGTGATCTCCATATGCTGCCAGGGGCCATGGGAGGTGCCGAACCAGGTGTCGTTGCTCACCGTCAGCAGATAGTCGGTATCGGCATGGACGTTCTGGCGCAACTCATCGGAGAAGGCCATCTCGTAGCAGATGGCGGTGGCAAAGCGGTGGCCTCGCACCAGGATGTTCTCCTGCTCCTCGGCGCCGCGGCTGAACGAAGACATCGGCAGGTTGAAGAAGGGGGCGATGGGGCGCAGCAGCTCACCGAAGGGGACAAACTCGCCAATCGGTACCAGATGCCGTTTGTAGTAGCGATTGCCTTGCGCGTACTGATAACTCTGTTTACCCGCCTCGTCGATCTGGCCCATGCCGATGACGCCGTTGTAGAAGCGGCGCTGGCTCATGTCCAGATACTGGATGCCGGTCAGAAACCCGGTGTGGTGCTCGCGCATGGCGCCATCCAGGTTGGCCAGGAACTCCTGCATCTCGTTTTCCAGCGCGGGGACGGCTGACTCGGGCCAGACGATGACATCGGCATCCTGATGGTCGCGGCTCATGTCCAGATAGCGCAGCAGAGTTGGCCGGATATTCTTCGGATCCCACTTGGCTTCCTGGGCGATGTTGGCCTGCATCAGGGCGAAGTTCAGCGGCTTGCCCGCTTGGGTCCAATTTATGGTCTGCAAGCCTGCCCCAGCGGCAAACAGCGCCAGCGGCAACAGCAGCCACAGCGGCTTGCGCGTCTGCAGCGTCAGCAGCAGGGCGCCGCTGCTGAGCAGCAGGGCCAGGGTGATGCCCTGCACGCCGAGCAGGGGGGCAATGCCGACAAGCGGACTGTCGATCTGGCTGTAGCCAAACCAGAGCCAGGGAAAGCCGGTCAGCACATGGCCCATGGCCCAGTCGCCGAGCAGCCAGAGCGCCGGGAAGGCGAGCAACCGGGCCATCCAGCCGGTCTGATGGATGGTGGGGAACAGACGAGCCCACAGCCAGCAGGCGGCCATCGGAAACAGCGCCAGATAGGCGGCCAGCAGGGCGACCATCAAAAAGGCCACCGGCAGCGGTATGCCGCCAAACGCTGTCATGCTGATGTGGATCCACCACAGGCCGGGCAGATTCAACCCGAAGGCGAAACAGAAGCCGAGTTGGCCACTGCGACGCGCGGTTTGCCCGCCGAGCAGCCACTGCAGCAGGGTCAGGGCGAGCAGCGCCAGAGGCCAGATATTCCAGGGGCCAAAGGCCGGAACGGCGAGGGCACCGGCGAGGGCGGCCAGCAGCAGGCTGGGCCAGCCGGAGCGCGGGAGGGAGAGTCGTTTCATCATGGTTATGAATTCTTGGGCTGGCTTAAGAAAAGGAGCGCCAGTCCCGAGGGACTGGCGGCTGTGTTCGGTTGGCGCTCTTAGTCGTCGCTGGCGTCGCCATCGGCTTCGTGAGTCTGGGGGATCTTCACCTGCAGTTGCAGCAGCCGGCGACGATCGGCATGCACCACCTTGAAGGTAAATCCGGACAACGTCACGGCTTCGCCTTTTTTGGGCAGGTGGCCAAAGGCGTGCATCACCAGACCGCCGACGGTATCGACCTCCTCATCGCTGAACTCGGCGTCGAAGTAGTCGTTGAACTCTTCGATGGGAGTCAGACCATGGACGGCGAACACGCTCTTGCTGACACGGCGGATCTGCTCCTGTTCATCGTCACCGGCATCGTATTCGTCCTCGATTTCACCGACGATGAGCTCCAGGATATCTTCGATGGTGACGAGACCCGAGACGCCGCCGAACTCATCGACGACGATGGCCATGTGGTAGCGCTGCTGCTGGAACTCCTTGAGCAGGCGATCGACCCGCTTGCTCTCGGGCACCACCACGGCGGGACGCAGCACCTTGTCAAAGCTGAAAGGCTCATTGGTCAGGCCGACGGCAAACTGCAGCAGATCCTTGGCCAACAGGATCCCCTCAACATGGTCCTTGTCTTCGTTGATGACCGGAAAGCGCGAGTGGGCGGATTCGATGATGATGGGCAGAAAGGTTTCCACCGGCTGGTTGCGGCGGATGGTGACCATCTGCGAGCGCGGGATCATGATGTCGCGCACCCGAAGTTCGGCAATCTCGAGCACCCCTTCGATCATCTCCTTGGTCTCTTCGTCGATGACGTCGCGCTCTTCGGCATCCTGGATCACGCCGACCAGCTCATGGCGATCCTTGGGCTCGCCCTGAAACAGGTGGCTTAACCGATCCAGCCATTTTTTGCGCGGGGGATTGCTGGGGGACTGACTCTGTTCGTCACTCATGGTGTCTTGCTATGTCCTTAGATCTCGTCGTCCTGATAGGGATTGTCGTAGCCGAGCGCCTGCATGAATTCGACTTCCAGCGCTTCCATCTCTTCGGCTTCTTCATCATCAATATGGTCATACCCTAACAAATGCAAGCTGCCGTGCACAACCATATGAGCCCAGTGGGCCAACAAAGGCTTGTTTTGCTCGTTGGCCTCCCGCTCCACCACCTGACGGCAGATGATGAGATCCCCGAGCAGCGGCAACTCGACCCCGGGCGGGCATTCGAACGGGAAGGAGAGCACATTGGTCGGCTTGTCCTTGCCGCGGTAGGTCAGATTGAGCTGGTTGCTCTCGGCCTCATCCACCAGGCGGATGGTCACTTCGGCCTCTTCCTGGAAGGGCAGCACGGCGGCATCCAACCAGCGCTGGAAATCGGCTTCGCCCGGCAGGTTGCTCGTGTCGGCGCAGGCCAGTTGCAGATCAAGAATCACGCTCATGGATGGGGCTCCTCGGGGGTTTTGGGTTGCGCCGCCTGGCGCTCGGCGTTGAGACGGCGCTGCTGCTCATCAAAAGCCTCGTAAGCCTTGACGATGCGGGCAACCACCGGATGGCGGACCACGTCATCGGCCTGGAAGAAGTTGAAGGAGAGGCCGTCCACGTTGCTCAGCACCTCGATGGCGTGGCGCAGACCGGATTTCTGGTTGCGCGGCAGATCGATCTGGGTGATGTCGCCGGTGACCACCGCCTTGGAGTTGAAGCCGATCCGGGTCAGGAACATCTTCATCTGCTCGACCGTGGTGTTCTGCCCCTCATCGAGAATGATAAAGGCATCATTCAGGGTGCGACCGCGCATGTAGGCCAGGGGGGCGATCTCGATGATCTGCCGTTCGATGAGCTTCTCGACCCGTTCGAAACCAAGCATCTCGAATAGGGCGTCATAGAGCGGACGCAGGTACGGGTCCACCTTCTGCGACAGATCGCCGGGCAGGAAGCCGAGCTTCTCACCGGCCTCGACGGCGGGGCGGGTCAGCAGGATGCGGCGCACCTCCTGCCGCTCCAGGGCATCGACGGCGGCCGCCACGGCCAGATAGGTCTTGCCAGTACCGGCCGGGCCGATGCCGAAGGTGATGTCGTGGGTGACCACATTGGCGATGTACTGGGCCTGGTTCGGGGTGCGCGGTTTGACCATGCCGCGCTTGGTCTTGATGTTCACTTCCTTGCCGTAGGGGATGCTCGACGTCGCCTGTGGCTCCGCATCATCCTCCTGCTCCAGGGCATGACACTCGGTGATGGCCAGATGCACCTGCTCCGGCGTCAGATCGACGATTTTTTGCCCGCGCAGCGGTTGGGTCTCCACATAGAGCCGCTTGAGCAGCTCCAGCACCGCCTCGGCCTGCACCGTCTTGCCGACGATCTGGAAGTGGTGGTTGCGGTAGATGATCTCGACGCCCAGACGGCGCTCGATCTGCTTGATGTTGTCATCGAAGGGACCGCACAGGCTGGCCAGGCGCTGGGCGTCGGCCGGTTCCAGATGCAGATCCAAGGTGGTGATATGACGGCTCAAGGTATCCTCTCGGGCAAATAGAAAAACCGGGGCCAGAAGCCCCCGGCAGGATCAGGGGCGGAAAGTGGCGACACCCAGCTCATCAGCAACCCCATCGGGGCGACGGGCCAGGATCTCGCTCGGGCGCACACTGTGGCGCAGGTCCATCTGATCCTCGGTGCGAATGATGGTGCCACGCAGCGAGTGCGGCAGCACCTCGGTGATCTCGACATCAACAAACTGGCCAATCAGACGGGCATCCCCTTCGAAGTTGACCACCCGGCTGTTTTCGGTGCGGCCACGCAGCTGCAGCAGATCCTGCTTCGACGGCCCTTCCACCAGGATGCGCTGCACGGTGCCGAGCATCTGGCGGCTGTATTGCATGGCCTGGTTGTTGATGACCTGTTGCAGGTGATAGAGGCGCTCTTTTTTCACCTCCATCGGGGTCTCATCCGGCAGATCGGCGGCCGGGGTGCCGGGGCGTGGACTGAAGATGAAGCTAAAGCTCATGTCGAACTTGATATCCTCGATGAGTTTCATGGTGCGGGCGAAGTCATCGTCGGTCTCGCCGGGGAAGCCGACGATGAAGTCCGAGCTGATGGTGATATCCGGCCGGGCGGCGCGCAGCTTGCGGATCTTCGATTTGTACTCGAGAGCCGTGTGTGGGCGCTTCATCATGGTCAGGATGCGATCCGAGCCGCTCTGCACCGGCAGGTGCAGGAAGCTGACCAGCTCGGGGGTGTCCTTGTAGACCTCGATGATGTCGTCGGTGAACTCGATGGGGTGGCTGGTGGTGTAGCGAATGCGATCGATGCCATCGATGGCCGCCACCAGGCGCAGCAGTTGGGCAAACGAGCAGATCTCGCCGTCGTGGGTCGGGCCGCGATAGGCGTTGACGTTCTGCCCCAGCAGGTTGACTTCGCGTACTCCCTGCTCGGCCAGTTGGGCGATCTCGAACAGGACATCGTCGAGCGGTCTGCTCACCTCTTCACCGCGGGTATAGGGGACCACGCAGTAGGTGCAGTACTTGGAGCAGCCTTCCATGATGGAGACGTAGGCGGTCGGCCCTTCGGCGCGCGGCTCGGGCAGCGCATCGAACTTCTCGATCTCGGGGAAGGAGACATCGACCTGGGCGCCATGGCCGGTCTGCACCTGCTTGATCATCTCGGGCAGGCGATGCAGGGTCTGCGGACCGAACACGATATCAACCTGCGGCGCTCGGGTGCGAATGGCATCCCCTTCCTGGGAGGCCACGCAACCACCGACGGCAATCACCAGATTGGGGTTCTGTTTCTTCAGCTCTTTCCAGCGCCCGAGTTGGTGGAATAGCTTCTCCTGGGCTTTTTCCCGGATGGAGCAGGTGTTGAGCACCAGAACATCGGCCTCGTCGGCCAGCTCGGTGGCTTGGTAGCCCTGCGCGGCGCCTAACAGATCGGCCATCTTGGACGAGTCGTACTCGTTCATCTGACAGCCCCAGGTTTTAATATGGACTTTTTTGCTCATGGAGATTCTTGCGTACTCGATTCGATGAATGCAGGGGAGACTCGGCGCTTCCCCACCCGAAGGACCGCGTATTCTACCCCCTTACTCCGGTGGTGACCAGTTTCTATCCAGCCTGCATTTTGTAGGGATATTGCGGCGATCGCACCGTTTTTCCCGGGGATCCCCATCGGCGGGTCGCTTGGGATAGAATGGCGCTCCGGCGGTTTTTTGCTGTTTTCTGTTTGCCCTGCATCCGGCGGGTTTGGAGTCTGCGATGATAAGTGCTGAGCCTGGTGCCGCGACGGTTCTGGAGTGTGATATTGCCGTGGTTGGTGGCGGCATGGTTGGTGCGGCGGCGGCTTGTCGGCTGGCGCAGAGCGGCCTGCGGGTCTGCGTGGTGGAGGCCCAGGCTCCACAGCCGTTTGCCGCCGATCAGCCGCTGGATCGGCGGGTGTCGGCCATCAGCCCGGCCTCCATCGCCCTGCTGCAGGATTGTGGCGCCTGGGAGTCTGTGCTATCGATGCGCGCCTGCCCCTACCGTCGCCTAGAGACCTGGGAGCTGGATGGCCTGGCCACGCGTTTTGCCGCCGAGCAGCTCGGGGTGAGCGAACTGGGGTATATCGTCGAGAATCGACTGATCCAGCTGGCCCTGTGGCAGCAGCTGCAGGCGCTGGATACGGTCACCTTGCAGGTCGGGGTGACCCTCAGTGCTCTGGAACAACAGGCCGATGCTGTTTTGCTGCGCCTCAGTGGTGGGAGGGTTATCCGCAGCCGTCTGGTGCTGGGGGCCGATGGTGCCAACTCGCAGACGCGGCGCCTGGCTCACATCGGTGTCAGCCAGTGGGATTATCGACAGGCCTGTCTGCTTATCAATGTCGATATTGCCGGGGAGCAGCAGGATATCACCTGGCAGCAGTTTACCCCCGCAGGCCCGCGTGCCTTCCTGCCCTTGGCGGGCAGTCATGGCTCCCTGGTCTGGTATGACGCGCCGGAGCGCATTCGTGAGCTGGAGGCCATGAGCCCGAGTCAGTTGGCAGACCAGATCCGCGCCCACTTCCCGTCTCGACTTCCGGAGTTTTGCGTGACCGGCTGTGGCAGTTTTCCGCTGACCCGCCGCCATGCCCTGCACTATGTCAGCGGGCGTGTGGTGTTACTCGGCGATGCGGCGCACACCATACATCCATTAGCGGGGCAGGGGGTCAATCTTGGCTTTGGTGATGTGACGGATCTCTGCCAACGCATGACGGCAGCCATCGAAGCTACGCTGCCCTGGGACGCATCATCCCTGCTGGGCGCCTATGAGAAACGGCGGCGTCGGGAGAATCAGCTGATGCAATCGGCGATGGATCTCTTCTACCTGTCCTTCAGTAACGATCTGCCACCGCTGCGCCTCATCCGTAATCTGGGGCTGATGGCGGCCGAACACGCGGGCGTGTTGAAGCGTCGCGCATTGCGGTATGCCCTGGGCTTATGACGGCGCGGTTTCGGTTGGCTGCTCTGGTGACTGTGTGGCAACGACTCGCGGAAGCTGGATGCAATCGTACATCAACAGATGAATCACATGGAAAAGGGGAGAATACGGGGGAGAGAATGGTGGCTATGACGGGATTCGAACCTGTGACCCCCGCATTATGAGTGCGATGCTCTAACCAACTGAGCTACATAGCCATTTGA
>JASDSW010000081.1:0-49809 GCA_041441555.1 Aeromonadaceae bacterium
ATCCGAAAAACAGGAAAAAATAATGCCAGTCAGGCTTAACTGACTGGCATTAGCGCCTGGCGCTCTTTTTTTTATGGCTCGATCATGCAGTTCAATGATTCAGCGGCAACAGGTAACGTTCGCCATTGCGGATGAAGCCGTTGTGCAGCAAGAAGGCGCTCAGGCCGTGGTGTTCCTCTGGACGCGCGGCATGGGTGGAGAGCATCGCCTGGCTGCAGCCCTGGGTGCGCATCCAGTTCAGGGTCTCGGTCAGCAGGTATTGACCGACACCGCGACGGCGGGTGGCATCCCGGACCGCAAAGTAGATGAGCTCCTCGTCCTTGGTCACGGCCAGCCCGACGACGCGATCGTTGAAGGTGGCCACATGCCAGTGTCCGGCATTCAGCAGTTTGTCTCGGTTCAGGCCATCGCTGGCCAGCAGTTTGTTCAGGCTATCCAGCCAGTAAGGCAGCAATTCGGCGCTGTGATGTACCGTCAGTCGCATGATGACTCCTTTGCCCTGTTCGCGCAGTGCGGATGATGACGCGTCTGACCGCGTCGACATAAGTGTTCCAAGTTTAACACGCTCTGGCTGGGTCCGGTTGGCGCATGGGGCGGGATTATTTATGACGGCCCGGGGGTTTGTCTCTAGAATGGGCTGACTTTGGAAGGAGGCTGGCCCATGTTATGTCGTCTCAGTTGCGGGGCCTGTTGCATCGCGCCGAGTATTTCATCCGCGATCCCGGGGATGCCGGATGGCAAACCGGCTGGGGTGCGCTGTGTACAGCTGAACGAGGAGAATCTCTGCCGGCTGTTTGGCTTGAGTTCGCGGCCGGCGGTCTGCCTGGGTTTTCAGGCGATGGCGGATGTCTGCGGAGCGAATCGGGATGAGGCGTTGTGGCTGATCGATGCCCTGGAGCAACAGACGCGCTGACTAGCGCCCCAGCCAGCTGGCCGGATTGACCGGTTTCCCCTGCCAGCGGATCTCGAAATAGAGTCCGGCCTGCGGCTGCCCACCGCTGTTGCCGACCTGGGCGATGGCCTCACCCCGTCGCACGCTGTCACCACTGCTCTTGAGCAGCGAGGCATTGTTGCCGTACAGGCTCAGGTAGCCGTTGCCATGATCGATGACTAGCACATTACCGAAACCTTCCAACCAGTCGGCGAAGACCACATCACCATCGGCAATCGCCGACACAGACGCCCCCTGGCTGCCGCCGATCAAGATGCCCTTCCAGGTCACCTCACCACTGCGATGTTCACCAAAATGGCGGATCAGCGGGCCATGCAGTGGCCAGGGCAGGGTGCCGCGCTGTTTGCCGATCCCCTTATAATCGCCTTGGGCCGCCTTGGCGGTGGCCTGGGCTTCGGCGGCAGCTTCCGAGCGCCCCTGTTCCCGGGCCTTGGCGCGGGCACGGGCTATGGCTTCAGCCTTCTTGCGTTTGCGCTCCGCCTCCAGACGCTTGCGCGCCTCGGCGATCTTGCGCTGCATCTGCTGCTCGGCTGCCTGCAGCTTGGCCAGCTGTTGCTGGTCGTCCTGCAGCGAACGCTTGAGTTCGTTGGCGGTGCTTTCCCGTTGTTGCTGCTTTTGCTGCAGCTCGTTCTGGTTTTGTTGCTGCTCCTGAATGAGAGAGCTGAGCCGTTCCGTGGTCTGACTGGTCTTCTGGCGGTTGTGGGCCAGTTGCTGCTGGGTCTCTTTCAACTGGCGGATGGCTTGCCGGCGGGCTTGGTTGAAATAGCCGTAGTAGGTCAAGGCGCGGCCGATGGCGACCGGATCTTGCTGATTGAGCAGCAGCTTGAGGTAATCGTTGTTGCCCAGGCGATAGGCGTGATCCAACTGGTCGGCGAGTAGTCGCTCTTGGCGTTGGAGTTGGCTGGATAATTCACGGCCTTGGGCTTCGAGGGATTGCAGTTGTTTGCGGGTGGCGTGCAGTTTGGCTTGCGAACCTTGCAAGCGGCTGGCCAATGAGCTGACTGCCTCTTCGTCTTTTTTTAGTTGCTGGTGCAGCTGTTCGAGACTCTTCTTCTGGGTGCTGATCTCCTGCTGTTTCTGCTGGATCTGCTCGCGAACCTTGCTCAGCTCTTGATTGCTTGCGCTGTGGATCACCGGGCAGAAAAACAGCGCGCCGGCCAGGAGGCCGACGCGAGTCAGTAACTTAAGAAAATCATCCATTCCCCGCATGGGGCGGATTATTTCAGAATCATCAGAGGCTTGCCAGTCATTTCCGGCGGCACTTCCATGCCCATCAGGGTCAGCATGGTGGGGGCCAGATCGGAGAGCTTACCCCCCTCAACCGGCTGGGCATCGCGGCCGACATAGATGAGGGGAACCGGCAGACTGGTGTGCGCGGTATGCGCCTGACCGGTCTCCTCGTTCATCATCTGCTCGGCGTTGCCGTGGTCGGCGGTGATCAGACATTCACCACCCACTTCCTTCAGTGCCTCGACGATGCGACCGATGGAGGCATCGACCGCTTCACAGGCCTTGACGGCCGCATCGAAAATACCGGTGTGGCCGACCATGTCGCCGTTCGGGTAGTTACAGATGATGACGTCGTACTTGCCGCTCTTGATGGCCGCGACCAGCTTGTCGGTCATTTCGCCAGAGCTCATTTCCGGTTGCAGATCGTAGGTGGCAACCTTCGGGCTCTGGATCAGTTCACGATCTTCGCCGGGGAAGTTGGTCTCTTCACCACCGTTGAAGAAGAAGGTGACGTGCGCATACTTCTCGGTTTCAGAGATACGCAGCTGGGTCTTATCGTGCTTGGCCAGCCACTCACCCAGGGTATTGGTCAGGGCAGTGGGCGGATAGGCGCAGGAGGTTTTGATATCGGCGGCGTATTCGGTCAGCATCACGAAGTCGGCCAGCTTCGGCAACTTGTTGCGCACGAAGCCGTTGAAGTCGCTTTCGACGAAGGTGCGGGTGATTTCACGGGCGCGGTCGGCACGGAAGTTCATGAAAATCATCGCATCGCCATCGTTCAGGGTGGCAGCTTCGCTACCGACGACGCTGGCCTTGACGAATTCGTCGTTCTCACCGCGCTCGTAGGCGGCCGCCAGGGCTTCGGAACCGGTGGCGAAGTTGGCAAACGCACTCTTGCCTTCGGTGATCAGCTCATAGGCTTCTTGTACGCGATCCCAGCGATTGTCGCGGTCCATGGCGTAGTAACGGCCGACCAGCGAGGCGATGCGACCCTTGCCCAGCTTGGCAAACAGGGCATCGAAGCGTTCGATGGAGGCTTGTGCGCAGCGCGGGGCGACGTCACGGCCATCCAAGAAGGCGTGCAGGTAGATGGTTTCGGCACCACGCTGGGCGGCCAGCTCAACCATGGCCGCGATGTGATCTTCGTGGCTGTGGACGCCACCTTCGGACAACAGCCCCATGATGTGCACGGCCTTGCCCTGGCTGCTGGCGGCATCGACGGCCTTGCACAGCGCGGCATTCTTGAAGAAGTCACCGTCACGGATCTCTTTGGTGACGCGGGTCAGCTCCTGATAAACCACGCGACCGGCACCGATGTTGACGTGGCCAACTTCGGAGTTACCCATCTGACCATCCGGCAGACCGACATCCATACCGGAGGCGGCGATCAGGGTGTTGGCATAGTTGGCACACAGGGCGTCGAGGTTCGGAGTCTTGGCGGCAGCGACGGCGTTGAACTCTTTCTTGGTGCTGTAGCCCCAACCATCCATGATGATCAGTGCCAGTGGCTTCTTGGCGGTAGACATTGAGGGAGTCCTCTTTTGATATGACGAAGGTGAAATCGTTTCTGGGGTGCCATATTACAACATCTGCTGAAATAGTCATCTGATCACACATTCCCGGTTGCCGACTTGACTTGGCAGGGTGGGAGCTGACTCCCAGCTTTGCTTGGCGCGAGGCTGCTATTCTGACGCCCCCCATGTATACTGCCGGGGTTTTATTGTCAGCGAGCGGATTAGACTCAAGATGCAAGAATATATCGATTTCATTGGCCGAAACCCTATGCTTTCGGCAGCCTGGTTAGGGCTGTTTGTGGCAATTCTCTATACCTCCATTCGCTCCTTGCTGTCGCCCATCAAGGTGATCAGCAATCGCGAAGCCACCTTGTTGATCAACCGGGAAAATGGCGTGGTGGTTGATGTGCGGACCGTCGATGAGTTCGCCAAGGGCCATATTGTTGACGCAGTTAACATTCCGGTGTCACAAATCACGGCAAATAATCTGTCGCAGATTGAAAAGCACAAAGACGTCCCCACTATCGTGGTGTGTGAAAGCGGCATGCGGGCACCCGCTGCCGCTAGCGCCCTGAGTAAAGCTGGATTTACCCGCGTGTTCGTGCTGCGTGGTGGCCTGGCCAGTTGGCGCGGCGAAAACCTGCCGGTAACCAAAAAACATTAATGATTTAAAAAGCTCTGAATCCAGGGCCAATTTTTCACAAGGATCAACGCAAATGGCTGAAGCAACCAACAACGAAGTCAAACAACCGGAATTCCACATCCAGCGCGTCTACATCAAGGATGTCTCCTTTGAGGCGCCGAACACTCCGGCCATCTTCCAAAAGGAGTGGCAACCCGAGGTGAAGCTGGACATGGATACCAAGACGGTCGCCCTGGCCGAGGGTATCTATGAGGTTTGTTTGACTCTGACCGTAACCTGCAACCTGGGTGAAGAAGTTGCTTTCCTGTGCGAAGTCAAACAAGCCGGTATCTTCACTGCCGCCAATCTGGATGCTCCGCAACTGGCGCACTGCCTGGGTTCCTACTGCCCGAACATCCTGTTCCCCTATGCCCGGGAAACCGTGGCCGGCCTGGTCAGCAAGGGCTCCTTCCCGCAACTGAACCTGGCTCCGGTCAACTTCGATGCTCTGTTCGCCGCTCACATGGCCAAGCTGGAAGCGGAACAAGAAACTGTGAGTCACTAATCATATGGCACAGGATGTCGTAGTATCTGTCCTGGGGGCGGGGTCTTATGGCACCGCCCTTGCTATTTCTCTGGCGCGCAAGGGGATGCGGATCCTGCTGTGGGGCCATGAGGCTGAGCATGTTGCCGCCTTGCAACAGGCGCGTTGCAACGATCTGTTTCTGCCGGATGTGCCCTTTCCCGATTCCCTCGAGGTGACCTCGGATCTGGCCTATGCCGTCCAAGCGAGCAAGACCCTGCTGGTGGTGGTGCCGAGTCATGTATTTGGCGACGTCTTGCAACGCGCCAAGCCCTATATGGCGGCTGACACGCGAGTGGCGTGGGCAACCAAGGGGCTGGAGCCGGATAGCGGTCGTCTGCTGGGGGATGTGGCGCGGGAGGTCTTGGGCGATGGGGTACCGCTGGCCGTCATTTCGGGGCCGACTTTTGCCCGGGAGCTGGCGGCGGGTCTGCCGACGGCGATTGCCGTCGCCGCGACCGACGATGCTTTTGCTGACGAGCTGTCGACCCTGATGCACTGCGGCAAGTCGTTTCGCGTCTATACCAATCCGGACTTCATCGGTCTGCAACTCGGTGGGGCGGTGAAGAATGTCATCGCCATCGGCGCCGGTCTGTCCGATGGGTTGGGATTCGGCGCCAATGCCCGCACGGCGTTGATCACGCGCGGCCTGGTGGAGCTGCAACGTCTGGGCATTGCGTTGGGTGCCGACGCCAAAACCTTCATGGGGATGGCCGGTCTCGGCGATCTGGTGCTGACCTGTACCGACAACCAATCCCGTAATCGCCGTTTTGGCATGGCCCTGGGGGCTGGCAACAGCACAGAGCAGGCCATGGCGGAGATTGGTCAGGTGGTCGAGGGGTATCGCAACACGCGCGAGGTTCATCTGCTGGCCGCTCGACTGGGGGTGGAGATGCCGATCTGCGAGCAGATCTACGCCATCCTCTATGAGGGCAAGCCGCCGAAAGAGGCGGCGCTGGCGTTGCTCAGCCGTGACAAGAAGTTTGAATAAGCAAAAGCCCCGCATGCGGGGCTTTGTTTTTTGTGAGTCTGGTGTGACTCAGTAGAAGGAGTGGTCGCCGCGCAAATGGTCGGTGGCATCGCGTACCCCTTTGATCTCGTTCGGGAACAGCTCGAGAAACTGTTTCTCGATCCCCTCCTTGAGAGTGACATCCACCATGGAACAACCGTTGCAGCCGCCGCCAAACTGCAGGATCACATAGCCATCTTCGGTGATCTCCAGCAGCGTCACCTTGCCACCGTGTCCGGCCAAGGAGGGGTTGACCTGGGTGTGAATGACATATTCGATGCGCTCGATGAGGGGGGCATCATCGTCGACCTTGCGCATCTTGGCATTGGGGGCCTTGAGGGTCAGCTGCGAGCCCATCTGATCGGAGACGAAATCGATCGACGCCTCTTCGAGAAAGGGTGCGCTCTGCGGATCGACCAAGGCATCAAAGCCGGCAAACGGCAGACGGATATCCTCAGGCTCGACGGCATCCGCCGGGCAATAGGAGACGCCACACTCGGCATTGGGGGTGCCGGCATTCATGACGAAGACGCGAATATTGGTGCCATCCGGCTGCTTTTCCAGCAGTTTGCGAAAGTGGGCCTGGGCGGCGTCGGAAATGCTGATCATGGCCATCCTCTAATCCTGACTAAATAGCTCGGAAATTATCATACTCCGGTTCTGCGAACTCGCCTAGTCTCTCGATGTGTGTCGGAGGGTACGGCAGATGGCCCACACCTCGACCACATCCACGCCGGCCTGGCGCAAACCGCGCGTCAGCTGCTCGGCGGTGGCACCCGTGGTGACGACATCGTCGATCAGCGCCACATGGCGGTAGGGGAGTGGAGGGATAACGAACGCATTTTGCAGATTTTTTTGTCGTTGCCGTTTGTGCAAGCGAGCTTGTGGTGGCGTGGCGCGACTGCGCCGCAGCGCTTGGCTATCCACCGGTATCCCCAAACCGTGACCGATGGCCCGGGCTAGCTCTTCGGCCTGATTGTAGCCGCGTCGCCACTGGCGCCACCAGTGCAGGGGCACCGGCAGCAGGATCTCGGGTTGGGAGTCTGTTTGTGTCGCACTGGTGTCCCGCCAGGTGTCGCAGAAGAGTCGGCCCAGCAGGCTGGCACACTCCAATTTCCCGGCGTATTTCAGCTGCTGGATCAGTTGCAGATAGGGCGCTTGGTAGTCGGCGATGACGCGGAGGCGATCCCAGGCTGGTGGTTGCCGAAGACAGGCTCCGCAGAGATAGCCTGTCTCTGGCAGTGGAAAGCCGCAGCGTGGACAGGGGTGTTCCATCCTCGGCAGCTCGGCCTGGCACTCGTCGCACAACAGGGGATGCTGCTGTACCGCCTGGTGGCAGAGCAGGCAATTTCCCAGCAGAGACGGGTGGTGAGCGAGGCGCTGTAGTAAGGCTCGAATCGAGATCACGGGGATGAGTCCAGATAGGGAAACCAAGTTGCCAGTCTAGAACAAAGAAAGGGCGCCAATGGGCGCCCTTGTTGAGTTCACAGGCTGGCTTAGTAGTTGTAAGCCCGTTCGCCGTGAGAGGTGAGATCCAACCCTTCGCGTTCGGCATCCACCGGCACGCGCAGACCGATCAGCTTGTCGATGATGAAGAAGGCGACAACAGAGACCAGACCGGACCAGATGATGGTGGTAATGACCCCGATAGCCTGTACCTTGACCTGAGCCGGGATGGAGTAACCGGCGCTGACGCTGTTGGCTACGTAGTCCCACACGCCGGTACCACCCAGATCCGGGGAGGCGAAGACGCCGGTCAACAGGGCGCCGAGAATACCGCCGACACCGTGAACACCAAAGACATCCAGTGAGTCATCAACATTCAGCAGACGCTTGAGACCGTGAACACCCCACAGGCAGACCACACCGGCCAGACCACCGATGATCATGGCACCGGCCACTCCGACGAAACCACAGGCGGGGGTGATGGCAACCATGCCGGATACAGCCCCAGAGATGGCGCCCAGCAGGGAAGGCTTGCCCTTGAGCGCCCATTCAGCCAGCAACCAGGTGAAGGTCGCCATGGCGGTCGCCACCCAGGTGTTGACCAGCGCTAGACCGGCGATGCCATTGGCTTCGAGAGAGGAGCCGGCGTTGAAACCGAACCAACCCACCCACAGCAGACAGGCACCGATCATCGACATGGTCAAGCTGTGCGGGGCCATGGATTCGCGACCAAAACCAACCCGCTTGCCGACGAAGTAGGCGCCCACCAGACCGGCGATAGCGGCGTTGATGTGTACGACGGTACCGCCGGCGAAGTCCAGGGCGCCATGTTGGAACAACCAGCCAGCAGTCGCATTGGCGGCGGTAGCGGCATCGGCTGAGGTATAGGCATCAGGACCGGCCCAATACCAGACCATGTGGGCCATGGGGATGTAGGCGAAGGTAAACCAGACCACCATGAACAACAGGACGGCCGAGAAGCGGATCCGCTCGGCAAACGCCCCCAGTATCAGGCAGCAGGTGATGGCGGCAAACGCTCCCTGGAAGACCACATAGATGAGCTCGGATATGCCGACCCCCTTGGAGAAGGTTGCGGCAATCGAGTCGGGGGTTACCCCCAACAAGAAGAGCTTGGAGAAGTTGCCAAAGAAGGCACCTCCTTCGGTGAAGGCCAGACTATACCCATAGGCTACCCAGAGAATGGTGGCCAGACAGAAGACGGCAAACACCTGCACCAGTACGGAGAGCATGTTTTTGGTGCGAACCAAACCGCCGTAGAAGAGCGCGAGTCCGGGGATCGACATCAGGATGACAAACGCCGCGGCGACGATCAGCCATGCGTTATCACCCTTGTTGATCGTGATGGCTGGAGCCGCCGGAGCCGCTTCACTGGTGGGGGCCGCGGCGACTTGGGTGGCCGCTTCGGTCGGTGCTACGGTTTCATCGCTCCAGGCCGGACTGGTGAAGCCAAAGGCTCCTACCAATGCCAGAATTGCAAATAAGCGTTTCATTGTTGGTATCTCCCTGAAAGAATCGTGTCCTGTATTCGCACAGATCAGATCTGTTGAACTCGGTGGCTGGACAGGATGTCACTAACCTGAAGTGTGTATCGCAGGAAACGTGCCAACCATGAAAAGCCGGGTAAAATGGTCCGCAGCCCCTCTTTTTTGACAAAAGAGGCCCCACGGCGAGCCGCGGTGATGCAAAAATGTACACGGTAGCCTCATTTTGGTGCGTGACTCTGGTGCGGCTCTGCTACCAATGGCGCAGCGGCCAATGAATTGAGTAAGGAACATCCATTAATGGTCTATGTCGAACGTGCCGGTCATGGCCCCGATCTGGTGATGGTGCATGGTTGGGGCATGAATGGCGCTGTTTTTGATGCAGTAGGGAGCGAGTTGGCGCAACACTTTCGCGTTCACATCCTCGACTTGCCCGGTTATGGACTCAGTCCTGAGCCCGTGACGACGCTCGAGGCGTTGCTGGATGCGCTGCTGAGTGTGTTACCCGACCGCAGTCATCTGTTGGGCTGGTCGCTGGGGGGAATGCTGGCCATGCTGTTGGCCGCCCGTCATCCACACCGGGTGCAGAGCCTGTTGACTGTGGCCAGCTCGCCCCGTTTTGTTGCAGAGCCGGAGTGGCCCGGTACTCGCCTGGAGGTATTGAGTCAGTTTGCCACCCAATTGGCGAAGGACAGCCATAAGACGGTGGATCGGTTTTTAGCCATTCAGGCCATGGGCAGTCCAACCGCCCGGGAGGACGTTCGTCACCTGCGAGAGTCGGTGCTGTCGCGTCCCGAACCTCACCCCGAGGCTTTGCAGTTGGGATTGACCCTCCTCGCTGAGCTGGATCTACGGCCTGAACTGCGGGCGCTGAGTGTGCCGGCTCTGCATCTATTTGGTCGCCTGGATGCCTTGGTGCCCGCCGGGGTGATCGATTGCTGGCCGTCATCTCAGGCGTCGCAGCAGACTCATTTGTTTGCGAATTCGTCTCATGCTCCCTTTATGACGGAAAGTAATCAATTTGTGCGAATTGTTCGCGAATTTGTCGAAGCCCAAGAGATGATTTCTCTTTCCTCTGGCGGTTAATTGACCAATAATTAAACGGTGTTAATCGGTCTTGGAGTGAGCCATGCAAATCGATAGTGCACTCAACTCGGGCTATCTTGGGCTGCAAAAGGCAACTCAACAGGTAGATGAAAGTAGTGCCCGACTGGCCCAGCTGTCGACCACGCCGAATCAGGTGGATCCGACCACCGAACTGGTGAGCTTGAAAGTGGCTGAACAGGGTGGCCAAGTGGCAGCAGAAGTCGTGAAGACGGCGGATGAAATGATGGGGACGCTGCTCGATATCCGGGTCTGAACTCGGTTGAGCCGCGTTTGGGAAACACGTCAGCCCTAGGCTGACGTGAACGATGATGAACGACTCGCGGTGAGCGACTCACAATGAACATAGTACCTAGCTATCCCAATCTGGTGCCATTGGCGTTGCAGCCGGCTGTCGAGGCGGCGCGCCGCGACACCCAGCAACGTGAGCTGATCCCCGCAGCTCGCCAGGGAGAAGCGTCCGCAAAAGAGTCACAAGCCGGCAGCGAGAAGGATAAGGCTCGCAGCAGTGACGGCCGCCCACTCACCTATCAAGCGGATGGCTCGCTGCGTGGTGCTGCAATGCCTCAGGGTGTGGTGACCTCCGTCGATGACCAGCGCAAAGATAATCAGCAAGGTCAGAGCCAAGACCAGAGTAAAAATCAGAGCCAAGAGCAGTCGAGTAGTGAATCAGCCAAACAGCCCTCTGGCCGTGAAGCGACTCGCTCGGGCGATGCCCAGTCACAGGCCGAGCAGGAGGCCATTGAGGCTCTCAAGCAACGCGATCAAGAGGTGCGAACCCACGAACAGGCGCACCAATCCGCGGGTGGCCAGTATGCCTCATCTCCCAGCTATTCGACCCAGCGGGGGCCGGATGGAGAGAGTTACGCGGTGGGTGGCGAGGTACAGATCGATATCTCTGCCGAATCCGAGCCTGCGGCAACCATTCGCAAGATGCAGCAGGTTCGCACTGCGGCATTAGCTCCGGCCGAGCCATCTTCACAGGATCATGCCGTGGCGGCCAAGGCGAGTCGCTTGGAGTCTGAGGCCCGAGCCGAGCTGCAAGGTCAACAGGCGAAAGGTGCCGTGGTTGGAGGCAGTGCTCAGAACGAGGCATCTGGTTCATCTGACTCAAATTCTGACTCCCAAATCAGCGAGCCGAAGGTTGAGCAAAAAAGTGCGACCATGGCGCGTCGCGGGGATGTCATCGCCAATCGCTACCAACTGGCTTGGCAACCGCAAGGCGATTCTCGCGTCAGTCGTTATGCCTGAAACCTGCCGCTGTGCAGCTCAGAAAAAATCAAAGTGCGGGAGTGAGTTCCCAGGCTGAGTTTTCTTGCCGAGAAACGTCGGATGACTGTTTTGTCGTCTCAATTGCAACGGGGAGCCCAGGCTCCCCGTTGATCTATCTGATTTTTTGATTCTTCAGGGTTAGTTTTTGCGCTTTGCCTTGGCAAAAGCCTCGGCAAAGGCGTTCTGCGACGCCGGCTCGGCCCGTTGCCGAGTGGGGCGCTCCTCGCGTCGACCACCGGCCTGCGGAGCTGCAGTGGCGCGCGACTCGCTCCGCGCGGCCTTGGGGGCCTGTTCATTGAGCCGCATGGTTAAGGCAATCCGCTTACGAGCGACATCCACTTCCAGCACCTTGACGCGAACGATATCGCCCGCCTTGACCACCTCGCGAGGATCCTTGATGAAGCGGTCGGTGAGGGCCGAGATGTGGACCAACCCATCCTGGTGCACGCCGATGTCGACGAAGGCGCCGAAGTTGGTGACGTTGGTGACCGTTCCTTCGAGCAACATGTCCGGTTGCAGATCCTTGAGCGTCTCGACCCCTTCGCGGAAGGTGGCGGTCTTGAACTCGGGGCGAGGATCTCGACCCGGCTTGTCCAGTTCGCCGATGATGTCGCTGACGGTCGGGATCCCGAACTTCTCGTCGGTGAACTCCGCAGGCTTGAGGGTCTTCAACAGCGAACTGTTGCCGAGCAGCTCCTGCACCGGGCTTCCGGTGCGCTGCAGGATGCGTTGCACCACGGGATAGGCTTCCGGATGGACGGCGGAGGCATCCAGCGGATTGTCGCCGCCCTGGATGCGCAGGAAACCGGCACACTGTTCGAAGGCCTTTGGGCCGAGGCGCGAGACCTTGAGCAGTTGCTGACGATTGCGGAACGCACCCTGTTCATCGCGATGCGCCACTATGTTTTGTGCCAGGGTCTTGCTCAGCCCCGAGACTCGGGTCAGTAGGGGGACCGAGGCGGTGTTGACATCGACCCCCACCGCGTTGACGCAATCCTCGACCACGGCATCGAGATTGCGCGCCAGTTGGCTCTGGCTGACATCATGCTGATACTGACCGACGCCGATGCTTTTGGGATCGATCTTGACCAGCTCGGCGAGGGGATCCTGCAGACGGCGAGCGATGGAGACAGCGCCGCGCAGCGAGACATCCAGATCCGGAAACTCGAGAGCCGCCAGTTCGGAAGCGGAGTAGACCGAGGCGCCGGCCTCGCTGACCACCACCTTCTGGGCCTGACAGTCGGGGTAGAGCTTGAACATCTGGGCCACCAGCTTGTCGGTTTCCCGTGACGCGGTGCCATTGCCGATGCTGATCAATCCGACCTGATGCTTCTGGCAGAGGGCGTGAATGGTCTGGATAGCCCGCTCCACCTGCATTTTCGGCTCGAACGGATAGACGGTATCGGTGGCCACCACCTTGCCGGTGGCATCGACGACTGCCACCTTGACGCCGGTACGAATGCCGGGATCCAGCCCCATGGTGGCCTTCATGCCGGCGGGGGCCGCCATCAGCAGATCCTTGAGGTTGCTGGCAAACACGCGAATGGCCTCCTCTTCGGCCTGCTCGCGCAGCCGTCCCAGCAGCTCGGTCTCCATCTGGGTGAGCAGCTTGATCTTCCAGGTCCAGCTCACCACGCTGGCCAGCCAGCCATCAGCCGGGCGTCCCTGCGCCTTGATGCCAAAGTGGCTGGCGATCATTCCTTCGCAGGGATGGGCGATGCCCGTGCTCTCGACGGTCAGCGCCAGGGCCAGGATCCCCTCGTTGCGTCCCCGCAACATGGCCAACGTCCGGTGCGATGGGGTCTTGGCGATGGGCTCCTGATGTTCAAAGTAGTCTTTAAACTTGGCGCCCTCTTGCTCCTTTCCTGTCAGCACTCGTGCCTGCAGTTGGCCGTATTGCCACAGGTAGGTTCGCAGCTTGTCGAGCAGGGCGGCATCTTCGGCGAAGCGTTCCATCAGGATATAGCGGGCGCCATCCAGCGCGGATTTGGCATCGGGGATCTGCTGCTCCGGATTGATAAAGGCGGCTGCTTCGAGTTCTGGCGTCAGCTCGGGATGACTGAACAGCCGATCGGCCAGCGGCTCCAGCCCTGCCTCGATGGCGATCTGCCCCTTGGTGCGGCGTTTGGGTTTGTAGGGTAGGTAGAGATCTTCCAGCCGGGTCTTGGTGTCGGCGGCCAGCAGCTCGGCGCGCAGGGCTGGCGTCAGGTGGCCCTGCTCCTCAATGGAGTTGAGGATGACGGCGCGTCGCTCCTCGAGTTCGCGCAGGTAGCCCAGACGTTGTTCCAGGTTGCGCAGTTGGGTGTCGTCGAGGCCGCCGGTCACCTCCTTGCGATAACGGGCGATGAAGGGAACCGTGGACCCCTCATCCAGCAGGCGAATGGCGGATTCGACCTGTTCGGGTTTGGCGTTGAGTTCGGTGGCGATGATGTGACTGATGGATGGCATCTTGATTCTCTTGAAGGCAACGGGCGGCTTGGTGCCGCGCGTGGTGCAGGCATGCTGGTTGGCCGACAGCATAGCTCAGCTTGGTGCTGGCTAACAGCCGGGCTCCGGCTCGGATCTGCAGAGTGAGGTGGGACAAAGCGCGAAGGCTATTCAAAGTCGCACCAGCAGACGTTATAAAGAGAGCTGATTTTAGCGATGAGCGGCAGTCGGTACCATGAAAACCAATCTGATCACGCGCCAAGGGTACGAGGCGCTACAAAAAGAGCTGGATCACCTGTGGCGGGAAAAGCGCCCCGATGTCACCAAGAAGGTGGCCTGGGCTGCCAGTCTGGGCGATCGCTCCGAGAACGCCGACTATCACTACAACAAGAAGCTGCTGCGGGAGATCGATCGCCGGGTGCGCTACCTGCGCAAGCGTCTCGACGAGATCCGGGTGGTCGATTACTCACCGCAACAGGACGGCAAGGTGTTTTTTGGCGCCTGGGTGACTATCGAAAACGAGGGGGGAGATGAGCTGCGGCTGCGGATCGTCGGACCGGACGAGATCTATGAGCGCAAGGATTACATCTCCATCGACTCGCCGATGGCGCGAGCCCTTCTGAAGAAGGGGGTGGATGACGAGGCGGAGGTGGCGACACCCACCGGTAAGAAGCTGTGGTACATCAACGACATCTGCTACGAAAAACAGCCCTGAGCCTAAAATTCCATTCATGAGCGAGGGGGATGGAGCAACTCTTGCCATCACCAAACAAAACGGGCCCTAAGGCCCGTTTGCATATGCTGGCGTGTCATCGAATCAAGGGAGTTGAGGTCCGGCGGCCACCAGTTTCTTGCCCTCTTCGTTATCTGCATATTGTGCGAAGTTTTTGATGAAGCGAGCAGCCAGATCCAGCGCCTTGACCTGCCAGTCGGCATCGCTGGTGTAGGTGTCTCGCGGATCCAGGATGTGTGGATCGACGTTCGGCAGCTCCAGCGGGATGGTCAGGTTGAAGATCGGCAACTGCTTGGTCTCGGCCTGATCGATGGCGCCATCAAGGATCGCGTCAATGATGGCGCGCGTGTCCTTGATCGAGATGCGTCGCCCCGAACCATTCCAGCCGGTGTTGACCAGATAGGCTTTGGCACCTGAGGCTCTCATCCGTTTAACCAACTGCTCGCCGTACTGAGTTGGATGCAGGGTCAAAAATGCCTTGCCGAAACAGGCGGAGAAGGTCGGTTGCGGCTCGGTGACGCCGCGCTCGGTACCCGCCAGCTTGGCGGTGAAACCGGAGAGGAAGTGATAGTCAGCCTGATCCTCGGTCAGGATGGAGACCGGGGGCAGCACGCCGAACGCATCGGCGGTCAGGAAGATCACCTTGGTGGCGTGTCCCGCCGCTGAGACCGGTTTGACTATGTTGTCGATGTGGTAGAGCGGGTAGGAGACCCGGGTGTTCTCGGTCTTGCTGCCGTCGTCGAAGTCGACCACGCCCTGCTCATCGACCGTGACGTTCTCCAGCAAGGCATCGCGGCGGATGGCGTGGTAGATATCCGGCTCAGCCTCCTTGCTCAGCTTGATGGTCTTGGCGTAGCAGCCCCCCTCGAAGTTGAAGACGCCGCTATCATCCCAGCCGTGTTCATCGTCCCCGATGAGCGCCCGTTTGGGATCGGTGGAGAGAGTGGTTTTCCCGGTGCCGGAGAGGCCGAAGAAGACGGCGACATCGCCATCCTTGCCGACGTTGGCCGAGCAGTGCATCGAGGCGATGCCGCGCAAGGGCAGCAGGTAGTTCATGACGGAGAAGAGACCCTTCTTCATCTCGCCACCATACCAGGTGCCACCGGTGACCTGGATATTCTCGGTCAGGTTAAAGGCGACAAAGTTCTCGGAGTTGAGCCCCTGCTCTTTCCATTGCGGATTCACGCACTTGGAACCATTGAGCACGACAAAGTCCGGCTCGAAACCGATCAGCTCCTGCTCGGTCGGGCGGATGAACATGTTTTTGACGAAGTGGGCCTGCCAGGCCACCTCGGTGATGACACGCACCTTGAGACGGGTGTCGGGATTGGCACCACAATAGCAATCGATGACAAACAACCGCTTGTGGGAGAGTTCATCCACCACCAGCTTCTTCAGGTGACTCCAAATCTCGGGGCTGATGGGTTTGTTGTCATTCTTACCACCATCACTCCACCAGACGGTGTCGCGGGTGGTGTCGTCGAGCACTATGTATTTGTCTTTCGGTGAACGACCGGTAAACACGCCGGTGTCGACTTTGACGGCCCCCAGAGTGGTGACGACACCGCGCTCATACCCCGTCAGGGCTGGATTGGTCTCTTCGATAAAAAGCTGCTCGTAGGAGGGATTACGGATGATCTCGGCCACATCATGAATGCCGTAACGTTCGAGGCTTAGTACATCAGCCAGGGTAGCTTGTTCTGCCATTGGGTTCTCCTGGTGTCGTAGGGGGGATTGTTTATCTGCATCTGAGTCTAGACAGCGCTCCCCTTGAGAAAAGCGACCAGGGTCAAAGAACCATCAAGCCCCATTTGTCACACCTTGGCTAAAACAGGCGGTTTTCGAGAGTAATTTACTGATTAAACAGTTGGTTGCCGGATGATTATGGTGTTGAAAACGGTCGCTGGGCGCGGAAAATTATCAATAGGAAAGATGTGGATAATGTGCGGTGCCGCACCAATCGACCACGGACTGCCGGTGAAGGCGGGAAGCGGAAGAAACGGACGTTGGCGCCAGGAACCAGCGCCAACGCCCGGTCAATCAGTGCAGGGCACCATCGCCGCGGGTACGCCCCTCGGCAAACAGAGCTTGGGCATCGATGGCATCAAACTGGTAGTGGGTGCCACAGTAGTCGCAATGCATGTCGATCTGACCCTGTTCGTGGATCATCGCCTCGACTTCCACCTGACCGACTTGCAACAGTGCCTGTTCGCAGCGCTCGCGGGAGCAGGTGCAGCGGAACTGGATCGCCTGGGGAGCAAACAGTCGCACCTCCTCTTCGTGATAGAGGCGGTAGAGGATCTCCTCGGCGGGTAGGGTGAACAGCTCCTCATCCTTGATGGTGTCGGTGAGCTTGCTCAGATGGTCGAACTCATCGGCATGCTGCTCGCTGCTGGCTGGCAGCGCCTGCAACAACATGCCGGCGGCCAGCGGCTCGGCGGCGGTGCCACCGGTGCGGATCCAGATGCGGGTGGCCAACTGCTCGGATTGCGCAAAATAGCCCTCCAACGAACTGGCGAGGCTGTCGGATTCCAAAGAGACGATGCCTTGATAGCGTTCTCCCTCGTCTGGGGAGATGGTGATGACCAGATGACCATCGCCCACCAACGCCTTGAGATTGGGATTAGCCGGCAGTTCGCCTTGCCAGCGAGCCACGCCGCGCAACTGCTGCTGATGGTCACCGTTGATGACGGCCAGGCTCACCGGGCCGTTGCCCTGCAGTTGGACCGTGATGGAGCCTTCGAACTTCAAGGTGGCGGTCAGCAGACTGGTGGCGACCAGCAACTCGCCCAGCAGTTGACGCACCGGGGCTGGATACTCTTGGGCCGCCACCATGTGGCGAAAGGTCTGATCCAGCTGGACCAGCTCGCCGCGGACCTGATGGTGTTCAAATAGGTAACGATACAGTTGATCCTGCTCTTTCATGAGTTCTCTCTTCGTTGCGCGGTGTTAAGACTCGGTATTGCTCAGTTTCAGACGCATCAGGTCGCGACGCTGCTTCTTGTCGGGGCGACTCTCCGGGTGGGGCGCGTACAGGCTGTTCAGGCGACGGGCTTCGGCCGTCTGTTGCCGTTTGCGCTCGCTCTGCTCGGTTTCCCGATACAGAAGTTGCGCCTCGCTGGCGCCACGCCTTTGCTGGGCCAACTGCAGAACCTGCACCTCTTTTTCGTCATCGCCCTGCCACAGACGCACCAGTGCCCCGACTTCGACCTGCTTGCCGGGCTTGCTGCGCTGGCCATTATAGTGGACCTTGCCCCCCTCGATCATCGCCCGGGCCATGGCCCGGCTCTTGTAGAAACGGGCGGCCCACAGCCACTTGTCCAGTCGGACCTCGGCTCCCTGATCTTCGACTCTTGTCATCGAATCGCCTTAATTCTGTGCACTTGCGGCGATTATAACAGAGGGAACCGGGTGGCAGGATTCAGGAATTTGAACTAGCGCGGACTTGGCGGGTTGTCAGTCCTGTGCTGGCGGGGGAGAATACCGAGCTCCCCGGCCTCGGCCGTGCGTGGCGACAACTGGTGACAACAGGTATTGGTATTTTCAGGGTATGGGCATGGAATTCCGGGATCGTTTGGTGAAATGGCTCGCTGAGCTCCCCGTCTCACGCGTGAGTCAGGGGACCTTCTGGCTATTGGTGATCCTCTGCTGCCAGCAGTTGGCGACCCTGACCTGGCAACTGGTGCCGGTTCGCCCCGGTCCCGTGCTGCCGCTGCAGCCCCAGATGGGCAGTCGTCCGGCCGTGGCCGCCAACCCGTTGGATGTGCGCAGCCTGTTGCAGCTGGCGCTGTTTGGCAAGGTGCCGGTGGTGGCCAAGACGCCGGTGACACCCACCACGCCGCAGGGGGCGCTCAATCGCAACGCACCGAGGACCCGGCTCAATTTGACGCTGACTGGCGTGCTGGCCAGCACAGTGCCCAGCCGCTCGATTGCCGTCATCATTCAGGCGGGACAAGAGGCCAGTTACGGCATCGGTGAGACCATCAGCGGCACCAACGCCAAGTTGCGCGACATCTTGCCGGATCGGGTGATCCTCAATAACCAGGGGCAGGATGAGACCCTGATGCTCGATGGCGAGGAGTTCAAGTCGAATGTGCCTGGAGCCGCGCCGCCCCGAGCACCGAGTCAGAGCTCGGCGCTGAGCCAACTGCGGGATGATCTGGTCAAGGATCCGGGCAAGTTGCTCGACTACATCACGATTTCACCGGCCATGCAGGACGGCAAGCTGCAGGGCTACCGCATCAATCCGGGCAAGGATGTGGCGTTTTTCCACCGTCTTGGCCTGCAATCGAACGATCTGGCCATCAGTATCAACGGCAATGACCTGCGGGATAATGCCCAGGCCATGCAAATCATGAATCAATTGTCTTCGATGACCGAGATGAACCTGACGGTGGAGCGTA
This sequence comes from Aeromonadaceae bacterium, assembly GCA_041441555.1. GTDB lineage: Bacteria > Pseudomonadota > Gammaproteobacteria > Enterobacterales > Aeromonadaceae > Pseudaeromonas. Next base: position 18,798 of record JASDSW010000081.1, read on the forward strand.
ATGGCCTGTCGCAGGATATCTACATCAAGCTGACGGAATAAGCCAACGGGAGTCAATCAGTTAATGAGTAACAAGGGATTATCTACGCTACTGGCCTGTGTGTTGGCCGTAGCCCTGTGCGGCACTCCGTTGGCCCAGCCCGCCGAGTTCTCAGCCAGCTTCAAGGGGACCGATATTCAGGAGTTTATCAACACGGTTGGTAAGAACCTGAACAAGACCATCATCGTCGACCCGTCGGTGCGCGGCAAAATCAATGTTCGCAGCTATGACCTGCTCAACGAGGAGCAGTATTACCAGTTTTTCTTGAGCGTACTGGATGTCTATGGCTTCTCGGTGGTGACCATGGATAACGGGGTCTTGAAGGTGTTGCGCTCCAACACGGCCAAGACTTCCGGCATCCCGGTGGTGGATGATTCCGAGCCCGGCATGGGCGACGAGATGGTGACCCGGGTGGTTCCGGTGCGCAACGTCTCGGTGCGGGAGTTGGCCCCTCTGCTGCGGCAGCTCAACGACAACGCCGGTGGCGGCAACGTGGTGCACTATGAGCCCTCCAACGTCCTGTTGATCACCGGGCGCGCCATGGTGGTCAACCGCCTGGTCGACATAGTCCGCCGGGTCGACAAGGCCGGGGATCAGGATGTCGATATGGTGCGGCTCAAATATGCCTCCGCCTCGGAGATCGTCCGCCTCATCACGGCACTGACCAAGGATGAGGGCAAGGGCAGCATGAGCTCGTTGCTGACCCCCAAGGTGGTGGCCGATGATCGCACCAATTCGGTGGTCGTCTCCGGCGATCCCAAGGCCCGGCAGCGGGTGATGCAGATGATCCGCCAGTTGGACAAGGATCAGCAAAACGAGGGCAACACCAAGGTTTACTACCTCAAATATGCCAAGGCCAAGAATCTGGTCGAGGTGCTGACCGGCGTCAGCAAGAGCATACAGGACAAAAAGGCCCCGGCTGCCGTGCAAGGGGGTGCCGATAAGAAGCTGAGCATCGAGGCGGACGAACAGACCAATGCTCTGGTGATCACGGCGCAGCCCGATGTGATGCAGGAGTTGGAGAAGGTCATCGCCCGCCTCGATATCCGCCGGGCACAGGTTCTGGTTGAAGCCATTATCGTCGAGGTGGCCAACGGTAACGGCGCCCAGTTCGGCGTGCAGTGGGGGAACACCAACGCCGGCATGGTGCAGTTTGCCGATAGCACCACCTCACCGATTCCGGTCAGTACCTTTGTCGATGCGATCGGTTCGGATCCCAGTGATACGAGTCAGAAAGCGCTGGCCAGCGTTTCTGGCGCTGCGCTCGGTTTCTATCATGGGGACTGGTTTGCCCTGCTAACCGCCCTGCAGACCGATTCGAAGAGTGACGTGCTGGCGACGCCGAGCCTGTCGACCATGGACAACCAGGAGGCCGAATTCAATGTCGGTCAGGAAGTCCCGGTCAAGACCGGCTCCCAGAGCTCCACCGATGCCTCCACCGTCTACAACACCATCGAGCGCAAGACGGTGGGGACCAAGCTGAAGTTCAAGCCGCAGATCAACGAGGGCGACTCCGTCTTGTTGGAGATCGAACAGGAGGTCTCCAGCGTCGACAGCGCCAGTGCCAACAGCGATCTGGGCTCCACCTTCAACGTGCGCACCATCAAGAATACCGTGTTGGTCAAGAGTGGCGAGACCGTGGTGCTCGGTGGTCTGCTCGACGAGAAGACCAATGAAGTGGTCTCCAAGGTGCCGTTGCTGGGGGATATTCCGGTGCTGGGTGAGTTGTTCAAATCCACCCGCACCGACAAGACCAAGCGCAACCTGATGGTCTTCATCCGTCCGGTGATCCTGCGTGATCCGGTGACCTACAGCGGCATCTCCAATGCCAAATACAGCATGTTCCGCGCCGAGCAGTTGGATCGGGCCAGCGAGGGGCTGCGCCTGATGCCGGATGAGATCACCACGCCGGTGATGCCGCAGTTCGGCAACGGGGTGACCGCCTCGCCGGAGGTGCAGGCTGAGATCGATGCCCTGCGCGCGCGTCAGGCCGAAGCCGCGGCTGCCGCCCGTGCCGGCGTGAAGCAATGAGGGAGCGGGTGGTGGAAGAACAAGCCATAGCGCCATTGGGGCCAGAGGCCGAGTTGGCCAGCCAGGAGCCGGTGGCCCGTCTGCACTTTGCCTTCGCCCGGGATCGCGGCGTGATCCTCGAGGAGCTCGATGGCCAACTGAAACTGCTCTGCCGCCCTGGAGTGACGCCTCAGACGCTGCTGGAGGTGCGCCGGGTGGCCGGTGCTCCCTTTGGCGTCGAGTTTCTCGAACCGGAGGCTTTCGACAGTCGGCTGATGGTGACCTATCAGCGGGACTCCTCCGAGGCGCGTCAGCTGATGGAGGACATCGGCAACGAGGCCGACTTCTTCACCCTGGCCGAAGAGCTGCCGGAGAACGAGGATCTGCTCGACGCCGACGACGATGCCCCCATCATCCGGCTCATCAACGCCATGCTCAGCGAGGCCATCAAGGAGGAGGCCTCGGATATCCACATCGAGACCTTCGAACGCCATCTGGTGATCCGCTTTCGCATCGACGGCGTGTTGCGCGAGATCCTGCGTCCCCATCGCAAACTGGCCTCGCTGCTGGTGTCGCGCATCAAGGTCATGTCCAAGATGGATATCGCCGAGAAACGGGTGCCGCAGGATGGCCGGATCGCCCTGCGCATCGGCGGCCGCGCGGTGGACGTGCGGGTCTCCACCATGCCCTCCAGCCATGGCGAACGGGTGGTACTGCGTCTGCTGGACAAGAACAACGTGCGGCTGGAGCTCAAGCAGCTCGGCATGACGGCGCGCAATCGCCAGCACATCTCCGAGCTCATTCGCAAACCGCACGGCATCATCCTGGTGACCGGGCCGACCGGTTCGGGCAAGAGTACCACCCTGTATGCGGCCCTTTCGGAGATCAACTCGAAAGACCGCAACATCCTGACGGTTGAAGACCCGATCGAATATGACCTCGAAGGGGTCGGCCAGACCCAGGTCAACACCAAGGTCGACATGACCTTCGCCCGCGGCCTGCGCGCCATTTTGCGGCAGGATCCCGATGTGGTGATGATCGGGGAAATCCGCGATCTGGAAACCGCGCAGATCGCGGTCCAGGCCTCGCTGACCGGTCACCTGGTGCTCTCGACCCTGCACACCAACACCGCCATCGGCGCCGTGACCCGTTTGCGCGACATGGGCATCGAGCCGTTCCTGCTGTCGACCTCGCTGCTGGCCGTGCTGGCCCAGCGTCTGGTGCGCACCCTCTGTCCACACTGCCGCGAGCCGCAGAAGCTGACGGCGCAGGAGATGGCCATGCTGGGGCTGCCGGGACCGGAGATCCCCACCATCTACCGCCCCAAGGGGTGCGAGGAGTGCAACCACACCGGCTATCGTGGCCGGACTGGCATCCATGAGCTGTTGCTGGTGGATGAGACGGTGCGTGAGGCCATTCATGCCGAGGCCGGGGAACTCTCCATCGAGCGCATGATCCGTGCCCATACCCCGAGCATTCGCAGCGATGGTCTGGACAAGGTGCTGGCCGGCATCACCAGCCTCGAAGAGGTGCTGCGTGTGACCCGGGAGGATTAGCCATGGCGGCCTACGAATATCAGGCGCTGGACGGCAAGGGGCGGCGCAAGCAGGGGGTGCTGGAGGCCGACTCGGCCCGCCAGGTGCGCCAGCAACTGCGCGAGATGGGGCTGACGCCGCTGGAGGTCAGCGAGACGGTGGAGAAGGCCCGGCGCGAGGCGACCGGTTTCTCCTTGCTGCGTCCCTCCATGAGTACCGCCGATCTGGCGCTGATCACCCGCCAGCTGTCGACCCTGGTCGCCGCGGCCCTGCCCATCGAGGAGTCCCTCAAGGCGGTGGCCGAGCAGTGCGAGAAACCCAAACAACGCACCCTCATCTCGGCGGTGCGCGGTAAGGTGCTCGAAGGCCATTCGCTGGCCGAGGCGATGGGCACCTTCCCCTCGATCTTCGATCAACTCTACCGGGCCATGGTGGCGGCCGGGGAAAAATCCGGTCATCTGGAGAAGGTGTTGAACCGGCTGGCTGACTACACCGAGCAGCGGCAACAGATGAAGAACAAGCTGCTGCAGGCGATGATCTATCCCATAGTCCTGACCCTGGTGGCGGTTGGCGTCATCGCCATCCTGCTCTCGTCGGTGGTGCCCAAGGTGGTCGAACAGTTTGTTCACATGAAACAGCAGTTGCCGTTGTCGACCCGGCTGCTGATGGGGGCCAGCGACTTCGTGCGCGACTACGGTTTCGGTTTGGTGCTGCTGCTGGCGCTGGCGCTGGTGGCCTTTCGCTGGTGGAATGGCAAGCCGGAGCGGCGGATCCGCACCCATGCGCTGCTGCTGCGCCTGCCGGTCATCGGCCGGGTGGCGCGCGGCATCAACACCGCCCGTTACGCCCGCACCCTGAGCATCCTCAACTCCAGCGCCGTGCCGCTGCTCGAGGGGATGCGCATCAGCGGCGAGGTGTTGACCAACGATTATGCCCAGGCGCGGCTGGTCGAGGCCTCGGAACGGGTGCGTGAGGGCAGCAGCCTGCGTGCCGCGCTGGAGCAGACCAAGCTGTTCCCGCCGATGATGCTGCACATGATCGCCTCCGGCGAGCGCAGCGGCGAGCTGGACAGCATGCTGGAGCGGGCGGCGGACAACCAGGATCGGGAGTTTGAGAGTCAGGTCAACCTGGCGCTCGGGGTGTTCGAACCGGCGCTGGTGGTGTCGATGGCGGCGATCGTGCTGTTCATCGTGATGGCCATCCTGCAGCCGATCCTGGAATTGAATAACATGGTCAGCATGTAGTCGTTCCGACGCTACAGGCTCTTTTTCCCTAAATCAGTTACACGCAGTCATCACAGGAGTTCTCCATGTCTACACAGCGTCAACGTGGTTTTACCTTGCTCGAAATCATGGTGGTCATCGTCATCCTCGGCATCCTGGCCAGTCTGGTGGTGCCGAATCTGATGGGTAACAAGGAGCAGGCGGATCGGCAGAAGGCGGTCAGCGATATCGTGGCGCTGGAAAACGCCCTCGACATGTACAAGCTGGACAACAGCCGCTATCCGACCACGGAGCAGGGGCTCGAAGCCCTGGTCACTAAGCCGCAGGGCGATCCGGCACCGCGCAACTACAAGGATGATGGTTACATCAAGCGTCTGCCGCAGGATCCGTGGGGCAACAACTATCAGCTGATGAGCCCGGGTGAGCACGGCAAGATCGACGTCTTCTCCCTGGGGCTGGATGGCGAAGCCGGCACCGCGGATGACATCGGTAACTGGAACATGGATCAGAAGAAGGGCAACGAATAAATGCTCAAGCGGAGCCGTGGCTTTACCCTGATCGAAATCATGCTGGTGATCGTCATCATCGGCTGTGCCGCCGGCATAGTCGTGTTGTCGCTGCCCGGCATGGGTTCCCAGGGTGACGGCGATATCAAGAGCCTGAGCGAACGGCTGGGGGCGACCCTGACTCAGGCCTCCGAGCAGGCGATGCTCGAGGGACGCACCATCGGGGTCTGGGTGGATCCGCAAGGCTACCAGTTCATGGTTCGCCAGAAGAAGCAGGCGACGGATGGTGAAGCGGCGGCGAATACCCTGCCGGTGGCCGATTGGGACGATCAGGTTTGGGTGGCTTACGAAAAAGAGAAGTTTGTCACCAGTGGCAAGTTTCCGGAGGGCACCGAGGTGACGCTGGAGCTGGGCGGCCTGGCGCTGGATCCCGAAGAGAACCGGCTGGGGATGGAGAAACAGGAGTGGTTTACCCAGAACCAGCCGCTGGAGGAGCGGCAGCCGCAGATCCTGCTGTTGCCGGGCGGGGAGATCACCCCCTTCCATCTGATCCTGACGCAGGCGGCCGAGCCGGGTGAAGACGAGGCAGCGAACAGCGTCTATCGGCAGATCCGGGGCGATGAGAGCGGCAAGATCCGGGTGCTGACCGAGGATGAAGTCAAGGCGGAGGAGAACAAGTGAGCTGCCGGGGCATGACCCTGTTGGAGGTGATGGTGGCGTTGGCCATCTTCGCCTTGGCAGGCATTGCCGTGATGAGCAGCGTCTCCCAGCAACTGGTCGGCCTGACGGCGCTCGAGGAGAAGACCCTCGCGACCTGGGTGGCCGACAACCGCCTGGTCGAGATCAAGCTGCGCAAGAGCTGGCCGGGACTGACCTGGATCAATGGCAAGGAGGAGATGGCTGGCCAGACCTGGTATTGGCGCTGGCAGGGGGTGGAAACCCAGGACTCCAGTTTTCGGGCGATTGACGTGGAGGTGCGTAATGACGAGAAGGCTAAAGACCCTCGTGTGACACTGCGCACTTATGTTTCCAAATGACCTCATTTTTCGCCATGAGCCTTTGCCATGAACCTTCGTATGAACTCAGGCACCCCACGACGATGAACCTACGCTGCCGGATGAAACCCTGATGCCGAATTTAGCCGCCTCACCGCGTCAGCAGGCCGCCTTCACCCTCCTGGAGGTGCTGCTGGCCCTGGTCATCTTCGCCAGCCTCAGCCTGGGTGCCTACCAGGTGCTGCAGGGGGTGATGGCCAACGATGCGCTGACCAAGGTCAAAGGCGAGCGGCTGGCGGATCTGCAACGGGTCTTCTCGTTGCTGGAGCGCGATTTCAGCCAGATGGTGGCGCGCCCGATGCGCCTCAACGGCGAGAGCAGCAAGGTGGTGATCCAGGCGGCCCGTTTCCAGATGGAGAGCGATGACTGGTCCATCGCCTTCGTCCGCGCCGGCTGGTTCAATCCAGGGGCCCAACTGCCGCGCTCGCAGCTGCAACAGGTCGGCTACCGTCTGCGCGAAGGGCAGCTCGAGCGACTCAGTTACCTCTATGTCGATCCGGTGATCGGCACCGAGCCGGCGGTGACGCCGTTGCTGGACAAGGTCAAGGGGTTCTCGCTGCGCTTCTACTCGGGCAGCGTCTGGCTCAACGAGTGGAGCAACAGTCAGAAGCTGCCGAAAGCCATCGAAGTGACGGTGGAGCTGGAGGATTTCGGTGCCATTCGCCGGCTGTTCCTGGTGGCGGCGGAGGAGGGATCATGAGGTCGCAGCGGGGCATGGCGCTGCTGGTGGTGCTGTTGATCCTCACCGTGATGGTGGTGGTGGCGACCAACATCAGCACCCGTTTCCACATGGAGATGTTTCGCACCAGCAACCTGGTGCGCCAACAGCAGGCCAAGTGGTATGCCCATGGCGCCGAGGCGCTGGTCATCAAGACCCTGAATCAGGATCTCAAGGACAGCCCAAATCGTACCCATCTGGGCCAGTACTGGGCCACCAGCGGGCAGAGCTTCCCGGTGGATGAGGGGGTGATCCGCGGCGAGATCCGCGATGCCCAGGCCTGTTTCAACGTCAACGGCATCAACAGCACCAGCCTGCCGGCCGGCGAGACCGGGTTGCCCTACAGCGCCGGAGTCTTCAAGCAACTGCTGATCAATCTGCAGGTAGAGGAGTCGATGGCCGAACAGATCACCGACGCGCTGCGCGACTGGGTCGATAGCGACGATCAACTGGTTTCCGGGCTCGGGGCCGAGGATGCCTGGTACCAGTCGCTGAAGGTACCCTATCTGACCGGCAACGGCCCCATGACCGATATCAGCGAGCTGCGTCTGGTGCGCGGGGTGACCCCGGCCATCTATCGCCGTCTGCTGCCCCAGATCTGCGCCCTGCCCAGCCCACCGACGGGTGCCGAGTTGAAGATCAACGTCAACACGTTGCGCGAGTCGCAGGCGCCCCTGCTCGCCGCCCTGTTTCTCAACCAGATGGGCCAGGATGAGGCGCAAAACCTGCTGCAGGAGAGGCCCAAGGACGGCTGGCCGGATACCGCCACCTTCGTCAGCCTGCCGGCCGTGATGGCCGCCAGCAGCGGCCTGGGTGACAAGCTGCAAAAAAGTGTGGCTGTGACTAGCTACTATTTTGAGGGACGGCTGCAGGTCGAGATGGATGATCTGCAGGTGCGTTTTATCACGCTGTTCAAGCGACAGAACAGCAACAAGGTGACAGTGATCCGCCGACAGTACGGAGGCTCGGAGTGAACGAATATTTGGTGATCCGTCTCGGGGCCCACGCCTCGGATCCGATCCATTGGTTGGTCTGGTCACAAAGTGAATTGGAGATCATCGCCAGCGGCTGCTTGAGTGGTGCCGGCGAACTGGCGCAACTGCGCGAACGCGCCGGCGGCCGACCGATCATCGGTCTGGTACCGGCCTCCGAGGTGCTGTTTCGCGAGGTGTCGCTGCCGGGCAAGTTGAATCGACAGAGCCTGAAGGCGCTACCCTATCTGCTCGAAGAGGAGGTCGCCAGCGAGATCGATGGCTTGCATCTGGTGGTGCTGGCCAGTCAGGGGACCCAGGTCTCGCTGCTGGCCGTCGAACGCCGCCGCATGGCGCAGTGGCTGCTCTGGCTGGAGGAAGCGGGCCTCACCCTGCAGCGGCTGGTGCCGGATGTGCTGGCGTTGCCGCTGGCGGAAGAGGGCTGGAGTGCGGTGCAACTGGGGAGCCAGTGGCTGTTCCGCCACTCCCCGCATGCCGGGATGCAGGCGGAGGCCGAGTGGTTGGCGCCCCTGCTGGCCGGTTTTGAGCCGTCGCCATGCATCCACAGCTACAGCGCGCCACCGGCGGCGGTGCCTGGCGAGTGGCTCGTCGAACCGGCGGAGTTGCCGATGCGTCTGCTGGCTATCGGCGCCCTGCATGCCGGGGGCAACCTGCTCAGTGGCGAGTACCGCAAGCAGCCGGAATGGCAACGGTTGTGGCGGCCGTGGCGCGCCACGGCGGTGGCGGCCATCGTCCTGCTGGCCCTGCTGCTGACCAATCGGGTGCTCTATCTGGTTGAGGTGCGGGCGCAGGGCGCTCAGCTGCGAGCGCAGAGTGTCCAGCTCTACAAGCAACTCTTCCCGGGCGAGAAACGGGTGATCAACCCGAAGAGTCAGATGAAGCAGCATCTGGAGGCCTTGAACGGCCAAGAGCGTGAGCCGGGTTTCATCGCCCAACTGATGACTCTGGTCCCGGTGTTTACCCAGGCCAGCGGCATCCAGTTGGAGCAGTTGCGCTTCGATGCCAAGCAGGGCGAGTTCCGTCTGGTGGCCAGCGGTGCCGGTTATCAGGATTTCGACCGTTTCCGCCAGTTGGCTGACCCGCTGTTCACGGTCAAGCCGGGGGATATGAAGAGTGAGAATGGCAAGGTGCGGGGAACCCTGGTGCTGAGGAGCAAGTCATGAAGAGTTGGTGGAATAGCCTCAGCCAGCGGGAACGACTGCTGGTCGGGGTCGGTGGCGCCCTGCTGGTGCTGATGGTGATCTACTGGGGGGCCTGGCGGCCGTTCAGCAACAGCATCGAGACCGCCGAGCAGCAACTGAGCAAGCAGCGCGAGGCTCTCTCCTGGATGCAGCTGCGGGCCGGGGATCTGCGCCAGCAACCGGCGGGCGCTCGGCAGCCGGATCGCTCAACCACGTTGGAGGCGGTGGCCAACACCACCTCCCGCCAGTTGGGGGTCTCTCCGACCCGCTTGCAGCCCACCGAGCAGGATCTGCTGGTGGAGCTCCAGGTGCTGGAGTTTGAGCGCCTGATGAATTGGCTGGTGGTGATGGAGCGGGATTATGGCGTCAGCGTCAAGGTGATCGAGCTGGCGGCGGAAGGGGGCAAGGGGATGGTCCGGGTGCGCCGTCTGCAGTTGGGGCGTCCGTCATGAAGCGAAAACTCATCCTCGGTTTACTGGTGGTCCTGAGCTATCTGGGCTTTCTGATCCAGCAGTGTCCGGTGGCCCGGGTGCTGCCCTGGTTGCCACTACCGCCGGGGCTGACTCTCAGCGGCGCTCGGGGCACCCTGTGGCAGGGGGAGTTGGATCAGATCAGTTGGCAGGGCAAGGTGCTGCAGAAGGTGGGTTGGCAGTTGCCGATCAGCAGCCTGCTGTTGTTTGATCCGGTCGTCCAGCTGCAGTTCAACGACAAGGAGACCCTGCGCGGCGCGGCCGAGCTGGGTTGGTCCGGCGGCGTGCGGTTGCGGGATGTGGATCTGCAGGCCGATGCCGCCTGGCTGCTCAGCCAGGCCCCAGTGCGCCTGCCGGTGCCGGTGACGGCGGCGGGTCAGCTGCATCTGCAACTGACGGAGCTGCGAATGACGGCGGATCGCTGCCAGCAGTTGAACGGCACCCTGCTGTGGCGCGGCGCCGAGGTGCAGAGCCCGATGGGGGCCCTGTTGCTCGATACCGCCAAGGCCGATCTCGGCTGCCAGCAGGGCAAGCTGACCGCCAAGCTCAAACAGGCCTCGGAGCAGCTCTCCTTGAGTGGTGACGCCGAGCTCGATCCGAATGGCAGCTACCGATTCCAGGGCAAGCTGACACCGGAACCCGGCTTGCCACCGGCTTTTGCTCAGGGGGTCAACTTCCTGGGACAGCGGGATAGCCAGGGGGCGATCCGCCTCGACTATCAAGGCCGCTTCTAGGTGATTGCGCCACTACGAGTGGCGCGCGATGGCAATGTGGCGATATGGGTATCGCGTGGGCCGTTCCGCCCCGGTCGGCTGGGGCGATTTGCCAACCTACCGCTTGGCGGGGGCGGGTAAAGGGGCGCTGACCCGCCCCTTTACAATCCCGGGTCTTGGCGGGTTGCCAACAGCCGGGAAAGCCCCGAGCTACGGGCCGTGCTCCACCGGCCGGTCGCGACACGCCATCCCTGGCGCGGCGCTCCCTTTTGCGGTCATCCTGACCGCGCACCGGCTCCGCTCACCCCTCCGCCCGGCCCGGCAGACGGCGCTGGCTTTGGTGGGTTATTCATAAAGCTATGTTCATCTGTATGGATCTGGCTCTGGTTAGGTTGGCGCTGAGCTTGCGAAGCCCTGTCATGACCCGGTTACAATACGGCGCAATACGCTACGCTATTGCGCCCTACGGGCTGTTCATCGCTATAACTTTTGAACTTGGATTAACGCCCAATTAAGGTGTGAATCACGCCACCAAAACACTCAACTTGGGCACCGTAAACACTAAACTTGACCCAAGCCAAAAATACCAGGCGAGGGGGGAATCACTCTTAAATTGTTTGTTAGCTTTTACGCACCTCTCCATCAAGGAACGTGTTGTAAAACTGAGTTAGAACCTTAAATTTTTGTCCAAAAATTGAACCATACCGAATATTAACGATAGTAGAATTACGATTTGAATTGAACGAACAGGAAGTTGCCATTCCACAGACGATATTGTGAAGTTCAAATGGATTTTTAGGATTAATTTCCTTGGAAACCTTTAATAAAGGTTCACCAGGGTCCATTGGGTTAAAGAAACTCTCATAATCTTTTTTATATGCAATCCGATAAGATCTAGTTTCACCAGCGGGAATATTAATGCCATCACCGCCATCAACGTGATGCAGGCCCTCGTTGTAAGGTGACTTCTCATTTTTGTTATTATAGAAATCAACGCGTACATTTTTAGCTGTAACTGAAGATGGATTAAAGAGAGTAAGTATTACCATATCACGCTTAGAGTCGTGTTTTTCTATTGCAATATCTGCAATTTCTAATTTTGTTGGATTTTGATCGATTATTAATTTATCAGCAGCAGTTAGGTGCTGCGGGCTCGGCTGATACCATTTATAAACATCAACACCCCAAAGAGTTAATTGAATAACACCTACAATAATCCCTACTATCGCGGCAGGTATTCCGATAACTGCTGCGATATATCCAAGACGATTGAGCATCGTCCACCCCATAAACTGCTTTTTAGTTGGAATAAGTAACTTCATTTTCCCTTTCATCTAAACTTGATTGTAAAAGCTAACGCCCGGCACAGCGGCGGCGCGTAGCGCCGTCCGAGTGCTGCCGCTTGTTAAATGGCAATTTAGATACGTGCGACATCAATGTTGTAGCCTTGAGCAACCATTTCTTTTGCCAATATAAGCCCCGCTTCTTTAGCAAGATCGTCTTTGAATGGAATGTAAATTAGCCCTTGAATATCGGACGGTCGCTCCATGTTTTCTTGCTGTTTTAATAGAATGGCCACTCGCTTACGACCGAGCTTGGAAAGTAACATGCCAAGTTCTAGCACTACATTTTGTCTTGCCCTGTAAGCCGATTCATCTGCGTGCTGTGCCCGGTGCCCCTTGTCATCTGGCGTGGCAAGAACTACAGCAAACTGAACATCAGCTGTATAGGCTTCCAATTTTTCGATAATAGTTTGACCTTCTGAAGGAAGCTGGTCGAGTATCAGTGGCTCCATACCCCAGCGACGCAACATGGCCTCTAATTGGGTGCGAGCAGGCTCATCATGACCATACACGACGAAAACTTTGTTATTGCCTCGAACTATTCCTGCCGCTGGCACTGCTGCAGGTTGACCACCAGGATTAAGGCCCAGCAATGCTTTTACTTTTTCTTGTTCTTTACCACCGACTACAATTTTCCCGGAGTCGTATACATTCACTGACGAACCATTGGTGAATTTAATTTGCTGCCCATAACCAATGGCTTTTATTTCATCCACCATATATCCGTTGGCAACAAGTATTTCCTGTGCTTTCTCTAAATTCACTCAAAACTCTCCTGTTGCCATTTAACAACTTGTTGAGCGGAAACACTCCTCTGTTACGCGAAGTGTTTTCCCACATATCGTTTGCCTGCCTATCTGTAGTTGGGATTTACTCGGACCTTGCTGGCATTTTGTTGCAGCCATCAAGAAGCGAAGCAGCTTGGGTAGACGGTCATGGGCTTGTTGGCGATTGCCATGGCTACCACACGAGTTTTACGTACTACTCAATGCCCCGCATCCTGCTCTGATTCATCTGAACCTGGTAGCAGAGTATTCAAAATTTTCCTGGCAAATTGTGCGATAAATCAAACAGTTCGGGATCAACGTGGCTGATGTGATTAAAAGTCAGTGGTGGCGGGCCGGGCGAGCTGTGGCTTTTGAATTCCTCGCCAATGTTCGCGCCGTCTGCCGGGCCGGGCGAAGGGGTGAACGTAACCGGTGCGCGGTCAGGATGACCGCAAAAGGGAGCGCCAGGCCAGGGATGGCGTGTGGCGACCGGCCGGTGAAGAGCAGCCCGTAGCTCGGGGCTTTCCCGGCAGCCGGCATCCCGCCCAGACCCGGGATTGTAAAGGGGCGGGTCAGCGCCCCTTTACCCGCCCCCGCCAAGCGCGAGGTTGGCAAACCACCCAGGCCGACCCAGGGCGGAACGGCCCCAATCCAATCGATCAAGCGGCATCCATCAGCCAATCGTGATGGTCGATCGCCAAGGGTTGGCCCGCGCCGAATCGAGGCCTCGGCCGCGACCGGTCGATCGCCGACCGACCCCCGGTTACCCGTAGGCCGGTGCAAACTCCCCGATGCCGTTGACGGCGGGTTTGTTCTGCTGCCAGTAGGGAGACATCGACCGCAGTCGCTCGATGATGAGCGGCAACTGGGTCAGCACCAGCTCGATCTCCCGTTCGCGGGTGTAACGCGACAGCGAGAAGCGGATGCTGCCGTGGGCGGCGGTGTAAGGGATGCCCATGGCGCGCATCACGTGGGAGGGCTCCAGCGAGCCGGAGGTGCAGGCGCTGCCACTGGAGGCGGCGATGCCAAGCTGGTTGAGCATCAGCAGGATGGCTTCCCCTTCGACATACTCGAAGGCGATGTTCAATGTGTTGGCGGTGCGATGTTCCGGATCCCCGGTGACTCGGGCGCAGGGGATGCGGGCCAGCAGCCCCTCCTGCAGACGGTCGCGCAGCTCGCGGATCGGCCCCTGCAGCATCGGCATGTGCAGCTCGGCCAACTCGCAGGCCATGCCCAGACCGACGATGCCGGCGCTGTTCTCGGTGCCGGCACGGCGTCCGCGCTCCTGATGTCCACCGCGCAGCAGCGGGCGGAAGCGCGTGCCGCGGCGTACATAGAGGGCGCCAACCCCCTTGGGGCCATGCAGCTTGTGGCCGGAGAAGGAGAGCAGATCGATGGCGCTGGTGGCCAGGTTGATGGGCAGCTTGCCCACCGCCTGCACCCCATCGGTATGGAATAGAATGCCACGGGCCTTGGCCATCTGTGCCATCTGTTCGATGGGGAACAGGGTGCCGGTTTCATTATTGGCCCACATGACAGTCACCAGCGCCACATCGTCACTCAGCAGCGCCTGGTACTCCTCCAGGTTGAGACGCCCCAGGCCATCCACCGCCAGACGGTGGATGGTGTAGCCCTGGCGCTCCAGATGTTCGCAGACCTCGAGGATGGCCGGGTGTTCGACCACCGAGGTGATGATGCTCTTGCGATCCGGCAGTGCCTCGACGGCGGAGAGGATCGCCGTGCTGTTAGCCTCGGTGGCACAGGAGGTGAAGACGATCTCGCTGGCGTGTTCGGCACCGAGCAGGGCGGCCACCTGAGTGCGGGCCTGCTCGATGGCCTTGCGCACCGGCTCGCCGAAGCCATGGATCGAGGAGGGGTTGCCATAGTGCTCGCTCAGAAAGGGCATCATGGCGTCGAGAACGACCGGGTCAAGCCGGGTGGTCGCGTTGTTATCCAGATAGATTGCTTGCATGGGGAACTCCTTCTCACACCAGGGCTTCGGCGGCACTGACGACACGCACATAGCGGCCGAGCGTCTCCATCAACTTTTGCTGGATCCAGGCCAGCGTCATATCGGTCATCATGCAGCCCATGCAGTTGCCGGAGAGGGCCACTTCAACCTTGTCGGCACTGACGGCGATCAGGGTGACATCCCCCCCATCGGCCTGCAGGTGGGGGCGCATCTGCTCGATGACGGCTGAGACCTGTTGCCACTGTTCGCTGCTGGTCTCGGTGGCCGGGCTGCTCGGATTGGAGGCGACCGGGGCCGTGGGTAGGGCCACGCTGCCGGATTTGGCATAGGCCTTCTGCTGCACCTGTTCGCACTGGCTGCTGGCCAGCACCTTGGTCAGTACCTGCTCGATCTTCTCGTGGCAGCTGCTGCAGCCGCCACCGGCCTTGGTGTAGTGGATCACCTCCAGCAGGGTGGTCAGGCCGTTCTCCCGCACCGCCTTGACGATCTTGCCCTCGTCGACGGCGAAGCACTTGCAGATCAGGGCTCCCTCCTCGTGGTCATCATGCCACTCGACCCCGCGGTAGCGGGCGATGGCGGCATCCAGCGCCTCCTTGCCCATCACCGAGCAGTGCATCTTCTCTGGGGGCAGGCCGTCGAGGTAGTCGGCGATATCCTGGTTGCTGATGAGCGCCGCCTCGTCGAGGGACTTGCCGATGATCATCTCGGTCAGCGCCGAGGAGGAGGCGATGGCACTGCCACAGCCGAAGGTCTGGAATCCGGCATCGAGGATGATTTCGTTGGCCGGATCCACCTGCAGCATCAGGCGCAGCGCATCGCCGCAGCTGATGGAGCCCACATCGCCGATGGCGTTGGCATCGGGCAGGATCCGGGCGTTACGCGGGTTGAAAAAATGATCCTTAACTTTCTCTGAATAGTTCCACATGATTCGTCTCTCCCGCTGGTGATTCGTCAGATTAGTGCTGGGCGGCTGGTTCACAGCTGCTGTGTTCACACTGGCAGCTGGCTGGTTGCAATCGCACGCTGAGCCCCGCCTCGCCATTTTTTTCGCTCAAGGAGAGCTGGCTGCCGCGCAACAGGGGCCAGTGGTGGCGGTCGGCGATCAGGGTCAGCTCGCCACACTGCCAGCGCAGATCGTCAGCCAACAGCCGATTGCTCCAGCCCAGTTGCAGTTGCCATCCCTGACAGGCATCGCCGGAGGGGATCAGGCGCAGCCCGAGTGCCGGGGTCGTGAGCTGATTTTGCACCCGGTATAAGGCTTCCAGAGCATCAGGGTCGATTTGCAGCATACGGCTCTCCGGTTGAGGTTTACCTAGAGGAAAGCAAGTGGCACGCCAAACTCAGTTATCAATTAATTCAAATGGTTAGGAACGGATGAACGGCTGGTGGGGGAAACAATGGGGCGGCGATTGTCGGCTTTGTCACACAGCCGACAGCCCCTCGGCCCCGCCATGTCGGGCAGCTCCTCCGGGGCATGCCCTTGGGTCGCGAGGGAGAGATAGCCTGTTGAGCCGACCGTTGGCGGCAGGGATGCCGCCATCGAGCCCCCATGGAAGGGTTTACGGCGTGTTGGCGAGAGAGGTTGTCTCTCCCGAACCGTTAACCGGATAAGCTCGCGGCATTTCCCCCAGAGGACGCGGCACCGATTGCCTTATAAGGCAGGGGTGACCGGGTAGAGGCCGCCGAGCACCATGAATTCGGATTCGCCCCCCAGGCTGCCGGGTAGCAGGGTGTCGAAGCAGACGATCTTGCTCAGCGGCACCTCGACGCCATAGACCCGGGAGCCGAAGCGATAGGCCTCGTCGATCTCGCGGGTAAAGGAGCTGAGGTTGTTGACGCACAGAATGGCGGGGCCGGAGTCGGTGGCGCAGGGGCGCTCACTACCACCGCGATAGAGGGTCAGGTGACGCTGGCTCGGGTAACGGCAGGCCAGCTCGAACTGACAGAAGCTGTAGAGCAGATCGAGCTGGGTATCCAGCGCATTGGTGTGATAGAGCATGCGGGTGGCGGCCTGCAAGAAGGCCCAGCGGGCCGGACTCTCGTCACCATCGATAGGCCCATCACTGGCGCCATCGATGGGCTGCCGGTGGTAGAGGGTGCGCAGGCCGAAGCGGGACTCCACCCAGCAGCGCCAGGCCGCTCCGGCATCCGAATCGGAGTCGAACATCCAGCCGAGCAGCAGGCGGCGGTAGTTGGCGGCGGGGCGGGGAACCGGCTCGGCCTCGGGCCAGGGGGTGAGCTCATGGCCCGGCAGGCGAAAGCGCACCGCCATGTAGTCGATGAAGCGGGCGGCCCGCGCGGCGGCATCGCTCTGCCGGCGCAGGTGGACAAACAGATCGGCAAAGTGCGGCTCTATGCCATCGAGGAGCAGCGGGCAGGGGGCGGCCTGATAGCTCAGCGAGGCGATAAGATAACCCGGCACGTTGCAGCGGTTGATGGGCAGTGCCAGCGCCTGGGGCGAGATCATGGCGTCGTGGCCGCGCAGGGAGCGGGGGCGGACTCCGTGGCGGTTGGCATGCCCAGCGACAGCTCAAATAGCTGATCGGCCAGCGCCGTGATCGCCTCGCGTTGGTGGAGCGCCTGGTGCCAGTCGCTCCGGATGGCGTCGAGTCCGTAACAGGCACCTGCCAGCTGGCCGGCCACCGCCGCCGTGGTATCGGCATCGTTGCCGAGATTGGCGGCGGCGAGCACGCAATCGGCATAGTTGTCGGTGTGCCAGAAGCACCAGAGTGCCGCCTCCAGGCAATCGATGACAAAGCCGCTGCCGCTGAGTTCGCCGTAGCGTTTGGCGCGCCAACTGCCTTGCTGCAGCCTCTGGACGGGCTCTGTGGCCGCCGGGTAATCGAGCCGCTCAAGCACCGATTTGTCGGCGCTGTGCAGCAGGGCGGTCAGGATGGCGGCCAACAGGCCACAGCTGTCGAGGCACAAGGGGGCGGCGTGGGTGGTCTTCGAGCTCTCGATGGCCTGAGCGATGGCTCGCTCCGGATGACGCTGGAAGGCGATGGCGACTGGTGCCAGCCGCATGATGGAGCCGTTGCCCGAGGTCCAGGCGGCGCGGGCGCCGGCATAGGGGTTGCCGGTCTTTTGAAAACGACGCAGGGCGCCGCTGACCGTCATGCCCACATCGAAGCAGTTGCCGATGCTGCTCATGTAGCCGTTATCCAGCCAGTCACAATAGCGCCGCATCTGATCGTGGGCATCGAAGCCGCCGCAGGCCACCAGGCTGTGGCCCAGACAGAGGGCCATCGAGGTGTCATCGGTCCAGTAGCCCTTCTGCAGACAGAAGTGGCCGCCGCCCATCATGTCGGTCAGCGGTTGGAAGCTGCCGGGGGGACGGAACTCCAGCGTGGTGCCGAGGGCATCACCAATCGCCAGCCCCAGCAGAGTGCCGCGGCAGCGATCGCGCAGCGGTGCGGCGGTTTGCCGACAATTGTCATCCAGCGGTAGGCTTTGCAACATGGCTTTCTCCTGCGGCGCAGTTACCTCGCCGGGCTTGGGGCTTGGGCTGAGTTTGGCTGCCCCCAATCCGGATGGCGACACGAGTGGTACTGATGCGAGAGCGCAGCAATATCCACGCCAGTGCTTGGGGGCTGCAAGGAGGGGGTGGTTTTTGTTCTTGGGCCAAATGAAAGGCGGCGCCGAAGCGCCGCCTGTGGGTACGAGTGAGCCGTTACTGTTTGGACATTTCGGCGTCGGCTTGCGCCGAGTCGAGGAAGAAGGAACCGGCCCAGGTGTCAAAACGTCCGCTGGGATTGATAGTTTGACCATCCGCCTTGGATACCCCCAGGTTCCAGACGGTGTAGGCGTCATACCAGCCCCAGGGCTCGGCAACCTTGGGTTGCAGCATAAACAGGTTGCCACCAGCATCGTTGATGATCCAGTTGGGCAGTCCAGCGCCATTGAGCCCCCCATTAACCAGTTGGATCGGGATCTTTTTCCAAGATCCATCCCCTGTCACGGCGGGCAGGCTGGTGACCCAGTACCAGGTTCGTGGTGTGCCATCGGCGTTGTAGCGGAAGGAAGAGGTCAGCAGCTGGCCGTCGTAGTCGCTAAGACCTGGCAGGTTGCTGCTGGTGATCTGATCGACGGTGACCCCTTGCTGGCGCAGGGCCGCGATCTTGCCTGGCAGGTCGGTGACGTTTTGGCTACCCCATTCGGCAAAGCGATGGCCAACCCAGAGGTCATTGATCTCCTTGAAGAAGATTTTGACATCCTGGCCCTCATCATCGCTGGTGACCGTGAAGGAGGCCTCATCGATCGGAGTGGCCGGATTATCATCCAGGTGGTAGTTATGCCAGCTGGCGTACTCGGTCTCTTCGGTCGGACTGTAGCGCGTGCGGACGCTGGTATAGTCGTTAAACTTGAAACCAGCCGGATGGGTGCCGTCCACCAGTCGTGAGTTGCTGTTCGGATCCAGCAGGTAGCGCGCTCCGGTCGAGGTGATTACCGTCTTCCCATCGACCGTCGCTGTCTTGGTACTGAACTCGTACCAGTAACTGGTCATCGAGATGCTATTCCTGTTGTAGTCGGCGTACTCCTCGAACTGGTCATCTTGTGGATTGGCCCAGATGGGTTTGGCTGAGATGTTCTCTTCCGAGCCATCGGGGCAGTTCACCACGCCGGTTGTGGTATTGATGGTCCCGTCGGCCTGCCAGTCCTGATCTTCGGTGTGGACGGTACAGCCATCATCCCGAGTCAGATAGGTATCAGACTCTGCATAGACATCCCCGTCTTTGTAGGCGTCATCAGGATTGTTTTTGTAAGAGGGATTGAATTGTTTAGTTGCCATATCAAACCAATCGCTCGGTGCTGGATAGGGCTCGGCACTTTCATCTTTCGGCGCCTTGTATTCAAGGAACGAGGTGCTAGTTGTTCCTCCACTTTGCGTGACTGTGACATGGTGAATCATGTCGATAGTGGAAAGGTCTCCTGCCTTGATTAACGCAGCATAGTCACCACCATCGTGGAAGCGATGCGGGTAATCATACAAAAAGACACCTTCTGCTTTGGGATCATCCTCGTCATACACACGCCAGTAGTCTTCAGCTGTTTCGGTTTGCACGCCAAAAGCATATGACTCACCGGTAAAAGCAAAGATACCATCCTTGTTCAGATCCTTGTGCCACCAGATTTTGCGGATGAAGTTGCCATCGGCCTGCTTGACCTTGTTATCTGTGTATTCGTTGTAGATCAGCGGCTTGCCGTTAAGCTGTTCAATCGCACTGGCAGTGGCATCCCAGTAATAGTTGGTGCCTGTCTCTGTGGTCTCCTTGTGGCCATCCAGATAACGGCTGACCGTGGTGGTGCTGACCAATTTCAGTGAGAGCGCCTCCTTGGTATGGTCTTCCATGTAGGTGTAGACCTTCTCTTCGTTGGTCACCTCGTCTGCTTGGCGGCGCAACGGATCCAGCGGCAGCTCATCACTGTTGTCACCGACCAGGTCGCCATCGGTGTCTTTGCTTTCGGTGGGATCGGTCGGGAAGGCATCCTGGCTGTCGGCGACGCCATCCCGGTCCTGATCGACCATGGGAGTGACATTGCCCTGATCGTCGACCACGACGTTAATCGTGTCGGGATCTGTGCTGTGATCGACAGGATTCTGCGTCAGATACTCATCCAGTGCCTGACCGAGCGCCTTGCTATCATCCAGCAGTTCGGTCGGATCATCGGGGAGTGTTTCTGGCAGTCGATCCGTCAGGTTGACGGCATAGATCTGCACCTCGACGTCGTTGCTGGCAATAAAGTCGCCGAGCACCTGCCCCGGTTGCAGACCCAGATCTGTGGCTATGGCGGCGGTGGCCGCTTCACGATCGAGAGCTGTGTCCTGCTGCATCTTTTGATCGACCAGGGTGCTCAGCGGGGTGACCGCCGTCACCCCGGGGGGAGCGGACAGGGTGAAATTCTTGGTGATCGCCCCTCGTGTCTCATCCGTGGTTTCTCCGGCGATGGCGCGAACGAGCAGACGGTAACTGCCTGGATTCTTGATATTTTGGACATCCAGCACCGCTTTACCGCCCTCGCCGGAACGGGTATTCGGTTCATCGCTATCCAGCAAGTTGTTACCGTTGACATCCAGCCAGACCAACGCGTTGCGCAGGTAACCATCGATCACCGTGACTTGCAGGGTGCTGACGACTGGCTCGTCGTTATCGCTGCCGCCACCACCGCAACCGCTGAGGGCGGTTCCGACCGCTATGGCCAACATACTCAGTAAATAAGGGTGTTTCATGGCCTTGTTGATCAAATCCAAAGTAGGATGGTCGCTCCCCCACCCGCCGGGCGGGCTTAGTTGACGGCTTGCCGAATAGGCATACCAAGCCCTATGACCTTGTTCATGACTTTCACCCCGGCCAGGATCTCACCCACCTGGGCGTTGTAGCTCCGCAGACTCAGTTTCGGACCGATGAGCTGCTTGAAGCGATACATGGCGGTCTCAGCTATCGAGCGCTGATGATAGCCAGAGTCCTTTTTCCATTGCTCCAGCTCTCCTGCCTTGAGCGCGGCAACCGCCTCGTTGCGTGGATGGCCTGTCTTCCAGAATGTCGCATTCTTTCTCGGCGGTATGGTGGCCTTGGCGCCCTTCTTTTGCAGTAAGGCATAACAGGCTTTGGTGTCATAGGCACCATCGGCGCTGACTTGTTCTATCTTGCGGCGCAACGGGTTGAGCAGCGTGGGCAACACCTCGTTATCGCCCACCGTTTCCAGGCTGACTTCGGCTGCGACGATGGCATGGGTCGCCGCATCTACGGCCAGGTGAAGCTTGCGCCAGACGCGGCGTTTCTCCTTGCCGTGCTTGCGAATTTTCCATTCGCCTTCGCCATAGACCTTGAGTCCGGTGGCATCGATGACCAGGTGAGCCACTGGGCCATGGCTCGGTATGCGGTACTTGATTTCGACCGTCTTGGCTCGCTTGCTGATACAGCTGTAGTCCGGCGACTGTAAGGGCACCTTCATCAGCTTGAACAGCGAGTTGATGAAGCCTTCCAAGGCACGCAGCGGTAGCTTGAATACCGCCTTGAGCATCAGCGCGGTTTCAATGGCGGAGTCGCTGTAATGGAAGCCTCGCCCTCGGCGGCCATGATGGGTCTGGCAATGCCACTGCTGGATGGCTTGCTCATCCATCCAGACGGTCAACGAACCACGTTGCACCAAGGCTTGGTTGTACTGTTTCCAGTTGCTGATCTTGTGCTTGGACTTGCCCATCTGGCACTCCCGGTGGTGAACCTAAGAGATCAGATCGCCAAACTGCGGGATAGTTCCCTGATTTGAGCAACAACGCCGTGTTTCATACCATGCTCCTAGTCAGATCCATTTGTTATCGCTGTTTCCTGGTAGCGACTCGGACTGCTCCTGAACGAGTTGCGCCGTGAACGCCCTGAAAGTTTGGGAGATGGTGGTGGAAATTGTAAAAGAAATGTAACTGCACATTGATTTCGGTCAATTTTTTAACCTGGTGATTTCTTTACGGCCGGGTAGCAATTGGCTTAGGTGACCATTCGATGGCGCTGTTTTTGAGTTGGTAGTTCTATAGACGGCTATAGCAAGAGAACCGAGTTGTGGAGCCAAGAGAAGGTTGGTGGGGTCCTATAGAAAAAGGCGCTTCTCCTTGCGGATAAGCGCCTTTATTTTCAATGCGTTAACTAAATTGCTTTAGTTCATGCCGTATTATTTTATCGGCTGTCTAATGCATTCCTAGCGTATCCGATTTTATGATATAACTCATTGATTAATTGGTGTATTTATTTTTGTCGCATCCCGGCTTGTCCAACGAAATCTAATCTTATATAACAAAAGTGTGGGTTCAAGTGTGGGTTCAAAAATGGGGTTATCCGATAAAACTCTGAAGAGCATGCTGCGTGGGCATGATGATATGGCTCCTCGCAAGGTTGCAGATCGAGATGGGCTTTCTGTGCTGTGGCGTAATAGCGGCAAGGTGAGCTTCGTCTATCGCTATCGGATCCTTGGTAAAGCCAAGAACCTGACCCTTGGTACCTATACTGGCCATGAAGAGGGACTCTCACTGGCCGAAGCACGTAAAAGGGCTGCGCAGTGTCGAGCTTGGTTGGAGGAGGGCAAAGACCCGGCACTTATGAGCCGTCTTGTTAAGGATGAACGGTTGACACCCGTCACGGTGAAGGATGCATTAGAGTACTGGCTGACGCATTATGCAGAAAAGAAGCGATCCAATAGTGAAAGACACCGTCAGCAGTTTGCCCGTTGGGTCTACCCCCGGATCGGCGATCTGCCTTTAGCCGAGTGTGAGACCCGCCACTGGTTGAGTGTTTTCGATGAGTATGCCAAATCTGCACCAGTGGCCAGCGGTTATTGTTTTCAGAACTGCAAACAAGCACTCAAATTTTGCCGTGTTCGGCGCTATGCGATTAGCAATGCGCTTGATGACCTCACGGTAGCTGATGTTGGCAAGAAGCAGAGTAAGCGTGACAGAGTGTTGAGTCTTGCTGAGTTGCGGGCAGTCAGAGCCTGGGCCGACGAAATTACCACAAATCGGTATTACGGAAACCTGGCCAAGCTGCTTCTAGCATTTGGTGCCAGAACCCAAGAAGTCAGACTTTCTGCTCCAAACGAATGGGATCTGCAAACTGGAACCTGGACGGTGCCTTCCCACAATTCAAAGAGTGGTGCCAAGATAGTCCGCCCGATCCCTGATTACATCCGCCCGTTGGTAGAGGCATTGATAGAAGAGGCAGATCAGCAGGACTCTCCTTATCTGCTTGGAGAACTCAAGCGCCCCGAGACTGTTAGCCAAACTGGCCGCAGCATCTGGAAGCGGTTGAAGCATGCCGAGCCTTGGACTTGGCATGATCTGAGACGCAGCTTGGCAACCCACCTGAACGAGACAGGGATAGCTCCTCATGTTGTTGAACAGATCCTTGGGCACTCTTTGCCTGGCGTCATGGCCCATTATGTTCATACTACCCGCTTGCCAGAGCAAAAGGCTGCGCTTGAGCTCTGGGGGAACATGCTGTTATCAAGAACGCCAAGCGAAGGCAATGTGATTCAATTGTTGACCCGTTGATTGTCAATTAGGGGATATTGATTAGTAGCCAAAGTGAAATACAGCTTTGGGGTCACAGAACCTATTTCTTCTTCCAGTGCTCTATGCTCTGTTGAGCTTGAGCAGCCAGGCTGCTGATAATATTTGCTTTTTTACGATCCAACTTGCTATGGCCGCACTCGGGGCAGACGGTAAACCAGGTGTGTCCTTCAAGTAGCACATCCGATTGAGGAACAACCGTCTTACTCCAGCCGCATTTGGGACAGCTCAATGTGGTGGGGGGCATGGGGATTGGCATAGAGGGTTCCTTATGACTATGAGTAAGAGCCAGCTTATCAAGGTTGAAGGCCTCACTGTGATGAGGCCTTCACACTATCACAGGGGGCTAGTTTGAACTCGCAGCCTTGCTCGATGAGCTGTTGCCGATTTGCCAGCACCAAGGGGTTGAGTTGAGGCCTGATCTCGTGCTGGCCGTCATAGCTCACCTGCATGCGATCCAGCGCGTAGTGCACTAGGGGAATGCGCTGGCTAAAGCGCAGCTGACCCTGTTGCATGGCGTAATCTAGCGCGATGATTGCCTGCTGTCCTGGAGACAGGCACGGGTTGGGAATGATCACCAGCTCCACCTGGGTATTCCATTTGCTGTCTTGCTCCCGTCCATGCTCCGAGGCGTCCAACAGATCCGGCACGCCGCGAAAGCGGCTCATCACAAAGTCCAGGTAGTCGCCCTTTTTCTCGCAATAGGCTCGCACATGCCAGCGGATGCCGTCATAGATCAGGGTGTGCGGCACTATATTGCGCCCGCTGGTCTCCTCGGAGCTTAGTGAGGCGTAGTCCACATCCACTCGTAACTGATTGCGCGCTGCCTGCACCAGGCCCCGAACAATGGCCGGATCGACATGACGGGAGGGCACATCCAGCACTTCGGTATGGCCATAGCGTAAGTCCATCAGCGACAGGGTGCTGGTTTGTGCCTTGTCCTGGTGCAACAGATGCAGGTACTCATTGACCGATCCCTGACTGAACTGGGGCTTGAAATTGGCAGTCGGCTTGTAGCCCTTGAGCTTGAGGTCGTATTCGAGCCCATCGGGATTGAAGTCATTGATATAGCGGCTGATGTCCTTAGAGGCCTGCTGGCGGCCAATGTCGAAAGCGTTGCGCAGGTGATTGGTGGTCAGGCGGCCCTCCCACTGCAGCACTATCTCCAGTAGACGAAAACGCAGCGTCTGATCCCAGGTCAGAGTTTCCTTGCTCACTCTCAATACCTCCCTATCTGCTCGAAAAGGCGACATGTATGTGTCACCAGTATGGGCATGACTATACAGGCGACATATGCTTGTGTCATCAAATGACGCCGAGGAGAGCACTATGTTCAGCCAGCATGCCATTACACGAATGCAGCAACGCGGTATCTCGGATGAGGCCGTCGCCTTGCTGTTAGATTACGGCCGCTCCAGCTATCACAAGGGGAGTGAGGTGGTCTATTTTGACCGCCGGTCGCGCTCGGCGTTGTTACAGTCCGGGGCGCTTAGCCACGCTCAATGTGACCGCATCAGCAATCACTATCTGGTACTGGGGGATGGCCTGGTGGTGACTGTTGGTCATAAATATCGCCACTTTAAGCGGGATCGCCATTGAACAGCGCTGAGCCGAGGTATCAACCAATGGATGCTATACGGACTGAGCGGAGTGAAGCGCTGTTAAAGGCGCCTTTGCTGGCCTTGCAACAGGCTGGCCTGCATCAAGCGCAAGCTCGCTATCAAAGGGTACTGGAACAACTGGGAGCCCATGGCATGCCGACAGTGTGTCCCGAGGACGCCCCCTACTTGTTGTTAGCTGGCATACCCAATCTGGTGATCACTCATGGCATCCAGCTGACCGGAGAACCTGTAGTTAGTCAACTCCGTCAGCTGCTATGTCGAGTGGATGCCTGGGCAAGCCACTACTCGGAGCAAGCCCAGTCTATACGGCTGCTGGCGCTCTGGCTGGATAAGCTGTTGCGCTGGAATCCGTCTACGCAGGTCGAGGAGGGCTGTCTCAGCGTACTGCATCTGACTGCCTTAGAGTTGCGTTGCTTGGGGCGTCTGGATTCACCTTGGCGTGACTGGACTGAAGGGCGACTCGCTGCTGCGATACCCTCCTCGGATGAGATTTGCTCGGCATTACATCTGGCTCTGCATGCCTTCATCCGGGAGCAGCAAGTCAGCAAGGGACTGGCCTGGCTGCTGGCTCAGGTGGAAGAGGCTGCAGTGATAGAAAGAGCCGTCCTGCTCTATGGGATCTTGGCTTCCGGTCTGGCGTAGGGCCTACACATTCATCGCAACGAAGTGGAATCAAAACAGGAGTAACAATATGGGTAACTTTCTGATCATCATCCTACTGCTGGGCATTATGGGGTTTCTTGTTAAGCACTTGGGGGCGCGAAGGAGCAGGCCAACACAGGACATGTGAGCATGGACAGTACCGATCTACTGAGCTTGCTGCTGCAGTTGACCAAAGCCAGTGCGCAACTGGACGGGGTGGGGCGGGATGCCAGTAGCGAATCTCATCGCCAAAAAGTGCGAAAACTGCAAGAGCTGTTGGATGCAGAGCGCAAGCGGTTAGTGGGGCGACTACGGGAGGCAGGAGTGTCTGAACTGGCAATCCAGCAGGCATCGAGTATGGATTAATTTAGTTCTAAGATATAGTTTCATAAATCAGTTAATCACAGGGCCAGAATCCGGCGCTAAAGAGCGCCGGACTGGCTGTTCTATCTATCAATGTTAATTTTTTTTCAAAATACCATTAAGCTTTTCACCAATTTCCCCTGCTGTTGGCTGTGCATCTGGGTTTTCAGAAAATATTCCGTCTAATACAGCAATATAGGCTTCACCAAGCGCGACAGTGATTGTGGTAGCCGTGGCAGCAGATATTGCTCCTCCAGCTAAAGAACCTAGACCAGGAATGCATTTTATTATATTTACGACAACGGTGCGACCAACATATGTAGCTCCTCCAACGCCTATTGCTGATGCAATTAATGTGCTGAGAGTTCCTTTTGAAAGTTCCAGACCAAATACAGAGGTTATTCCTGCAATCATCCCTATTTGAATGGGTGCAAGAATTGCGGCATCAGAAAACGGTATTGGACTTGCTCCTGCGGCTGCCGCTGCTGTAGCTGCTCCAGCTACAATTTTATGGGATTGGCTTTTTTTATAGCTTAAATTTGCTTTTTGAGCCGCAGCCAAAGCTCTGCGCTTTCCCTCGGGAATTACCTCTGATGTGAGTGTAATCAAATTATCAAGACCCATAGGTTTAATGGTGTGCCCATCATCCATTTCTTCTGCTATTGCTCTAACTCTCACAACATTTTTGGTTGCGGGAAGCAAAGCTTGGACTTCATTTCTAAAACCATTATCGCTTCTTGATTTCGTGATCACTGCAATTACTGGCATATACTTTGCCAACATGTCATGTAAATCAATCTCTGCGTCTTCTACTCTGCGTCCATCCTCTTGTATACATAGCCATGCAGCATGAATGTGGCGATTAGAATCTCGATCTGTTGCTCGCTCTTTGATTAGTTTCTCAAGCTCTGCCTGGGTCTCCTTGAACTGAGACATTTCCAAACCTCTTGTATCAAAGATCGTAAGTGGTATACCGTCTTTTGTAATTTCCCTTGTATTCTGCGTGATTGGCCGCCCCTGGCCTGTCTCTGCCATGTTTTGCTGAAAAACAGAATTAATCAGGGTGCTTTTACCAACACCAGAGCGGCCCGCTATAAGGATCGATATGTTACCCCGCTCTGTTGTTGCTTTTTAAATGGCCTCTTTCAAAATCTCATCAATATTTTCCATTTTTATCCCTTCGGTAATATTTAATCATCAAGTATGATTTGTTATTGAAATTCACAACGTTCGGCAAAATAGAGCAGTTGTTTAATTTACAACCAAACATCTAACCCCACTCAACCCCCAGCGCTTCGGCTTGCTGTAGTACGGTTTGTACGGCTTCTTCCTGGCCATCGGGCGGGTATTTGTATTTGCGCAGGATGCGCTTGACCATCAGGCGCAGCTTGGCGCGTACGCTTTCACGGGCTGACCAGTCCACGCTCAGGTTTTTGCGCAGGTTGTCGGTCAGTTCGTGAGCTATCTTGCGCAGGATCTCGTCGCCCAGCTCCAGTGCGGCGGCGGCATTATTGGCCAGCGCATCGTAGAACTTCACCTCATCTTCCGAGAGTCCCAGGGCTTCACCGCGCTTGGCGGCTTCGCGGAATTTCCTGGCCATCTCCACCAACTCTTCCATCACCTGCGCGGTCTCGATACTGCGGTTCTGGTAGCGTTTGACCACGCTAGTCAGCATCTCGGAGAACTTGCGTTGCTGCACTATGTTGCTGGCAAAACGGCTCTTTACCTCGCCTTCGAGCAGGCGTTCGAGCAGCTCTACCGCCAGATTCTTCTCCGGCAGGTTGCGCACCTCGGCCAGAAACTCGTCATCCAGCAGGCCGATATTCGGCTTGTCCAAGCCCACGGCTTCGAAGATATCGACCACATCCTCCGATACCACGGCTTGACCGATGATCTGGCGAATGGCTGCCTCTCGCTCTTCATCACTGCGTTTCTTCTGGCTGAGATCGCGCTTGGTGAGGATCACCTTCACCGCCTGTAAGAAGGCGACCTCTTCGCGCACCGCCTTGGCTTCATCCAGGGTGCAGCACAGGGAAAATGCCTTGCTCATGGCCAGGGCATGGTCGGCAAAGCGTTTCTTGCCATCTTCCAGACCCAGCACATGGTTGGCGGCTCCGGCCAGCAACTTGTGGCCACCGCTGGCAAAATCGCTGTAATCAAAGCCGTGCAGCATGCCGCGCAGCACATCGAGTTTTTCTTCCAGCAGAGCCCAGGCTTCGCGGGCATCAACGGTCGGCCTGCCGCGCCCATTGCTGGCGGTGTACTCCTTGAGGGCGGCTTTGAGTTCGTTGGCGATGCCGATGTAATCGACCACCAGACCACCCTGCTTGTCGCGGAATACCCGGTTGACGCGGGCGATGGCCTGCATCAGGTTGTGGCCCTTCATGGGTTTGTCCACATACATGGTATGCACGCAGGGGGCATCGAAACCGGTGAGCCACATATCCCGCACGATCACCAGCTTGAGCGGATCATTCGGATCCTTGAAGCGACCTTCGAGTTCCTTTTTTACCTGCTTCGGGTAGATGTGGGGGCGTAGCAGGGCCTTGTCGCTGGCGGAGCCCGTCATCACTATCTTGATGGCGCCTTTCATCGGATCGGCGTCGTGCCACTCCGGGCGTAGGGCGATAATGGCATTGTAGAGATGCACGCAGATCTCCCGGCTCATGGCGACCACCATGCCTTTGCCCGCCTGTGCCGCGCAGCGCGACTCGAAGTGGCTGACCATATCGGCGGCCACCTGTGCAATGCGCGGCTCGGCACCAACGATGCGCTCTAAAGCCGCCCATTTGGATTTGAGCCGCTCCTGCTGAGACTCTTCCTCCTCTTCGGCCAGCTCATCCACCTCATCGTCGATCTGCGGTAGCGCCTCCTCCTTGAGCCCGAGCTTGGCCAGACGAGATTCGTAATAGATGGCGACGGTGGCGCCATCTTCCTTGGCCTGCTGCATGTCGTAGATGTGGATGTAGTCACCGAACACGGCACGGGTATCGCGATCTTCGCTGGAGACCGGGGTGCCGGTAAACGCCACAAAGGTGGCATTGGGCAGGGCATCGCGCAGATGCTGGGCATAGCCGACCTGAAATTTGGTCTGGTAGCTGGCGCCTGCTTCGGCCACCTGAGGCAGTTTGACCTCTTTGAGCTTCGCCTCGAAGCCGTACTGGGTTCGATGCGCCTCATCGGCGATGACCACTATGTTGTGGCGATCGGAGAGCAGCGGGAAACTGTCTTCATCGGCGCCGGGTGCGAACTTCTGGATGGTGGCAAAGACGATACCGCCGGAGGGGCGGTTGGCCAGTTTGTCACGCAGATCCTGCCGGGTCAGCGCCTGTACCGGCTGTTCACGCAGCAGATCCTGGGAGAGCGAGAAGACGCCAAATAGCTGGCCATCCAGATCGTTGCGGTCGGTGATCACCAGTATGGTGGGGTTTTCCATCCGGGTTTCTTGCATCACCCGAGCGGCAAAGCAGGTCATGGTAATGCTCTTGCCCGAGCCCTGGGTATGCCAGACCACACCACCTTTGCCCTTGCGGTTGCCGCTGGCGTCCAAACGGGAGGCTGCCACCACCTGGCCGATAGCGGCGCGTACCGCATGAAACTGATGGTAGCCGGCGATCTTCTTCACCAGCCGTCCATCGTCCTCAAACAGCACGAAGTAACGCAGATAATCGAGCAGGAACTCCGGCGCCAGCACGCCGCTCACCAGCGTCTCCAGCTCGCCAAAGGAACCTAGCGGATCCAGGTTCACCCCATCGATGGTGCGCCACTGCATAAAGCGTTCGGCGTTGGCCGAGAGCGAGCCCATGCGCGCCTCGGAGCCATCGGAGATCACCAGCACTTCGTTGTATTGGAACAGATCGGGGATCTGCTCCTTGTAGGTCTGCAGCTGCTCGAAGGCCTTCCAGATATCGGCGTTTTCATCGGCCGGGTTTTTCAGCTCGATGACCACCAGAGGTAGGCCATTGATAAAGAGGATGATATCGGGGCGGCGGGTGTGTTTGGGGCCCTTGAGCGTGTACTGGTTGATGGCCAGAAACTCGTTCTGACCGGTGCTGTTCGTCCAGTCCACCAACTTGAGGTAGTCGCCGCGGGTCTCGCCCTCTTTCTGGTACTCGACCTTGACGCCCTGTACCAGCAGGTTGTGAAAGCGGCGGTTGGCAGCCAGTTGGGACGGGATGCCCAGATCCAGCACTTGCCTGAGTGCATCTTCGCGGGCGACCAGGGGGGCCTGCGGATTCAGGCGGGCGAGGGCGCTGCGCAGCCGCTCGATCAAAACGGGTTGCAGATAATCGGCCCGCTCCTGATTTGGACCCTCGGGGGCGATATCGTAACCGCACAGTTGCTGATAACCGACCTCTTGCAGCCAGCCCAGAGTTTCCTGTTCGAGTTGATCTTCGGTCATGGCTACTTCCTTAGTCTCCCTGTGCTCACTCTGCGTCAGGCGGCTGCCTGTTTGGGGTCGGACTTTTTCAATGGCAACATGGTGTCGCCTGATGCCATGAGTTCATCATTTTCCAAGTCGAATGGCCACAGCTGAGTTCTCGTGTTATGAGGTAAATCAATGGATTGCTGAAAAGGCTCCAGACAAGCTGAACTGTACATGCTAGGACCTTAACGGCAAACATAGTGATGTGTCCGTTTCTTTTGGCATGACCAGCCGGAGTTGTGTCGTCTGCTCCAATTTGAACGGTAAAGCCCATAAGACCATCTGCTCTTCCTCATCAAAAGAGAATGGATCTAGGGCTTCGCTGGTAAGCGCCCTTGAATCGGCATCTGTTTTTCCCAAAATCAGCTCGTCACACTTGA
>JASDSW010000082.1:0-134493 GCA_041441555.1 Aeromonadaceae bacterium
TCGCGACCCCGACCTTGGCAAGGTCGTGCTCTACCAACTGAGCTATTCCCGCAAAGTGCTCTCTAGCACGGGAGCCGAATTATAAGGGGCGACCGTTTGATTGCAAGGGCTTTTTTCGGGTTCGCTCAAGAACAGAGCAACCGCAGCTGTGGTTGCTCTCTTTTTCCACAAAATCAGATCGTAAAGACCGTTTTTCGGTAAAACTGCAGCTCGGCGATCGACTCGCGAATATCATCCAGCGCCTGGTGAGTGCCCTTCTTCTGAAAGTTATCCAACAGCTCAGGCTTCCAGCGACGAACCAGCTCCTTGATGGTGCTGACATCGATGTTGCGGTAGTGGAAATAGCCCTCCAGGGTCGGCAGATGACGCACCATGAAGCGTCGATCCTGACCAATGCTGTTGCCACACATGGGACTGCTGCGCTCCGGTACCCACTGCTGCAAGAAGGCCAGACACTCGGCGGCGGCCGCCGACTCGTCATACCGACTGGCTCGCACCCGCGCCACCAGCCCCGAGGCGGTATGTGTCCGGGTGCACCACTCATCCATGGCCGCCAGCGTCTCATCCGACTGATGGACGGCAATCACTGGCCCTTCAGCCAGCACCTGCAGGTTCTTGTCGGTGACAATGATGGCAATCTCCAGCACCTTGTCGGTGTCCGGCTCCAGCCCTGTCATCTCCATATCGACCCAAACCAAATTTTGCGCATCTTGCGTCATCTTTTCACCTTTGTGGGACAAGTCAGCTCGCTCCCATGTATCATAACCACTCGATGGCAAAATTACGAAAGCAGCAGACGCGTGGCAAAGAAGAGCAAGCTAACCCATGGCCAGCAACGCCGGGTCAACGCCAACCAAACCAGACGACTGAAAAAAGAGGCTCCCGAAGTCGACGAGAGCCTGCTTGGCGCTCCGCAAGAGGGGCTGGTCATCAGCCGTTTTGGTCAGCATGCCGATGTTGAAGACCAAGAGGGCATCGTGCATCGCTGCAACCTGCGGCGCACCGTGGGCAGTCTGGTGACCGGCGATCGCGTGGTATTTCGCCTCGGTGATGAGAGCCTGCACGGCATCAGCAGCGTCGTCGAAGCGGTTCACCCTAGGCGCAGCGAGTTCTCCCGCCCCGACTTTTACGATGGTCTCAAACCGGTGGCGGCCAACATCGATCAGATCGTCATCGTCTCGGCCGTGATGCCCGAATTTTCGACCAATCTGGTCGATCGCTATCTGGTGGCGGCCGAGACCATGGAGATCCCCCCGCTGCTAGTGCTCAACAAGATCGATATGCTGACCCCTGAGGCTCGCGAGCTTCTGAAGTCTCAATTGGATCAGTATCGACAGATCGGCTACGAGGTGCTGCTGGTCAGCTGTGAGAGCCGCGAAGGGATGGATGAGCTGCAGGCTCGACTCAAGGACAAGATCAACGTCTTCGTCGGGCAATCCGGGGTCGGCAAGTCGACGCTGGTCAACAGCCTGATGCCGGAAGCCGCCGCCCTGACCGGTGAAATCTCCGATGTCTCGGGGCTGGGTCAACACACCACCACCACGGCACGTCTTTATCACTTCCCCAGCGGTGGCATTCTGATCGACTCCCCCGGGATCCGCGAATTTGCGCTGTGGCATCTGGAAGCCGAACGGGTGACCTGGTGCTTCGTTGAGTTCCGTCGCTACCTGGGGGGCTGCAAATTTCGCGACTGCACCCATGGCGACGATCCGGGCTGCCTGATCCGCCAAGCGGTCGAGCAGGGCGAAATCAGCCATGAACGCTACCAAAATTACCACCGCATCCTTGCCTCGATGGAGGAGACGCGCCCCACGCGTCACATCAAGCGAGGATGATTGTCTCGCCCCCCTTGCGGTGGCGATTTCATCAAACACGAGAACTGCACCATGAACCTGATTGATGCTCTGAAAATCACCGGCCAGTATTGTCTGCCCAAACATGCGCTCTCCCGCCTGGTTGGCAAATTAGCCGCGGCCGAGGCCGGCAGCGTCACCACTCGCCTGATCCAGCTGTTCATCAACCACTTCGGCATCGACATGAGCGAGGCGGAACATGAAAATCCGGCCCACTACCCGACCTTCAATGCCTTTTTTACCCGCCAACTGAAAGCCGGACTGCGTCCCATCGTCGCCGACCCTCGCATACTGGCCCTGCCGGTAGATGGCTGTGTCAGCCAACTGGGCGATATCCGCGAAGGGCGCATCATTCAGGCCAAGGGGCACGATTTTAGCGCACGGGAACTGCTCGGTGGCGATGCCGCTCAGGCCGCCCCCTTTCAAGGCGGAAAATTTGCCACCATCTATCTCTCCCCCAAGGATT
Organism: Aeromonadaceae bacterium; assembly: GCA_041441555.1. Classification (GTDB taxonomy): domain Bacteria; phylum Pseudomonadota; class Gammaproteobacteria; order Enterobacterales; family Aeromonadaceae; genus Pseudaeromonas. The sequence goes on from JASDSW010000082.1 coordinate 2,320, forward strand.
ATCACCGCATTCACATGCCGATCGACGGCGTCCTGGAGAGCATGGTCTACATTCCAGGCGATCTCTTCTCGGTGAACCCGCTGACCGCCGAACATGTCCCCAATCTGTTTGCCCGCAACGAACGGGTGGCCTGCATCTTCCGCACCGAGTTTGGTCCCATGGCGCTGGTGCTGGTCGGTGCGACGATCGTCGCCAGCATCGAAACCATCTGGGCTGGCACCGTCACCCCGCCCACCGGCCAAAAGGTCACGCGTTGGGACTACCAAGGCGAGCAAGCCATTACCCTGCAAAAGGGGGCAGAAATGGGTCTGTTCAAGCTGGGCAGCACAGTCGTCTGCCTGTTCCCACCTCAGGCTGTCTCGTTTGTCGACGAACTGACCTCCGGCTCCACCACCCGCATGGGACAACCATTCGCCCATCTGGCTCAATAACTCACGCGTTGAGGGGGCTCCATGCCCCCTCCTCTCTCCGGGCAACCACCCAACCGCTTCGAGTTGCTTCACCTGTTTGCTATAACAGTTTTGGCCATCTGCACTATAGTCTTTAGTTGGCGCCCCGGCGGGATGGATGACGTCGATGATGGGTCTCCCGCTCCCGCCAGGTCACCTCCCCTCTGACGAGACAACGAGTCGTTCCGCTGTCTGTCGCGAGGCACCTCATAATTCGATCCGCACGGAAACTGGTTCAATGATGAGTCACCCACGGACTCAAGATCCCATATTCAGAGGAAGGGACCAGACTATGAAGCTCAACATTCGCCAAAAGTTGCTGGTTGCACTGGCCACTTTGCTGATCGCGACCGCGGCTGCCCAGCAGCTATACAACCGGTATGCGCTGATTGCAGCCGCCAATGAGGAAGTCAATCGCTTTGAAACCACAGTCGCTCAGGTGCAAATCAACGGCTTGAAAAACTGGCTGGACACCAGCGCGGCGATTGTCGGCAGTGCCAAGCAGGTGTTTGCCAGCGGTCAGGATGCCAAACCAGCACTGGCCCAGGCCGCGACCGCCGGAAAATTTGACATGATCTACGTGGGGACGAGTGAAGGGCAGATGTTGGTCTCCAATGACTGGAAAGCTCCGGATGGCTATGATCCTCGCCAGCGCCCCTGGTACCAAGAAGCCAAGGCCGCCAGCCGCATGATCATCACGGCGCCCTATGCCGATGCCAGCACCGGGCAGTTGATCGTCAGCATGGCGGAGCCATTCAAGCTGGGCGATACCGACGGGGTCATCGCCGGTGATATTGGCATTCAGAACCTGATTCAGAACGTCAACAGCATTGCTCGCGAGGGGGTGTACGGGATCCTGGTCGATGGGGAGGGCAATCTCATCGCCCACAAGGATCCCAAACTGACCCTGAAGCCGGCAACCGAACTGACCCCTGATTTGAACAAGAATGAAATCAAACGGTTGGCGACTGAAGGTAAATCAGTCCCGATGGTGATCTCCGGTCAGCCGAGTATCGTCTATCTGGCAGCAATCCCCGGTTATGACTGGTACTTCGGACTGGTATACGACGAGGCCACCGCTTTTGCCGAAAGCGATCGTCAGTTGCAGCGATCCATGCTGGCGGCGTTGATTCAGTTGTTGATTATCGCCGGTGGGGCCGCCTATATCATCACCCGCTCCCTGCAACCGCTGGCGGCCATGGGCGATGCCGTCGCCGAACTATCCCAGGGGCATGGCGACTTGACGCGGCGTATCCAGGTCAAGAGCGATGATGAGGTAGGCGCCGTCGCCCGCCAAATTAACCTCTTCATCGACATGCTGCAAATCATGATGGCCGATATCGCCAACTCGGCCCGCGAACTCGATGGCCAGGCCAGACAGTCACATAGTCTGACCAGCCATAACGATCAGAGCCTGGCACGGCAGCAATCAGAAATCGCCCAAATCGCCACCGCCGTCCATGAGATGTCGGCCACCGCCACCGAGGTTGCCAGCAACGCCGAACAGGCCGCCGCCGCCGCCCATGCCTCCGCCAAGAGTTGTGAACAGGGCAAGCAGGTGATCTCCTGCAACCAGCATTCGATTACCAGCCTGGCCGGTCAGGTCGAGCAGGCCTCAAATATCATTCAAGAGTTGGAGAAGAACGCCCAAGAGATCAACACAATCCTCTCGACCATCCAAGGGATCGCCGAACAGACCAACCTGCTGGCGCTGAACGCGGCCATTGAGGCCGCCCGCGCCGGAGAACAGGGTCGAGGATTCGCGGTCGTGGCCGATGAAGTGCGAGTCCTCTCCAAACGGACTCATAGCTCGACCGAAGAGATCCGCGCCATGATCGAAACCCTGCAGCGCAACACCCAGCAGGCGGTCAACACCATGCATCAAAGCCAGCAACTGGCGAAAAACAGCGTGGAGGATGCGCAAAACGCCACTCTGGCGCTGGAACAGATCACCCATGCCATTGGTGAGATATCCGATATGGCAACCCAGATCTCCAGTGCGGCAGAAGAGCAACGGGCGGTCACCGACGAGGTCGGACGCAACATTCAAGCCACGAAGGATGTCACCGATGAGCTGAGCCAGGCCGCCAACAATGCCAATCAACTCGCCTCCCAGTTGAAAGACATTGCCTTGCGGATCAACGAACAGGTCAACAATTTCCACGTCTGAACCGCCGGCCCGGCGTCACTCCTGCTGACGCTGGGCCCTTTTGCCATAGATTGCCATTACTCCATTATTAATTTGATGTAAAACAATGCGTTATGCATGATTGACCGCCACAATCATCCTGCGGGCGCCGTGGGTATGAGCTCACCCGGCATAAAGGAGAGTTATTTCTCATTTTTGCTGCAAAGATTTCCCTACACTTTTGTAACAACCGTTACCGTTCAGCGCCAATACATGTTTTTTCGCGGCCCAATCCGCAACTTTTCGTGGCCAGGGTGTCATCACACCATCACAACCTAGACTGGTATATGCCAAGAGCTCACCAGCAGAGCCTGCTGTGTATCTCTCATCAAGGAGGCAGAAGTGGACATAGTTAAGACCGACGTTGCCATCGTGGGCGCCGGTGGCGGTGGCCTACGAGCCGCCATCGCCATCGCCGAAGCCAATCCATCCCTCGAGATTGCCCTGATATCCAAGGTCTACCCGATGCGCAGCCATACAGTGGCCGCCGAAGGCGGAGCCGCCGGTGTCGTGCGCGATGACGACAGCCTGGAAAATCACTTTAACGACACCGTCTCTGGCGGCGACTGGCTCTGTGAGCAAGACGTCGTGCAAAACTTTGTCGAAAACTGCACCAAAGAACTGGTGCAGCTGGAACACTGGGGTTGCCCGTGGAGCCGCAAGCCCGATGGCAAGGTGAACGTTCGCCCCTTCGGTGGGATGAAGGTTCCGCGGACCTGGTTTGCCGCCGACAAGTCCGGCTTCCACATGCTGCACACCCTGTTCCAAACCTCCATCAAGTACCCGTCGATCAAACGTTTCGACGAGCATTTCTGTCTCGACCTGCTGGTCGAAGATGGGCGGGTTCAGGGCGTGGTCTGCTTCGACATCCAAAATGGCGTGACCCGCATGATCCAAGCCAAATCGGTGATCATCGCCACCGGTGGCGCCTGCCGAACCTACAAATTCAACACCAACGGTGGCATCGTCACCGGGGATGGCATGGCGTTGGCCTACCGGCACGGAGTCCCGCTACGCGACATGGAGTTCGTGCAGTACCATCCGACCGGTCTGCCGGGTTGTGGCATCCTGATGACCGAAGGGTGTCGCGGGGAAGGCGGCATACTGCTCAACAAGGATGGCTATCGCTACCTGCAAGATTATGGCCTGGGCCCTGAAATCCCGGTCGGTCAGACCAAAAACAAATACATGGAGCTGGGGCCGCGGGATCGTCTCTCGCAGGCCTTCTGGGGTGAGCAACAGAAAGGCCGTACCATCAAGACCCATCTGGGTGATGTTGTGCACCTAGATCTGCGTCACCTGGGCGCCAAGTATCTGGAAGAACGTCTGCCCTTTATCTGCGAACTGGCCAAGGCCTATGTCGGCGTGGATCCCGCCAAGGAGCCGATCCCGGTTCGCCCGACCGCTCACTACACCATGGGCGGTATCGAGACCGATGGCCGCTGCGCGACCCGGATGCCGGGACTGTACGCAGTCGGCGAATGCGCCTCAGTCGGCATCCACGGCGCCAACCGTCTGGGCTCCAACTCGCTGGTCGAGATCGTGGTGTTTGGTCGTATCGCCGGGGAAGAGGCGGCCAAGTTTGCCAGCAGTCATCCTCACGGCAACACCGAGGCCCTCTACAAACAGGCGGTTGCCTCCGTGGCTCAGGCCATGTCCCTGATGGAAGGCGATGGCCAGGAGAATCCGGCCGATATCCGCAATCAGATGGGTGAGGCGATGGAGCGCGGCGTTGGCATCTACCGCACCGAGACCTTGATGCAAGAGACCATCGACGAGCTCAAGAGCCTCAAACAACGCTACAAAAATGTCCGAATCAAGGATAAATCTTCCGTATTCAATACCGATTGGCTGTACGCTATCGAACTGGGATTCCTGTTGGATGTCGCCGAGGCGATGGCCCACTCCGCCATCGCCCGCAAAGAGTCTCGTGGTTCGCACCAGCGTCTTGATGGTTACGAAGAGCGGGATGATGTCAACTTCCTCAAGCACACCCTGGCCTTCCATAACGCCGAGGGCACACCCACGATCGACTACAGCCCGGTAAAAATCACCAAGTCGCAACCGGCCAAACGGGTTTATGGCGCCGATGCCGACAAACAGGAGGCCGCGAAGCATGGCTGAGATGATGATGGAAATTGAGGTTCTACGATATCGTCCGGAAGAGGATGCCGAGCCGTGGTGGCAGAGTTTTAAAGTTCCGTTCAGTCATGAAACCTCGCTGCTCGATGCCCTGAGTCATATCAAGGATCACCTCGATCAGACCTTGAGTTTCCGCTGGTCCTGCCGCATGGCAATCTGTGGCTCCTGCGGCATGATGGTCAATGGGATCCCCAAGCTGGGCTGTAAAACTTTCCTGCGCGATTACCCCGAGGGCAAGCTCAAAGTCGAGCCGCTGGCGAACTTCCCTATCGAACGGGATCTGGTGGTCGATATGAGTGATTTCATCGAGAAGCTGGAGTCCATCAAGCCCTACATCATCCCGAAGGAGAGCCGTTCACTGTGCGATGGCGAGTATTTGCAAACGCCTAGCCAGCTCGCCTCTTACCGTCAGTTTTCGATGTGCATCAACTGCGGCCTCTGTTATGCCGCCTGCCCGCAATACAAGCTCAACAAGAGCTTCGTCGGCCCTGCAGTGCTCTCCTTGCTGCACCGCTACAACGCCGATAGCCGGGATGGAGGCAAAGCCGAACGGATGAAGATCCTGAACCAGGAATCGGGGGTATGGAGCTGCACCTTTGTGGGTTACTGCTCCGAGGTATGCCCCAAGGGGGTAGACCCGGCCGCCGCAATCCAGCTTGGCAAGGTGGAAAGCAGCAAAGACTATCTGATCGCCATGTTTAAACCGGGGGAATAACTGGATGGATACCTCACAAAGCAAACGCAAGCCTTATATCCGCCCCGTCGAAAAGGGGTGGTGGCTGAAGAATAACTTCTTTATTCATTATATGTTACGTGAAGGCACCAGCCTGTTCGTCTCCACCTATGCGGTGATCCTGCTGGTGGGCCTGCTGCGTCTGAGTCAAGGAGCCATCGCCTTTCAAGGCTGGCTGGATGCCCTGGCCCATCCGCTGGCCATCCTGTTTCATCTGGTCGTGCTGGCCGCCTGCCTCTTCCACGCCAAGACCTGGTTCGCCCTGGCCCCCAAGGCCATGCGCGTCATGTATGGGGATGAGCCGATTCCGGATCGCCCCATCGTCCTAGCGCAATACATTGCCCTGGGTGTGGTCTCTCTTGTGGTTCTGATCGTAGCGCTGGTCGCTTAAGGAGAATTTATGCGACGTTCTGATGAACCCATCTACTGGGGGCTGTTCGGTGCCGGTGGCGTGGTCACCGCCATGCTGCTACCCGTAGTCGTGCTGATCACCGGCATTCTGGTCCCTCTAGGGATACTACCCGCCGATACCCTCAGCTATGACAAAATACATGGCTTGGCGACGTCTTGGTGGGGAGCACCTATCCTGTTCGCCATCATAGCGCTGCCCATCTGTCATGGCATGCACCGTATCTACCACGGCCTGCATGATCTGGGGATCCGCACCACGCGGTTGCACCACTACCTCTGTTACGGCTTTGCCTTTTTAGTCTCGGCCGCCGCATTGACGTTGCTGCTGCAGATGGCTTAAACCCAGATCATAGAACCAGGTACGACAAAGGCACCCTTGGGTGCCTTTGGTTTTAATGAGGGAATGAACCATCAAGCCTGGCGGCCATATCCTTGCCGCACAAACGCCATAATTTCATTCGGCAGTTGGGTCAGCGGATAGACATCGGCGGCGGCCCCCATGCGAATTGCCTCTTTCGGCATGCCAAAGACCACACAACTGGCCTCATCCTGCGCAACCGTCTTGGCCCCGGACTCCCGCATGGCTAAGAGTCCTCTGGCTCCATCATCTCCCATGCCCGTCATGATAATTCCCAAGGCATTAGGACCCGCAGCCTTGGCAACAGAGCGAAACAGAACGTCAACAGAGGGTTTATGACGGTTGACCGGTGGACCGTCCAGCACTTCGACACAGTAATGAGCCCCTGAACGGCAGAGTTGCAAATGCAAGCCACCCGGGGCAATCAAAGCCACCCCATCCAGTACACGATCGCCATTTCTGGCCTCTCGGACTTCGATGGCACAGAGGCTATTCAATCGTTCAGCAAAGGCAGCCGTAAACTTTTCCGGCATATGCTGCACGATAACCAAACCAGGCGAGTCGGCAGGAAGCGCACTCAGAACCCGTTCCAGAGCTATGGTTCCACCGGTTGAGGTTCCTATCGCAACCAACCGGTCGGTGGTATGAGTCAAAGTTCGGTGTATGGGGGGATGGGGGAGCAGCCCCATTTTGGAGGAGACAGACAAGGTTCGCCGCGCAACACCGGCCGAGGCCGCTCCTGCTTCCCGGATTGCCCGCAACAACTCATTGGCAATACTCTCCAGATGTTGGCGAACGCCCAATTTAGCCTTGGCAAACACAGCAACCGCCCCGGCGGCCAAGGCATCCAACGTCAAGGAGGCTCCTGCATCCGTTAACGAAGAACAGATCACCACAGGCGTTGGGTGGGTCGCCATGATTTGCCGTAAAAACGTCAAACCATCCATGCGCGGCATCTCCATATCCAACAAGATGACATCCGGCCACTGCAGTTCCATTTTTGGCATGGCACTCAAGGGGTCAGCGGCAGATCCCAATAACTGCAGATCTGGCTGGCCCTGAATCACTTCCGCCATAAATTGCCGAACTAGGGCCGAGTCATCCACAACGAAGACACGTGTCTTGGCTACCATGAGCCCTCCTCAAAGCCGGTATGTGATGGATCGCCGAGCCGTTGCCACCAGAAACGTCCAGTCTGCGTATCGACCAACAATTTCCGATGGAAGCGGCCTCCGATTTCCTGATACCGCAACGATAAACCCAGCCCAGCAAGCGCTTGTCGAATGTACTGACTATTTTTATAGCCAACGCTCATTTCATACTCGGATGCCGAATAAAACTGTGTGCTACCACCGACCAGCGCCAGATAGAAATCAGCCAAACGAACAGAGGCTCGTTCGGCATCGAACTGCCATCGGGATAACACCGCATCGCCGTAGCGCAAACTAGTCACCTCACCGGTGGGCGTCGTGGGTAGCATCACATGACTGACTAGCGTGCTCTTCAATTCAGGCTGCCAGGCAATTAAAGAGACACAGGATCCGAGCAGCGTCGAGACGGGTTCAGAGCTCCGCCCCCAAAAATAGTCACCCGGCCCAAGATAGAGAGTCATGCTCCTGACTCATGGTAGTAAACGGCAGAACCACAAGAGGTCACCGGCAGGTCCAACCCATACAGACTCTCCGAATGGCCGATGAATAGAAAGCCGCCCTTACGTAGCTTTGAGAGCACATTCGCCACGATGGCTTTCTTGCCCTGCTGGTCAAAGTAGATCAGGATGTTTCGCAAAAAAATGAGGTCGAATGTCGGCAAATCCGCCGGCAACGGCGAATTGAGATTGATACAACGAAAGGAGACGTTATTCTGCAGCTCGGGCTTCACCTGTAACAGCCCCTCCAACTCTCCAATCCCCTTTAAGCAATAACGCTTGAGATATGCCGGAGGGATCCCCTGGGCTCGGCTCATGGGGTAGATGCCAGATCGGGCAGATTCCAGAGCATGCCGACACAAGTCAGAGCCCAAGACGCTCCAATTATTCCGACCCACTAGCAGTTCATTCAGGAGCATGCAGATGGAATAGACTTCTTCCCCCGAAGAGCAGGCAGCACTCCAAATCCGCAGAGGACGAGAATCCCAATCCGCCAATACCGCTCTTAAAAACTGAAAATGAGCCTCCTCCCGGAAGAAAAAAGTCTCATTGGTCGTCAGTAGATCCACAGCCAACCGACGCTCGTCTTGTTGTGCAGGGTCCAGCAATAAGGCGACATACTCAGAGAAGTTGCGGCACCCGAGGGCTTTCAGGCGTTTCATCAGCCGTCCAGCAACCAATTGCTTCTTATGATCGGCCATGATGATACCCGACACCTGGCGCATCAGAGTTTGCACCTGACCGAACTCGGTATCACTCAGTTGCGGCAACTCCATCACATCACCCCGTCATTGCAACGTCCATGACCTCTTCCGAGGGGAGCAACTCATGCAGATCGAGCAATTTGTCCACCTTTAAGATGATCAAGAATCCTTGCTCGCGACGGGCCATTCCCAGGATGAAATCACTGCGAATAGCCGTTCCCAGGCCAGGCGGTGGTTCGATTTGCTCGGGATCGATATCCAGAACCTCATCTACCGCATCGACCACCAAGCCGACCAAATGCATCGCCTCTTCATTCGGCAACTCGAGAATGATGATGCAGGTCCGTTTGCCCAACACGGTGGCACCGGAACCAAATCGCGCGGACAGATCAACGACGGGAACCACATTGCCCCGTAAATTGATCACCCCCAACACGTAGCTCGGCATCATGGGAACTGCGGTCAGATGGCCATACTCGATGATCTCCCGGACGCGATTGATCGGGAGCGCCAAAGCCACCCCCATGCAATGAAACGACAGGTTTTGTCCCGAACCACGATCTGGCGCTTCGCCAGTTACCGAGGACGATAGTGTCATCAGCTCATTCATGATCACCCCCTAGAACTGGACAAAACGACCGTCACCCGTTCCGGCGCTCAACTGGGCAGGAACGGCCACATTGACATGGTTACGTGAAACAGTGGCCGCCACTGATTGAGAAGAGCGAGTACCCTTGCGACTTTCATCACCACCGACATGGAAATAGCCAATTAAATCCGTCAATTGGGCGGCTTGCGCATTCATCTCTTCAGCCGTTGCTGCCAACTCTTCAGAGGAAGAAGCGCTCTGCTGGGTAATCTGATTAAGTTGATTCATGGCCACGTTGATCTGACCAACCCCAGTCGTCTGCTCTTGAGAAGCGGCCGTAATTTCTTGCACCAGATCCGAGGTCCGTTGAATATCCGGCACCAACTGCTCGAACAGAACTCCAGCCTGCTCGGCCAAAGAGACACTGTTGCTAGCCACCTCGCCAATTTCCTGGGCGGCAACCTGACTCCGCTCGGCCAATTTCCGCACCTCAGCCGCCACAACCGCGAAACCTTTGCCATGATCCCCAGCGCGAGCCGCCTCGATGGCTGCGTTTAATGCCAAGAGGTTCGTCTGATAGGCGATGTCATCAATGATGCTGATTTTGCTAGCAATTTGTTTCATTGCGCTGACGGTCTCGGTGACGGCTTTGCCTCCGCGTAGCGCATCATTGGCAGCCTTGGAGGAGATACCATTGGTCACTTTGGCACTCTCGGTATTTTGCGCAATCGACGCGGACATCTCTTCGATGGCGGCAGAGGTCTCCTCCACGCTGGCCGCCTGTTCACTGGCCCCCTGGCTCAACGCTTGAGAGGTCGCACTCACCTGCTCGGCGGCCCCCGAAAGTGCATCGGCAGATGAACGCACCTCCCGCATGGTGTGCGCCAACTTGTCGACCATCTCCCGGATGGCATACAACAGAGACGCCTTGTTGTTTTCATCCAGATTGACCGTCACCCCCAACTCCCCAGCCGCAACCTTGCGGGTAATATCCACTGCGTAATCCGGTTCGCCACCCAGTTGCTTGACGATCCGAGAGGAGATAAACCAGCCTAAACCCAAGCCAAGCAGCACACCCAGGCCAATGGCAGCGAACATCAAAGTTGTACTCTGCTCATACAACTGCTGGGATTCTTGGGCCTGTTGGGCCGAACGTTCGACCTTCAGCTTCAAGATAGCGCCGACCTGATCCAACATGGCTTTGATGGCTGGTGCAAACGCCCCTTCCAGATAATGGTTAGCCGGTGAGTCGGCCGGTAGAGGCATGGCGACCAATAAGGCCTCCGTTTTTTCGACCCCCGCCTTATACGCTGGCCACATACGATCAAATTCATCCAGTAGGGCCCTGCCTTCTGCAGTCACAAACTTCGGTCGAGCTTCATTGATCGCCTTTTCAACAGCAGCCAGGCTTTGACGAGAACTATTGATATGTTGCTGCCGCAACTCCTCAGATTCAGCCAGCATAGCGGCGCGCAAGTATCGGCCGACGGCAATCATGTTGGTTCGAGCATCGGCAACGGCATTCAATCCCAACAGCTCTTGCTGGTACAGACTGTTGGTCATGCCATTGATTTCACGCATGTTGATGTAGCCGACCAAACCAACGGTCGCGGCAACCAGAGACATCGCAATGAAGGCCAGTAACAGCCGGGTTCTTAATTTCATGGATTTAAAGAAACTCATGGTGTTCTCCCGTGACTCATTAGTTTTATGAAACAAGATGCGCATAGGGCTTGGCGCCTGATTGCTCATGCACCCGCTGTAACATTCCGGGGATATCCAAGATCAGAGCAACTTGGCCGGAGCCCAAAATACTGGACCCACTAATGTCCCTGAGCTGTGAAAACAGCATGCCCAACGGCTTGATGACGATCTGCTGTTCACCCAACAGCTGATCCACCACCAACCCCAACTGTTGTTTGCCATGGCTGACAACGACTATGTTTTGGCGTTTGGCGTGAGCGCCATCGATGGCAAAGTGGTGCCGCAAATGGATCAAGGGCAGAGGCTTCCCGCGGAGTTCTCGATAATCGTAGACCACCGGGGGGGATGCATCGTGCGCCGTCGAGGTGGTCTCCAGACACTCGGTCACCATGTCCAATGGGATCACCAGAGGCGTATCCCCGACACTGACCAAAAATCCGTCGATGATGGCCAACGTCAGAGGCAGGCGGATGCGGACACAGCATCCCTGATGAAGAATCGACTCCAGTTCGATACTCCCGCGCAAAGCTTCCACATTCCGGCGCACAACATCCATGCCGACCCCTCGCCCCGACAGATTGCTGATCGCCTCTGCTGTTGAAAATCCAGGTTCAAAGATCAACTGGTAAGTAGCCTGCTCATCCAACTGCATCTGCGGATCGATGAGACCTTTATCGATCGCTTTTTGCCGAATGCGCTCGGCATCCAGACCTTTCCCGTCGTCATGAACCTCGATCACTATGCTGCCCGATTCATGGTAAGCATTGAGCCGCACATTACCTTGGGGGGGTTTCCCTTGTGCGATCCGCTCTTCGGTCGTCTCAATACCGTGATCAACGGCGTTGCGAACCAGATGGGTCAAGGGCTCACTGATCCGTTCAACCACCGACTTATCAAGCTCAGTTTCCCCCCCCTCAATGTGCAGCGAGATAGATTTACCCAGCTCCTGGCCGGCATCCCGAATCATCCGTTGAAAACGCACAAAGGTTTCGCCGATCTCGACCATACGCAATCGCAGCGCAGATTCTCGGATTTGCTCGACATGACGATTGATGGATGCCACCGAGGCGAGCAACTCACTATCTGCCTTGCTGCGGGCCAACATCTCACCACCAGCCGCCGCGATCACCAGCTCTCCTACCAAATTAATCAGCTCATCCAGCTTCTGGGCCGAAACCTTGATGAAGGCACTATCCGCATGGCGTTTTTCGCGGATCTGCGTCTGTTTTTGCAATGCCTGATTCACCAAGACCGGTGAAACGACTCCCTCTTCAACCAACAACTCGCCTAATTTTGATTTTTCAGAAGCACCCGCCTGTTTCGCCAACCAGTCCTGAAGCTCCCGCTCGGTCAATAAACCACTCTGCATCAGAATTTCACCGAGCAATTCTTTGTCTTCCGGCAGTTCGTCAATCAAACGCAGGTAATCTTGCGTACGACTCTCGGGCGGGAAAATCCGGATATGTGCCAACTCGTTGATAAAGTCGAACACCTCCTCAATTTCACTCTTGCTTGCTTGGGTCACCAGATCCAGCTCCAGCCCCAGATAACACAATTCGGGCTGAAATTCTGGCCAAGCCGGAATGTTGTTATGTATTACCTGGATATGACTGATGGTTCCCAATTTGCACAGATAACGCAAAAACGAGGCGGGGTCGAAACCGAACTCAAACAAAGAGGCTTCAAAACGTAACGACAGATGCCAACTTGCGGCGATCTCTCGGTGGGCCTCTCGTTGAACCGGAGTCTCTGCCACACAGGGCGACATAGCCGTCAAACCACCCTCGAGTTCAGGAACCAGAGACTGCAGCAGAGCAAACTGAGCCGCATGCTGTTCGACCAATGGCGAGGGAGCCTCTCCGGATGCCAATAGATCCAGTTCGTGACTCAAGATGTCCAGTCCACCGAGCAATGCCGATATCTGCTCGCGCGAAAGAGGGATCATCTGATCACGAACCCGCATGATCAGACTTTCCTGGTGATGGGTGAACGCCACAAAATCATCCAGCGCAAACAGACCCGCAGATCCTTTGAGCGTGTGCACGGATCGGAAAAGAGCATTGACCAGCTCAGGATCGTCGTGACCATCATCCAGCGCTAGCAAGGCGGCCTCCGCCTGTTGAATCAGCTCTTTGGCCTCCTCAATGAAGTTCGCCAGCAATTGGCCCCACTGCTCCTGACTGAACATAACGGCTCCTTACCGACCTTCGGAAAGCACGATGACATCGCCAAAAAATGAAGCGAGCTGATACAGATCCAGCAACTCGATAACCGGTTGCGAATGATTTTGGAGGGCCAACTGCTCACCCAGTGTTCGACGCAACGCCATTAACCACTGCAAACCAGCCGTATCGATCTCTGTCACGCCGCCCAGATCCACAACCATAGGCTGTCCTGTGGACCAGGAGTCGGTCAGTTGCGCCTGCAACTCGCCCACCTCATAGATGGTCAAAGAACCACTCAAGCGGGCAAATAGGGAGCCAGATTCCACATTAAGCTGCATCACGAGTGAGCCCTCACATGATCAGTTTTTCGACGGCAGCAAGTAGCTGGGGGGGTTGGAATGGTTTCACAATCCATGCTCGGGCACCGGCGGCCTGCCCCTCCTTTTTCTTCGCCTCCTGACTTTCCGTTGTCAGCATCACAACCGGAGTGAACTTGTGTTCAGGCTTATTTTTCAATGCCTTGAGAAACGTAATGCCATCCATGTTCGGCATGTTTACGTCACTAATGATGAGATTCACCCGCTGGCCAACCAACTTATTCAGGGCATCCTGGCCATCGATGGCATCAATCACGCTGTAGCCAACTGACGTCAGTGCAGCCCGGACCAATTGCCGAATCGAGAGAGAGTCGTCGACGATCAACACGGTTTTAGTCATGCGATTAGCCCTCTAAAAAAAGGTTACCGAATCATCCGTGGTCCGATTTTCCACTCGACCGGAATGTTCCTCATCCGTGGTGAAACGTTGACGAAAACGTTGCTCCCACTGCACCACATCAAAATCGCCATTGATATCGTCCAACAGGACATTGCGGACCTCATGCAAGTCAGTCTGTAAATGCTCCAATATCTGACTGACTCGATCTTGAAATTGTAATTTGGTGATGATCTGGCTGATGGCCGCTTCGCTCTCTTGCGAGAGAAGGTGCAGTCGGCTACCCGCATCATGTAACTCATTGATCTCCATGCTGAGCCTCTCGGTCACTGCGTGGACAGACTGATCCAGCAGGGTCAGATTCGCATCATCGGTCCGCACCAAACTCTCAGCTGCATCAATGGTGGCCTGAATGGCCAGAGTCACGGCCTCCACCTTGCGTCCAATCTCGCGGCCTGTTTCCCCCGATTGACCTGATAGGGTGCGAACCTCGCTGGCCACCACTGCAAAACCGCGTCCCGCATCTCCAGCGCGGGCCGCCTCAATCGCCGCATTCAACGCGAGCAGATTGGTCTGACTGGCCAATTTTTGCACCGCACTCGCCATGCTCTTCAACTCCAGCATGAAGCCACTTAAGTCTGTGATAGTTCGCTGAAGTTGCACTTTATAGCTGCGTGCACCGTCAAAGGCTGCAATCACCGAGGCCAGTCTGGCATTGGTTTCTTGCAGCACATCGGTGATTGAATGACCATTACTATGAGAACCGAACAGGGTGGCGCTGGTTTGATTCTCCTCCTGCAACCGTCCCATTAACTGTGTAAACGGCGCGAGCAGGGCCTCGATGTTGTGCTTGACCAGATCGGCGACCACACCCAGCTGTCGTAACCAGGCTTGCAGCATGGCCGGCATTTCAACCAGTAAAGGATCGGGGCTCTGCGGCGACGGCAACAACGATGCAGAATCGTTCGCCTGCTCACCGCTGTCTGGCGCCGACTGATGGCGCGCCGTGTCGCGAAACAGGGTCACGGCCTGTATCAACAGGCTCAGAATGATACACACCTCGCCCAATAGCAGCCCCCCCAGCAGGATCGAGGTGATGCCAACACATCCCAGCACTAGCGTCAGAATTCGATACACAGGAGACCTCCCTCTGCTCACGGATCAAGGCTCAATCAGCCAATAACCAAACGGCACTCAAAAAGCTTAGGAAGGAAACAGACGGGTAACCGATGCCTCACCAGGTTATGTGATCCACATCACAACCAATGAGATATGCGCAAAAGCAATGCCAATCTCAGAGCAAAAAACCAAAAAAAACCATAAATGCAAAATATGACAGGGCTCGGCTTGTCGGCTCTTTTTATGCTACTGAATCGTTCCGCTGTTGGTTGTTCTCGCATCCGAGAGATAGGGACCATCTATCCTGGAGCGAGGTGCATGGGATAACCAATTGATGAGTTTGGGATTACTTTGACAAGGCCGGGGCTCATCGCGCACAATCGGGAACTCATCAGATCTTTCGGGGCTCAATAACATGACGGCGGAAAACCAAAATTTTTCGACGCTTGAACAAGCGTTTTCTCTTGGTAATGGCCAAGATTCGGCACTCAACTGGTTGAGGAAAAATCACAGCCAGGTCGCCATATTCCTCGTCAGTGGTATCAAGCTCGAAGGAACCATCAGCGGTTTTGATCAATACAGTGTGCTATTGACCGATGCGCATGGTAACCAACAGATGATTTACAAGGCCAAAATCTCCACCATCGCCATGCTCACCGGGCGAATGGGAGGTGGTTTGCAACGTCCACGACGCCCGATGCGCCCTGGGATGGATTCCCGCGGTGATTCCCGTGGTAGTAGCTATGAAGAACGTCGCCCCAGCCCACCCGATGAATCAGAACGCTCTTAGTTACCGCAATGACGCAGAAACAAAAAAGGCCCGGGAGGGCCTTTTTTGTTAACGGAGATCGCTTAGCTCGCCGCTATTAATCGGCAGCGGGAACCAGCAACGCAGGCTCAACCCGCCAGCACAGGCAAGCGACGATGGCGACCAAGGTTGGCAACAGCCAAGCCAGACCCAGTTCGAACAACGGCAAGAAGTTAAACATCTCCAGGTTGACACCGACCACCTTTAAGCCATCCAGTGCACCAAACAACAGGGCAACCAACATGACGATCTGAAACGCCAATCGCAGATGGCTGAAACGCTCTTTAAGAAACGTCATCAACACCAAGACTACGGCAATCGGATAAATGGCAACCAGAACCGGAATGGAGAGGGCAATCAGCTCCGAGAGCCCAATGTTGGCCACCAGGGCACAAAGCGCGCTCATCCCAATGACCAGCGTCCGGTAGCTCATACGCGGCAACAAGCTATGGAAGAAGTCGGCACAGGCTGAGGTCAAACCTACCGCCGTTGTCAGGCAGGCCAGAGAGACGATGCTGGCCAGAATGAATTGGCCCGAGGTACCAAAGAGTTTGGCAACGTACAGTGCAACAATTTCACCGCCATTGTTGGGAGCATCCAGTAATCCGCCTGCCGTAGCCCCCAGTTGGAATAACGAGATGTAAACAAAGGCCAGCCCGGCTGCGGCAATCAAGCCGGCGCGCACCAGATATCGAGTCTGCAGACCAGTATCCGTCACCCCTTTTTGTTTGAGCACATCGATGATCAGCATGCCGAACATCAGCGCACCGAAGGTATCCATGGTGTTATAGCCTTCCAGCAGGCCCTTGGCCCCCGGATGAGCCAGATACTCGCCGGTCGCCATCGGAACGCTACCTTGCGGTGCCACCAGCACGGCAACGGCAAGCACAATCAATAGCAAGACCAACAGGGGTGTCAGCACCTTACCAATCGCATCCAGCAGCCGGCCCTGGTTCAGGGATAGCACCAAAGAGAGCGCAAAATAACCGATGGTGAAGACAGTCTGACTGAGTTGTCCCGCCTCAGCCCCCAAGAATGGCTTCAATCCCATCTCATAGGCCACCAGACCGGTTCGTGGCGTGGCAAAGGTTGGGCCGATGATCAAGGCAACCGCAATAGCAATCGCGGTGCCAACCCAAGCCGGCAAAAACTTGGACATGGTCTGAATACCGCCCCCAGCCTTCGCAATCGCCAGTATGGTGACCAAAGGCAAACCAACCCCGGTCACCAAAAAGCCCAGCATGGCCCACCCCATCTGTTCACCGGCAAGGAAACCCGCCATGGGAGGGAAAATGATGTTGCCCGCCCCCAGAAAGAAGGCAAAGGTCATAAAGCCAAGACCGATCACGTCGGTCGTTTTCATGGTTTGACTCACTGTGAACTCCAAATCTAACTATTTTGATTTTTTTAATATTTTTGACGTAAAAACAGGCAGAACACCTGCAGCACGAGCCACCATCCTGGGCAATCAGAGAGGAATAATTGTCTGATTGCCAGGCCCGCGAAGAGTTAACAGAAGAATAAAGCAATGAATTTTTAAGGCAAGACAGCCATTACAGCTTAAGATAGAAGCTCTTCACCAGCTCGCCATATGATTCAGAATAAACACCACTTTTAGAATAAATAACAAGATCATTGGCGACGAGGCAGCCATTAATTCTAGATAATAACAATAAAAAACGATTTGGCGCCAAGCCTTGTCGCGGAATTAATCGCTGTAACGAGACGACAAACAAGCCATGAACCGCCACCATCTCCATCAGCATTTGAGCCTCTTTGACCGGTAGAATCAGAGCAATATTTCCGTTTGGAGCGAGTAACCGCAGCGCATGCATCAGCAACTCCTGATGCGTCAGCATGGCGGTATGACGGGCATTTTGCCGCGCCCGGGAGGCAAACGACTGGCCATGGGGAAAATAGGGAGGATTGGAGACAATCAGATCAAAGGGCTCGGATTGATACTGCTGCAACGCCGACTCCACCACCAGGATCCGCTGGTTCCATGGGGAGCCTGCAACATTTTCTGCCGCCTGCTGAGCCGCATCGTGATCCAGCTCGATCGCCACGATTTCACATGCTGACTCGCTGCGCTGAGCCAGCATCAGGGCGATCAGCCCGGTACCGGTACCAATATCCAGAATTCGCCGAACTCCCGTCACGGGGGCCCAGGCGCCAAGGGCCACACCATCGGTGCCCACTTTCATGGCACATCGATCCTGGGCGATGGAAAATTGCTTGAAGGTAAAATGCGACTTGCCCATGACGGTGGATTTTTCCCCTGAACACTCAGCGAAGAGCGGATTTTATCACGCCGCTACCCTATAATGACGTCCCAAATATGTAAGCGAGCATCTCCCCTCATGTCCTTCGATACCCTCGACCTTGACTCCGCCTTGTTGCGTGCCGTCGCCGAGCAAGGCTTTGTCCGTCCAACCACCATCCAGCAACAGGTGATACCAGCCGCCATGGACGGTCGGGACATTCTGGCATCCGCTCCCACCGGGACGGGCAAGACAGCCGCATTTTTGCTGCCCACCATGCAGCATCTGCTCGATTTCCCTCGACGCCGCGCCGGCTCAGCCCGGGTGCTGATCCTGACACCAACCCGCGAGCTGGCCCTGCAGATCACCGAGCATGCCCGGGCATTGGCCGTGCACACCCATCTCATCATCGAAACCATCATCGGGGGCGTCGAACACGATAAGCAACTGCCCGCCCTGACCGAAACCACCGACATCATAGTGGCCACCCCGGGACGCTTGATGGAGTACATCGAAGCCGAGAGTTTCGACAGCCGCGCCATCGAAATTTTGATCCTCGATGAGGCCGACCGCATGCTGGACATGGGCTTCATCGGCGAGGTGGATCGCATCGTCGCCGAGGCCCGCTGGCGCCAACAGACCATGCTGTTCTCGGCCACACTCGAAGGCACCGGGCTGGTCAAGTTTGCCAACGAAGTTCTCAAGGATCCGGTTGAGCTCAACGCCGAATCGCCGCGCAGCGAACGCCGCAAGATCCAGCAGCTGATGTATCTGGCCGATTCGCCGGAACACAAGTTTGCCCTGCTTTGCCACCTGTTGCGCAGCGAGGAGGTAAAACGCAGCATTCTGTTCGTCAAAACCCGGGAGCGACTGGCTGAGCTATCCGCTCAGTTGCAAGCTAGCGGTATCGATTGCGCCTGGATCCGCGGGGAAATGGAACAAGAGAAACGGGTCGAGGCCATCCGTCGTTTCCGTAATGAAGAGGTCAATGTGCTGGTGGCCACCGATGTCGCGGCCCGCGGCATCGACCTACCCGATGTCAGCCACGTCATCAACGTCGACCTGCCAAGAACGGCCGACGTCTATGTGCACCGCATTGGCCGCACAGGCCGTGCGGGCAAGCGAGGCACCGCCATCAGTCTGATCGAAGCCCATGACATGGCCATGCTCAGCCGCATTGAACGCTACACCGGCGAGGAGCTACGGCGCCGGGTGATTGAAGAGCTCAAGCCTCAGCACAAGATTGCCAAAGTCGGTGGCAAGAAGAAGCCGGATCCCAAGAAGGATAAGCGCAAGGACAAGGATAAACGGCAAGAAAATCTGCAAGAGGAGCCGCGCAAGAAGGAGCGTTTGCGCGATAAGAAGAATAAGGGAAAACCAGACTGGGCCAAGAAGAAAGCGGCCAAAGAGGCTCGCAACAAGAAGCCCGACACCGCCGAGTAAACCACCAAGAGGCCACCGTTCCGGGTGGTCTCTGTTCTTTGACCGGTTGACACGTATCCATCCTCCTGACGGCAGACTCAGATCGTGGATGTGACCGATGGCGCCGTTTTCATGTGGTCTAGTTTCCAGAGCCTCGCCGCTGCTCTACAGTCAAGGCATTGACCCGAGCTTTCACATGACAGACCTCCAACCCGGGACGCCAAATGTTCAATTTTATCAACCTCAAAGATTGCCGCCTCTCCACACGAGCCACCTGGTTGTTCGCCGGCGGCCTGCTGCTCATCATGGGGGGCAGCCTCTGTTTTCTCAGCCTGTTTTTCATGCATGAGCTTGGCGACATAGAGCGCGATTATATCGCGCGCGGCAACCAACAGGCTCGAGCAGCCATTCAGCTCAAGCTGGATGAGATGGCCACCCGCTCCATGGACTGGGCTTATTGGGATGAAACCTACCAGTTACTGACACAGGGCGATGCCGGATTTGCCGAGCGCAATCTGAGTGCCGATTCCCTCAAGACCAACGATGTCGACTTGATGGGATTTATCCGGCGTGACGGCACCCTGGTCATCGCCGTGGAGCTCAGCGCCACGGACGGTTCGATGCAGGCCATTCCCCCCTCCCGCTGGCAAAAACTGATCAGCCACGATGCTCTCGGCGAACGGCTGGACGTACTGGCTCAACGTCCGGATCAAGATACGGAACCGCTTTCCGGTATCATCGTCTGGGCCGGCGAGCCCTACCTCATCGCGATCACCCCGGTGCTCAACAGTCTCTATCAGGGCCCCGTTGCGGGCTGGATGATCTGGGGCAAACGGATCCGCGCATTTTTCCCGGAGCGGTATCAACAGATACTGGCAGCCGATGCCAAATTGTTATCCCCCTTGGCGATGCCCGTGACCCATCAGGAGATCCAAACCGCCACTGGAACCCTAAAAATCCGCGAGCTACCGGATCTTATTCAATCGTTCAGTGAGCTGGACGACATCAACCAATACCCGGTCGGCATCATTCAAAGCGACATGCCCAGAACGCTTTACCAAAGTGGGCAGCTCTCTTTGCTCATCCTGTTTGCCTGTAATCTGTTCGGCGGCATCATCCTGCTCTGGATGTTTTTACGGCTATTTCGCAAACACGTCACCGAACGTTTCACTCTGCTGGAAAACGGCCTCAAACACCTGGTCCAAGCCAACTGGGCGACCCCCTTGCACATCGACGGACAGGATGAGATCTCATTGGCCAGCCAAGTCATCAATCAGTTGCTGGAGTCCAAACAACTGTCCAGTACAGCCCTTCACGACATAGAGCAGAAGTTTGCCGCGCTCTATCAGAATGTGGCGGTCGGCATCATCATGGTGCATGACAACCATATCGTCAGTATGAATGATGCTGCCTTGCGGCTGTTCGGCTACGACCAGCAGTCCAGCCTGTTGGGGAAACCCCTGACCAGCCTGTTCCCACCGAACACCACTCAGGAACGCTTCACCCAGGCCCGGTTCGAGCAGTTGCTGACCCAGGAGCCACAGACGGTCGAATGGGAATTCATTGGCAACTCCGGCTGGCGGGTGCCCTGTGAGCTCAGCGTGACCGCCCTGGCCCACACCGGCCAGCCCGCCTGGTTGCTGACGCTGAGGGACATCACCGACAGACGAAATAACGAGAGTAAAATCAAGCGGTTAAGCCTGTATGACAATCTAACCGGCCTGCTGAACCGCAACCAGATGCAGACGTTGCTGCAAAACGATCTGCAGCACAGAGCCAGTGACGCACCTCACTTTGCCCTGCTCTATATCGATATCGCCCACTTCAAGAGCATCAATGATACCTTTGGCCACGGAGTCGGAGACGCCTTGCTGCGCGAGATCGCCTTCCGGTTGTCCCGTTATCTAGGCGAACAGATCATCGCCCGCGTTGCCAGCGATGAATTTATCGTCTACCTGCCGCGAGTGGACTCCTTCTATCAACCCATGCGGTTAGCTAACCAGATCCGCTCCTTGATCGCCGATCCGATGCAGCTGGATGAGGTGGAGCTGGTGGTCACCGCCTGCATTGGTGTTGTCATCGGCGGCAATGAATTCTCGCTCGCCGAGGATGTATTGCGCTGTGCCGACTACGCCCTGAGCCAGGCCAAACGCCACCCGCATCAGCAAAAACTGTTTACTCGTCGCCTCTACCAGGCGGCACTGGTCTCGACCCTCATCAAACGCGATCTACCGGCCGCCATTCGCTCGGACCAGATACAGGCCCACTTCCAACCCATCGTCGACTGCCAGAACGGTGAGTTGACCGGAGTCGAGGCCTTGGCTCGCTGGCATCATCCAGAGCAGGGTTTTATCCCCCCCGGACAATTCATTCCCATCGCCGAAGAGAGCAATCTGATCCTCGAGCTGGGCGAACGGATCCTGCTGCAAGCCTGCCAGATCGGTCGACAACTGAACCAACAGCGACAAGCGCAGGGGCTATCACCGGTGCAGGTCCACGTCAATCTGTCGGCCCGCCACTTTTCCAGCCCCAGCCTGTTGCCCAAGCTCGAAGAGACACTGCGCCAGACCGAACTGCCCCCTTCGCAACTGGCGATCGAGATCACCGAAAGCATGTTGCTGGTCTCTCCCCGCGATGCCATTCGACGCATGCGTCGCATCAAACAGCTCGGCGTGCATCTGGCCCTGGATGATTTTGGCACTGGCTATTCTGCCTTGAATACCCTCTGCCAATATCCGATCGATGTGGTGAAGCTGGATCGCAGCTTCGTCTTGCGCCTGATGGAGGGCAAACAGGGAGAACTCCTGGTGCGAGCCATCATCAACATGGTCCACGACCTGCAACTGGACATCATTGCCGAAGGCGTGGAAACCGCCGCACAGCAACAAAAACTGAGCACCCTAGGGATCCGTGAAATCCAAGGCTTCTACTACTACCGCCCGATGCCAGGCGACGAGTTGCTAGCCCTGGTCGTTGAAAAAATGAAGTAAGATTGCGCCGGCACGAACGAAAAAAAGGGCCCGAAGGCCCTTTTCTGGTGGTGCGTAGCCCTTAGCGGGCTGACTCGGCACGCCGAAACACCGGGCGTGTCGGCGTCGAACATTCAGCGCAATAACGGTAGCCCTGTTCGGAAAAACCCAGCAACTCCGCCGGCTCTCGGAGTCGGCGGGTCAACAGGTGACGCGCCATCAGGCCCCGCGCCTTTTTTGCATAGAAACTGATGATCTTGTACTGACCCGCTTTTTCATCCTCAAAGACCGGCGAGATGATCTGCCCCTGCACGTTGGCCACTTGAACCGCCTTGAAGTACTCCTCCGACGCCAGATTGATCAGCCACCCATCCCCTTGCGCCTGCAGCGCCAGATTCACTTGTTCGGTGATGCGAGCCCCCCAAAAGGCATAGAGATCCCCCCCTCGCTCGTTGGCGAGGCGAGTGCTCATCTCCAGCCGATAGGGCTGCATCAGATCCAGCGGACGCAGCACTCCGTATAAACCAGAGAGGATCCGCAAGTGGCTCTGGGCATAGCGGAAATCCTCGGCGGAAAAGCCCTCCGCCGCCAAGCCGGTATAGACATCCCCCTTGAAGGCGAGCACCGCCTGGCGGGCGTTGTGCAGATCAAACCCCGGATGCCACTGAGCAAAACGGGCCGCATTCAAACCGGCCAGGGTGTCGCTGATCTTCATCAATGACGCCAGTTGGGCGGGCGTCAACGACTGACACAACCGGATCAGCTTGGCGGACTCCTCCAGCAGGAGCGGTTGGCTGAATTGCTCCGTCGCCAGAGGCGAATCGTAATCCAGCGTCTTGGCCGGCGAGATCAGCACTAACATCGTCGTGAATACCCCTAATCGATCGTCACATTGCTGAGCATGCCAGCGTCCGGCGAGACACCGCCATCGAGCTTGATCATCAGACGAACCTCGTTAGGCGAATCAGCATAAGCCAGCGCCTCGTTGTAACCGATGACCCCCTGGCGATAGAGATCAAACAACGATTGGTCGAAGGTCATCATGCCCTGCTCCCGGGACTTGGACATCACCTCCTTGAGGCGATGCATCTCACCCTTGAGCAAGATGTCTTTGACCAGGGGAGTACTGATCAGTAATTCGAAGGCGGCTCGACGCCCCTTACCGTCCCGGGTCGGGATCAACTGTTGGGCCACGATGGCTTTCAGGTTGAAAGAGAGATCATAGAGCAACTGGCGGTGCTTCTCGATGGGAACCAGGTGCAGGATCCGCTCAATCGCCTGGTTGGCATTGTTGGCGTGCAGGGTCGCCATACAGAGGTGACCGGTTTCAGCAAATGAGAGGGCAAACTCCATGGTTTCTTGCGAACGAATTTCCCCGAGCAGAATCACATCTGGAGCCTGACGCAATGCTGATTTGAGTGCCGCATCAAACGAGTCGGTATCAGTTCCCACCTCGCGCTGGGTAATCAGCGACCGATCGTGGCGGTGAACAAATTCAACCGGATCCTCGATGGTCAGGATGTGGCCATCGGTCGTCCGGTTGCGGTAGCCGATCATCGCCGCCTGAGTGGTCGATTTACCCGCCCCCGTGGCCCCGACGAACAGGATCAACCCCCGCTTGGCAACCCCGATCTCCCGCAGTATGCCCGGTAACATCAGTTCTTCGATGGTCGGGATCTCGGTGACAATCCGTCGCATGACCATACCCGGGCAGCCCATCTGCCAGAAACAGCTAACCCGGAAGCGGCCCAGCTCCGGCCGCTGGATCGCAAAGTTGGCCTCATGACTCTGGCAATAACGCTCGAAGGCAGCAGGAGTCATCACCTCGCGGATGAACTCGGTCACCATCTCGGCATCCAATCGCACCGACCCCAGAGGGGTCATCTTGCCGTTAACCTTCAGGCAGGGCTCAATCCCGACCGAGAGGAAGAGATCCGAACCCTTTTGGTCAACCAACAGCTGAAGCAAGCCATCAATTTTCATGCTCTGTTCCTTAGATACTATTCGGATCCATGGCCTTGGTCTTGGCATCAGCTGCCGTGACGAGGCCTCGATTCACCAACTGCTTGAGACACTGATCCATGGTCTGCATGCCATGAATCATCCCTGTCTGAATCACAGAGTACATCTGGGCAATCTTGTCTTCCCGGATCAGGTTACGAATCGCCGGGATGCCGATCATGATCTCGTGAGCCGCCACACGGCCGCCGCCAACCCGCTTGAGCAGGGTCTGTGAGATAACGGCCCGCAGGGATTCGGACAACATGGAACGCACCATGTCCTTTTCCGCCCCCGGGAATACGTCGATGATACGGTCGATGGTCTTGGCGGCCGAGCTGGTGTGCAGGGTCCCGAAAACCAGGTGACCGGTTTCTGCGGCAGTCAGTGCCAGACGGATGGTTTCCAAATCCCGCATTTCCCCCACCAGAACGATATCCGGGTCTTCACGCAACGCGGAACGCAAGGCGTTGCTGAAACCGAGGGTGTCGCGGTGTACTTCCCGCTGGTTGATCAAGCAGCGCTTGTTCTCGTGTACGAATTCGATCGGGTCTTCAATGGTCAGGATGTGGTGGTGATAGGACTCGTTGATGTAGTCGATCATCGCCGCCAGGGTGGTGGACTTACCCGAGCCGGTCGGCCCGGTCACCAGCACCAGACCCCGCGGATATTCGGAGATCTGCCGGAATATCTCCGGTGCGCCCAACTCATCCAGACTGAGCACCAGGCTGGGGATGGTCCGGAACACGGCGGCCACACCGCGATTCTGATGGAAGGCGTTGACCCGGAAGCGGGCCAGGTTCGGAACTTCAAATGAGAAGTCGACCTCCAGGTTCTCTTCGAGCTCCTTGCGTTGATGGTCGTTCATGATGTCATAGACCAGGCTATGCACCTGGCGATGTTCCAAGGCGGGCAAGTTGATTTTCCGCACATCGCCATCCACCCGGATCATCGGAGGCACACCCGCAGAGAGGTGTAGATCCGAAGCTTTATGTTTTACACTAAACGCCAATAATTCTGTGATATCCATGTGTTAACCCACTCTTCGTCAATCCAGGCTTTTGCAAAATATGATGAGCGACATCGCCCAACAGCTACTACAGGTTCAAAAACGTATCGCCGACGCGGCCAACCTGGCAGGGCGCGCCGAGACAGAGATTCAATTGCTGGCGGTTAGTAAAACAAAACCACTCACCGCAATTCAAGCGGCATATCAAGCCGGACAACGCCGCTTTGGCGAATCCTATGTTCAGGAGGCCGTCACCAAAGTCCAGGCTCTGCGCGCGGCAGGAGTCACGGATCTGGAGTGGCACTTCATCGGCCCCGTGCAATCCAACAAGACACGCCCCATCGCCGAACATTTCGACTGGGTCGATAGCGTGGATCGCCTGAAAATTGCCGAACGGCTCAATGCGCAACGCCCCGACGAGCTGGCGCCGCTGAATATCTGTATTCAGGTCAATATTAGCGGAGAAAGCCAGAAATCAGGTACGACCGAGGCCGAAGTTTTGCATCTCGCCGAACAGATTGCGCAACTTCCACGACTGAAATTACGCGGCTTGATGGCCATCGCCGAAAATACGCCCGATGATGCCGTACTCCGCGAGAGTTTTTTGCGTCTGAAGCAGATTTTCTCCACACTGCAACAACAATTTCCCGCCATGGACACACTGTCCATGGGTATGACCCACGATCTCGAAGTTGCGGTTGCTTGTGGTAGCAGCCAGGTACGCATCGGTACCGCCATCTTCGGGGCCCGAGATGACAGGCAGGACTAATGGAACAGCGCACAATTGCTTTTATTGGCGGCGGCAACATGGCTCGCAGCCTCATCAGCGGCTTGCTCAATGCAGGCCATCCAGCCGAACGCATCCATGTCACCGATCTGGATCAGGACAAGCTGGCCGCCTTGAGTGACGAGTTTGGCATTCAGACCAGCACCGATAATGCCGCTGCGGCCAGAGCCGCCGAGGTCCTAGTATTGGCCGTCAAACCCCAGTTCATGGCCGAGATGCTCGAGGCGCTGACCCGCGAGCTGGGTAGCTATGGTGACAAGCTGGTGCTCTCCATCGCCGCCGGCATCCGGATCGCCCGCCTGAGCTGCCTGCTCGGCGGCCATCGCAACATAGTGCGAGCCATGCCGAATACGCCGGCCCTGATCGGCCTGGGCATGACCGGGCTTTACGCGCCAGGTGATGTCAGCGTCACCGACTGCACCTTCGCCGAGCAGATGCTGCAGGCGGTCGGGCAAACCGTCTGGGTCGCCAGCGAAGCCGGCCTGAACAACGTGATCGCCGCCTCCGGCTCGGCCCCGGCCTATTTCTTCCTCTTCATGCAGTTGATGGCCGAAGAGGCAGAGCGCATGGGCTTCTCGGCAGAACAGGCTCGCCTGCTGGTGCAGCAGACGGCACTGGGTTCGGCCCAGATGGTGATCGACAACCCGCAGCTGGATCTGGAGACGCTGCGCGCCCAGGTCACGTCCAAGGGCGGCACCACGGCCGAAGCTGTCCGTTCATTTCAGGAGCAGGGGCTGGCCAATCTGGTCAGTGAGGCAATGCGGGCGGCGGTCAAACGCGCCGAAGAGATGGAACAACTGTTTTAAGGATCCCTATGCAGGCTATCGTTTTCTTACTCAACGCCCTGTTCGACATCTACCTGATGATAGTGTTGCTGCGCGTCTGGCTGCAGTGGGCCCGGGCTGACTTCTATAACCCGCTGAGCCAGTTTGTCGTCAAGGCCACCCATCCGATTCTGGCGCCAATGCGCCGCGTCATCCCGAGCCTTGGCGGCCTAGATCTGGCCGCCGTACTGCTGGCCTTGATCGTCGCGGTGCTGAAATTTACCACCCTGACCCTGTTGCTAGGCGCCCCGTTCCAACCTGTGGTGATGCTGATCTTTAGTCTGCTGCTGGTCGTAAAACAGGCTGGAACCTTGCTGTTCTGGATGTTGGTACTGCGTGCAATCCTAAGCTGGGTCAGTCAGGGGCGCAGCCCGGTCGACTATGTGCTGCTGCAATTGACCGAACCGATGCTAGCACCAATTCGTCGCATCATTCCCCACTTAGGTGGGCTGGATCTCTCGGTGCTGGTGCTGTTCCTGATCCTGCAGGCGGTGAACATATTCCTCTCGACCTCGGGGTGGATTGGCCTCATCTGGACTCAGCTCTAATGGTGGCAGTACGCCAGGAGGGAGATGAACTTTGGCTG
The DNA here is from genome assembly GCA_041441555.1 of Aeromonadaceae bacterium. Taxonomy (GTDB): domain Bacteria; phylum Pseudomonadota; class Gammaproteobacteria; order Enterobacterales; family Aeromonadaceae; genus Pseudaeromonas. The sequence goes on from JASDSW010000082.1 coordinate 29,908, forward strand.
GATCTGTTTATCCAGCCAAAGGCCAGCCGTGACCAGATCCAGGGGGAACACGGCGACGAGCTGAAAGTCGCCATCACGGCCCCCCCGGTCGATGGTCAGGCCAATAGCCATCTCATCAAATACCTGGCCAAACAGTTCAAGGTTGCCAAGGGGCAAGTCCAGATAGTGCGCGGGGAGCTGGGACGACACAAGACGGTGACCATTCATGCCCCCAAGCAGTTGCCCCAGGAGATTGCCCTCTTGCTGGCAGAGAAGAGCGCTTAGCTCCGCTAGCCCAATGACATCGAGATGTAAGAAGGGCGCCATTGGCGCCCTTCTTTTATCCAGTGTCTCTCGGTTATCCGGTGATAAAGCTGGCCTCGCTCAGGCGCCGTGCACCTGGTGATCCAGCTCTTGCAGCTTGGCCTTCATCAGCTCGCGCACATGATCGGCACACTCCCGCACCTGATCGCGCTCCCAGCCTGCCGGATCAATCGGCGGCAGCATCTCAATGTGCACCTCGCCGTTATCCCAACGGTTCAGATCGATCTGCTTGGCATAGCTGGTCGCGACCACGGGCACAATCGGTACCCCAGCTTGCATCGCGGTATGGAAGGCGCCGGTCTTGAACGGCAGCAGGCCGCGCCCCCGAGAACGAGTGCCCTCCGGGAACATCCAGATGGAGATCCGGCGGGAGCGGATCTTGTCGACGACCTGGCGAATGGTATCGATGGCGCGAGAGCGGTTGCTGCGATCGATCAGAATGTTGCCCGACAGATAAAACAAGATGCCAAACAGCGGTAACCAGACCAGGCTCTTCTTGCCCACGGCGACCACGCCCGGCTGCACGGCACCGGTCAGGACTATGATGTCCCAGTTGGTCTGGTGATTGGCCACATAGACGGCGGGTCCCAACCCCTTGCACTCCTCCGGAATGGTCACCTTGACCTTGATGCCCAGCAACGGATAGACCTTGTGCATCATGCGGTTGGAAAGCCAATAAACGTTGGTCGGATGGCGGGGGCGCAGCACACAGATGAGTAAGCCAAACACAAACCAGACCAGCATCAAGGCGCCCAACAAGCCCAGTCGCAGAATTTTCAGCATAAGGATCCCTCTTTTTCGAAGGCGGACAGTATAGCATCGCCGTCCATGGCTCACAGCCTCCGGCTGGAGAGAAACCGTTTTTTGCCTCTTGGGGCGCAGTCGTGCGCCGCCTCACTCCCCCATGGTGTCATACTGGAGCTTCGCCGCCGGCTCAGGGTAGACTCGCGCCATCAATAGATCGTTGGAGTCTGTTATGCCGTTTTCTCTTCTCTCACGACTGCCTGGCTATGGTCTGTTGCTGGTGTGGACCATGATGGGCTGCGGTTGTGCCACCCAGCAGCCCGAGCCCCCTGCCAGCCAGAGCGTGGACGTCAGCAGCGGGCGAGCTCGCTTCGTCGGCCCCATCGATTGGGACGCCGTGCATCGCCTGCAGAGCCTGGTGAAGGGGAAGAAAATCCGCATCCTGGAGGTCGACACCCGCGGCGGCAACACAGAGGCTGCCATCGCTCTGGGCTACTGGATCCACCAGCAACAAATAAATCTGGAGGTTCGCCGCCTCTGCCTGGGCAGCTGCGCCAACTACTGGTTTACCGCCGCCCGCAAGAAGCTGATCCAGCCGGGGGCCATCGTCGCCTGGCAGGGCAACCTGCACTACCAACTCCTGCAGCATGAACAGCCGGATCAGTTCTCGCCCCCCGCGAAACCCTTGAGTAGTGAGGCGTTGCCTCAGCTCCGCCAGCAGGTCTCCTTGGAGCAACTCTTCTTCCAACAGATCGGGGTGGATGAACGGGTTTGCTGGATCGGCAAACTTCCCCCCTACAACGCCGCAGGCTATTTCGTGTTGCCGCCGGAGGATCTGCGCCGTTTTGGCATCCACGAGGTGCTCACCGAGATCGACTACTCAGCCCGCAGCGTCGCGACCTGGCACAGCCGCATCCCGGTCCAGAAGGTGGTGTTGCCATTCGGCGGCGCCATCTGATGACACACATAGTCACTTGAAACTATTCACTTTTTCTGAAAGCGTATTCAAAATCGGATAGATAGACCCATGACGCAATTTCCGATCGGCGTGCTGGGCAAAACATGCTCGACGATTATGATGGTCCAGCGATCCTCGCTCTATGGACAGACATCATGCGCCCAAACCGCCACTACTGGATGGCTTATGCCCTCTTCATCCTGATCTCGATCGGGATCCTGATGCTGGTCAGTGGCTATGTGGCCGACTGGCAGGTTCGCAACCGCAGTCAGGAGCTCTCCAGCGATCTGACCGCCCATGTCAACAACACCCTGGATGAGGCGGAAAGCCTGCTGTTGCTGCTGGCCGATCGCTCCCAAGGGCGTTGTACCGCCGAGAGCCTGCGTCTGATGCGCAGCCTGGTCTACGACTACGCCTATATCCGTGAGGCGGGCGTCGTCAACAAGGGGCAGCTGCGCTGCTCCTCCTGGGGCCGACACGAACCAGGCATCGCCGTCAACGAGCTCGATGCCCGCTTCATTCCCGGCCATTGGCGGCTGACCAACATCCACGGCTCCGAATTCCACGATCTCAACAATTACTCCAATGTGCTGGCGCTGGGCATCGAGGCCGACAAGGGGGTCAACCTGCTGCTCAACCAGCAGGAGTTTTTCCGTCCGCTGTTCAGCAGCGGCGAGGTGCCGGTTTCGGCGCTCATCACCATCCGCGCCAACCACCAACCGCTGGGCATGTTACTGCCGGACAAGGATCTCTTGATGTACGACGAGGCGTCCATCAAGGATGGGCTGCCCGGCTCGCGCTATAGCCTGGCCACCGAATCCCGTGATGGACTGCTGCGCATCACCACCGAAGTGGATCCCAAGTACTTCTTCGCCGTCTGGGGATTACTGGCTCCCATCTTCATCGGCAGCGCCTTCATCTTCACCGCCTTGATGCTTGGTCTGTGGCACTTCATGAAGGCAGGACGAGGCTTCAGCCGCGAGATCAGTCGCGAGCTCAGCCGAGCCATTCGCAACCACGAGTTCGTCATTCACTACCTGCCCACCATGGACAATCACAGTGGCAACTGCATCGGCGCCGAAGCTCTGATCCGCTGGAACCACCCGCGGCAGGGGCTGGTGATGCCCGACATCTTCATTCCCATCGCCGAACGCACCGGCATGATAGTGCCCATGACCCAATGGCTGATTGAGCGCTTAGCCGAGGAGATGGGCGATTGGCTCAAGGCCAACCCGGAGTGCTACCTGTCGATCAACATCAGCGCCTCGCACTTCGAATCCCCCTTCTTTCTCAAGCGCGCCTATCAGACCCTGCATCGCCACGGCATTGCCCCCAGCCAGCTGACCCTGGAGATCACCGAACGGGAGCTGATCGATGGCGCCAGCAACACCACTCGCAAGGTGCTGCAACTGGCCAACCAGTACGGCTTTAAGTTGGCGATCGACGATTTCGGCACCGGCTACAACAATCTGGCCCGCCTGTACGAATTCGGTTTCGAATTGATCAAGATCGATCGCAGCCTGGTGCGCATGGCCGTCGACAAGGCTGGCGGCGATCGAATATTTGACGCCGTCTTGACCGTCGCCAACGGCTATGGCGCTCCGGTTCTCGTCGAGGGGGTGGAGTCACCCGCCGATGTGGCGTTTGTCGCCCATCGCGATATTCATAGCCTGCAGGGCTGGCTCTTCTCCAAGCCGATCAGCAGCGCGGAGTTCAAAAAGTTCCATCAGCACCACACCGCCCATGACGCGGTCCGGCGCCCCATCAACCTGGCTCCTACTCCCTTGGGGGTCGCCACGGCGTTTGCCAAATAGGCTCACCCTGGAACCGACAGAGAACGGGGACTACTCGTCGGCCCAGGGCATCTCTGGCAAGGAGGCGAGAAAACCCGCGTAGCGCTGCTCGTTGAAGGGTTGGTCGAACTCCTCCATGGCCATGATCTCCGCCGCCAAGGCGCAGGCGATAAACTCGATGGCCTCCTCCTGGCTGAACCCGGTCATCCGCAACCGCATCAGGGTTGCCTTGACCACCGCCGGATGGCCATCGACCAGTTGGTTCTCGACCGCCGTAAACAGCGCATCCTCATCAAAAAACTCGTTCGGTTCTGTCATCGCCTCTTCCATCATTCATCCAAACAAAAGCCCGACACGGCACAAGTGCAGTGTCGGGCTCCACGCGTCATGCTATTTAAACAGCGTCGCCGCTTTCAAGCTCAACCTTGTCCACCCGTTGCAGACCGCGCGGCAACTTGGCGCCACGCCTGCCACGCTCACCGCGGTAGAGATCCAGATCGGAAGGCTTGAGCGTCAGCTTGCGCTTGCCGGCATGCAGGGTCACCGGTTGTCCCTGCGGAATCACCGCCACCTGAGTGACAAACTCTTCCCGACTGGCGACCCGGCTGCCGGGAATGCCGATCAACTTGTTGCCCTTGCCCTTGGCCAGCTCCGGCAACTCGGCCAACGGGAACAGTAGCATGCGCCCCTCATTGCTGATCACCAGACAGAGACTCTGCGCCACGTCGCCGATCCGTTGCGGCGCCATCACCTCACCACCTTCCGGCACGCTCAGCAACGCCTTACCACTCTTGTTCTTCGACACCAGATCGCCATAGCTGCAGATGAAGCCATAACCGGCATCCGAGCAGATGAGGTAACGCTCATCGTCATTGCCCAGCAGCGCAAAGCGCGCCTGCTCCCCCGGATTCAGGGTGCAACGGCCGGTGAGGGGCTCCCCTTGCGAGCGAGCCGACGGCAACGTGTGCGCCTCCAGCGCATAGGTACGCCCCTGATTGGTCAGGAACACCGCCTGCTGATTGCTGCGCCCAATCGCCGAGGCGAGGAACTGATCCCCGGCCTTGTAGGCCAAACCGGTCACATCGACATCGTGGCCCTTGGCGGCGCGCACCCAGCCCATCTCGGAGAGGATGACGGTCACCGGCTCGCTCGGCGTCAGCTCCTTCTCGCTCAGCGCCTTGGCCTCTTCCCGCTCGACCAGCGGCGAACGCCGTTCATCGCCATACTTCTCGGCATCGGCCAGCAACTCCTTCTTCAGCAGCGTATTCATGCGCCGCTCGGAGCCCAGCAACTGCAACAGCTGATCGCGCTCCTTGGCCAACTCATCCTGTTCACCCCGGATCTTCATCTCTTCCAGGCGGGCCAGTTGCCGCAACTTGGTATCGAGGATGTAATCGGCCTGCTCTTCGCTCAGGGCGAAGCGCGCCATCAACACCGCCTTGGGCTCATCCTCGGTGCGGATAATGTGGATCACCTCATCCAGGTTGAGGTAGGCGATGAGCAAACCTTCCAACAGGTGCAGGCGCCGCTCCACCTTGTCCAGCCGATGCTGCAGACGCCGCCGCACCGTCTCCCGACGGAACACCAGCCACTCACTGAGCAGGGTACGCAGATCCTTGACCTGCGGCAGGTTGTTGAGCCCCAGGATGTTCAGGTTGACGCGATAGCTCTTCTCCAGATCGGTGCTGGCGAACAGATGCTGCATCAGTTGCTCGGTATCCACCCGGTTGGAGCGCGGCACGATCACGATGCGGGTCGGGTTCTCATGGTCGGCCTCGTCACGCAGATCGGAGACCATCGGCAGCTTCTTGGCCTGCATCTGGGCGGCAATCTGCTCCAGGATCTTGGCGCCGGAGGCCTGATGCGGCAGTGCCGTGATGACGATCTCACCACTCTCCACCTGATAGACGGCCCGCATGCGGATCGACCCCTTGCCGCTCTCGTAGATCTTTCGGATCTCGTTACGCGGCGTGATGATTTCGGCACAGGTGGGGTAATCCGGCCCCTGGATGTGATTCATCAGCTCGCTCAGGGAGGCCGCCGGGTTGTCGAGCAGCTCGACACAGGCGTGGGCCACCTCGCGCGCATTGTGCGGCGGAATGTCGGTGGCCATGCCGACCGCGATGCCGGTCACCCCGTTGAGCAGGATGTGGGGCAGACGAGCCGGCAAGAAGGCCGGCTCCTTCAGGGTGCCGTCAAAGTTCGGCGTCCACTCGACTGTCCCCTGCTCCAGCTCGGCCAGCAACACCTCGGAGAACTTCGACAACCGCGCCTCGGTGTACCGCATGGCCGCAAACGACTTGGGATCATCCGGTGCCCCCCAGTTGCCCTGACCATCCACCAGCGGATAGCGGTACGAGAAGGGCTGCGCCATCAGCACCATGGCCTCATAACAGGCCAAATCCCCGTGGGGATGATACTTACCCAGCACGTCACCGACGGTACGCGCCGACTTCTTGTGCTTGGCGAGGGCTGAAAGCCCCAATTCGCTCATCGCGTAGATGATGCGCCGTTGCACCGGCTTCAAACCATCGCTGATGTGCGGCAGGGCTCGATCCATGATCACGTACATGGAGTAGTTGAGGTAGGCCTGTTCGGTAAAGGTGCGCAGCGGAAGACGCTCCACCCCTTCGAGGCTCAGTTCGGCATCACTCATGATTCTGTCTTAAATCCGGTTGACCACCCGCCTAATCGGGCAAGTGGCAATGATGACATGCAAGGGCCCTAGACTACCATCGGATGCATAAAAACTTGAGCCCTCACACGGGATTACAACTGGGATACAGGACAGATAGCAACAGCTGAGCCGCCAACCGAGAACACAACAATCTCCGTTTGAATCACACTGACGAACCCCGCATAATTGCCAACCGCAGATTGTGGACTGCAACAACTGGAATAACCAAGGATGACAGGGATGAAACTAAAACAGAATCTACTCAGCCTAGCGTGCGTCAGCGTTCTTCTCAGCGGAGCGGCTTGGGCAGAGCCTATTGACACACTTCGCACCCGCACCGAGCAGCAAGTGGGAGTCACCATCAGCCACTACAAATACGAAGAGCCGAACCTCATGTCTCTGGAGGCCATGAAGTTTGGCATCGACTACACCACAACGCTCACCGTTGATGACAGCTGGTTTATCCGGCTGGATGGTCGTTATGCCAATGGCGATGCCGATTATGAGAGCTCGGGAACCGGCTCGAACGACAATCTAACGGACTGGTACACCGAGATCCGAGCGCTGTTCGGCACCGACTATACACTCAACGATTTCGTCTTGGCTCCCTACTCAGGACTTGGATACCGCTACCTATTCAATGATCTGCGCGGGGATAGCAGCTCGGGCGCCATCGGCTACCGTCGGGAGAGTGAGTACTTCTATCTGCCGCTCGGTGTGATTCAACGAGTGGCACTCGATGAAGGCTCACAGCTGGAGAACAATCTGGAGTTCGACTACTTGCTACGCGGCCAGCAAACCAGCCACTTTGATGACCTAGCCGGTCATGGAAATTTTACCTACGGCGAAGAGATCAAGAGTCGGCAAAACCATGGCTATGGTCTTCGTGCCAGCAGCATGTATAAACAAGGAAACTGGTTGGTTGGTCCCTACCTGACCTACTGGGACATTGAGGACTCCGAAACGGACAGCAGTATTGTCGGCATCGGGGGCAACTACTACCTCATGTCGGGTAAAGAGCCGGCGAACAACACGCTGGAGTATGGTCTCAAGGGGGCTTATCGCTTTTAAACCATAGCCCGGAGTCTCTGCATGGCACTCCGGGCTCGATTTTTTAACCATCACCCGGGATTACCCCGAGAAATCCGCGACATCCCAAGCCCTCAGGGCAGCTCGAACAGCAGAATTTCGGCATCGGCAGAACCGCGCCGGATGCGAAGCTCAGACTCCTCCCAGACCGCCAGCCCGTCCCCCGCCGCCAGCGACTGGCCATCGATCTCGACACGACCGCGAACCCCCTGGATCCAGACCCGGCGTCCCGGCGCAATGGTCCATTCCGACTCCGGAAATTGGTCCGAGAAGGCACCACGCCACAACCGCATCGCTTGATAGATGCGCAACGAACCATCGACCGCCTCCGGTGAGAGGATCAACTGCCACCCATCGGCGGCATCGAAGCGCTGCTGGGCGTAGCGGGGAGTCAGCTTGGGAGTGTCCGGCTGGATCCAGATCTGATACAGGTGCAGCTCCTGATCCTTCCGGGGGTTGAACTCGGAGTGAGTAATGCCGGTTCCCGCACTCATGATCTGAAACTCGCCGGCGGCCACCTGAGTGACATTGCCCATGCTGTCGCGGTGCACCACGGCCCCGGACAGGACGTAGGTCAGGATCTCCATCTCCTGGTGCGGGTGGGTTGGGAAGCCGCCGTCCGGCGCGATACGATCCTCATTGATGACGCGCAGCGCCGAAAAGCCCATGTAGCGCGGATCGTAATAGTCGGCAAATGAAAAACTGTGGTCGCTCTGCAGCCAACCATGATTGGCATGGCCCCGTTCGTCCGCGGCGCGGAAATGTCGCATACACCCTCCTAAGCAATGGCACTCTCGGTTTAGGCAGAGCATAGCGAACGGCGACCAGGAAAATAGCGCAAAAAATGCCGCTCCATCTCTCAACCAATCGAAAGGATGAGCCTAGGAGCGGCAGAATGTGGTTGGCAATGACGAGCCGACTAGCAGCGGGATTGTTGCCGAATGAAGCTTGCCATCTTGAGATCATCATCCTGGATGTGACGGATGGCCCAGCCATGCAGACGCCCCGGCAACGCCTCCGACAAATGCAACTGGCCGTGTCGATACTGCTCCATCAGCCGTTCGCCATTAAGCAGTATCTTGGTGTGCTCGGCCCGATGGGCCGGCAACTCCGGGAAGCCGAGCTCCTGCATCAGCCGCTCCTCACAGCGAAAATGCTCGCGCGTCAGCTCATGCAGTCGCAGCAAGCGCACCCAGAGCGCCTCTTCGCTGGCACCATCGGTCAAGGCCTGATCCAGCTCGTTCATCAAGCTAAACAACGATTGATGCTGGTGATCCACCACCGGGTGACCCGTCTCAAATTGCTCACTCCACTCAACCAGACTCATAACTGTTTCCCTTCGTCATTCCTAATTTAGAGATTAGTTTCCCGAACGAACTCCTACCTAATAAATATCGCCATGCTCTCGAGCCGATCACGATTGCAGCCCCATGACCCTGCTCACAATCCATGTTCTAATAGCGGCGGAATCACCAATCACGAGATGACTATGGAACCGACACCACTGTTGAGCGTCGACGAGCTGCTCGATCACGCCTATGAAATTTTCCTCGAACTGGCCGCCGATAACCTCAGCCCGGAGCAGATCGAGTGCTTCAACACCGAATTTGAGGAACGCGGCGCCCTCGGCGATTCGGCGCCTGAAGAGGACTGGCAAGAGTATGTGGATTTCGAGGTAGATCCCGAACTGCACGTCGAGATCTGTGTCGGTCTGCTCAACGAAGATGAAGAGTTTGATCGTCTGTTCGCCCGCATGCTGTTGTCCCGCGATCCGGACAATCGGCAGTGCCAGATCCAGTGGCAGAGTCGCTGAGTCACCGACCAACCACCACAGCTCCATCTCCCGCATAAACCTGCTATTCAGGTTCGGGTCACCCAGAGTATGCTGCAGCCAACATTTGGTTTGTGCTGCAGGATCCTGTTCATGTACCACCTGGTCTTTGTCGAAGACGACCCGGAGCTGGGTCAGCTGATTGCCGATTTTCTCGCCCGTCACGAAATGTCGGTGCACATCGAGCCGCGAGGCGATACCGCGCTCCAGTGCATCGAGGAACGAAAACCCGATCTGGTCTTGCTGGACATCATGCTGCCAGGCGTCGATGGCCTGACACTGTGCCGCGACTTGCGCCCCCGTTTCACCGGCCTCATCGTCATGCTGACCGCACTGGATAGTGACATGAACCAGATCCTCGGGCTGGAGCTGGGTGCCAATGATTACATTCTGAACCCCCCCCCCCTCGGTGCTCCTCGCGCGCCTGCGGGTCCAACTGCGTCATCAACCGCTACAAATCACTCCGGAAACCAGTCGGCCGCTCATCAGCCAGCGCCAACTGAGCTTCGGTGAGCTGTCGATCGACCCTCAGAGTCGCGATGTCCGTCTGGCGAAACGTTCGATATCACTATCCACGGCGGACTTCGATCTGCTGTGGGAGCTGGCCTGTCACGCCGGGCAGGTGGTCAGTCGCGAGCACCTGTTCAAACTGCTGCGCGGGGTCGAATACGATGGACAGGATCGCAGCATGGATGTCGCCATCTCTCGTCTGCGGCGCAAACTCGGTGATGACTCGGGCGATCCACACCGCATCAAGACGGTACGCCATCGCGGTTACCTGTTTGCCCCCAACGCGTGGGAACCAGCCCTGGATGCCTAAGTGCACGTCGCTGGCGTCATGACTGCCCCCTTATTGAGGCCATCATCATGCGCAAGTTGTTTATCCAGTTTTACCTGTTGTTGATGAGTTGCTTTCTGGTCATGGCTCTGCTCATCGGCGGCGTCTACCGACTCACCGCCGAACGCGCGCTCGACAAGTCCCTCGATGATCTGATGCAAGGAGCCCTCTCCCTGCTACGCGGTGAGTTACGCCACACGCCGCCGAAGCAGTGGGCCAGCAAGCTGGAACAGATTGATTCCCCCCTCTCCTTCGATATTTCGGTTCAGTCGCTGCAAGAGGCGCTGGCGAGAGTAGAACCCTCGGCCAGGGGCCCCTTGGCCGAGGGCGACATCATCATGCTCGAGGAGCAGGATCGCTTCCTGCAACGGGTGCCACAGAGCAACTATGTGATGGTGGTCGGTCCCATTCCCTACCTCTCCTTCCTGCGGGAGTTGCGGCTGTTTGACTACCTGTTGCTCGCCATTCTCGGACTCTCGTTAGCCATCCCGGTTTTCTTATGGATGCGTCCACATTGGCGCGATTTGCTGCGTCTGGAGCAAGCCGCCCATCGGTTTGGCGAAGGCAACCTGACCATCCGCAGTCATCTGTCTGCCGATTCGGGACTCCATCGCCTGGGTACGGCGTTTGATCAGATGGCTGACAAACTACAGACCCTGATTGCCAGCCGCAAACAGCTCACCGACGGTATCGCCCATGAACTGCGTACTCCGTTGGTCAGGCTCCGTTATCGTCTGGAACTACTGGAATCGCTCCCCGAGCACATCCGTCAGGGCATCGAGCGGGATCTGGCCAATCTGGATGGGCTGATTGACGAGATGCTGATCTATGCCGATCTGGAACGCCCCGAACCCAAGCTGCAGCTGACAAACGTCGAGGTCATCGCCTGGCTCGAACAACGGCGACAAGAGTGGCACCCCCTGGCCGGAGAGCTACGAATTGAGCTGCAACTCCCCCTCGCCCCATTGGTCTGGCAGGGAGACTCGCTCCTGCTGACCCGAGCTCTCGATAATCTGATTGGCAATGCACTGCGTTATGCCCAACGACAGATCCTCATCCGAGTGGGGCCGGAAGCCGGGCAAGCCTGTCTGAGCGTCGAAGACGATGGCCCCGGTATAGACCCTACGCAGTATGCTCAAGTCTTCGAGCCCTTCATTCGCCTGGATCCGAGTCGGGATCGCCACACAGGCGGTCATGGCCTGGGACTGGCCATCGTCGCTGGCGTGATGCGAGCACATGCCGGCCAGGTCACCCTCGGACGCAGCGCGCTGGGTGGCGCCTGTTTCACCCTGTCCTGGCCGCAAGAGCAGCCTGGCGGCTCGTGAAGGGGAGCCTCGCCTCGTACATTTGGTTACAACTGGACACGCATGAACCACTGACCGAACAGCAGCCAAGACATAGCATCTCTCCCAAGGCAGCGAACCCTCATCTGCCTCATAAAATCCCTGTTCATGTTGGAGATTTGCCATGAAAAAACTGCTCACACTCACCATCGCCACCCTGTTTGGTCTCAGCTCCGCCATCAGCATGGCCGCCACCACAGCGTCCACCCCGACCCACCAGGCTCCCGCGGCCACTAGTGTCAAACACAAGAAGCACGTCGCCGCCAAACCGGCCGTCCAGAAGACCCAGGCCACGCAAACGACGCTCAAGCACAAGAAGCACGTCGCCGCCAAACCGGCCGTCCAGAAGACCCAGGCCACGCAAAAGAGCACCAAGCACAAGAAGCACGTCGCCGCCAGCTCATCCAAGGCCAAGGCCTGAGATACTCCGACTCGGCGACAGCGACAACCACATCCCGAGAGACGCCTGAGCGCCTCTCGGGAAAACTCGTTCAGCGGATCGACCCGATAGCCTGGAGTAACCTATGTCTTCTAAACGCGGGGTTGGCGTGTGGTTGACCATCACACTGTTGGTGTCCACCCCACTGTGGGCTGCCCCCTCGCCCAGCGACGAGCAACAACTCCTGCTGTTCGGTCATGATGACCGTCACCCAGTCGCCCCGCAATGGGTGGTGAGCTCAGGCCATTGCTTCCTCACCCCCGATCACCATCAGCAAGCCGCCCTGCTCGTGCGGTTCGCCGGTCAGCCTAGTGCCAGCATGCAACCGGATCGGGTTCTTCTGCCCCGGGAACTGGCCGCCGGGCTCACCGCCGAGGGAGAGAGCTTCATCATCTCACCAGCCGCCAGCCGTTTGGATATTGCCCTGCTGCATCTGCCCTCCGCCCCCCAAGGCATCACCCCCGTTCCCTTATGGTCTGGCGATCGACACAGTCTGCAACAGGCGTTACGGCAACAGGACTATTTGGTCAGCCAAGGCGGCTATCCACAAGACAGTCTGGAGACCTTGTTGGTACACAGCCGCTGCCAAATCAGGAACCTCACCACGCAGGGGATCCTGGAACACCGCTGCGATACGCTACCCGGTGATAGTGGCTCTCCCTTGCTGCTGCCCACGCGTCAGGGATGGCGTGTCATCGGCATTCAAAGCTCGGCTCCCGACCCAGCCAATCGCTGGCGTGCCGACAACTTGGCATTGGCGATCCCGACGGTGGCCCCACTGCTCAACCGCTGGATGGGCTAGTCAATCCCCACGATCGTGATGTGGTTACTAGCTCACGAGGCGAAACTGTTGCCATACTCATCGCAGGTAATGCAGGCAACGAGGGGGCATCCATGGCAACCATCATCGAGTGGAGCAATCAGCTGGTCATCAATCACCAGATCATCGATGAACAGCATCAGGAGATGATCGCGATGATCAATCGCCTGCATGACTGCATCGTCGAGCCGGGACAAAGAGCGAAATTCGCCGACCAACTGGAACAGCTGTGCAACTACACCATGGATCACTTCGCCACCGAAGAGGCACTGATGCAGCAGTTAAACTACCCGCATCTGGCTCGACACCATGAACAGCACATACAACTCAGTCGGCAGGCATTTGAATTGAACCAGCGTTTCGGCGGTGGCGAACAGCCGCTCACGACCGAGATCACCGAGTCGCTGCGCGAATGGCTGTTGAATCACATTCAGGGGGAGGATCGGGAACTGGGGCTGTTTTTATTGCAAAAACGGGGAGAGCTCTCGTGAATCAAAGCCGCCTGCTGGCGGCCGTCAGCAAGAAGCCCGTCATCGACGGGCTTCTTGTTTTTCCAGAGGAAACCAAACTCACTTGGTCGTGGGCTGCGCGTTGATTTTCTGCATCTGCTGATGCATGCCATTGCGCAGTTCATCATGGCTCAGCTGACCATCGCCATTGCTATCGAGCGTCTTGAAATCCGGGGTATTGGCATTCATCCGCGCTTGATGCTCCTGGCGCAGCGTCAACAGCTGCTGATACTCCTCGGCACTCAGAGTGCCATTCTGGTCGGCATCGGCCTGGCTGAAGAACGAAGCCTTCTCGGCGCCCGCACACCCCATCCCTCGACCATGCTGCCCGCCGCGATGGGACTTCATCGCCGCCCGCATCTCCTCTTGGGTCACATAGCCATCGCCATCTTTGTCCAGGGTGGTGAATCCGGGACGAGCCGCCTGGCGTTTGGCCATCTCGGCCTCATGCAATTTCTGGAGTTGGGCAAACTCTTCAGCGCTGAGCTTGCCATCCTGATCCGCATCCGCCTGACTGAAGAGCGCGCCAGGGCGAGTGAGCCGCTGAGGTTGCGCGTTGGCGACATCAGCCGCCTGGCCAGCACTCACCATCAACAGCAGGGCAGAGCCGATCACCGTTTTTTTCATCAAGGTATTCATGTCATACAACTCCATCAGTGGGTACAGGTGAAGCATAAGCAAACCTTATGGCTGAACTTTGTCGGCACCGAGGAGTATTGTGACAAATCGTGGCAGAGAGCCTAAGGGCGGATCTCGATGGGGGTGCCAGGCTCAACCAACTCCCACAGTTCTTCCATATCGTGATTCAGCAGAGCGATACAACCGTTGGTCCAATTCGAATTCTGCACCGCCCGTTGATCATCCGACGCATAGTTGGGCTGTCCGTGGATCATCACCATGTTGCCCGGCTCAACCCCGAGAGTTTTGGCCCGATTCAGATCGTTCAGGTTCGGATAGGAGATGTGAAATGCCTTGTAATAACCCGACTGCTCCTTCTTGTAGTCGAGCAGATAGCGTCCCTCTGGAGTCCGTTTATCCCCTTGGCGCACCTTGGGCCCCTTGGGATTGGCCCCCAGCGCAATCCAATAACGACGGATCGGTTTACCATCCTTCATCAGGGTCAAGCTGTACTGAGATTTTTTGACTACCACCAGGTCGGCTTTCATCTCAGCCTTCACCTGCGACGCCTGAACCTGCCCGGCTGCGAACCACAATCCCAACAACACAGGGACATAACACAACGCTTTCATTCGTTCCCTCGGATCCTTCATCTATTCCTGAACGCAACCCGACACCGAGCCTAAGCCCGTCATCGTCATGACGGCAGTCATCTTATGGATTTCTGCGCGTCATACAACCAATGCAAGCGCATTATTCAGCGATTTTCTCCATCCGAACGCACAGATCCGGGCTCATGTTGCCGAGCGAGTCGATAGGCCTCCTGAGCATGCAGGAACAACAGACCCACTTGTTCCGGATCCAGCTTGCCGCGCGCCACCATCTGGGTCATGACCTCCAGGGCTTCGGACAAGGGCATCGGCTGGCGGTAGGGGCGATTTTGCACCAGCGCCTGGAACACATCCGCCACCGCGATGAGACGGGCCGAACGGGGCAGCTCATTGGCGGTCAAGCCTCGGGGATAGCCCAAACCATCCAGGGTTTCGTGATGCATGGAGGCCAGACGGGCGATCGATTCAAAGCCGCGGATCCGCTGCAACAGTTGCCAGGTGTCGAAACAGTGACGATGCATGAGGAGCCGTTCCCGCTCATCAAATGGCCCCGGTTTCTCCAGCACCGCATCATCCACCCGCAGCTTGCCCAGGTCATGCAACAAGGCCGCCAGGGTCACCGATTCCCGCTCGCCGGTATCCAACTGCTGCACGTCGGCCAACAAGGAGGCGACTGCCTTGACCCCCAGCGAGTGGCGATAGGTGAATTCGCTCTTGCTGTCGACGATGTTGGCAAACATGAACGCCAGCTCCAGCAACGCCTCATACTCCACCGCCACCATGGCACCACCGTGAGCCCAGCTCATCAGATAATCATCCAGCACCTCGGCATCCTGCTGCATCCAGAAGGCATCGTTATCGGAGGCAAGGTAGAACAGCTGACACAGAGCCGGATCAAACTCGCTGCCGGCATGGCGGCTGATCGCCTCGCCCCAATACGATCTGGGGAGCATAGCCGCCTCCGGCGACGACTGCTGGGCCCGCAGGGCATCGACGCGATCCACCAGATAGATGAGATTGCTTTGCCGACACAGATCATCCGGTAACGCCAATGCCTGTAGCTCAGACCAATGGGTGTGATGGTAGCGGACCGGCTCGGCATACTCGGCCAGCAGCCGCGTGGCGCCTAATAGTTCGGCCCCGCGCAGGGCATGCTCATGGCTATGGTCCCAGTCCCACTCCTCAACCAGATGCTGATGCACATGACTGCTCGAGACACCGCAGTCATGCAGCAAGCCCAGGATCAGCAGGCGGTTGATCTCCTCCGGCGACCAACCGGCTCGACGAGCACACTCCGCCGCCATGAAGGCCACCCGTTTACCATGGCGAATATCATCCACCCCCACGAAGTCCAGGGCAGAGCTCAACACCAAGATCACTTCACGCAGACATAATCGGTAACCACTCATGACAGCTCCATTGAGCCTTAAATCGGCTTGGCCGCCCCGTCTCCGGGATGCAGACGACTACATTTTGCCATTTCAGTATAGTCCGCCCGCACCGTGGCCCCCGTGATGATCTGGCCCTCAAAATCCCCCCAGGAATCAAGCCCCGCTCAGCAGGCCACTGCCAGTCGCCTCGCTCACCGCCGCACAAAAAGGTGAGCGCCGCGCAGCATCGACCGACGCGGGATAGCTATGCTAAACACAAGGAACGCGTTCGATAATCTCGACGCGAGGAGGGCATCATGTATAAACAGGGTCTGCTGTTATTGCTGCTGCTTGCAGTCCCAATGCGGGCCAACAGCGAGCTGACCGATATCGCGGTTGGCATTGGTGCTGGTCATGACGATGTCACCAGCACTCGCGCCGCCCTGGTGCAGAGCCTGGAGCCATTCTGGTTTGGTCATCTGTTTCCCCGCTTAACGGTGCAAGTGGAATACGGCATCAATCGCTGGCAAGCCGACGCCAGCACACACTATGCCTACTCGCTACTACCGGTCCTTCGCTGGAACTGGCATCCCAGCGGTGACTGGCAATGGTTCAGTGAATTAGCCATCGGCGGCAGCTATCTAGAAGAGAAAGAGATTGCCGAGCGGCAACTGGGGAGCCACCTGCAGTTTGAAACTCGGGCGGGGCTCGGCGTGACCCGCGAGCGTTGGAGCTGGGTCTTGCGCGGCTACCACTATGGGAACGGGGGACTGAGTTCACCCAATGCGGGACTGAACCTACTCAATCTGGAGATAGCCTGGCGCCTGCCATGAGCCGGCAGTCAAGGCTCGCGCTTTATGGCACAATCAGGGCATCCACCACCGATGACAGATTCCGCCATGCCCCCCAAGAGAGTCGAGATCTCAGACGAAACGGTTGCCGAGGCCATGCGTCTGGCGCGCGCCACCCAGGTTCCGGGACAAAGCAAGGAACAGACCCAGCTGATCGCCCACGGTATCCAAAAAGGAATTGCCGAATACAAGCGGTCACAAAAAGCCAGACAGCGCGCCGCCGACCGAGCCAAGAAGCAGCTCCGCCGCCAAAACAGCCGCGTTACCGAATCGCCAATCGATGGGGGGGATACGGCGGACGAGCCGCAGATTCCGCCCGGTAGAGCGATGCGCTGGCTGCCTTGGGGGCTGTTGGCGCTCACCTGGTGTGGCATCGGCATCGTCTGGTGGCTCAGGCATTAAACCCGTTCACCTGTCATAAACAGCAGGCGGACACCCTAGGTGATCTCACCTAAACCTGGAGAGGCAGTCCATTCCGATGCCCAACCGTGTCAGAAATCTGCTAAGCCATAAATCGCTTTTTGCCTGCACCAGGCAAATGCCCCAGCTGACTACGCGGCCGGGGCATTTCTTTATCTAGCGATCTAGCGCCAAATGCGCACTCAAAGGCTCTGCAAGAAATTCTTTATCTCGCCCCGCGCCTGCGCCAGCCCCTGCTCCCGCGCCTGCTCGCCCATTCCCAGCCCTTGGGCATAGGCAATATGGATATTGTGCAGACCGATGAAGTTCAGCAGGGTCTGCACATGTTGCAGCGCCAGATCGGTCGCCGTGTCGCGGTGCAGACCACCGGTGGCCAGCACCAGCAGAACTGGTTTATCGGTGAGCAGGCCTACCGGCCCTTGTTCGGTGTATTTGAAGCTGATGCCCGCCCGGCAGATGTAGTCAAACCAGCTCTTGAGCTGAGTGGGGATCCCGAAGTTGTACATGGGCACCCCAATGACCACCCGATCGGCCTGCTCAATCTCGGCGATCAACTGTGCAGAGAGTGCTACTGCGGCCTGCTGCCGCTCATTGAGCCCTTCGGACTGCGAAAAGGCACCAAGAATTTCACCGTCCAACGGTGCCAGTGGTGCAGCGCCCAAATCACGCATCACCACCTCTTGGCTCGGGTCCTGCGCGGCAGACTGAGCCAATAATTCATCGATCAACAAACCGGAGCTGGAGTAGTCACCTAGGATGCTGGATTTGATTGCTAATACTTGAGCCATGTTCACCTCGACAGGACCGTGAGTGGGAAATACCGTTGTCCAAACTCTATGCGCAGGCAAATCGGATATAAAGCGCAAATTACCGCACCTTTCGTTCTAAAAAATAGAACGATTGAGACTCAGTGGTCGGCGAAGGTACGGCAATCCACCCAACGCACCGGGCTGGTCTGCAGTGAACGGAACAGCCCCGGAAGGGCATTGGCGGCCTTGGGCTGGGTATCGTGCAGCAAGATGATCCCCTTGCGCCACAACAGCATCAGAGTTGTCAGGCGATCAGCCAATTGCTGACTGGAGAGCGATGGATTGAGATCCTGACCATCAATATTCCACAACACGATCCGCTCAAACACCTGGCCGTTCATCTCGGCCGTGCGCTGTCCCCCGGGCGGCCGAAACCAGGAGAGGCGGGTCACCTCGGGAATGGCATTCAACAGGTGGCGCGCCTCGCGCAGCGAATCACGCCAATTCGCCAACTCCGGATAAGGCTCATGCCGCATGCCATGGGAGGCAACACAGTTCTCCCCATACTCGCGGGCCAGTGTCTCTGCGGAAACCGACAGGCGTTGCGCTAGGGCATCGCCCAGCAAAAAGAAGACCGCATTCTGTCCAGACTGCGCCAGGATATGGGTGGTACGCCAGGTGGCCCCCCCCGGCATCGTCGGACCATCATCGAAACTCAGCAAAAACTCGCCATCCATCAATTCAAATCCGGTCAACTCATCGGCCGACAGGGTCGCAATCTCACTACTCACCACCGAGGAGCGAGCCGCCAGAGTCAGTTGCTCCTGCAGGTAACGGGCATGAAACAACCGCGACTCAGCGAGCCAGGGGCGTAACCGAGCCGGCACGGCACGCGGCTGCATGACCAGTTGGCGCAACTGGGCCACCGAGTCGAGATGGTGGCAATTCTGACACTCCCGACTGGCAGCCTGATAGGCAGCCAGCAGACGCATCCAGGTCTGACTTCGATAGCGATCGATCGCCAGCATGTCGACCTGGTCCAAGCTCAGACGGCTCGGCCACTCGTCGGGGGAGACCAGCTCGCTAGTGAGCAGCTCGCTGGCAAAATTGAGGATCTCCCGCCGCGACGCCGCATTGAATCCTGGGTGGCTGGCCAGCGAGTCGGGCCACAAGGAACGATCGAGGGTGGCCACCGGCGCCGCCAAAACTTGCGGCGCCAGCAGGCAAAACAACCACACCAGCAGCATTCGTCCCATCGACCGAGACCCCTTTTTGCCACGCGAACCATGCCCATTCGGGCGCCTACAGGGATAGTACACCATCCACCGCCGAACTCGTCAGCATGGAGGCTCCGACACCTATACTTAAACTATCGAGAGGGCGAAGCGGGGGAGCAGATGAGCGATAGCTGGCTGATGCCCAAAGGGGCCGATCTGCTCAGCGCCATCCGCTGGCTGAGCCAGCAGCAGCGCCATGATCGGCACGCCATCGAAGAAGCAGCGCTGCGTTTTGATCTCTCGCCGCTCGATGAGGAGTTTCTGCTGCAACACTGCTGCGAGCCGTCGCAACCTCGTGAAAAATAGAAAACCCTGTCGTTAAGCCAACAAATCCGCCGCCTTTGTCTCGAACCCCACCGGCCAATCCCGGCTAGAGTCGAGATGAACGCTGGCGCGTATCTTGCTGTCCGCAGTGCAACCCTCTGGCGCAACAAGGAGTTCATCATGGGAAACTGCGGCTGCCCTCCATCCACCCCATCCGATCGCTACATCAGTTTTGACAACATCGATTGTGCGGGCAATGCCCGTCGCCTGATGGTCATGATCTATCGACACATCGACCAGCCGGCGCGCAACAATGCGTTCTGGGATTATTTTCGACAAAAGGCCGCCGGTGGCAGCGGGCCGGCCCCGGACGATCTGTTCCTGATCCATTGCCATCTCAATCAGATCCGCGAACTCTTTGAAGCCTGGGACGATCAGGAGGCCCTGCGCCTGCTGGATCAGATCGAGGTTGAGTGCTGTTAGGGAAAGGAAGGCCGCGTCGATGCGCGGCCTTTGTGGTTATTTTTTGCCGGCGGGTCCCACCGCCGGATCATAGCCGACCCGCTCGGCGGTCAGGCTGCGGATCTCACCGGCCTTGACCGGTGCCGCCTTGACTCGCTTCACAGCCAGCGGCTTGACCACGCCGACTGCCGGCTTAGCACTGACGCGTCGCACCTGCGCCGTCTTGTGAGTGACCTTTTTCTGCTGCGGGGCGGCGGCCGTCCGAGAGACCTTCTTCTTTGGCGAATGCGAGGTCGCCGTCTTGCTCTTCACCGGCTGCTTGGCAACGGCTCGCGCGCTTGTACTCGGCGCCATCACATAGTTGGTGTGACCGGCCGCACCATCCAGATAATCGACCTCGGGCAGATCGAGCAACCGGTCAAACAGCATGGGCATCAGCACTTCCGGGTGCGACTCGTTCGCGTTCCACAGCATGACGATGCCGATATCCTTCTCCGGCAGAAAACCCAGTCGTGAACGAACCCCCGACAGACCACCGGCATGAAAGATCATCTTGTGATTGCCGTTGTACTGGAAGATCCGCCAGCCCATGCCATACATCGGCTGCTTGACCCGGGTTTTCCGCCATTTGGAGGTCCATCCCTCCTTCGGTGAGCGCACCAGCGGCTTGGTCAGCTCTTTCATCACCGCCGGCGGAATCACATCCGGTCGGTGGCCCATCACGGCGGCCAGATACTTGGCCATATCGGTGATCGAGGCGTTAACCCCGGCCGCCGGCAGCACATTGTAGTAGGGCTGGGTAATGGGACGAGCCACCCAGCCCCCGCCCCCCTTGACGTGGGGTACCGCAATGTTGCGATTGTTCAGCATGCTCCAGCGGCTGGCACTGGCATCCTGCATGCCCAGCGGGCGGAAGATACGGATCTCCAACAGATCGGCGTAGGAGCGACGCAGCTGGCGACTGAGGACGTCGCCGATGGTCGAATAGAGAATATTCTGATAACCAAAGCAACGGCCGATGCCGCAGGCCGCCCCCAGACGCTGGGTCTTGCGCAGTACGCTGCTGTAGGACTCGCCCGCTTCGAGCAGGTTGTCGTTGGCGTTATGGGGCAAACCACTGGTGTGCGAGAGCACGTTACGCAACGTCAGGCGGTTGCCCGTATCGAATTTCAAGCGAAAACCGGGCAGATAACGGCTCAGGGGAGAGTTCAGGTTGATTTCACCCGCGAGAGAAGCCTGGCCGGCCAACACGGCGGCGAAGGTCTTGGAGACCGAGGCCAGCCGAAAGACAGTATGCTCATCGACCGGATTGCGTTTTTGGGTACTGCCCACCCCGAGAGTCTTGATGTAGACCACGCGCCCGTTTTGCACCACGGCGACCGCCGCCCCCGGGATGTGATAGGCACCGAAGATCCGCTCCACATCCTGATCAAATTGCGGCAGAACGGCATTCAAGGGTTTGGCCGCCAGCGGCATGGCACCACACAGCAACAGCAGAGGGAGGGCATGACGTCGAATCGTTCGGCCCCAGCAGGCAATCGCAGACATGAAAGAAGCACCCAATACAACAAGGGGCATCATTGTGACAAACCATCCGCCCCACGCCAAGCGCTGTGAACGCTTACAAACCTTGCCCGCCACCAAAAGTGGCACGCCAATCAGTGAGCCATGATGCGGCGACCCAACGGACGAGCCAGGTAGCCGGTGACCAAGCGGCCGGAGCCCCGCGTCTGGACTCCATGGCATGAACCCAGTACACTGCGCCGCGTCATGAGGGAGTAGCCGCCCGTCATGCTCCAAACGCGGAGCCAATGACGGGGTCGATATCAACATGCTTGGCCAGTGCGCCATGGTATCGACAACCGAGGTCTGGCAAGACTTGTGTTCACATTGTCATCGGATGGGCCGAGGTGACGGTGTGGCCATGAGCGTCCAACCGTCGGCCCGGGAGAATTTCATGGAAGCATTTCTGATATCGAGCGGCATCGTCGCCCTGGCCGAGATGGGCGATAAGACCCAGCTGCTGGCACTGGTCTTGGCCGCCCGATTTCGCAACCCAGTCCCGATCATTCTCGGGATCTTCGTCGCCACCATTTTCAATCACGCCTTTGCCGGTGCCATCGGTCATGCCGTGACTCAGTTACTGGGTCCCGAATGGCTGCGCTGGATCCTGGGTATCTCCTTCCTGTTGATGGCCGGCTGGATCCTGATCCCCGACCAGATCGACGACGATGAGACCCAGGTGGCCGGTCGCTACGGCGTCTTCGGCACCACGCTCATCGCCTTCTTTCTGGCCGAGATGGGGGACAAGACCCAAGTCGCTACCGTCGCCCTCGCCGCTCACTATGCCTCGTTTTTCAGCGTGGTGGCCGGCACCACGGTCGGCATGCTGATCGCCAACGTCCCCGCCGTGCTGGTAGGCGACAAGATCGGCGGCAAAATCTCGCTGAAACTGGTGCATGGCATCGCCGCCCTGCTATTCGCCGTGCTGGGCCTGCTGACGCTCTTCAACGTCGGCGACCTGCTCCCCGCCTAAGAGCGACCGCCAGCAAGCCGGGGCCATCACGCCCCGGCGGCCTCCTGCTCAGAATCTCTGCTCCTATAAGGCAAATACTGCGCCATGATCCGGAATTGCCTGATAGTTGGACGCCGGCCAATCCATTAACCTTTGGGTTACAAGGGGAGTAACTTCAACGCCGGTCGGTCGTCAACCCAGTGCCCTGCACTCGGCCCCCGGGCAGCGTGACTCACGACAGAGTTCGCGGTAAGTGAGACCTTGCCGGATGCGGGCTGGATCGGTTCGTCCCAGGATTGACCGAGTGGTGCTACTCTGGCCCCAGGCCTTTTTAGATTGGAGCAAAGATATGGAGTTACTTGGAGCTTGGTGGATGTGGTGCGGCTTTGCCGCCATCGTCATCCTGCTGTTGCTGGTCGATCTGTTGTTCGTCGGGGGCGGCAAGCAACATAAGGTCAGTCTGAAGGAGGCCGCCGTCTGGTCTCTGATCTGGATCGGCGTCGCCCTGTTATTCAATGGTGCCATCTGGTGGTATCTGGATGCCAACGCCGGTCGGGAACTCGCCAACCAGAAGGCGATGGAGTTTTTCACCGGCTATCTGATCGAGAAGGCGCTGGCCGTCGATAACGTCTTCGTCTGGTTGATGCTGTTCGGCTATTTTGCCATTCCGGGGGAACTGCAACGGCGGGTGCTGCTGTACGGCGTACTGGGGGCCATCCTCATGCGCACCGGCATGATCTTCGGTGGCAGCTGGCTCATTAGTCAGTTCCATTGGGTGCTCTACTTGTTCGGCGCCTTCCTGGTGCTGACCGGCGCCAAGATGCTGTGGATGGCCGATCAGGAGCCGGATCTGGCCAGCAACCCACTGCTACGCTGGTTGCGCGGCCATCTGAAAGTGACCGATCGTCTGCATGGCGAGAAGTTCTTCGTCTGGCAACAGGGCGTGCGCTATGTCACCCCGCTGTTTCTGGTGTTGATCCTGGTTGAGATCAGCGACGTCATCTTCGCCGTCGACAGCATCCCGGCCATCTTTGCCATCACGACCGATCCTTTCATCGTGCTGACCTCGAACATCTTCGCGATCATGGGGTTGCGAGCCATGTACTTCCTGTTGGCTGACTTTGCCGATCGCTTCGTGCTGCTCAAGTATGGCCTGGTGGTGATCCTGCTGTTCATCGGGGCCAAGATGCTGCTGATCGACTGGGTCCACATCCCGATCGGGCTGTCGCTGGGTGTGGTGGCGCTGATCCTCATCGTCAGCATGCTGCTGAGCCTGCGCCATAGCCGAGCGACCTCCACCAAGTCCCACTGAGGCCGTCAAGCGGTCCGTAAAAAACAGGAACCCGGCCAAAGCCGGGTTCTTTCGTTCACAGCAGCGCCTCGGCAGCAGGAGCCCTGCCGACGCGCCGCCTCACAATCCCTCGAGCTTGCGCTGGTAGGGATAGCTGATGCGATAACCTGGTTCCAGTTGCACCTTGCCACCGGCCGGTAACTGCAGATCCCAAGCCAGGACGCCCGGCTTCTCATCCACCTTCTGCCGTGACGGAGCCGGACTCTGCTCCAGAGGCGTCACCTTGATCAGCTCGTTGCGCGCCACCGGCCAGACATCGAGCACAGTCAATGGCATCGCCTGCTTATGGCCACTGACAAACTGATAATGCCAACGCCGCGTCAGGGTCTGCTCCTTGTTGAGCATCCCCTGTTCGCCCTGCTCCTCCTGCAGCGTGGTGGCACTGACCTTGACCGCGTCATCCACCCCAAACGCCAACGACAGCTGCTCACCGACCGCCACCTCGCTCTGCTGGCGACTGCCGATGAAGGCGCCATCGCGCGATAACCGCCATTCACCGGCCAACCAGGGAGCATCCAGCGAGTTCTTCACATCTGC
This sequence comes from Aeromonadaceae bacterium, assembly GCA_041441555.1. Lineage (GTDB taxonomy): Bacteria > Pseudomonadota > Gammaproteobacteria > Enterobacterales > Aeromonadaceae > Pseudaeromonas. The sequence goes on from JASDSW010000082.1 coordinate 54,277, forward strand.
ATAGAGATAGGCATGAGGATCCAGACGCGGCAAAGCCTGCAGACGCTGGGTCACCGCCAGTGGCTGCTGACCCAGCACCACTCGCTGCTGATCCTGACTGGAGGCCAGCGAGACGGTACCGGCGATCTGGTATTCGGCGATGAACTCTCCGGCATCGAGGGTTGCCAGGGTCAGTTGGGCAGCCTCTTGCGGTGCAGGTGCCGGCGCGGCCATGTCGGCCATCACCTCCATTTCTGCCATCTTGCTCGAGGGGGCGCCGGAGGCCAACGCCGCCTGCTGCAGATCCCGGCTTTCATCATGCAAATCAATCCACCAACTCTGCGGATCGGGAGCCTGACTCGTTTGCAGGGGGCGACTGGTCGCCAGGCGCAAGCGGACGCCCTGCCAATTCTCACCGGTCACCTGCTGCACCAGAGCGGCGCGAGTCAGCAGCAGTTGGCTATCACGGGTATTCAGCTGCGCCTCATACACCGGCTGCCACCCGGCCCCGGCGATCTGGTAGCCAAGCGTCAGGCGCGCATTGCCTCCCGAACTGTGCAGCGAAACCGCCACCGTCCGACTCTCCTTATCCTGACTCTGTAGTCGTTGCAGCTCGCGCTCCACCTTGGAGAGCTCGGTCTGCAGCGCTCGCTGCTGCTGAGCCAGCTTGACCCGCGCCAAACCGAGCGTGCGCATTCCCTCGCCCAGGGCGGCAACGCCGGTTTGCCACTCGCTGGCCGCTAACGGAGCCGAGCCTCGCTCCTGCGGCTTGCCGGGTGCCTGTGCCAGGGCCTGCAGGAAGGTCTCCTGAGTCGTGAGGGCTGCGCCTTCGGCGAGCAAGTTCGCCAGTTGGTCCTGCAACTGTTGCTGCTGGAGCTGCAAGCGCTGCGCCTCCGGCTGAACCAGCTCCTGCGCCTGGATATGACGGATCTCCAGGGTGCCGATCTGCAACCCGGCTCCCACACCGCTCAGCTGCAGCGAGGCTTCATCCATGCCCGCGGGCAACTCAGGGATCAGCAGGGTATGTTCGCCAGCGGGTAGTTGCAGCGCCAGGGTGCGGGTCACCGTCGCCACCCCGGGGTGGACAGTCACGTTCTGGATCTGACTGACCTGCGTCAGGGTATCGGCCTGTACGGTCGGCGTGACGCACAGCAGCAGCGCCAGGGTACTCAGGGTGAAGCGGGGAAACGCAATCATAGGAGCCTCCAGTTTGCCAAGTCTCCACGCTAACGACTTTGCATCGGCAAATCGTGGAGCCACCGCACAGGCTAGCACATCAGGCGAAGCAGCGATCTGCCCAGCGCGCCAAGCCGGCAATCACGCTGCCGAAGTGATCTCCCATCACGATGGGGATGGCAACATAACGCTGACGCAACCACTGCTGGATCACCGGCGAACGGGCGGTACCGCCGGTGACGAAGATGACATCCGGCGTCAGTTGGGCTTGCCGCAGCGCCTCATCGGCCAACTCGCCGATCTTTTCCAGCAAAGGTGCCGACACAGCGGCGAAGCGCTCGCGACTGAAAGGTGCCTCGCATTGCTCATCCAACAGATTGATGAAACGGGAAAACTGCGCCGCATCCGTCATCTGGATCTTGGCCTGCTCCGCTTCCCAGACCAGATGGTGAGTCTGCTTGTGCTCTCGCACCCAGGCTAAACGAGCCAGCGACTCCGGCTCGCGAGCATCCAGCATCAGTTGGCGCAACAGACGCGCCGTCTCAGGGGCAAAAAAGCGCCCCTGAGCCTGCACATCGTTGATCGCCATGGCGTCCCAAAACAGCTTGCTCGGCATCGGCAGTCCACGTTTGTTACATGAGCCCATGCCACACCAAGGCATCAATTCCGCGACCGCCAGACGGATGTCAAAGTCGTTGCCGCCGATCCGCTGCCCGGTATGACCGAGCAGGTCGGCATCCCGATCCAGCAAATTGGCGCGATCCGGCCCCATGCGCAACACCGAGCAATCGGTGGTACCGCCCCCGATGTCGAGCACCAGGACGTTTTGCGGCTGTTGCAGCGAGGCCTCGTACTCCAGGCCGGCGGCGATCGGCTCATATTGGAACGCAACATTCTGGAAACCAGCGAGTTTTGCCGCATCGGAAAGAATGGCGCGCGCCTGGCGATTGCTCTCTTCGCCGCCAAGACCTTGAAAGTTGACCGGCTGGCCAAGCACCGCCTCGCGGATCTCGCAACCGAGCGTCTGCTCGGCCCGCTGTTTGATGGTGACCATCATGGCCGCCACTATGTCGCGAAAAAGTTGGATCTGACTCTCGGAGAGACCCGTGGCGCCTAGAAACGACTTTGGCGATTTCAGGTAGTAGCCTTCCTCGGGAGCCGCCAGATAGCGAGCCGTGGCAGCCCGACCAACCAGCAACTGATACTCCAGCCCCTCATCTTCCAGAGAGCTGCGCAAACGGCGTCCCTTAGCGATGGCCAACTGACGCTCCTGGCTGAATGAGGGCAATGAAGAGGCGGGCAAGGAGGCGGCCAGCAGATCGGCAATTGCATCCCGGTGGGGAGCAAACAGCGTGGATGGCAGGTAGCAATCGCCCCCTTCCAACGGCAGGCGACACACCTGCCCCTCAGACATCCAGGCCACCGCACAATTGGAGGTACCGTAGTCAAAACCGATCCGCATGACGGCGTCCCCTTGGCCTACGGGCAGGCCACGCAATGAAAAGGGGGCAATCCTAACGGAAAAGATGGGGCTTTCCCAGCCTCCGGTGGTTCAGTAGCGCCACTGCAGCTCGAGCCTGACACTCTCAGGCTGCCAGATGAACTGCAGCTGCTGGGTCTTATCCGAATTCTGTAGACGGACCCGCACCCGATGGCCATTCAGCCGCACGGCACCGGAACCCCACTCCCCCTTCCAACGCAGCTCCGGACGCGCATGCCTCAGCCGCCACCCTTGCTCATCCTGAGGCGGAGTTTGTAGCCGCGACACGGGGACCTTCGACTCCGTCTGTTGACGCCAGAAAACCCCCTGTTCTGGTTGGTAAAGCTCCAGCGGAAACGAGAGGCCCATACCGACGCCCTGGCGCCAGGTCAGCCCCGAATACTGTACCTCGGTGTTACACATCAGCCCGCAGCGCGGCCCCTCCGCCCCCTCGATGACAGAACAAAACAACAGGAGAAGAAACCAAGCGACGGCACGCATCCTAGCCACCTCGAACAACCGCTACTACTTAGGGTCTAGCAGCCGCCCCCCAGGTTCGGCAAGGGCAAACTTGAATTAATTAACCGCTGTTAAATCAATAAATTGCGAAGCAATTTCACCGGGAAAAGCACTAAAAAAAAACATAACATCGACATAAAACCCATACGAATCTCGAACTTTTCGCCTGATGCGGCCGGTGAGCTCTTTTTGAAAACGAAACCATTGGAACTGACTTCACAATTCGGGCAACTCTCCCCGGCCTTCCGTCGTCACACTCCCTAGAATGGTTCCACTTTTCATCACTTCAGGGATTGTTTTATGTTCAAGCCTCGCCAACTGGCCTTGCTGACGCTCTCAACTCTGCTCGCCTCGACTGCTCACGCCGAGCCGATTGCGACTCCGCTATTTCTCTCCATCAACAATCAGGCCCCGAGCGATCAGCTCGAGCTGAAGGCCCAGGGCAAAGACCAGTACAAGGTCACCACCAGCCTGAAGAAGGGCAGCTACCAGATCCAGATCGCCGATAAAGCCAAGAGCTGCGGTACCACCTTCGGCCCGGCTGATGGCACGGCTCTCCCCTTCGGTAAACCAAACGCACTGAATAACTGCGCCAAGAACCAACAATTCCAACTGAAAGTCTTATTACCCGGCGACTATGACTTCACTCTGGATAACAGCAATCCGGAGGCCGCCACCCTGAAGGTCTTGCGTGCCACCAAGGCTGGCAGCTTCAAACGTCAGCCACCGGCGGTTGACTGTATCGCCTGGGATGGCGGTCCAGTGACGGTGAGCGTGGGCAAGAGCTGGCCAAACGGCACCACGCTGCGCGATGCCTACTCCGGGCAGACCGCCACCGTGAAGAGCGGCAAGATCACCATGACACCCGCACCAGACAGCGAAGGCATTCTGCTGCTGGAACCCGTCAAGAATCAGGCCACCCCGGCATTCAGCTGGGATAACGCCACCGTCTACTTCATGCTGACCGACCGTTTCAAGAACGGCGATACCAGCAACGACAACTCCTTCGGCCGCAAAAAAGATGGCAAGGACGAGATCGGCACCTGGCATGGTGGTGACTTCAAGGGCATCACCGAAAAGCTGGACTACATCAAGTCCCTCGGCGTCAACGCCATCTGGATCACGCCGATGGTTGAGCAGGTGCACGGCTTCATTGGTGGTGGCGAGAATGGCTCCTTCCCGTTCTACGCCTACCATGGCTACTGGGCACTGGATTTCACCAAGATTGACCCCAATTACGGTGATGAGGCGGCTCTGCAGCTGATGGTGGATGAGGCCCATAAACGAGGGATCCGCGTCTTGTTGGATGTGGTCATGAACCATGCCGGTTACGCCACTCTGGCCGACTTGCAAGATCTGGGGCTGGAGAGTCTGGCCGCCGATACCGGTAAGTTGCCCTCCCGCTGGGCAGACTGGAAGCCCGTCGGGTTGTATGGCAATTGGCACGGTTACAACCAACACATCGATTATCAATCCGCCAACTGGAGTCAGTGGTGGGGCGCGGACTGGGTACGCGCGGGTCTGCCCGGTTATCAGCAACCCGGGACGGATGAGGTCACGGGGGCCGTCGGTGGCTTACCCGACTTCCTCACCGAATCCACCAAGGCGGTCGATCTGCCAGAGTTCCTGAAGAATAAGAAAGATACCAACGCCAAGCCGCTGCCAAATGCCACCGTGGTGGACTACCTGGTCAAGTGGCACACCGACTGGGTGCGCAAGTTTGGTATCGATGGTTTCCGCGGTGATACCGTCAAACACCTGGAGCCGGCAGCCTGGAAGAAATTGAAAGCCGAAGGAACCGCCGCACTCAAGGAGTGGAAGACCAACAACCCAGGCAAGAAGCTGGATGACCTGCCGTTTTTCATGGTTGGCGAAGTGTGGGATCATGGGATGAACAAGGATCTCTGGTTTGATAACGGCTTCGACTCCATCATCAACTTTGACTATCAGCGGGACGCGCTTAACTATGCCCAGTGCATGAGCACGACTGAGTCCACTTACGTCAAGTATGCCAATACCATCAACACGGATCCCAACTTCAATGTGCTGAGCTACATCTCCTCCCACGACACCAAGTTGTTCTTCGGGGATTATCAGGATACCGCCCTACAACGTCGGGCCGCCAACAGCTTCATGCTGCTGCCGGGCGGCGTGCAGATCTACTACGGCGATGAATCCGGTCGTGATCTGATGAAGGATGGTGGTGTATTCGATCAGGCCGTCCGCTCCGATATGAACTGGAACGAATTGGCCAGCGGTGAAAAGGCCGAACTGGTCAAGCACTGGCAAAAACTGGGCGAGTTCCGCAAAGGACACCCGGCCATCGCCGCCGGTAGCCACAAGAAGATCAGTGACAAGCCCTATGCCTTCGTCCGTCAGAAGGGGGGGGACAAGGTGATGGTAGTGTTCGCCGGTCGCAAGTCCTAAGGATCCCGCCATCTAGTCAAGCCAGTCTTCGGACTGGCTTTTTTGTGGCCGCAAAACCAATAAATCCTAGGTGAAGTCAAAAACGATATAGGTGTGATGAGAAGAAGGCAGAAAGTATGAGGCATGCCCTGATTCGATCTGCATAAGCAAGTTGGAGACATACCAGCTGATTCATTACCGGGGTTGACGAGCCAAGGTAGACGTTGCTCTATCGGTTGGAACTCAGCTCATTTCGTGCAACGGGCCACGCGCGATGGCGGCAAGTCCACAGGAGTAGAGAAATAGCCGAAGGAGGCCAAGAGTGGTGAAGCAGCGATAATGGAGAGGCTGAGCAGCAACATTTAGCGGAAAACAAAAAGCCGGGGAAACCCCGGCTTTTCATAGTGAAGAGAATTACTCTTCGACTGCTACAGCTTCAGCGGCGGCAGGACGACCTACCAGCTCGATGTATGCCATAGGAGCCTTGTCACCGGCACGCAGGCCGCACTTGAGGATGCGGGTGTAACCACCAGCACGCTCAACGTAGCGCGGACCCAATTCGGTGAACAGCTTGCCAACAACTTCGCTGTCGCGAGTGCGGGCAAATGCCAGACGACGGTTAGCAACACTGTCAATCTTGGCGAGTGTAATCAGAGGTTCAACTACACGACGCAGCTCTTTTGCCTTAGGCAGAGTCGTCTTGATGATTTCATGACGAACCAGGGAGCTGGCCATGTTACGGAACATAGCCTGACGATGGCTGCTGTTCCGGTTCAGTTGACGACCACTCATACGATGGCGCATGACCTTATCCTTCTAACTTAATCTGTGAGACCCGTAATCTGGATTACTCATCAGCGAGGCTGGCGGGCGGCCAATTCTCCAGGCGCATGCCCAGAGACAGACCACGTGAAGCCAAGACGTCCTTGATTTCAGTCAGGGACTTCTTACCGAGGTTCGGAGTCTTCAACAACTCGACTTCAGTACGCTGCACCAGATCACCAATGTAATGGATGGCTTCAGCCTTCAGACAGTTCGCAGAACGAACCGTCAGTTCCAGATCGTCGACAGGACGCAGCAGGATCGGATCAAACTCCGGCTTCTCTTCCTTCTTCTCTGGCACGCTGACATCACGCAGGTCCACGAAGGCTTCCAGTTGCTCTGCCAGAATAGTGGCAGCACGACGGATAGCTTCTTCAGGATCCAGAGTGCCGTTGGTCTCCATATCGATAACCAACTTGTCCAGGTCAGTACGCTGCTCAACACGAGCGGCTTCGACATTGTAAGCAATGCGAACCACAGGGCTGAACGCGGCATCCAGCAGAAGACGACCAATTGGACGCTCTTCATCATCGCTGTGTACGCGGGCAGAAGCAGGTACATAACCACGGCCACGCTGCACCTTCAGGCGCATGCTGATTTCAGCATGGGCACCGGTCAGGTGACAAATCACGTGATTCGGGTTGAGAATAACGACATCATCACCATGAACGATGTCGCCTGCAGTAACAGGGCCCGCACCAGACTTGGTCAGAGACAGGGTAACCTCATCCTTGCCTTCCAAGCGTACAGCAATGCCTTTCAGGTTGAGCAGGATCTCAAGGATATCCTCCTGTACCCCTTCCTTGCTGCTGTACTCATGCAGCACGCCGTCGATCTCGACTTCCGTGACTGCACAACCCGGCATGGAAGAAAGGAGAATGCGGCGCAGCGCATTACCCAGGGTGTGACCAAAACCACGTTCCAGCGGCTCAAGCGTCACTTTCGCGTGAGTCTGACTCAGTTGTTCAATATCAACGAGGCGTGGCTTAAGAAAATCTGTTACAGAACCCAGCATTATGTCCTCTCTTAGAAGCTAGCCTTACTTGGAGTAAAGCTCGACGATCAGCTGTTCATTAATGTCGGCGGACAGATCAGAACGTTCTGGCAGACGCTTGTACACGCCTTCCATCTTATCTGCGTCAACTTCGACCCAAGTCGGCTTTTCACGCTGCGTAGACAAGTCCAGAGCGGCCTTGATACGAGCTTGCTTCTTCGCCTTCTCGCGAACAGTGATAACGTCTTCAGGAGAAACCTGGTAAGAAGGAATGTTAACAACGCGACCATTAACGACGATGGCCTTGTGGCTTACCAGCTGGCGGCATTCGGCGCGAGTAGCACCAAAGCCCATGCGGTAAACAACGTTGTCCAAACGACCTTCCAGCAGCTGCAACAGGTTTTCGCCGGTATTACCCTTCTGACGGGCAGCTTCGCGATAGTACTTGCGGAACTGCTTTTCCAGAATGCCGTAAATACGACGAACTTTCTGCTTCTCACGCAGCTGAACACCATAGTCAGACAGACGCGGCTTGCGCGCACCGTGTTGACCAGGTGCAGTATCAATTTTGCACTTTGAGTCGATCGCGCGAACACCTGACTTCAGGAACAGGTCAGTGCCCTCACGACGGCTAAGCTTCAGCTTAGGACCGATATATCTTGCCATGTTCTTTCTCCAACAATCCTATACCAAGAGGCTAACGTTACACGCGGCGCTTCTTGGGAGGACGACAACCGTTATGCGGGATCGGAGTCACATCAGTGATGTTAGTAATGCGGAAACCAGCCGCATTCAGAGCACGGATTGAAGACTCACGGCCAGGGCCTGGGCCCTTCACCATTACTTCCAGGTTCTTAACGCCATACTCTTTGGCAATTTCGCCAGCACGTTCAGCGGCTACCTGAGCAGCGAACGGAGTAGACTTACGAGAACCACGGAAACCAGAACCACCAGCGGTAGCCCAAGACAGGGCATTCCCTTGACGGTCGGTAATGGTTACGATCGTGTTGTTAAAAGATGCATGAACGTGAGCGATACCATCGCTTACTTGCTTTCTAACGCGCTTGCGAGCACGAGTCGGAGCTTTTGCCATTTTCTACACCTTCCCGCTTACTTCTTAATCGGCTTACGAGGACCCTTACGGGTACGCGCGTTAGTCTTGGTGCGTTGACCACGAACCGGCAAGCCACGGCGATGACGCAGGCCGCGGTAGCAACCGAGGTCCATCAGGCGCTTGATGTTCATGGAAATCTCACGACGCAGGTCACCTTCAACAGTGAACTTGGCAACTTGCTCGCGCAGTTTTTCGATCTGAGCTTCGTCCAGATCCTTGATCTTCACATCCTCGGCAATACCTGCATCTGCGCAAATGGATTTTGCGCGGGTGTTGCCAATGCCATAAATCGCAGTCAAAGCGATGACTGCATGCTTATGGTCAGGAATGTTAATGCCAGCGATACGGGCCACTATCCCACTCCTAAAACTAAATAAATCATTGACCGCCATAAAGCCCGTTTCGGATACATGGCGGCCGTCATAGTGCACAACAAAAGTTGGCTGGCTAATTTAGCCAGCCTAACTTTTTTTTTCAAGTACCAGCCGTAAATTAATTAGCCTTGACGCTGTTTATGCTTAGGCTCGCTGCAGATCACACGCACCACACCGTGACGCTTGATGATCTTGCAGTTACGGCAGATGGCCTTAACGGAAGCACGAACTTTCATTGCTTAACTCCGCGTAACTGTGAAAACCGCTCTTATCGGCCGTAGCCTTTAAGATTGGCCTTTCTCAGAACATCACCATATTGATGAGACATCAAATGGGTCTGTACCTGAGCCATGAAGTCCATGATGACCACGACAATAATCAGCAGCGAGGTGCCACCGAAATAGAACTGTACGTTCCACATCGTCATCAGGAACTGGGGCACGAGACAGATAAAGGTAATGTACAGAGCACCTGCCAATGTCAGGCGAGTCATCACTTTATCAATAAACCTCGCAGTCTGTTCCCCTGGACGAATGCCAGGGATAAACGCGCCACTCTTCTTCAGATTGTCTGCCGTCTCGCGGGGGTTAAACACCAACGCAGTATAGAAGAAACTGAAGAAAATAATGGCCGCAGCATACAGCATTTCATAGAGCGGTTGGCCGGGTTGCAGAGTCATTGAGATCTCTTGCAACAGGTTGGCACCCCATGAGTTACCCTGACCAAACCAGGAAGCAATCGTCCCCGGGAACAGGATAATGCTGGATGCGAAGATCGCAGGAATAACACCAGCCATGTTGAGCTTCAGCGGCAAGTGAGTGCTTTGTGCGGCAAACACCCGATTACCCTGTTGGCGCTTGGCGTAGTTGACAACGATACGACGCTGCCCACGTTCGACAAACACGACAAAGTAGGTGACCGCAAACACAATCACCGCCAGCAGCAACAACAGCAGGATGTGCAATTCGCCTTGACGCGCCTGCTCAGCCGTAGCGCCAATCGCATGCGGCAGACCTGCAATGATACCGACGAAAATGATCAGCGAAATACCATTGCCGATACCGCGCTCGGTTATCTGCTCACCCAACCACATCAAGAACATGGTACCGGTGACCAAACTAACCACGGCCGTGAAATAGAAACCAAAGCCTGGGTTGGATACCAGACCCTGCATCATATTCGGCAGACCGGTGGCGATACCGAATGCCTGAACCGTACCCAACAACAGAGTGCCATAACGAGTGTACTGGCTAATCTTGCGACGACCAGTCTCCCCTTCCTTCTTCAGCTCAGCCAAGGCCGGATGAATCACCGTCAACAGCTGGATGATGATCGATGCCGAAATGTACGGCATGATCCCCAGCGCGAAGATGGAGGCACGGGACAGGGCCCCACCACTGAACATATTAAACAGTTCAATGATGGTTCCCTTCTGTTGCTGGAACAATTCAGCAAGTACGGCGGCATCAATCCCAGGAATCGGCACATAGGAGCCAGCACGGAACACGATGATGGCACCGAGCACGAACAGCAGTCTGCTCTTCAGCTCGCTGAGACCACCCTGTGCACCCTTTACATCTAATCCTGGTTTCTTAGCCATGTACTTATTATTCCTCGATCTTGCCGCCTGCGGCTTCAATGGCAGCACGAGCACCCTTGGTGGCAGTCAGGCCACGAACAGTTACTGCGCGCTCAATCTTGCCAGACAGAACAACCTTAGCGAACTCGATGTTCTTATTGATCACACCGGCTTGCTTCAGGGTGTTCAGGTCAACCACGTCACCTTCAACGGTCGCAATTTCGTGCAGACGGACTTCAGCAGTCACAGCGCCCTTACGAGAATAGAAACCGAACTTCGGCAGACGGATCTTCAACGGCATTTGACCGCCTTCAAACCCGACGCGAGTACCGCCGCTCTTACGAGAGCCGGCACCCTTGTGACCACGACCAGAGGTCTTGCCCAGGCCTGAACCGATACCACGGCCCAGACGCTTCTTTTCAGGCTTAGAACCAGCGGCCGGAGAAAGAGTGTTTAAACGCATGGATTACTCCTCCACCTTCACCATGTAGTAAACCTGGTTGATCATACCGCGGACGCATGGAGTATCTTCCAGCTCAACGGTGTGACCAATGCGACGCAGGCCCAGGCCACGCAGAGATGCCTTGTGTTTCGGCAGACGACCGATAGCACTGCGAGTCTGAGTTACTTTTACAGTTTTATTAGCCATGGCGCATTATCCCAGAATTTCATCGACTCTGAGGCCACGCTTGGCAGCGACTTGCTCAGGCGACTTCATGTTTGCCAGAGCGTCGATGGTAGCGCGAACCACGTTCATCGGGTTGGTGGAACCGTAGGTCTTGGCCAGTACGTTGTGCACGCCAGCCACTTCCAGCACTGCACGCATCGCACCACCGGCGATGATACCAGTACCTTGGGAGGCAGGTTTCATGAACACGTTGGAACCAGCGTGGGTACCATTCACCGCGTGGTGCAGGGTACCTGCGTTCAGTTCGACCTTGGTCAGGTTGCGACGAGCTTGTTCCATTGCCTTTTGAATGGCAGCAGGAACTTCACGCGCCTTACCGTAACCGAAACCTACACGGCCGTTACCATCACCTACGACAGTCAGAGCTGTGAAGGAGAAAATACGACCACCTTTAACTACTTTAGATACACGGTTAACTGCGACGAGCTTCTCTTGCAGATCACCGGCTTGAGTTTCGACTTTAGACATTTTCGACCCCTACCTTAGAACTGAAGACCGGCTTCACGCGCTGCGGCAGCCAGAGCGGCTACACGGCCGTGGTATTGGAAACCAGAACGGTCGAAGGAAATGGTGGTGACACCCTTTGCCAACGCACGTTCAGCGATTGCCTTACCCACAACGGCAGCGGCATCAGCGTTACCAGTGTATTTAACTTGCTCTGCGATGGCCTTCTCTACAGTAGAGGCAGAGGCCAACACTTCGGAACCGTTCGGTGCGATAACCTGCGCATAGATATGGCGCGGAGTACGGTGAACCACCAGACGAGTCGCACCCAGTTCCTGCATCTTCTTGCGTGCTTTAGTAGCACGACGGAGACGAGCTGCTTTCTTGTCCATAGTGTTACCTTACTTCTTCTTAGCTTCTTTAGTACGCACAACTTCGTCAGAATAGCGTACACCTTTGCCTTTGTAAGGCTCCGGGCTACGATAGGCACGGATGTCAGCCGCAACCTGACCTAACAGAGCTTTATCCGCACTTTTCAGCACGATTTCAGTCTGAGTCGGGCATTCAGCTGTAACACCTTCAGGCAGTTCATGGTCGATTGGATGGGAGAAACCCAGAGCCAGACCAACAGACTTGCCTTTCGCCTGTGCACGGTAACCTACACCAACCAGCACCAGTTTGCGCTCGAAGCCAGTAGTAACACCAATAACCATGTTGTTTACCAGTGCACGAGCAGTACCAGCCTGCGCGTCTGCACCAGTCACACCTTCTTGAGGTGCGAATTTCAACACATTTTCTTCTTTGGTGACGATAACTGCAGCGTTCAGAGTGCGCTTCAGGGTGCCATTTTTACCTTTAACAGCAATTTCCTGGCCGTTCAGGGTTACTTCCACGCCAGCAGGAATAGTAACAGGTGCTTTCGCAACACGAGACATTTCCTAGCTCCTTACGCTACGTAGCAGATGATCTCACCGCCCATGCCTGCTTTACGAGCAGCACGGTCAGTCATCACACCTTTAGAAGTAGAAACCACAGCGATACCCAGACCGTTCATGATCTTTGGCAGGTCGCCACGTTTCTTATAAATACGCAGACCAGGGCGACTTACGCGCTGGATCAGCTCAACAACAGGCTTGCCCTGGAAATATTTCAATTCAATTTCCAGTTCAGGTTTAACGTCACCACTCACTTTAACGTCAGCGATGTAACCTTCTTCTTTCAGCAGATTAGCAATAGCTACTTTCAGCTTGGAAGAAGGCATAGAGACGGAAACCTTGTGGGCCGCCTGACCGTTGCGGATGCGGGTCAGCATGTCCGCGATCGGATCTTGCATGCTCATGTGTCTTAACTCCCGAGATTAATTACCAGCTAGCCTTTTTCAGGCCAGGAATTTCGCCTTTCATCATGTGCTCACGCACTTTGATGCGGCAAAGACCGAATTTACGCAGGTAGCCGTGTGGACGACCTGTGATATTGCAACGATTACGTTGACGGCTCGGGCTGGAGTCACGCGGCAGTTGTTGCAGCTTGAGCACTGCTTCCCAACGAGCTTCATCAGAAGCATTTACGTCGGCGATGATCGCTTTCAGTGCAGCACGCTTCTCGAAGTGTTTTGCAATCAATTTCGCACGTTTGTCTTCACGTGCAATCATGGACAGTTTTGCCATAACCCTACACCTTACTTACGGAATGGGAAGTTAAAGGCAGCCAGCAGAGCACGGCCTTCCTCGTCAGTCTTCGCAGTCGTTGTGATAGTGATATCCAAACCACGAACTTTATCGACTTTATCGTAGTCGATTTCGGGGAAGATGATTTGCTCACGCACGCCCATAGAGTAGTTACCACGACCATCAAAGGACTTGGCACTAACACCACGGAAGTCACGAATACGTGGCATAGAGATGCAAATCAAGCGCTCCAAAAACTCCCACATACGCTCGCCGCGCAGGGTTACTTTACAACCGATCGGGTAGCCTTCACGAATCTTGAAGCCCGCAACAGATTTGCGTGCTTTGGTGATCAGTGGCTTCTGACCAGAAATTGCAGCCAGATCAGCAGCAGCATTTTCCAGTACTTTTTTGTCAGCCAAGGCTTCACCGACACCCATGTTCAGGGTGATCTTCTCGATCCGAGGGACTTGCATGACAGAATTGTAGCCGAACTGGTTCATCAGTTCCTGGACTACAGCTTGTCTGTAGGTATCATGCAGTTTCGCCATCGTTAAACTCCAATTACTTTACTAGTTCACCGTTAGATTTGAAGAAACGCACTTTGTTGCCATCTTCAAACCGGAAACCAACGCGATCAGCCTTGCCAGTAGCAGGGTTGAAAATCGCTACGTTTGATACATCAATAGGGGTTTCTTTGCTAACGATACCGCCAGCAACACCTAAAGCCGGAACTGGCTTCTGATGTTTTTTCACCACATTGATGCCTTCAACAATTACTTTGCCCTGTTGAACCAAGACTTTAGTGACTTTGCCACGTTTGCCTTTGTCTTTACCGGTCAAAACAATTACTTCGTCTTCACGACGGATTTTTGCTGCCATGTTCTGTGCTCCTTACAGTACTTCTGGGGCCAGGGACACGATCTTCATGAACTTATCACCACGCAGTTCACGAGTCACTGGGCCGAAGATACGAGTACCGATCGGCTGATGTTGGTTGTTCAACAGCACAGCCGCGTTGCGATCAAAACGGATCAGAGAACCATCTTGACGACGAACGCCTTTACGGGTGCGAACGACCACCGCATTGTACACATCACCTTTTTTCACTTTTCCACGTGGAATTGCTTCTTTAATGGAAACTTTGATGATGTCGCCTACACCGGCATAACGGCGGTGCGAACCACCCAGAACCTTAATACACATTACGCTGCGAGCGCCGGAGTTGTCGGCGACGTCCAGCATACTTTGCATTTGGATCATGTGAGTGCTCCGCTTTACTTTACTACTGTTCCCTTTCGGGACTGGCTGCCCATTAAAGGCGCGGCATAATACCACAGCCGATCCGCGATTGGTAGTTGAAAAAAAGAACGGCCCAGTGGGCCGTCCCTATCTAACAAAGACCTAACTTAGGCCTTCTCGACGATGGCAACCAGAGTCCAAGATTTGGTCTTGGAGAGTGGGCGACATTCGCGGATATCCACGAGGTCACCAACCTTACACTCGTTGTTCTCATCATGCACGTGCAGCTTGGTGGTACGCACGATAATCTTCCCGTAAATCGGGTGTTTTACCTTGCGCTCGATAGCTACGGTGATGGACTTGTCCATCTTGTCGCTAACGACACGACCCTGCAGAGTACGGATTTTATCGGTCATTACGCACCTGCCTTCTCGTTCAGAACAGTCTTGACGCGAGCGACGTCGCGACGTACTTGTTTCAGAGTATGAGTCTGAGACAGTTGACCAGTGCTGGCTTGAATACGCAGGTTGAACTGCTCACGCAGCAGACCGATCAGTTCAGCCTTCAGCTCTTCTACGCTCTTTTGGCGAAGATCTTGTGCTTTCATCACATTACCGTCCGAGTTACGAAAGTGGTCTTAACTGACAGTTTAGCGGCCGCCAGGGCGAACGCTTCACGGGCCAGGGCTTCAGGCACACCGTCCATCTCGTACAGGACCTTACCAGGCTGGATCAGGGCTACCCAATATTCCACGTTACCCTTACCTTTACCCATACGAACTTCGAGGGGCTTTTCAGTAATTGGCTTGTCCGGGAACACACGGATCCAGATCTTACCTTGACGCTTCACAGCACGAGTCATAGCACGACGAGCTGCTTCGATCTGACGAGCAGTCAGTTGACCGCGAGTTACCGCCTTCAGACCAAAGGAACCGAAAGAAACTTCGTTGCCGGCATTCGCCAGACCACGGTTACGGCCCTTGTGGACTTTACGGAACTTTGTACGCTTAGGTTGCAACATTTACCGAATCTCCTTACTTACCGCGAGGCTTGCGCTTCGGCTTGGCAGGAGCCGGCTCTTGTTGAGCGGCTGCTGCGGCTGCGTTAACAGCTGCGATGCCACCCAGAACCTCGCCCTTGAAGATCCAAACCTTGACGCCGATGACGCCGTAGGTGGTATGTGCTTCAGAGGTAGCGTAGTCGATGTCTGCACGCAGAGTGTGCAGGGGGACGCGACCTTCACGGTACCATTCGGTACGCGCGATTTCGGCGCCGCCCAGACGGCCGCTAACTTCTACCTTGATACCCTTGGCACCCAGACGCATGGCGTTTTGTACGGCGCGCTTCATGGCACGACGGAACATAACGCGACGCTCGAGTTGAGAGCTGATGCTGTCAGCAACCAGCTTGCCGTCGAGTTCAGGCTTCCGCACTTCGGAAATGTTGATCTGTGCAGGTACGCCAGCGATCTTGGCGATGTACTTGCGCAGCTTTTCAACGTCTTCACCCTTCTTACCGATCACCACACCCGGACGAGCGGTGTGAATGGTCACACGGATGCTCTTAGCCGGACGCTCGATGACGATACGAGACACGGACGCAGCCTTCAGCTCCTTGGTCAGGTACTGACGGACTTGGAAGTCGCCGTGCAGGTTGTCTGCGAAGTCTTTAGTGCTCGCAAACCAAGTAGAGTTGAAAGGCTTGGTGATTCCTAAGCGAATACCATTAGGATGTACTTTCTGACCCATTGCTTATCTCCTAGCCTCTTAGCGGTCGGACACTACCACAGTGATGTGGGAGGTACGCTTCAGGATACGGTCCGCGCGGCCTTTGGCACGTGGACGAATGCGCTTCATGGATGGACCTTCGTCAACCATGATGGTGGCAACCTTCAGCGTGTCGATGTCCGCACCTTCATTGTGCTCGGCATTTGCAATGGCAGATTCCAGTACCTTCTTGACCAGAACAGCCGCTTTACGCGGGCTGAAGGTCAGCAGGTTCAGAGCCTTGTCAACCGGCAGACCACGTACTTGATCAGCAACCAAGCGAGCCTTTTGGGCAGAAGTACGGGCAAAACGGTGTTTAGCGATAGCTTCCATCATTTACCCCTTATTTCTTCTTGGCCTTCTTATCAGCGGCATGACCGCGATAAGTACGAGTTGGCGCAAACTCACCCAGCTTGTGACCGATCATTTCATCGGAAACGTATACCGGTACGTGCTGACGACCATTATGGACAGCGATGGTCAAACCGATCATATTCGGGATGATCATTGAACGACGGGACCAAGTCTTGATTGGCTTCTTGTCCCCGCTTTCCACCGCTTTCTCTACCTTCTTCAGCAAGTGCAGGTCAATGAATGGACCCTTCTTGAGAGAACGTGGCATGGTGATTCCTCTTTAAAAGAATTACTTGTTACGACGACGTACGATGTACTTGTCGGTGCGCTTGTTCTTACGGGTCTTGTAACCCTTAGCCGGAGTGCCCCAAGGAGATACAGGTTGCATACCCTTGTTGCGGCCTTCACCACCACCGTGCGGGTGATCAACCGGGTTCATGGCCATACCACGAACGGTCGGACGAACACCGCGCCAGCGAGTGGCACCAGCCTTACCCAGTTGACGCAGCATGTGCTCGGAGTTACCGACTTCACCGATGGTGGCGCGGCACTCGGCCAGCACTTTGCGTACTTCACCGGAACGCAGACGCAGAGTCACATAGCTACCTTCACGGGCCAGGATCTGAGCGAATGCGCCAGCAGAACGAGCGATCTGAGCACCCTTGCCCGGCTTCATTTCGATAGCGTGGACAGTGGTACCAACCGGGATGTTACGCATCGGCAGGGCGTTACCTACCTTGATGCCAGCATCGACGCCAGAGGCGATTGCATCACCGGCTTTCAGCCCCTTCGGGGCCAGGATGTAACGGCGTTCGCCATCTGCGTACAGCACCAGCGCGATGTGCGCGGAGCGGTTCGGATCGTACTCCAGACGCTCAACCTTGGCCGGGATCCCGTCCTTGTTACGCTTGAAGTCGACCAGACGGTAATGCTGCTTGTGACCACCACCGATGTGACGAGTGGTGATACGGCCGTTGTTGTTACGACCGCCAGTCTTACGCTTCTCTTCTACCAGAGCAGCGAACGGCTTACCCTTGTGCAGTTCCGGGGTGACAATCTTGACGACGTGACGGCGACCCGGAGAAGTAGGCTTACATTTTACAATTGCCATTTGTTAAGACTCCTCTTACTCGGCAGCGCCGCCCATGAAGTCGATGTCCTGACCTGGAACCAGAGTCACATAGGCCTTCTTCCAATCGGAACGCTTGCCTACACGAGCACCGGTACGCTTGGTCTTGCCCATCACATTCAGGGTGCGTACAGCTTCAACTTTAACTTCGAACAGTTTCTCAACTGCCGCCTTGATTTCCGCCTTGGTCGCGTCAGTGGCAACCTTGAACACGATGGTATTCAGCTTTTCAGCCACCATGGTGCTCTTCTCAGAGATGTGCGGAGCCTTCAGAACTTTCAGCAGACGCTCTTCACGGATCATGCCAGCATCTCCTCGATTTGCTTCACTGCTTCAGCAGTCATCAATACCTTGTCGAAAGCGATCAGGCTAACCGGGTCGAGGCCAGTTACATCACGCACGTCAACCTTGTACAGGTTGCGAGCGGCCAGGAACAGGTTCTCATCCACTTCCGGAGTGACGATCAGCACGTCGTTCAGTTCCAGGCCTTTCAGCTTGGCAACCAGATCCTTGGTCTTCGGCGCATCGATTGCGAATTGCTCAACCACGATCAGACGTTCTTGACGTACCAGCTCGGACAGAATGCTCTGCAGAGCGGCGCGGTACATCTTCTTGTTTACCTTCTGGCTGTGGTCCTGCGGACGAGCGGCGAAAGTCACGCCACCTGAACGCCAGATCGGGGAGCGAATGCTACCCGCACGAGCACGACCAGTACCCTTCTGACGCCATGGCTTCTTACCGCCACCAGAGACTTCAGAACGGCTCTTCTGAGCGCGAGTACCCTGACGCGCACCATTGGCGTAGGCTACGACTACCTGATGGATCAGGGCTTCGTTGAACTCACGCCCGAAGGTAGTTTCGGAAACTTGAAGAGCGCCTTGGGCGTCTTTCATTACCAATTCCATTACTATCTCCTCAGACGTTACGCTTTAACGGCAGGTTTGACGATCAGATCGCCGTTGGTTGCGCCT
This sequence comes from Aeromonadaceae bacterium, assembly GCA_041441555.1. Lineage (GTDB taxonomy): Bacteria > Pseudomonadota > Gammaproteobacteria > Enterobacterales > Aeromonadaceae > Pseudaeromonas. Next base: position 72,980 of record JASDSW010000082.1, read on the forward strand.
GGAACTGCGCCTTTAACCAGCAGCAGATTGCGCTCAACGTCGACACGAACCACATCCAGGCACTGCACGGTAACGCGCTCGTTGCCCAGGTGACCAGCCATCTTCTTGCCCTTGAACACTTTACCCGGAGATTGGTTTTGACCAATTGAACCCGGCACACGGTGTGAACGAGAGTTACCGTGAGTCATGTCCTGGGTACGGAAGTTCCAGCGCTTAACAGTACCGGCAAAGCCTTTACCCTTGGAGGTACCAGTAACGTCCACTTTCTTGACGTCAGCGAAAACGCCAACGTTCAGCTCAGCACCGACAGCAACGTCAGCCGCTTCGCTTTCATTCAGACGAAATTCCCACAAACCACGACCGGCATCGACGCCAGCCTTAGCAAAGTGACCAGCTTCGGCAGCAGTCAGGCGGTTAGCCTTCTTGGCACCGGTGGTAACTTGGATGGCAACGTAGCCGTCGCTTTCCAGAGACTTAACTTGAGTCACACGGTTTGCTTCAACTTCGATAACAGTCACAGGGATGGACGCGCCGTCTTCAGTGAAGACGCGAGTCATACCCAGCTTGCGACCTACAAGACCGATTGTCATTGTTATCAACCTCTATTCCGTAATTAACCCAGGCTAATCTGTACGTCGACGCCAGCCGCCAGATCCAGACGCATCAGAGCGTCAACGGTCTTGTCGGTCGGTTCAACGATGTCTACCAGACGCTTGTGAGTGCGGATTTCATACTGATCACGTGCGTCTTTATTCACGTGTGGAGAAATCAGTACGGTGAAGCGCTCTTTGCGCGTCGGCAGCGGAATCGGGCCGCGTACCTGTGCGCCAGTGCGCTTAGCAGTTTCGACGATTTCCGCAGTAGACTGGTCGATCAAGCGGTGATCAAACGCCTTCAGGCGGATGCGAATTCTTTGGTTCTGCATTTACCAGAGCTCCAAATGGATAAAAGAACATAAAACAAACCGCCCGAAGAACCCATATTGGCCCCGGAGGTTGTTTCATAACGTTTCTCCCCAAATCGGGGAGACTGTGAGGTTCACCCGGCAAACCGGTTGAACCGAGCCTGTTGGCTCTGCTGTCAGATTGACAAGCCCGCGTATTATACGGATCAGCCGCCGATGCGCAAGCACCATCAGCGTCTTTTTTGTTCAGCCTTTAGTGAGCGAGTAACCTCTCGTCCGGCACTCTGAATTCAGCACCATTTTGGATCCCTTTGCGTCTGGAGCTATTCTGAATCCAAGGTACCCATCAACATAGTTGGCACGCAAAACGCAGGCCACAGCCAGGTGAACGACCTCATCAGGAGGACTCATGACTATTTCTTTCGGCGGCAGATCCCTTCTTCGATCTTTACAACGCTGGTACTGGCTAGCGCTTTTCTTGTTGACCACTAGCGCGCTAGCGCTGGCGCCGGCTCATGCAGCAGCCGAGACAATCGAGAAGTTCCGTATCGCCTGGACCACCTATCCCGGATGGATGCCCTGGTTCTACGCCGAGCAGCACGGCATTATCCAAAAGTGGGCCGCCAAATACCACATCGCGATCGAGTTGGTGCATCAAGAAAATTATCTCGACTCGGTGCGACGTTACACCGCCGGCGAATTTGATGGTTGCGCCATGACGAATATGGATGCCTTGACGATACCGGCCACTGCCGGCCTTGATTCAACCGCACTGATCATCGGCGACTTTTCCAATGGCAACGATGGTATTGTGCTGAAGAACAGACAACAGATGAACGATCTGGTTGGCCAATCAGTCCACTTGGCCGTCGGCAGCGTCTCCCATCACCTATTGGCCCGAGCCCTCCAGACTCAGGGGTTCGACGAAACAGATGTCCACATCATCGATGTGCCGGACAACCAGATCGTTTCCACCTTCGCCAGCAAGACCGGCAACGCCGCTGTCACCTGGAATCCGCACCTGAGCCAACTACTGAATCAGCCGGGAAGCCACAAGGTGTTCGACTCCAGTTACATCCCGGGTGAAATCATCGATCTATTAGTGGTTCGCAGCGATCGGCTGGCAGCCCACCCGGAGCTGGGACAGGCTCTCACCGGAGCCTGGTATGAGGTGATGGCCATCATGTCCGGTGCCGATCGGCAAGCACGGCAGGCCAGGACCGAGATGGGGCAGGCCGCGGGCAGCGACCTGGTGGGCTACGAGGCTCAGATGGTGGCGACCCGGATGTTCTATCGCCCCCTGGATGCGGCTAACTTTGCCGAGAGTCCCGAGCTGGCCAAAACCATGCGGCAGGTGGCGGAGTTTGTGGCCCGCCATCATCCTTCGAAGAGGCCAGCCACTCCTGGTCGACTGATTGGCATCGAGATCCCAGCCGGCTCCTATGGCGATCCGCAAAACGTCAAGCTGCGCTTCACCGGCCACTTCATGCGACAAGCGGCCACGACTAGCCCCTGAGCCCGGCCCATCAGGCCCGACCAAGAGCCGACTAGCGACGTCGTTTGAGGATATAAAACGCAACCCCCATGAACAGCAGGCTCGGGGTGGTCGCCCCAATGATCGGCGGCACCTCATAAACCAGGCTCATGGGGCCAAACACCTGGTTGGCGACATAAAAGGAGAAGCCCAAGATCACCCCGGTGATGATGCGCAGCCCCATAGGCACCGAGCGCAGCGGTCCGAAGACAGTGCTCGCCGCCAGCAGCATCATGGCGATCACCGCCAGCGGAGCCGTCATCTTGCGCCAAAGCTCCAATTCGTAGCGCTCCACCTTCTGGCCACTCTGCTGCATGTAACGGATGTAGTCATAGAGGCCCGCCGCCGAGAGTTCATCCGGCGAGATGGCCACCACATCCAGCTTGTCAGGCGTCAGGCGCATCTGCCAACGCTCCTGAGCCACGACTTCCGTGCCAATTTTTTGCGCATGACTGAAGGTGGTGCGATGTACCCCCTCCATCACCCAGCTGCCATCCTGGTACCGACCTCTTTTGGCCTGCTCGGTAGTCAGCAGCTCGGGCTCGGCACCAAAGCGGTAGCGGGTCACCCCCTGTAGGGAACCATCGCGCAGCACGCTGGCAATGTTGATGAAATCCTGTTTTTCGCGGATCCAGACCCCGGCGGTGGACACCGTCATCTGACCGCCGGAGACCGCCATGGTTTTCAAGTCATCGGCGCGCCGCTCGGTGATGGGTGCCAGATACTCGCCCACCAGCATGATCAACACCATCACCGGCAGCACCGTCTTGAGCACCGCCATGACGATGTTGAAGCGCGAGCGCCCCACCGACTGCAACACCACCAGTTCAGAGCTGGAAGCCAGTTGGCCGAGCCCGATCACCCCGCCCAGCAGGGCGCCGATGGGGAAAAACAGCACCAGCTCCTTGGGAATCGAGTAGAGCACGTACCAACCGGCGGCAATAGCATCGTAGGAGCCAGCCCCCACACTTTTCATCTGCTCGACATATTTGATGAGCGCCGAGAGGCCAACCAGCATCAGGGTACAGAGCAGGATAGCCATCAGCACGCTGCGGCCAACATAACGATCGAGAATGCCAAACATCAGGCCTTGCCTCCCTTCATGCGCAAACGCAGCCGATTGCGCCAGCGGGTTTCCACCAGATTCAACGGCAGAGCAAACAGCAATAAGAACAATAAAGGCACGCTGTACAAGCCAGGCAGCGCCGGCAAGCTACCCCGCTCCAACGCCGCCTTGCCGGCAGACAGCAGCAAGAAATAGCTCAGATAGAGCAAGATCGCCGGCAGCAGTTTGGCGTAGCGTCCCTGCCGGGGATTCACCACCGCCATCGGCACCACGATCAGGGTCAAGATTGGAATCGACAAGGGCAAGGCGACCCGCCACTGCAACTCGGCCTCGGCCTTCGGGTGGTCGCTGACCAACAGATCCTGAAGTGGCATGGCCGATACCTTGCGATTGCCAACCGCCTCCTCGGCTCTGTCCTGTAGCCAGGTTCGATATTCGGTAAACTGCGAAATCTTGAACTCCCCCTTCGCCGTCGGCCCCTCATAGCGCTGGCCGTTGTTCAGGGTCAACCACTGCAACCCCTTCTCATCCTGCTGGATGTTGCCCGAGTCTGAGACCACCACACTGGGTGCCTGCTTGGCATCCCCCTGCTGCAGGATGTAGATGCGGCTAAGCTCCTTGACTCCCTCGCCCTCGAGTTGATCGATATAGGCGACCACCTTGCCGTTATCCAAATTCATGAAGCGGCCACTGTCGAGGGCAAAAAGACCCGGATCCGCCTTCACCTTCTCCAGCAGTTGATATTGCTGCTCTTCAGCCCAGGGCGCGATCCACATCGCATTGAAACCGGAGAGCAGCATGGTCAGCAGTGCCAACGCCTGGGCAATATGCATGGTGCTGGCCGGTCCCAACCCCACCGCGCGCATCACCGTCATCTCGCTCTCGGCATACAGGCGGCCGTGGGCGAACAAGATGGCGATGAACAGACTCAGCGGCAGCATCAGCAAGGCCATGTAAGGAATGTTCAACGCCAGCATCTCGGAGACCAACTGGGTAGGAATGGCTCCTCGAGCCGCACGCGACAGGATACGAATAAAGCTCTGGCTCAAGAAGATCATCAGCAAGATCCCGAATACCGCAATCTGGGTCTTGATGGTTTCTTTGAATATGTAACGGGACAGGATCACGCTAGCCTCTGGGAAAACTTGTAATTTCGAGCGAATCGCTAAAAAATAGGCCTCAAAATTCCATTTTGGCATATTTTACCTGGTGAAAACGGTCGTTTATTGGCCAACCAGCCAAGCAACCATGCCACATTATCGAATAAACCTTGCACTTTGTCTTTAGGACCAAGGAGTCTCCATGGAGTTCAGCGTTAAAAGCGGCAGCCCCGAGAAGCAGCGCAGTGCTTGCATCGTCGTCGGCGTGTTTGAACCCCGTCGTCTCTCCAGTGTCGCCGAACAGCTGGATCGTATCAGTGATGGCTATCTTAGCGCCCTGTTGCGCCGCGGCGATCTGGAAGGCAAGGCCGGCCAGATGCTGTTGCTGCATCAGGTGCCCGGAGTGCTCTCCGAACGTGTCCTGTTGGTCGGCTGCGGCAAGGAGCGCGAACTGGACGAGCGCCAGTTCAAGCAGATCATGCAGAAGACCATCAGCACCCTGAACGAAACCGGCTCCATGGAGGCGGTCTGCTTCCTCACCGAGCTGCACGTCAAGGGGCGCGATACCTACTGGAAGGTACGTCAGGCCATCGAGACCACGCAGGCGGGTCTCTACAACTTTGACCAGTTCAAAACCAACAAGGCCGAGCTGCGCCGTCCACTGCGCAAGCTGGTGTTCAATGTGCCGACCCGTCGTGAACTGCCCACCGGCGAACGTGCCATCGCGCACGGTTTGGCGGTGGCCAAAGGGGTTCGCGTCTGCCGCGATGTGGGCAACATGCCGCCCAATATCTGTACTCCGGCCTATCTGGCTTCCCAGGCGCGCCGTCTGGCCGATGCCTGCCCGAACATCACCACCAAGGTCATCGGCGAACAGCAGATGGCCGAGCTGGGCATGAACTCCTACCTAGCGGTGGCACGAGGCTCCGAGAATGAAGCCATGATGTCGATCATGGAGTACAAGGGGCATCCGGATGCCAAGCCCATCGTCCTCATCGGCAAGGGGCTGACCTTCGACTCCGGTGGTCTCTCCATCAAGCCTGCCGAAGCCATGGACGAGATGAAATACGACATGGGGGGGGCTGCCGCCGTGCTCGGCACCATGCATGCCCTGGCCGAACTCAAGCTGCCACTGAATGTGGTGGGGGTTCTGGCCGGCGCCGAGAACATGCCCGACGGCAAAGCCTATCGCCCCGGCGATATTCTCACCTCCATGTCCGGCCAGACCATCGAAGTGCTCAACACCGATGCCGAAGGGCGACTGGTGCTCTGTGATGCCCTCACCTACGCCGAGCGTTTCGATCCGGAATCGGTCATCGATGTCGCGACCCTGACCGGCGCCTGTGTGATCGCCCTCGGCCATCACACCACAGGCTTGCTGGCCAACCACAATCCGCTGGCCCACGAGCTGCTCGCCGCCGCCGAACTCTCCGGCGACAAGACCTGGCGCCTGCCGCTGTGGGATGAGTACCAGGAGCAGCTGGAGAGCCCGTTTGCCGACATGACCAACGTCGGAGGACGCCCCGGTGGCGCCATCACCGCGGCCGCCTTCCTGTCGCGCTTTGCCAAGAAGTTCAACTGGGCGCATCTGGATATCGCCGGCACCGCCTGGAAATCCGGCAAGGAGAAGGGAGCCACCGGGCGCCCCGTGCCGCTGCTGACCCAGTTCCTGCTGAGCCGCGCCGGCGTAGACCTTGACGAGTAAGGAGCCGGGGGGATGCCCGCCGCCCCCCGAACCGAGATGAAAACAGCCACCTTCTTCCTGTTACCGACCACGACTCAGAGTGATGCCGACGTCCAGTTGGCACTCGCCTGCCGACTGGCCACCGAACGCTACCGTCTCGGCCAGAGTCTGTTTTTGTGCGTCGCGGATCAGGATCAGGGCTGGCGACTCGACGAAATGCTCTGGCAGCAAGAGGCCGACAGCTTCGTGCCCCACAGCCTCTCCGAGGAGCCAACGGCGCACCAGGCTCCCGTCGAGATCGGCACCGGCCTGCCCCGCCGCAACCGCCAGCTGCTGATCAACCTCAGCCCGCAGGCACCGGCATTTGCAGGACGCTTTGCCGAAGTGGTAGATTTTGTCCCCACCGATGATTCCCTCAAACAGCTGGCCCGCGAACGCTACAAGCAGTATCGCGCCGCCGGCTTCACGCTGCAGACCCAGGCTGCGCCCAGCGCAGCCGAAGCCCAGGCGATCGACAGACCCGAGACCGACTAAAAAATGGAAAAGACCTTCAACCCCAGCGCCATCGAACAGGCGCTCTACCAGCACTGGGAATCCCAGGGTTACTTCAAGCCCCACGGCGACACCAGCCAAGACGGCTACTGCATCATGATCCCGCCGCCGAATGTCACGGGCAGCCTGCACATGGGTCACGCCTTCCAGCAGACCATCATGGATGCCCTGATCCGCTACCAACGCATGCTGGGCAAGAACACCCTGTGGCAGGCGGGGACCGACCATGCCGGTATCGCCACCCAGATGGTGGTCGAACGCAAGATCGCCGCCGAAGAGGGCAAGACTCGCCACGACTATGGTCGCGAGGCGTTCATCGACAAGATTTGGCAGTGGAAGGAAGAGTCCGGCGGCACCATCACCCGTCAGATGCGTCGCCTCGGCACCTCGGTGGATTGGGATCGCGAGCGCTTCACCATGGATCCGGGCCTCTCCCGCGCCGTGCAGGAAGTCTTCGTCCGTCTGTATGACGAAGATCTGATGTACCGTGGCAAGCGCCTGGTGAACTGGGATCCCAAGCTGCACACCGCCATCTCCGATCTGGAAGTGGAAAACCGCGAAGTCAAAAGCTTCATGTGGCATCTGCGCTACCCGCTGGCCGATGGCGAGCAGACCCACGACGGCGAGCGTTTCCTGGTAGTCGCCACCACCCGTCCGGAAACCATGCTGGGTGATACTGCCGTGGCGGTGAACCCGGAAGATCCGCGCTACAAGAACCTCATCGGCAAGTATATCGAGCTACCGCTGGTGGGCCGTCGCATCCCGATCGTGGGCGATGAACACGCCGACATGGAGAAGGGCACCGGTTGCGTGAAGATCACCCCGGCCCACGACTTCAACGATAACGAGGTGGGCAAGCGTCACGCCCTGCCGATGATCAACGTGCTGACCCTGGATGCCCACATCCGCGCCGTGGCCGAGGTATTCGATTCCAGTGGCCACCCAAGCAGCGCTTACCCGGCCGAGTTGCCTGCCGAATTTGCCGGGCTAGAGCGCTACGCCGCCCGGAAGGCCATTCTGGCCAAGCTGGACGAACTGGGGCTGCTGGCCGAGACCAAGGAGCACGTGCTGCAACAGCCTTACGGCGATCGCGGTGGCGTGCCCATCGAGCCCATGCTCACCGACCAGTGGTATGTGCGCGCCGGTGTGCTGGCCAAGCCTGCCATCGAGGCGGTGGAAGATGGTCGCATCCAGTTCGTGCCCAAGCAGTACGAGAACATGTATTTCTCCTGGATGCGCGACATTCAGGACTGGTGTGTCTCCCGTCAGCTGTGGTGGGGTCACCGCATCCCGGCCTGGTATGACGAATCCGGCAAGGTCTATGTGGCCCGCGACGAGGCCGAAGTGCGCAGCAAGTATGGTCTCGCTGCTGATGTGAAACTGCGTCAGGACGAAGACGTGCTGGATACCTGGTTCAGCTCGGCGCTGTGGACCTTCTCCACCCTGGGCTGGCCGGAGCAGACCCCGGATCTGCGTACCTTCCATCCCACCGATGTGCTGGTCACCGGCTTTGACATCATCTTCTTCTGGGTGGCGCGCATGATCATGATGACCATGCACTTCATGAAGCACGAAGATGGTTCACCGCAGGTACCGTTCAAGACCGTCTACGTCACCGGCCTCATCCGTGACGAGGAAGGGCAGAAGATGTCCAAGTCCAAGGGCAACGTCTTGGATCCGCTGGATATGATCGATGGCATCAGCCTGAGCGATCTGCTGGAGAAGCGCACCGGCAACATGATGCAGCCGCAGCTGGCCGAGAAGATTGGCAAACGCACCGAGAAACAGTTCCCGGACGGCATCGAAGCCCACGGCACCGACGCCCTGCGCTTCACCCTGGCGGCGCTGGCCTCGACCGGTCGCGACATCAACTGGGACATGAAGCGCCTGGATGGTTACCGCAACTTCTGCAACAAGCTCTGGAACGCCAGCCGCTATGTGCTGATGAACACCGAAGATCAAGTGTGCAGCCCGGCGGCCGCCGCCGACTACAGTCTGGCGGATCGCTGGATCCAGTCCCAACTGCAGCTCACCATCCGCGATGTGTGTCAAGCCATGGACACCTACCGCTTCGATCAGGTCGCTGGTGTGCTCTATGAGTTTATCTGGAACCAGTTCTGTGACTGGTATCTGGAGCTGACCAAACCAGTACTCTGGCACGGCACCCCGGCCCAGCAACAGGCCACCCGCCACACCCTGGTGACGGTACTGGAGACCCTGCTGCGTCTGGCGCACCCGCTGATGCCGTTTATCAGCGAGGAGATCTGGAAGAACGTGGCGCCGTTGGCTGGTGTCGGCTTCACCGACGGCGACACCCTGATGCTGCAAGCCTATCCGTCTTTCGATGCGGACAAGGTCGACGAAACAGCACTGGCCGATCAGGAGTGGGTGAAGCAGTTCATCATCAGCATCCGGAATATCCGTGCCGAGATGAAGGTGGCGCCGAGCGTGCCGCTCACCGTACTGCTCAAGGCCGATGCGGTGGATGCCGCCCGCGCCGCCGCCAACGAGGCCACCTTGAAGTCCCTGGCCAAGCTGGAATCCATCACCGTGCTGGGCTCTGGTGATGCGGCTCCAGTCTCGGTCACCAAGCTCATCGGTGCCACCGAACTGCTCATCCCCATGGCGGGCCTCATCGACAAGGCGGCCGAGCTGGCTCGTCTGGAGAAAGAAGTGACCAAGCTGAGTCAGGAGTGCGGCCGCATCGAAGGGAAGCTCAGCAACGAAGGCTTTGTCGCCAAGGCGCCGGAGGCCGTGCTGGCCAAGGAGCGCGAGAAGCTGGCCGACTATCAGCTGCAGCTAGCCAAGCTTAAAGAGCAGCAGGAGACCATCAAGGCGCTGTAATCCAGCCCGAGATTCTACCCTGCAAAGACCAAGACCCCGGCCCAAAGCCGGGGTCTTGTTATCGGGCGATACCAAAGCAGATCATCAGACTCAAGAAGCTCTCAACGCCGACACCAGCGCCGCACCAACCACAGCAGAGCTCCCAAGCCTCCCGACCACAGGCAGAAGGCCTCCAGCCTGGCGATGCTCACCCAGCCATAAAACGGGTTGCCCGCATAGAGCGGCCATAGCGGCTGAATATCGCCATGCATCAGGCCATCCAACAGCAGATGGCTGTAGGCGCCGAGCAAGCCACCCCACAGCAAGGCAGACCAACCGCATGAGAGCGGCAGCAATAACCAGCGCAGCCCATAGTGTGCCACCTCCCGGTTCCATCGGCGCAGCACCAAGCCACGCAGCAGACGAGCCAGCAGAACGGCGCCTAGGCCGAGCGGCAGCGCCCACAGTAGGGTATGGGTTCGGCCGTGCAGCACAGGGGCATGACGAATCAATCCCAGCAAGGGCTCGATATCCATCAGGATCTGGGCACAACCAAAGGCGAACAGACTGAATCGTCGCTCACAACCGGCCTTCAGCAACAGCGCAGGTCCCATGTGCAAGGGAGTAAACGGCATGATCTCTCCATGAAAAAGGCGCCTGCAAGGCGCCTTTATGATCCATAACTCGGCAGCTGATGGTATCAATTTACCAGTTCAGCGGCTTTGGCCTCAACCGGCAGCAGCCAACGGGTCAGGGCCACCGGCTTGAGCAGTCGGGTCAGCAACACCTTGACACTCAACAGCAGCAACAGGATGGCCCCGATATCGACCAGGCGGTTGTCGACAAAGAAGACCACTGCCACTAGCAGAGCCGTCACCACCAGAGCCGGCAAGGCCGACTGCAGGCGGGTCTTCTGTACCTCTTCACGATGGAGGTTGCCAGGCAGCGCCTTGGCGATGCGCTCGGCTGCATGGCGTTTCACCGCCGGGTTCAGGAACTCCAGGGTTTCGGAGTCACTCTTACCATCCAGTTGATAGGAGACTGTGATGGTATCCTTATGGAAGTGACTCTCCACCTCGGTGATGGCACTGAGCGGAATGCCGATGTACTTGTCACCGGCATTGGCCAGCAGATCCTCGATGGTGGCGCCGGATTGATAGAGCTTCTGCATGGTGCCGACTTGCTTCTTGTCGATCGAGACCGAGTAGAGGTGGCTGTCGGTCAGATAGACCAGATACTTGTCATCCACATCCAGCCAGCCGTTCTCGCTGTAAAAGCCTTCCGGCAAGACGCCTTTGGGCTCGCGGCCAAACAGCACCATCAAGACCCCGGTGATGGCACCGGAGATCATCAGGATCAGGCTAACATGGGGACGGAGCCGATCGATGGGGGTGCTGACCGCCAGGCGATCGGCCACCATCTTCGGCATCGCCAGCTCAGGCTGTCCCTTGGGGTACCAGACTTCCAGGCTGTCGCCCTCGTTCAAGACTTCATATTCGCTCGCCGAGAGAATGGCATGGCCAGCCATCGGCTCGCCATCCAGCGAGAACTGATAGTCGGTGGAGTACTCATGCTCGGTGATCTTGCGTCCCTTGCGACCGCGATGCTCGCTGACCTCATCGGTCACGGCATTGACGGTCGCCGTCGCCGTCTCATGTTGTTGCTCCAGTTGGCGCGCCTCTTTTTCCGCCTCGGTTGGTATGACCGCCACCACGGCCGCCGCAACCAGAGTCAACAGCACCATGAGGATGGTGATCGCCCGGCGTTTCTTCTGTCCCGGTGAGAGAATCTTCTTGGCCATTCGGCCCTCCTTGCTTGTGATCTCATTCCATTTTATCCCAGCTTCGCATGAGTCAGTGGCAGCAAACGAAGCCGCGTTAGCATAACGAGCCAGCCAGAGGCCGCAATCGAAAACCGGCGATTCTGTGCGCAGAACGCGATCGTTTTGCACTATTTTTGACCGGGATCAGCAGAAAGCGCTTTCGTATAACTGATTGAAAAGTGGGTGATTGCGCCGAGTCATGGCTCAAGGAGCGGAGAGTAGAGGGCTGAACCAGGAGGAGAAATACCTGCCCCACCACCGGAAGTGGTGGGGCAGGCCGGCGACGAGGTTAAACCTCGTCGTAGAGGAAGATGTCGCGGTAGGCCAGATAGCTGGAGTACCACATGACCGGTACCATCACCAGCAGACCGATCAGCAGCATCAGGAAGCCGCAAAACATCAGTACTGTCGCAAGAACGCCCCACCAGCTTAGGACCCAGAAGTTCCGCAGACAGGCGCGAAAACTCAGCTTCATCGCCGACCAGGGGGCCACCTGGTGGAAGAAGACCAAAGCAGGCGCGAACATGACCGCCATCATCACCGGGATGATCAAAGCGATGACAACCAACACCCACAGCAGAAGCCGCAGGGCATAGGTTGGATCCACCTCGACCAGCTCCTCAAAATGGATCAGATTATCCAGACCAATGGAAATCATGGCGGCTAGCATTACCAACAGCACAATCCCGAAGATCAGGGCCATGTTGATCACCGCGACGAGCACCAGGGGCCCCATCTGCTGACGAAAACCCTCGAAGTAGTCATTGAAGGAGATGTAACCGGCGGTATGGGCACGATGGGCCACCGCCAGTGAGCCAGCGGCAAACACCATGCTGAATAGCTGATAGAGCAGGCTGCCACCGGGTACTATGCCGGAGGCCATCGACAGCACCACGCTGAACAGACAGATGCCGACGCTGACCCCCATGCCACGATTGAACAGACCAAAACCGCCGTAGAGCCAGCCCCAGCCCCGGCCAATCCGCACCCGGCGCGGCTGCAACCAGGTTGCCTCCGGTTGGCTCTCGGCCTCCTCGTTGATCGCGATAAATTCACCCATGATTTCCAGTCTCCCTGTGTTTGTTGTTTATTCCATGCCGAGAGGTGCCCTCAATGGGGCTGGTTATACCGGTTTTGCGCCTGGCGGTCTGTGAAATGCCCCCAGCCTGTGATCGCCCCCCGACAAAAAGCCCTCGCAGAGCGAGGGCTTCGTTTGGTTATGTTAGCGGATCAGCAATCCAGACGCAGCTCCTGCGGCACCTCGAAGATGACATCCTCTTCCTTGCCACCCAGCTCACAGACCTCACCACCGCCAATGGCCTGCAGGCGGGCCACCACCTGCTGCACCAACACCTCGGGCGCCGAGGCACCGGCGGTGACGCCAACAGTTGTCACACCTTGGAACCATTCGGCTTGCAGCTGATCGGCATCATCCACCAGATAGGCATGGGTGCCGAGCCGCTCGGCCAGCTCACGCAGCCGGTTGGAGTTGGAGGAGTTGCGCGAGCCGACCACGATGAACAAGTCCACCTGGGCGGCCAACTCACGCACCGCATCCTGACGATTCTGGGTCGCGTAGCAGATATCATCCTTGCGCGGTCCCTGAATGGCCGGGAATTGCTGCTGCAGCGCGGCAATCACCGACTTGGTCTCGTCGACGCTCAGGGTGGTCTGGGTGACAAAATGCAGATGACCGGCATCCTTGACCTGCAAGGCGGCGACATCAGCCTCATCCTCGACCAGATACATGCCCGCCTGCGGACTCTCGTACTGGCCGATGGTCCCCTCCACTTCCGGGTGGCCGGCGTGACCAATCATGATCACCTCCTGCGCCTTGCGGCTGGCCCGGTGAACCTCCATGTGCACCTTGCTCACCAGCGGACAGGTGGCATCGAATACTCGCAGGCCGCGCAAGCGGGCCTCTTCGCGCACCGCCTTGGATACACCATGGGCCGAGAAGATGACGATCTGGCCATCCGGCACCTCGGAGAGCTCCTCGACAAACCGTGCTCCCGCCTGGCGCAGCGACTCGACCACGTAGCGGTTGTGCACCACCTCGTGGCGGACATAGATGGGCGCACCGAATTTGGCCAGCGCATTCTCGACGATACTGATGGCCCGATCGACCCCAGCACAGAAACCCCGTGGATTGGCCAGCAGGATCTTCATGCTCAGGCTTCCTTCTCATCGGCAGCGGGCTGCGGCTTCTTGCGCAGCCCATCCAGCACGATCATGGCGGCGCCGACCGTGATGGCACAGTCCGCCAGGTTGAAGGCCGGGAAAATATAGCCCTGCCAGTAGAACAACAGAAAGTCGACCACATGGCCATAGACCAGGCGATCGATGAGATTGCCGATGGCCCCGCCGATCACCAGCACGAATGCTAGGTTCAGCCAGAGCTGGCTGGCCGCCTGCCGACGCAGACCAACGGTCATGGCCGCCGAGACCCCGATGGCAAACAGGGCGAAGAACCAGCGCTGCCAGCCCCCCTGATGGGCCAGGAAGCTGAAGGCGGCCCCCGTGTTATACACATGCACTATGTTGAAGAACGGCAGCACCTTGATTCCGGGGCCACCATAGGGCAGCCCGTCGAGGATTGCCAGCTTGGCCAGCTGATCCAGAGTCACCACCACCAGCGCCAACCACAGCCAGCGCACGCCACTTTGCTTCCAGCTCGGAGTCATCATGCAAACGCCCGCGTTTCGCCATCACCATCGATGTTGGTCACACAGCGACCACAGATCCCCTCGTGGCCAGCGATGGTGCCCACATCGGCCACATGGTGCCAGCAGCGCTCGCACTTGGCAGCCTCGGTCGCCGTCACGTTCAGCCACAGACCCGCCAGCTCGGTGGCCTGCGCATCGGCCGGCGCTGCCGTAACAGCTTCCACCTTGGCTTGCGAGGTGATGAGCACGAAGCGCAGCTCTTCGCCCAGACGGGTCAGCTTCTCGGCCAGGGCCGGTTCGGCATACAGGGTCACTTCGGCCTGCAGGGAGCTGCCGATACGCTTGTCGGCACGAGCCGCTTCCAGCGCCTTGTTCACCTCACCACGCACCAGCAGCAGTTCGGCCCAGTAGGCCTCATCCAGCGCCTCGCCTTCCTTCAACCCGAACAGGCCGTCGAACCACTCTTCGGTGAAGACAAACTGGGCGCGCTCACCCGGCAGCAACTTCCAAATTTCGTCGGCGGTGAAGCTCATGATGGGCGCCATCCAGCGCACCATGGCCTCGGCGATGAGGAACAGGGCGCTCTGGCAGGAGCGACGCGCCAGGCTATCCGCCTTGGCGGTGTACTGGCGATCCTTGATGATATCCAGATAGAAGGAGCCCATCTCCACCGAGCAGAACTGCATTAGCTTCTGGGTGACCAGGTGGAAATCGTAATTCTCGTAGGCTTCGACGATCTCCTGCTGTGCCTTCAGAGCACAACCGACCGCCCAGCGATCCAGCACCACCATCTCATCGGCAGCCACCATGTGCTTAGCCGGATCGAAACCGTTGAGGTTGGCCAGCAGGAAGCGAGCGGTGTTGCGGATGCGGCGATAGGCATCGGCGGAGCGCTTCAGGATCTCGTCGGAGACCGTCATCTCGCCGCTGTAGTCGGTCGAAGCCACCCACAGGCGCAGGATGTCGGCACCCAGCTTGTTCATCACCTCTTGCGGGCTAACCACGTTGCCCAGAGACTTGGACATCTTGCGCCCCTGACCATCGACGGTGAAGCCGTGAGTCAGCACCTGGTTGTAGGGGGCCTGATGCTTCATGGCGACGCCGATCATCAGCGAGGACATGAACCAGCCGCGGTGCTGATCTGACCCTTCCAGGTACATGTCCGCCTCATGGCCGTTAAACTCGGGACGCACATTGACCACGGAGGCATGGGTCGAACCTGAGTCAAACCAGACGTCCAGGGTATCCTTCACCTTCTCGTAGTGGGCGGCATCGTCACCCAGCAGCTCGGCCGGATCCAGATCCCACCAGGCTTGAATGCCGGCAACTTCGACCCGTTTGGCCACCTCTTCCATCAGTTCGACGGAGCGCGGGTGCAAGGCTTGCGTCTCCTTGTGCACGAACAGGGCGATCGGTACCCCCCAGGTGCGCTGACGGGAAATACACCAGTCCGGACGGTTCTCCACCATGGCCTCGATGCGGTTCTGCCCCCAGGCAGGGATCCACTTCACCGACTTGATCTCGGAGAGCGCCTTCTGGCGCAGGCCCGCCTGCTCCATGCTGATGAACCACTGGGGCGTGGCACGGAAGATAATCGGAGTCTTGTGGCGCCAGCAGTGCGGGTAGGAGTGCTGAATGGCCTGATGGTGCAGCAGAGCGCCGCGCTCCTGAAGCACCTCGACCACCGAGGCATTGGCCTTGAAGACATGCTGACCGGCAAAAAGCTCGGTATCCGGCAGATAGACGCCGTTGCCACCGACCGGATTGGCCACTTCCAAACCATATTTCTGGCCGACCGCGAAGTCTTCCTGACCGTGGCCCGGGGCGGTGTGCACGGCGCCGGTACCGGAGTCGAGGGTGACGTGATCGCCGAGGATCACCGGCACATCAAAGGCATAGAAGGGGTGGTGGAAGCGCAGCAGCTCCAGCGAAGCCCCCTTGCAGTAGCCCAGGTTGTGATACTGGCTGATGCCGGCACGATCCATCACATCCTTAACCAAGGCTTCCGCCAGGATCAGACGCTCAGGATGGTCGCCTTCCACCTGCACCAGCGCATAATCCAGCTCGGCGTGCAGAGCGACAGCCCGGTTGGCTGGCAGGGTCCAGGGGGTGGTGGTCCAGATCACCACCGACAGCGGGCCCTGACCGGTATGGCCATCGGCACAATCGAAGGCAGCCGCGACCTGGGCCTCATCGACCGCCTGGAAACGCACATCGATGGAGGGCGAGCTCTTGTCGTAGTACTCCACTTCGGCCTCGGCCAGCGCCGAGCCGCAATCGGTACACCAATGCACCGGCTTGGACCCCTTGTGCAGATGGCCGTTGCTGATGATTTTGCCCAAGGAGCGGATGATGTGCGCCTCGGTATTAAAATCCATGGTCAGATAGGGTTTGTCCCAATCGCCCAGTACCCCCAGACGCACAAAGTCGGCCTTCTGAGCTTCGACCTGGCTCTTGGCGTATTTCCGGCACTCGGCACGGAACTCGGCCGCCGAGACCTTCTCGCCTGGCTTGCCGACCAGCCCTTCCACCTTCAGTTCGATGGGCAGACCATGGCAGTCCCACCCCGGCACATAGGGAGAGTCAAACCCCGCCATCCCCTTGGACTTGATGATGATGTCCTTGAGGATCTTGTTGACCGAGTGACCAATGTGAATATTGCCGTTTGCGTAGGGGGGGCCATCGTGCAGGATGAAGGACTTCTTGCCCTTCTTGGCGTTGCGGATCACGCCGTACAGATCCTGGTCATACCACGCCTTCAGCATCTCCGGCTCACGCTTGGCCAGATCGCCACGCATCGGAAACGGGGTTTCCGGCAAATTCAGGGTATGTTTATAGTCGCTCATCAGTCCTGGGTTCCATATGGTTCAATAGGGGTTGCCGCGAGGCCGAAATAACGGCGGGCCGTGGCAGCATCCTCACGGATCTGCGCATGCAGGGCGGCAAAAGAGTCAAACTTCTTCTCGTCACGGAGCTTATGACACAGCCGGACACGGATGTGTCGGCCATAGAGATCGCCCGAGAAATCAAAAATATGCACTTCAAGTTGTGGCCGTTGGCCGTTTACCGTGGGACGGGTGCCCACATTGGCCACGCCATAATGGGTGTGGCCGGAAAATAACACTTCTACCGCATACACGCCACTCACCGGCGTGACCTGGCGGTTGAGGTGAACATTGGCGGTCGGAAAGCCGATGGTTCGCCCGAGCTTCTGGCCGTGCGCCACACGGCCGCTGACGGCGTAGGGTTCCCCCAGCATGGCGTGCACCTCCGACAGACGATTGGCGCGCAGCGCCTCACGCACCCGGGTGCTGCTGACGCGCTGCTGCGCCACACAGAAGCTCTGGGTGCTGACCACCTCGAAGCCGTAACGCTCACCGGCCTGCTGCAGCATGGTGAAATCGCCGCGCCGCCCGCGGCCAAAGCAGAAGTCATCACCAACTACCAGATACTTGACGCCCAGACTGCGCACCAGGATCTCGTCGATGAACTGTTCGGGTTCGAGGTTGGCAAACTCGTGGCCGAAGCGCACGCAGAGCAGGCGGGCCAGTCCCAACTCCTTCAGCGCCAGATACTTGTCGCGCAGCCGGGTCAGCCGGGCCGGAGCGCCCTCACGGGCAAACAGCTCCATCGGTTGCGGCTCAAACAGCATCACACAGGCGGGTAACCCCAACGCCTCGGCCTTGCGCTGGAGCTGCTGCAACACCGCCTTGTGGCCGAGGTGGACCCCATCAAAATTACCAATGCTCAACACGCAGCCATGATGCTCGGGACGCAGGTTGTGAATGCCACGGATCAACTGCATGGAGGGGACTGCCTTGTCATTGCCGGAGAAATCGCCAGATTATATAACGAAGCCACCGCCCTTTCAGCCCTCGTTGACCGTTTTCAGGTCGCGAGGACGGATCCCCAGCAACCCAGCACAGGCCAGGTAGCAGACGCCTCCCAGACAGACCAGCTTGCCCAGCTCTAATCCGGAGCGCCACATCGACCAGCGGACCCAGACTTCCAACTCTGGACTCAGCCACCAGAGCAGCAGGTACATGGCCAGCGTGGCAGCACTCAGGCGCAGCATGAAAAACAGGGTACCGCGCCCCGGCCGATAAACGTGGCGACGATAGAGCCCCTGAAACAGCGAGATGGCATTGACGGTTCCCGACAGCGCGGTCGACAAAGCCAGACCGACATAGCCCAGTGGGGTCAGGAAGATGAAGATGAAGTTGAAGATCATGTTGGCGATCATCGAGTGGATGCCGTAACGCACCGGCGTCTTGGTATCCTGCCGGGCATGGAATCCGGGGGCCAGCACCCGCGCCAGCATCAAGGAGAGCAAACCCGAGGTAGAGGCCAGCAGGCTGGCACCCGACATCATCACCTCATGGGGGCCAAACTCACCGCGCATGAACAACACCCGCAGGATGGGCTCGCGCAACACCATGATGCCCGCCATGGCCGGCAGGCCGAGAAACAGCACCATGCGCACGCCCCAGTCCATGGTATCGGAGAAGCGTTGCGGATCCTGATCCACATGTCCCTTGGAGAGGGCCGGCAGAATGACGGTGCTGATAGCCACCGCGAACATCCCCAGCGGGAACTCCAGCAAACGATCGGAATAGTAGAGGTAGCTGATGGCGCCGGTGGCGAGGAAGGAGGCCAGCATGGTGTTGATCATCAGATTCAGCTGGCTGACCGAGACGCCAAACAGTGCCGGGATCATCAGGGTACGGATCTTGACCACCCCGGGGTGATGCCAGCCCCAACTAGGCCAGACCATCATCCCCATCTTGTACAGATAGGGGATCTGATAGATCAGTTGCACCAAACCACCGATGAAGACCCCCAACGCCAGGCCGATCTCCGGCTCCGCCATCTGCGGCGCCACCCAGAGCGCGACTATGATCAGCACAATATTCAAAAAGGTCGGCGTGAACGAGGAGACGCCGAAGCGACCGAAGGTGTTGAGCACCGCCCCCGACATGGCGGTGAAGGTGACAAACCACAGATAGGGGAAGGTGATCTTCAGCAGCAGGCTGGCCAGCTCAAACTTCTCGGCATTCGGGCCACCGTGCCACCAATCCATGAACCAGCCCCAACCAAACAGCGCCGAGAGCACGGTCGAGCCCAGCACGCCGATCACCGTCACCACCGAGATGATGGCCCCCAGGGTGCCCATGGTGGCGGAGAGCAACTCCCGAACCGCCGCCTTGTCCCCTTTGGCCTTGTACTCGGTCATCACCGGCACAAAGGCCTGATTGAAGGCACCATCGGCAAACAGGCGCCGCAGATAATTGGGGATGCGATTGGCAAAGAAGAATACGTCGGCCGCAGCTCCCGCCCCCAGCAGATGAGCGATGACAATATCCCGCACCAGGCCGAGAACTCGGGAGGCCAGCGTCGCGGCGGAGACCAATAATCCGGAGCGGATTAACTTCTTACTCACGTAAACTCCTCAAAAACGGTGACAGCGCGATGAAAGCTGCTAAAATCGGCCGACAGTTTAACTACCCGCATCCCGGTATGCCACTGGAGCGCGGCGGTTATTTGCACAAATCATTTGACTTTCTTGGGTTGAGAGGGCATATTTTTGGGCCTTTTCAGCACACTCGCTAAGACCGTTTTAGGAGTTTTACCTTGGCTAACATCAAATCTGCTAAGAAGCGCGCGATTCAGGCAGAAAAAGCCCGCAAGCACAACGCCAGCCGTCGCTCTATGACCCGCACCTACGTGAAGAAGGTAGTTGCTGCCATCGCCGCCGGTGACAAGGCCGCTGCTCAAGCCGCTTTCGAAGCTGCTCAGCCTATTCTGGACCGCATGGCCACCAAGGGCCTGATCCACAAGAACAAGGCTGCTCGTCATAAGACCCGTCTGGCTGCCCAAATCAAGGCACTGTAAGACGCGTTCTTGCGACGCAAGCAAAAAGAAACCGGCTCACGCCGGTTTTTTTTTGCCTTCTCATCACCACCCATCGACTCAGCGGCAGTACAAACCGTGCAGCACCCCAATCACGGCGCGAACGTCCTCACTCTTCAAGGAGTAGTAGACGGTTTGTGCCGACTTGCGGGTGGCCACCAGACCGTCATGCCGCAGGATTGCCAGATGCTGCGAGAGGGCGGATTGACTCAACCCGACCCGCTCATTGATCTCGCCGACCGACAGTTCTCCCGCCTGCAGATGACAGAGGATCAGCAGCCTGTTTTCATTGGCCAGCGCCTTAAGCAGGCTAACCGCCTTGCCCGCCTGAGCCTGCATGTCATCGATTTGCATCCATCCGTCCTGCACCAAACCCTTTGCCGGCCATGATAGCAGCTAGTTTGACAGGGGTGCAGGGGTAAAGTTGGAGATGTCCTCCTCCCCGCTGAACAGGCTGGAGAAGTCGCTTTCACAGATCATCTTGACTGCCGGGTGCTGGATCATGCGCTCGGCAAAGATGATGTAGTACTCCTCTTTGAGATCCTGAGTCTGCGCCACCAATTCAACCTCCTCACCATCGAGGATCTCACCTTGATAGATGGAAGGAGCCACGAAGATCCCCTGATTGAAGAAACCGAACGCCTTCATCAAGGCGGCATCATCGAACTCACCGAGGATCTGCGGCGCCAGCCCCTTCTCTTCAAACCAGCGTGTCAACTGGCGCCCCATGGCGGTGCGCCGCCCCGGGATCAACAGCTTGCGCTCATTCAGACAGGCCGGGAATGGCGCCGTGGGGCGCGGCGCCTTACAGAAGAAACTGACCCCGCACTCCCCCAACTTCTTCGACAACAAACCACCATGCTGAGCCGAATCAACCGGACAATCGGAGAGGATCATATCCAGTTTGTGTTCACTCAACTGCTCCAGCAACAGCTCGTGGGTCGACTCGAAGCAACGAAGATGAATGGAGCCATCGGTCGGAATGGCCGACAGCAGCACCCGACTGGCCAGGCGCTTGGAAAGCGCATCGGCGATACCGACATCAAACAGCAGCTGGTTTTCCTTGCGATAGTTGACCAAATCGAGCATCTCGTAGGAGAGCGTGAACATCTTATCGGCATATTGGAAAATCAACTGTCCCAACTCAGTCGCCTCCAACTGGCGCCCCTTGCGCTTGAAGAGACGCCCCCCCAGGCGTTGTTCGAGCAACCGGATCTGGCCGGTCACTGTCTGCGGGGTCAGGAACAGCGCCTCGGCGGCGGCCGTGACCGAGCCTTTCTTCTGCGTCATCCAGAAGTAGTAGAGGTGGTTGTAGTTTAGGTGCGACATGACTCTCTCTCTGGTCGAAACACGTGTTGATGCCTGCTGGCCACAGGCATCGCCTCCGCAACTGCTCTCGGGCCAGAAGACGGGTGGCCCGAGAGCTGCAGCTTATGGTTATTTAGACACGACTCGCCTGAACCAGGGGTAAACCACGCGAGGATAAGGAGAGCCGCAACACGCCATAGCCCAGACAAGCCGCCAGCGTCGACCCACAGAGGATCCCCAGCCGCGAGAGCGTCGCCCACTCGCTCCCCTCCACCCCGAAGGCCAGGGAGGAGATGAAGATCGACATGGTAAAGCCGATACCACAGAGCACACTCACCGCCAGGATATGGCGCAGGTTGCAACCTTGCGGTAGGCGGGCGATGTCGAACCGGATCGCCAGATAACTGATCAGGGAGATGCCCAGCGGTTTACCGATGAACAACCCGAGCATGATCCCCAGGGGCACCGGAGAGGCCAGGCTCGCCAGCGACACACCGCTGAGCGACACACCCGCGTTGGCAAAGGCAAACAGCGGCAAGATGACATAGGAGGACCAGGGGTGCAGCTTATGCTCCAGATGTTTGAGCGGTGAGACATATCGCTTGCCCTGATTCGGGATCATGAAGCCGAGGATGACACCGGCCAGGGTGGCATGGACGCCGGACTTGAGCACCGCCACCCACAACACAGTACCGACCAACAGGTAGAGCGACAGGCGATCCACGCCGCGGCGATTCATCCAGAACAGCAATAACGTAGCGCCCCCGGCGATGGCGAGCGCCATTGTGTTCAGCTCGGCGGTATAGAACAGCGCAATGATGAGGATGACCCCCAGATCATCGATGATCGCCAGTGCCAGCAGGAAGACCTTGAGGCTGGTCGGCACCCGTTTGCCCAGCAGCGCCATAACCCCTAGGGCAAAGGCGATGTCGGTTGCCGCTGGGATCGCCCAGCCATTGAGCGTCTCGGGATGCCCATGGTTCACCAACAGATAGATCAGTGCCGGAGCCAGCATGCCACCGAGGGCCGCGATGGCCGGAAACAGCGCCTGTTCGCGGGTCGACAGGGCACCGTCGATCATCTCACGCTTGACCTCCATGCCGATCAGCAAGAAGAAGAGCGCCATCAGCCCATCGTTAATCCAGAGGAATAGCGGCTTGTGCAGATCCAGCGAGCCAATTTTCACCTGCACATCGAGCGCCAGAAATTCATGGTAATAGCCAGCCAGCGGCGAGTTGGCCGCTGCCAACGCCACTAAGGCCGCCAGGATCAGCAGAATGCCGCTGGCCGATTCCAGGCGAAAAAACTTTTTAATCGTGGTGGTCATATTCCCGAACTCTCAGCCTTAAAAAATCTAACTCTCAGTGTATGCCGCCTAATGATAACGCAAAAATCACTTATATCGGGCAAATGACTCGGAATAACCGAATTGAGTGAAGTGTTGGAACTGGTGATGCGCAAGCCGCGCCCGAACACTAACCAAGAAAAAAGGCTGCAATCGCAGCCTTTTTTCAGATCGCCACCGGTGCCTTGATGCCAGGATGCGGATCGTAATCAACCACTTCGAAATCTTCGAACCGATAGTCAAAGATGGAGTCCGGTTTGCGCTTGATGAGCAGACGCGGCAGGGCGCGAGGTTCACGACTCAGCTGCAACTGGGCCTGCTCCAGGTGATTGTTGTACAGGTGCACATCGCCACCGGTCCAGACAAAATCCCCCACCTCGAGATCGCACTGCTGCGCCAGCATATGGGTCAGCAAGGCATAGCTGGCGATGTTGAACGGCAGCCCCAAGAAGACGTCGCAACTGCGCTGATAGAGCTGGCAGGACAACTTGCCATCGGCCACATAAAACTGGAAAAAGGCGTGGCAAGGCGCCAGCGCCATCTTGTCGAGATCGGCGACATTCCACGCCGAGACGATGATGCGCCGCGAGTTCGGGTTCTGTTTCAGGTCATCGACCACGCGCTGGATCTGGTCGATGTGCTGGCCGTCCGCAGCCGGCCAGGAACGCCACTGGTGACCATACACAGGCCCCAACTCGCCCTGCTCATCAGCCCACTCATCCCAAATAGAGACGCCATTTTCCTTGAGGTAACGGATATTGGTCTCGCCTTTGAGGAACCAGAGCAGTTCATGCACGATAGACTTGAGATGGCACTTCTTGGTAGTGACCAGCGGGAACCCCTGCTGCAGGTTGAAGCGCATCTGATGGCCAAACAGCGAGAGAGTCCCCGTCCCGGTTCGATCGCCCTTCGGGGTCCCTTCGGCCAGGATCTTCGCCATCAATTCCAGATAATTTTTCATGCTCACTTCTCCAAACCGGTTGTCGGCCAGGGAGCGTGGATCCCGGCGCACAGATAGCAAATCGCGAATGCCTGCTGCGGCGGCCTGAGAGCCGCGCAACATGAGGTGCAACATTCTAGCGTAAAGAGTCGGCGAAGTGGTGATGCCGTTGCCTTACTTTGGCGGCAGCAGATCGCTCAAGCCGAGCTGTTCCAGGTAACCGCTGAACAACCCCTTGAGTGCCGCCGAACTGCCCTGGTGCAGCCCCATCTCGAGCAACGAGCTCAAATCGGCCAGCTTGATGCGACGGATCAGATACTTAACCCGCGCAATGTTGTTCAAATTCATGCTGAAGGTGCGGTAGCCCATCGCCATCAGGATCAAGACCCCGAGCGGGTCGCCGGCCAGTTCCCCACAGATGGAGACCTCCTTGCCATGCCCATGGGCCGTGGTCACCACCTGTTGCAGCACCCGCATCACCGCCGGATGAAACGCGTCATAGAGACCGGCCACCCGGCTGTTGTTCCGATCCACCGCCAGCAGATACTGGGTCAGGTCGTTGGTCCCTACCGACCAGAAATCCACGTAGGGAGCCAACTCCGGCAATATGTAGAGGATTGAGGGCACCTCGATCATGGCGCCGAGCATCGGGTAGCGCACACTGCTGCCCTTGCGCCCCAACTCTTCGGAGATCTCCAGCCAGGCCTGATCGAGCAGGCGGCGCGCGGCCTGAACCTCGGCTAAGGAGCCGACCATCGGCAGCATGATGGAGAGATTGTCGTGGGACTCGCTGGCGCGCAGCATGGCTTTGAGCTGGGCGAGGAACAACTCGGGGTGATCCAGCGTCAGACGGATGCCGCGCCAACCGAGGAAGGGGTTGTCTTCGACGATGGGGAAATAGGGCAGCGGCTTATCACCGCCGATGTCCAGGGTCCGCATACAGACCGAGCGGCCACTGAAATTGGCCAGCACCTCGCGGTAGCGCAGGGTCTGCTCCTGTTCGGAGGGGAAACTGTCGTGCAGCATGAAGGGGATCTCGGTGCGGTACAGACCGATGCCATCGGCCATATCCCGCATCTCGCTCTCGCTCTCCAGATTCAGCCCGGCATTCAGCAGCACCGAAATCCGCACCCCATCCAGCGTCTCGGAGGGAAGATGACTCTCGGCGCCTAGGCGATCGTGCATCGCCTTGGCCTGGCGGATCACCTGCCGATATTCGTCAAGCACCGATTCTGGCGGCTCCACCAGCAGCTCACCGCGGTTGCCATCGACCACCAGCAACCGCTGTTCCAAACCAACCAGCGGCAACTCGATGCCCATCACCGCCGGGATCCCCATGGCGCGCGCCAAGATGGCGGCATGAGAGTTGACGGCGCCGCGCAGGGAGATCATCGCCGCCAGCCGCTCGCGCGGCACCTCGGCCAGCAGGGAGGCAGTTACCTCCTCGGCCAGCAATACCACGGGCTCGTCGAAATCAAACTCTTCGATATGACTATGGGCCAGCGAGCTCAGCAGCCGTTGCGCCACATCGCGAACATCTACCGCCCGTTCTTTAAGGTAACTATCTTTCATCGCCTTGAATTGGCTGATGAAGCGCTCGCTGACACGACGCACGGCGGTGGCCGCGCTCCAGCCTTCATGCAGAATTTCAGCCTCGATCTGCTGGATATAGGCCGGATCGGTCAGCAGGTGCTGATAGATCTCGAAGATGGCAACCGAATCCTGGCTCACCGCCTCCTGAAAGCGCAGCGCGGTGGCATCCAGATCCAGCTGAACCTGCAACACCGCCTGGTTAAACAGCTCCAACTGCAGCTCAGGATCTTCGCCACGCTTGGCCGCGACCTGTTCGAGCTCCATCTTCGGACGCCAAACCCAGGCGCGCGCAATCGCCACACCAGCCGAAGCCGCCACACCTTTGAGACTGCGGCGCCACTGCTGATCGGCATGCAGCATGCCCTTCATCTCGGCGTGTAGAATGCGGGCCGCCAACTGGGCCGCCAGCGTCACTAGGAAGGACTCGTCGCCCTCATCGAACTGTCGGGAATCCGCTTGCTGCACCACCAACACGCCCAGCACCTGGCCTTGCTGCATGATCGGCACGCCAAGAAACGAGTTGAAGTCATCTTCGCCGACTTCGGGCAGGTATTTAAAATTGGGATGCGACGAGGCCTCGGCCAGGTTGATCAGCTCCTCACGTCGCCCGACCAACCCCACCAGCCCCTCGTCATAGGGCAGAGTGACGCGGCCGATGGCCTCCTGGGCCAGGCCATCACTGGCGACCAGGCGATAACGCCGCCGCTGGGGTTCAGCAAAATAGACGGTGCAACAATCCACCTGCATGGCAGAGCGAGTCTGGCGCACCAGTACATTCATCGCATCATGAAGCGATGGCGCCTGGGTGACCTTCTCAACAATTTGCCGCAGCGTCGTCAGCACCGAACATCCTCCTATCGCCCCTTGTGGGGTCGCCGGTTTTCTTTCTTGGGTAAGAACGGCATGGCGATGGATGCAAACTCCTTCATGACCCGCCGATAGACTTCACGTTTGAAAGAGACGACCTGACGCACCGGGTACCAATAGCTAACCCAGCGCCAATCATCAAACTCAGGTTGCCCGTGACACCCGAACTGGATAGCCGATTCCCGGCCATCGTCCAACCGCAGTAAAAACCACTTCTGTTTCTGCCCGATGCACACGGGCGAGCTATCCCATCGGATCAGCCGTTTGGGTAACCGGTATTTCAACCAGTTACGGCTGGTAGCCAGAATCGTTACGTCGCCGGGCTGGAGACCAATCTCCTCGTACAACTCCCGGAACATGGCTTGCTCGGGGGTTTCCCCCTCATCGACTCCACCTTGCGGAAACTGCCAGGAGTGTTGTCCGAAGCGTCTGGCCCATAGGACCTGTCCATTACGATTGCAGATCACGATTCCAACATTGGGACGAAAACCGTCGCCATCAATCACGCGATCACCTGCGAATTCTCAATCTTTATCTAGCTGAGGATTTTTTCACATTCCCCGCCCATCAGCAAACCGCTCAGCGGCACTAACATCTGGATAACTTAACCATATACTCAGACTTATAAACACTTTCGACCATTCACGCCGCGGGATTGCTCACGATTTCTGTGGATATCAGGCTGCATAACTCTGTATAGCCGGGCGAATGATCGAGTGTCCATTCAAGAGTCAGAGGATAGCATCAGTCTGGTTTAATTAATATTTATTAATTAATCATATGGTTACATAGGAAATGTGCGATCGCGGATCGTTCAGGATCCAGGGATTGATCCCCAGGATCCTTGTGAAAAAACCATGCCGGTGATTTTTTGGCCACTCGGCATTTATCCACAAAAACCGACCAAGATCTCATCATTTATCTGCTGACATTATGTCTTGACTCACAACAAAGGCGGTAATACCACCCTTTTTAACCTGAGTAAGAAAGTTATTCAGTTTTTTTGTGGATAAGTTTGTGCACTCTGCCGTTGATTCAGCGGGATAACCCTCCGTCATGAGGATAACCAGGTGGACAAACTAAAAAAACCAGTAAAAAATCATATTAATCATATACATATGTCGATGATGTTCTATTATTGCTTATTCACCAGGATCCAGGTGTAATCGAACAAATTTCAGACGGTTGAGGAGTCTTATACCCGTGTTGCCTTCGAAAGCGCGGCCACTGAGTGAAACGGAATTGTTAACACGCGCGCAGGCTCTGGCTGGGGAAACCCTGGCCGCCCTCGCGCTGCAGGCTCAGGTCGCGATACCGCAGGATCTGCGTCATGCCAAGGGATGGGTGGGGCAGCTGCTGGAGTGGCACCTCGGCGCGACGGCCGGCAGTAAACCAGAGCAGGATTTTCAGGAGCTGGGGATCGAACTGAAGACCCTGCCGATAGATCCAAACGGCAAGCCGCTGGAGAGTACATTCGTCTGCGTCACCCCTCTCGTCGGGATCACCGGGCTGCGCTGGGAAGAGTGCAACGCGCGCAATAAATTATCCCGCGTGTTGTGGGTTCCGGTCGAAGGCAGCCGCAGCATCCCGCTGGCCGAACGCCGGATCGCGACCCCATTCATCTGGAGTCCCGACGCCGAGCAGGAAAGAGAATTGCGACAAGACTGGGAAGAGTTGATGGAGCTGGTTGCCCTTGGGCAGATTGAATCGATTACGGCTCACCACGGGCAGGTGCTGCAGTTGCGTCCCAAAGCGGCGAATGGTCGAGCCTTGACCTGCGCCATCGGCCGACAGGGGCAGCTGATCCAGACCCGCCCGCGCGGCTTTTATCTGCGCGCGACCTTTACGCAGCAGTTGCTCCACCAGGCATTCGACCCGCGCGGATCTTGACCGGGTCGGCTATTTTTCGCCCGTTTCCGTGGTCGGACTAGGCACATTGGTGATTTTATGTTTTATGATACTCATGGGAGGCCAAGAAGTCCTACCGGCCAGATACTGGATCCAACCGTTCGAGGAGATCACATGCCAGTCACGAAAAAATTTCTCAAGACCAAGCCCGAAGTGCAGGTGACCTTTGAGGTAACCAAGGAGGCCGCCAATCAAGCAGAGCAAGTTTATCTACTCGGCGAATTTGCTGGCTGGGAACCTGTTGAGTTGAAAAAGATGAAAAACGGGATTTTCAAGACCACGTTGAACCTGCCGACCAATGAGAAGGAGAGCTACCAGTACCGTTTCCGGCTGGTCCATCCGGATGGCTCTGAATCATTCGATAACGATTGGGAAGCAGAATCTTATTGTAGCAACCCTTTCGGTGGCGAGAACTCCATCGTCTCGGTCGTTCAATAACGGTCATTCGCCCGCGGATACGCACAAAAAAGGCCCGCCATTGGCGAGCCTTTTTCTTTACAGCAACTAATTGAATTAGTTGAGCTTCTCGCGGATACGTGCCTTCTTACCTGTCAGGTTGCGCAGGTAGTACAGCTTGGCACGACGAACGTCACCACGACGCTTCAGCTCAACGCTGGCGATCAGCGGGCTGTGAGTCTGGAATACACGCTCAACACCTTCACCGTTGGAGATCTTGCGCACGGTGAATGCAGAGTGCAGGCCGCGGTTACGCTTGGCGATGACAACACCTTCGAACGCCTGCAGACGCTCCTTGTCACCTTCCTTAACGCGGACGTTGACGCGAACGGTATCACCTGGGGCAAACGCCGGGATATCGGTACGCAGTTGTTCTTGCTCGAGTTGCTGGATAATCTTGCTCATTGTCTCTTCCTACCTAGGATAAACTGAAAACTCTACTGCTGTTCGTCACGTTGTTGCCGAACAAACTGGGCAAGAAGTCTCTCTTGCTCGTCAGTCAGAGCTAGGTTATTCAATAGTTCCGGTCTTCGTAACCAGGTCCGACCCAAGGCCTGTTGAAGGCGCCATGTGCGAACACTCTCGTGGTTACCGCTCAGTAACACCTCGGGAACGGCCAATCCATCCATCACCTCGGGTCGCGTGTAGTGCGGATGATCCAGCAGTCCTTCGGTAAAGGAGTCCTGCTCGGCACTCGCCATATCTCCCAACACACCCGGCACCAAACGAGATACCGCATCAATCAGGATCATGGCCGGCAATTCACCACCACTTAACACATAATCGCCCACAGACCACTCTTCATCGATATCAGTCTGTATGACGCGCTCATCGATACCTTCGTATCGTCCCGCCACCAGAATCAGCTTCTGATGTTGGGCGAGCTCGGCAACACCCGCTTGGGTGAGCTTTCGACCTTGCGGTGAGAGGTAGATGACTCTGACTCCCTCACCTGCTGCATTCCGTGCTGCCTGAATCGCATCACGCAACGGCTGAACCATCATCAACATTCCGGGCCCACCACCATAGGGTCGATCATCGACCGTGTGGTGCTTATCGTGGGTGAAATCCCGAGGATTCCAGCAATTGATCTGCAGCAAGCCTTGCCTTGAGGCCCGGCCCGTCACACCGTAGTCAGTTATGGCTCGGAACATCTCAGGGAAGAGGCTAATCACCCCAATCCACATAGGAACCTCCGATTGTGCCAACGACGGGGACGATTAAAAATCCGGATCCCAATCGACTTCTATGGAACTCGTGGCCAGATCGATCTTTTTGATGACCTGCCCTTCGAGGAACGGGATCAACCGCTCTTTCATCCCATAGGCATCATTCAATTTGGCTTTGACTACCAACACATCGTTGGAGCCGGTCTCCATCAGTTCAGTCACTTCGCCCATCTGATAGCCTTTCAGGTTGACTACCTGGCAACCAATCAGGTCGCTCCAGTAATATTCCCCTTCAGACAACTCAGGAAATGCGTGTGGCTGTACGGCGATGTCGACACCCGCCAAGGCTTGGGCGTCTTCACGCTGGTCGATACCTTCCAGCTTGCAAACTAACCCGTTGTTGTGACGTTTCCATCCAGAAATCTGGATCTCGCGCCACGCCCCATTCTGCTTGATGAGCCAGGGGGTATATTCGAATATGCTTTCAGCATCGTCGGTGAAGGAGTGTACCTTCAGCCAGCCCTTGATGCCGTAAACGGCGCCCAGGCGACCAATAACTACAGGCTTATCCACCTTGGCTCCCTACCGGAATTCGAACATTAAGCCGCTTTGGCAGCGTCTTTGATCAGCTTGGCGACGCGATCAGATACGCTAGCGCCTTGACCGATCCAGTGTTGGATGCGATCCAGGTCCAGAACCATCTTATCGGCTTGACCAGAAGCGATCGGGTTGTAGAAGCCAACACGCTCGATGAAACGACCATCACGAGCGAAACGGCCATCAGCCACAACTACTTGGTAAAACGGACGCTTCTTAGCGCCACCACGTTGCAAACGAATGGTTACCATATCGTCCTCATTAACTTTGAATGAACAAGGCTCGTGGAAAACACGAACCCCAGCTTAAAATAAGCCGCGTAATTTTACTTACATCCGCGGCAAATGCAACCAAACCCGCCGCTTTTTCGGGCTTAAGCGGCGAGTTGGGCGACTTGGTGCAATAGGCTCCGCGACGGGTTAGAAAGGGCCGCGGCCAAAACCACCGGGCGGCAGCATCCCCTTCATGCCGCTCATCAGCTTCCGCATGCCCCCCTTGCCGGATATCTTCTTCATCATGCGTTGCATCTGATCAAACTGCTTGAGCAGACGATTCACATCCTGAATTTGCATGCCTGAACCAGCGGCGATGCGCCGTTTGCGCGATCCCTTGATGATCTCGGGGTTGCGTCGCTCGGCCGGCGTCATGGAGCTGATGATGGCCTCCATGCGATGGGTCAGCTTGTCGTCGAGCTTGCCTTTGACATCCTCCGGCAAGCCGGAGACCCCAGGCAGTTTGTCGAGCATGCCCATCATGCCCCCCATGTTGCGCATCTGCGCCAGCTGTTCGCGGAAGTCTTCCAGGTCAAAGCCCTTGCCTTTTTGCATCTTCTGGGCAAGTTTGGCGGCCTTTTCCTTGTCGACATTGCGCTCCATCTCCTCGATCAGCGACAGCACATCGCCCATGCCGAGGATGCGGGAGGCGATCCGATCTGGATAGAAGGGCTCCAGCGCATCGGTCTTCTCGCCGATACCGATAAACTTGATGGGTTTGCCGGTGATCTGCCGCACGGAGAGTGCAGCCCCACCCCGCGCATCGCCGTCGGCCTTGGTGAGGATGACGCCAGTCAATGGCAGTGCCTCGCTGAATGCCTTGGCCGTGTTGGCCGCATCCTGACCCGTCATCGCATCGACCACGAACAGGGTTTCGATGGGCTTGATGCTCTGATGCAGCTCCTTGATCTCGGCCATCATCTCGCTGTCGACATGCAGGCGACCGGCGGTATCGACGATCAGTACGTCGAAGAACTGCTTGCGCGCATGGTTGATGGCCGCCTCGGCGATGGCCAAAGGTTTCTGAGTCGTGTCGCTGGGGAAAAACTCGACGGCGATATCCTGCGCCAAGGTTTCCAACTGCTTGATGGCTGCCGGACGATAGACGTCGGCACTGACCACCAGCACCTTCTTCTTCATCCGCTCCTTGAGAAACTTCGCCAGCTTGGCGACCGAGGTGGTCTTCCCCGCCCCCTGCAGACCGGCCATTAGAAGAACCGCCGGCGGTTGCGTGGCCAAATCCAAGGATTCATTGGCCTCGCCCATGACGCTGACCAATTCACCCTGCACTATCTTGATGAACGCCTGCCCGGGACTCAGACTCTTGCTGACCTCCTGACCAACGGCTCGCTCCTTGACCCGATTCACAAACTCTTTCACCACGGGTAGGGCGACATCGGCCTCCAGCAGCGCCATCCGGACTTCACGCAGCGTCTCTTTGATGTTCTCTTCGGTCAGGCGACCCCGACCACTGATAGTGCGCAGCGATTTCGACAGCCGCTCGGTAAGATTTTCAAACATGGCCCATTCCAATAATTGGCGTAATTACGCCCGAGTATACCGCATCTTGCCCCAAGATCTTAAGCCTTGCTGGCAGCGGCTCGGCGACAGCGATATACTCTGCACTTAAGTCCATTAATGACCGACAATTCAATTAATTACGCTATGGTCATCCCATCCTTGCTCTGCCTCGCCTTCTATCTGCTAGCCAGCCTGGCGGCCATCCATCGCCTGCTGGATAGCCAGGCCACCCGCTGGCCGCTGTTGAGCTGCGCCTGGATAGCCATGGCACTGCATGCTGGCGGTCTCGGTCCATCGCTGCTGGCTCAGGGGTTGGAGCAAAACATGAGCCTGCTGAATGTCGCCTCATTCGTAGCCCTGCTAATCAGTCTGGTGATGAGCCTCATCGTCCGACGCTTCAATGGCTGGATCCTGTTACCGGTCACGTATGGCTTTGCCGCGCTGTTGCAGACCATCAATGCCCTGATGCCGAGCCAGTACTTGGTGCGCCTCGAACAGAGGCCGGAGTTGCTGGCCCATATCACCTTGGCGTTATTGGCTTTTTCCGTCCTGATGATCGCCACCCTGTTCACTCTGCTGCTGGCCTATCTGGACTACCACCTCAAGTCGCGCAAACGGCTCGCCCTCCCCCAACTGCCGCCCCTGCTGGCCGTCGAGCGGCGGATTTACCAGTTGATCGCCCTCGGCGTTGGATTGCTGACTCTCTCGATCGCCTGCGGCGCTTTCTTCCTGGACGAGATGTTTGCCCCAGAACAGCGGGATAAGGCCATCCTGACCTTTCTCGCCTGGGGCGTCTATTGCACCCTGCTGTGGGGCCATCATCGACACGGATGGCGCGGCAAGACGCTGATCTTGATGAGCCTGTTCGGTAGTGGCCTGCTCTTTCTCGCCTATTTTGGCAGCCGCCTGCTCAAAGAGCTGTTACTGAATTAGCCTGGGATTTGCACCTCGTCGCCCCAGATGCTGAGTTCTTGAGGATATCTGCTTGGATACAATTTCAACCAAATCCCTGCTATTGACCCTGGTGTTGATGCTGCTGATTTCGGCCTTCTTCTCGGCCGCCGAGACGGGCATGATGTCGCTCAATCGCTACAAGCTGCGCCATCTAGCGAAGAACAAGCACAAGTCGGCCATGCGCGTCGAAAAACTGCTGCAGCGACCGGACCGTCTGCTGGGCCTCATCCTGATTGGCAACAACCTGGTCAATATTCTGGCCTCCTCCATCGCCACCCTGCTGGCCATCCGCGCCTTCGGTGACTATGGCATCGCCGTCGCCACCACCCTCATCACCTTCGCCATCCTGATCTTCTCGGAGGTGACTCCCAAGACGCTGGCAGCCCTCAATCCGGAGCGCGTCGCCTACCCCGCCGCCATCATCTTGCGACTGTTGATGGTGCCCCTGTATCCCCTGGTTTGGCTCATCAACGTCCTGGCCAATGGCCTACTGGAGCTATGCGGCGTCAAGCTGCGCAAGAAGGACGAATCCCTCAGCAGTGAAGAGCTCAGAACCGTGCTCCATGAATCAAGCAGTCTGATCCCGGCGAACCACCAGGAGATGCTGATGGGCGTTCTGGAGCTCGAACATGTCTCCATCGAAGAGATCATGGTGCCCCGCGCCGATATCTATGCCATCAACATCAACGACGACTGGAAAACCATTCAGCGTCAACTGACCAACACCCCGCATACCAAGGTGTTGCTCTACCGCGATGCGCTTGATGATGCCGTCGGATTTATCCATGTCCGCGATGCCCTGCGTCTGCTGACACGGGAGCAGTTCAACAAGGAGTCGCTGCTTCGCACCGTGCAAGAGCTCTACTTCATCCCCTCCGGTACGCCGCTGCTGACCCAACTGATCAAGTTTCGCCGCAACAAGGAGCGGATCGGTTTGGTCATCGATGAATATGGCGATATCCGCGGCTTGGCGACCCTCGACGATATTCTCGAAGAGATAGTCGGCGATTTCACCACCGGGCTGGCCCCCAGCGCCGAGGAGGAGATCCACGCCCAGGCCGATGGCAGCTATCTCATCGACGGCAGCGCCAACCTGCGGGAGATCAACAAGGAGATGGACTGGAACTTTTCCACCGAAGGACCCAGAACCCTGAACGGCTTGATCCTCGAATATCTCGAGGATCTTCCGCGTATCGGACAGACTCTGCAGATCGACGGTTATCAGATTGCGATCCATTCCGTCGAGAACAACATGGTCAAGCAGGCGAGGATCACCCCGCCCCTTTAGTTGAGACGATACGCCTTGGCCCGCGTCACTATGCTGGCCGGCATGCGCGCCGCCAGCTTATTCAACAACCGTCGCGCCTGGGCATGCTGTTTCTCGTCGGCGATGGTGGTGTGGTGTAACCAACTGTAGGCCTCTTCATAATCCAGCGGCGATCCCAAGCCTCGGGTCAGCATCTCGACCCAGGCGATCTGCGCCTCCAGATAGCCCAACGCCGCCGCTTCGTGCATCAAGACCTCGGCCTGACGCTTATCCACCTGGACGTAGCGGCCCTTCTCGTAATACCCAGCTAGTCGCATCAAGGCCGCGGGAAAACCCTGTTCCGCCGCACCGCGCATGTAGTCCACCCCACTGGCTACATCCTTGGCGACACAGGTGCCGGTCAGCAGCATGTCGCCCCACAGGTATTGGTAGGAGGGCAACATCAGAACCTTGGCTCTGGCCTCAATATCGGGCGTGAGCTGGCACTCGTCGGCGACCACCTTCTGCAGATGTTGATGTTGGGCAATCCAGGTGATCAATTCATCCTGGCTGTACAGCTGGATGGTTGAAAGCGCCACCGATGGCACCGTCGTCACCGTCTGTTCGGTGTAGAGGGTGGTCGCCGCCGCGCTCGCCGCCACTGCCGCTCGGGCCTGGCGCGCCTGTTCGGCACGCTGTTCTGCCGTCGCCGGCGCAGCCGAAACCGCTCCCGTCGCAGTAGCAGCAGAAATAGGGGGCGCCGGCATGTCCAGACCGGAAAAAATATTCTTACTTGGCTCTAGATCCTGCGCGCTGGCGTATCCGCCCGCCAACAGACTCCCGGCCAGCATCAGTAAACAGATTCGATTCATAGGCGCCTCCTGACAGGCTATCGGCACCAGGTTGAGATCCTTGAGAAAAAACAAAGGGCCGATGCGGCCCTTCGTCTGGATCGGGATGGTCTACTCCTGAGCAAAATCGAGGCCCACCTGAATTTCCTCACGCAAGGTGGGTAACATACCCTCAAGTTCGGAGCGCTCCAACGGGCTCAGAGTGCCATAATCAAGCACCTCATCGATCCCGTCGGGACCAATCCGCACCCCTTGGGCGAAGAAACGGGCATGGGGTCCACCGCCATCGACATAGGCATATTCGACGACACCCGGCTCACCCTGTTTGGCATGCACCAGGGAGAGACAGAAACGGGCGGCCGCCTGCGCCATCGCCAGGGTGGCAGAGCCGGCCCCCAACTTGGCATTGACCACTTCCGTTCCCGCATTCTGGACATGGCGGGTCATCTCTTCGAGTTCGTCGTGGGTAAAATGCTGCCCCACCACCTGAGAGAACAACGGCAAGATGGTGGTGCCGCTATGACCACCAATCACCGGCACGGTCAAGGAGCCCATCCGGCACTTCATCGCCTTGGCGACAAAGGTTTCGGAGCGGATCACATCCAACGTCATGACGCCGAACAACTTGCGCGGATCATAGTTGCCCGCCTGCTTCAAAATTTCAGCCGCCATCGGCGTGACGCTGTTCACCGGATTGGTGATGATGGCGATCATCGCCTGCGGACAAACCTCGGCACAGCTCTTGACCAGGTTTTTGACCACACCGGCGTTGACCTTGAACAGATCCGAGCGATCCATGCCGGGTTTGCGCGCAACCCCCGCCGGGATCATGACAATATCGGCCCCCCGCAACGCCAACGGCAGGTCATCGCCGGTATAACCACTGACGGTCACATCGGTCGGGATGTGGCTCAGATCCACCGCCACCCCCGGAGTGACCGGTGACAAATCGTATAACGCCAGATCAAATCCGGGTGGCAAACGCAGTTTTAGCAGTAAGGAGAGTGACTGACCGATACCGCCGGCCGCCCCTAAAACAGCAACTTTCATAGTGAGCTCCGAATGTTGTCATTGGGTGGGGGTGCATAAAATGTTACGGCTCTCCATCACCATAGAATAAACCTCCGATAGCGACAAAAGGGAATGGCGGAACTGTGAAGCAGGAGGCACAACATCGGCGAGCAACGAGATTTCGCGTTGATATCAAAAGAAAAAGTATCTTCTCACGCATGTTTCGAGGCGCAGGCTCTCCCTCGATGGCTGGGCGTAAAAAAGGCCGGAGCCCTGAATCGAGCACCGGCCTCGTCAACGGAGAACCGCCAGGCTAACCACCAACCAAACTATTCGTGTGGCGCAAAAGCCAATGCCCGTCGCTCCACCCAGCGAAAGAGCAGGGTCAGCAGGCCATTCATGGTCAGGTAGATGGCTCCGGCAACCCCCAGCACCCCCAGCGTGTCATAGGTTTGGGCATTGAGTCGTTGCGCGATGCCCATTACATCCATGATGGTAATGGTACTGGCCAGGGAGCTGCCCTTGAGGACCAGAATCACTTCATTGGAGTAACCGGGAACCGCATGCCGCATGGCATGGCGCAGCTTGATGCTCAGGGTCTGCCAGTTGGACATGCCCAGCGCGCGGCAAGCCAACACCTCGCCCGAGGGAATCGCATCGAGCGCACCCTTGAACAGCCGGGTCGAATAGGCGGCCGTATTGAACCCCAAGGCCAGCACGGCACAGAACCAGGGTTCCTTCAGCCCCTGCCACAGCGGGCTCTCCTTGACCCAGTCAAATTGCGCCGGACCATAGTAAATGAGGAAGATCTGCACCAGCAGCGGCGTTCCGGTAAACAGCACCAGAAACAACTCCACCAACTGGCGGGCTACCGGTACGCGACGATCCAGGATCCAGGTCAGCAGCAGCGCCAACAGACCACCGAGCAGCAGGCTCAGCAGGGTCAACTCCAGAGTAACCGAAAGACCGGTCAGCAACTCAGACAGATAGGTCATCTCAGCCTCCATACCGGAAACTGCGGCGGCGCAAGTATTCCAGCGCACGCCCACTGACCAGCGTGATGACCAGGTAGATGGCCGCCGCCACCGCATACCAGGTGAAGGGGCCATGGCCACTGGTCGGGCTGGCTACCGCCAGTTGGGATTGACGCATCAGATCATTCACTCCGATCAGCGACACCAGTGCCGTATCTTTGAGCAACACCAACCACTGGTTGCCCAACCCAGGCAGCGCATGGCGCCAGGCTTGTGGCAAGACGATACGAAAGAAGGTGATCGCCGGAGACAACCCCAGGGCCTGTGCGGCCTGGCGTTGCCCTTTGGGGACCGCCTTCAGCGCCGCGCGCAGGGTCTGAGTGCCATAGGCGGCAAACAGCAGCGCCAGGGCAAACACCCCGCACCAGAAGGGACTCATTTCGACATAGTCCCAGGGCGCTCGGCACCAGCCTTGTTCCGGCAACAGGCTGGCACACCCCTGGTTGATGGCATCCGCCAGCAACAGCAGGATCTGCGACGAGCCGAAGTAGATGAACAGCACCACCAGGATTTCAGGCAGACCCCGAATCAGGGTAGTCAGGGTTGCCACCGGCCACCGCAGCCAGAGATGACGAGAAAGCTCTGCTGCACTCAGCAGCAGAGCCAACATCAGACCGATGAGCAGTGAAACCAAAGCCAGCCCCAAGGTCATCAGGGCGGCATCCAGCAGCAGGCTGATCATTATTTGCTGAAGTACTTAGCGTAGAGCTTCTGATAGGTACCATTAGCCTTGATCGCCGCCAGCCCCTGGTTCAGGCTGTCCAACAGGGCCTTGTTCCCCTTGTTGACCGCGATGGCAAAACCAGCCCCGAAGTACTTGGCGTCGGTCACCGGCTGGCCGACCATCTGGTAACCGGCATGGCTCTTGAGCCACTCGGCCGCCACGGCGGTATCGGCAAACACGGCATCAACCCGGCCGCTGGTCAGATCCATCAGCGCATTTTGATAGCTGGCGTAGGGCACCACCTTGACTTCCTTGCCCTTGAGCTGCTCGAGCAGGTAGGACTGATGCGAGGTACCGTTCTGCACGCCAACGTTCTTGCCGGTCAGTTGGGCGGCATCCGAGAACTTGCCCTGGGCGGCGACAAACACGGCCGAGTTTTCGTAGTAGATATTGGAGAAATCAACCTGCTTGGCCCGCTCTTCGGTCACGTCCATGGCGGCAATGGCCGCATCGAAGCGGCGGAACTTCAGACTCGGGATCAGGCTGTCAAACGCCTGGTTGCTGAAGGTACAGGTCAACTTGGCTTCGGCACACACCGCCTGCGCCAGTTCAATATCAAATCCGGAGAATTCATTCTTGTCGTTCATGAACTCAAACGGTGGGTAGGTGGCCTCCGTGACAAACTTGACCTCGGTGGCCATCGCGTTAGCGGAGAGCAGCGTCAATGCGGCAAGAGCGGCGAATACTGGCTTCATCATTTACCTTCCTGGACTGGTTGATTAGTGTTGCAAAAATTCCGCAAACCGAACGGTCTGCGGTTCAACAAAGTGCTGGGCACTGCCCATCTCGACGATCTGGCCCTGTTCCAGATAGATCACCTGGGTCGCTACGCGTCGGGCAAACTCCACCTCATGGGTGACCACCACCTGGGTGATCCCGGTGCCAGCCAGTTTGCGGATAATTTCCGCCACCTCTTTGGTGATCTCCGGATCCAGCGCCGCCGTCGGCTCATCGAACAGCAGGATTGCCGGGTCCATCATCAAGGCTCGCGCGATCGCCACCCGCTGTTGCTGACCACCGGAGAGGCTGGATGGCCACACCTGACGCTTCTCGGCCAGCTTCAACTGACTGAGCAGATAGCCGGCCTTATCCTGAGCCTCTTTCTTGCTCATCCCCAACACCTTGATGGGAGCTTCAAGCAAGTTCTGTTCCACGGTCAGATGGGGCCACAGATGGTATTGCTGAAACACCATGCCGACCTTGCCGCGTAACAGCTGTGTCCGTTTGGCATAATCCGCCTGTTGCGCCGCTGCGGGAAACGAGAAACGCTCGCCGGCGATCAACAGCTCGCCCTCATCCGGCGTATCCAGCAGGTTCATCAACCGCAACAGCGAACTCTTGCCTGCGCCACTCGGCCCCAGCAGAACCAGCGTTTCCCCCGCGTCACACTTGAAGGAGACCTTGCGCAGGATCTGTTGCTGATGCCAGGACTTTGAGATTCCTTTGAGTTCAATTCCCATGGATTGCGATGGCCTTTTATCCAAACTTTGCGCCGATTTTAGTCTCCGAAGCAGTCAATGCAAGAAATTTGTGCATCCTTATGCAGAATTATCGGCTAATTCTTGAAAATTTTGGCATACGGATGCAAAATTATGGTTCGTCCAGACAACCTAATTAGTTGGCCATGAAGCCCGGTGAAAAACAGGAACAGCTGATCAAGGCATTTAAAGCCTTGCTAAGAGAAGAGCGTTTCGGCTCGCAGGCGGAAATTGTCACTGCCTTGCACGAAATGGGTTACGAGAACATCAACCAGTCCAAGGTTTCGCGCATGCTGAGCCGTTTTGGTGCAGTACGGACGCGCAATGCCAAGATGGAGATGGTCTACTGCCTTCCCGTCGAGCTGGGTGTGCCAACCATCAACAGCCCGCTCAAGAACCTGGTGTTGAATGTTGACCACAATGGCTTCCTGTTGGTGATCCACACCAGCCCCGGTGCCGCACAGTTGATCGCCCGCCTGTTGGATTCGCTGGGTAAGGCGGAAGGGATCCTCGGCACCATAGCGGGCGATGACACCATCTTCATCACCCCGACCGCTGAAACCGACATGGACGAGCTGTACGACTCCGTCCTGGAGCTGTTCGAGCATACGGGTTAGTCGCTGTTCAGCTTCTGCAAAAACCATGAAAAAACCCGGCCGATGCCGGGTTTTTTATGCCTGCAACCGTTAGCGCGTCAGCATCACGCCGCCTTGTTGCAAGAAGGTCTGGGACGGAGCGAAGAAGGCCGCGCCGGTCAGCGCTCGGGTGTAACGCAGCAGGTGGTCATAGTGACCTGCCGCATCCCCCTCCACCATGCTACGCAGCATGTCGGCAAAGTGCTCCGGGGTGTGGCAGCAACTGATGAAATAGAGCCCCTGCTGTTCCAGGGTTCCCCACGGCATCGACTGGCGCAGGATCTCCTTGCTATTCCCAACCTCGTCCTTGAGGTTGACCCGCTTGATATGACAGGTCAGCGGCTTGTCGACGGAGGCGTACTCGATGTTGTCCTGCTTGGTGCGGCCGATGGTGTCTTCCTGCTGCTTGAGTGCCAGTCGTTGCCATTGAGCCATGGCATGTTGATAGCGCTGCACATGCAGGTAACTCCCCCCGGCAAACTGCCCCTCCGCCACCAAAGCCACCTCGGCTCTGTGTTCACCTTGGGGATTCTCGGTACCATCGACAAATCCCGTCAGATCGCGAAAATCGAGGAAGCGGAATCCGCGCTGCTCCTCACGCAACTGCACCTTGCCCGCCAACCGCGCCATCAGACGTTGTCCGGCCAGGTGCAACACATCGACGCGATCGCCCCGCAACTGGAAGAAGAGATCAAAGGGGGTCTCAGGCATCTGGCGCTCACCCACCCCCAGAGCCGGGAAGGGCGCCAGTAACGGCGGACGCATCGCATAGAGCCGATCCCAAACGCCGGCACCGATCCCCACTAGGCCACTGAAGTTGGCCTCCGGGTAGCTGGTTGCCA
The DNA here is from genome assembly GCA_041441555.1 of Aeromonadaceae bacterium. Classification (GTDB taxonomy): domain Bacteria; phylum Pseudomonadota; class Gammaproteobacteria; order Enterobacterales; family Aeromonadaceae; genus Pseudaeromonas. Next base: position 113,792 of record JASDSW010000082.1, read on the forward strand.
GCTCCTGGCACAGCTCCGGGAAATGCATCAACGCCAATCTGACCTCATGTTCCGCCCCCGGCAGAACATCCATCATCAGGTAGTAGCCATGCAGGTTCGGTTCGGCACACACCCCGCGCTGGGCCACTTCGGCAACCTGGACATTTGACATCTTTGGGTCTCCTTTGCGAATCATTGCCAACCACTATACGTGATTACTCCGGCAAATGGTGTGTTCCAACCAGCAGAGAAAATCGAGACAAAAAAAGAGACCCAGAGGGTCTCAGATCCTAGCGCGTACCGCGCGATGACACAGCCGGCGGCCATGCAGGCCGCCGCCGGAATGAACGACTAGAGCGCTTCATCATCCACTTCGCCGGTGCGGATACGCACCACATGAGCCAGATCGTAGACGAAGATCTTGCCATCGCCGATCTTGCCGGTATAGGCCGCCTTGCAGATCGCCTCGATGATGCTCTCTACATTTTCGCTGCTGCTGGCAATTTCCAGCTTCACCTTGGGCAGAAAATCGACCTGATATTCGGCGCCGCGATAGAGTTCGGTGTGGCCCTTTTGCCGACCAAAACCTTTCACTTCGGATACCGTCATACCGTCAACGCCCAGAGCCGCTACCGCCTCACGCACGTCATCGAGCTTAAAGGGTTTAATGATTGCACTGATAAGCTTCATACCTTGTCTCCCGCTCCCTGGTTGATATGGGGTTTCGCAAACTAATTCAATGTCTGTGCCACATTAATAATATCGATTTAAATCAATGAGATATCCATCAGCGCCAGAGACGGGTGGCAATCTTCCATTCCAATTGGTGCAGCCTGGCTCCAGATGTCACCTGACAGGGCACCATAACAGTGCAATAGCCTGCACCTCCGCGCGCCGCTCAACCGTTGGACTCAGCCACCACAAACTCACGCCAAGCCAGCAGCAGATGACGCAGATCGTCGAGACCACATCCCGACATCTGCTCCTCATCGTAATAGGCCATATCCGGCTCCAGCTCATCGGCAAAATCAAACTGCACCACGTTGGCCGAGATTTCCGCCTCGTCATCCCCCAACTGCAGGGTATAACCTCCCGAGTGCAGCGTGATCAGCTCCAGCTCGCCCTGTTGCACACGCTCGATATCCTGCAACAGCTGCTCGATGGTCACGAGGTTGGTCGCCACCTCTTCATTCAGCCAGTGGCCAAAGGCCTCGTGACCCATGGCCAACTTGACCTGTAGAGCGCCATCCGCTCGTTTAATAAATTCGTAATCCATGATCAGCCCTCACGGCATGCTTGCCTTTAGTCTAGGGCAGAAGTCGCGCCGATAAAAAACGGGGCGCCATCAGGCGCCCCGCGATGTGATGCAACAGTCACTCTTAGGCCGATACCTGCAGGATCACCTGTTCGGCTTTGGCGGTGTAGCTGGCGATCTGATTGAAGTTCAGATAGCGATAGACATCCGCCGCCAGGGTATCCAGCTCACGGGCATAGCTCTGGTACTCGGCTACCGTCGGGATACGTCCCAGAATGGCTGCGACAGCGGAGAGCTCGGCCGAGGCCAGGTAGACATTCGCTCCCTGCCCCAAGCGGTTCGGGAAGTTGCGAGTCGAGGTGGAGACCACAGTCGCCTTATCGGCCACTCGAGCCTGGTTGCCCATGCACAGGGAGCAGCCCGGGATCTCGATGCGCGCACCGACCCGACCGAAGATGCCGTAATAGCCCTCTTCGATCAGCTGATCGCGATCCATCTTGGTTGGCGGAGCAATCCACAGACGGGTCGTCAGCTGTCCCTTGAAGCGATCCAGCAGCTTACCAGCCGCCCGGAAGTGACCGATGTTGGTCATGCAAGAGCCGATAAACACCTCATCGATGGTGTCACCCGCCACGCTGGAGAGCAGACGGGCGTCGTCCGGATCGTTGGGGGCACAAAGGATCGGCTCCTTGATGCTGTCCAGATCGATCTCGATCACCGCCGCATAGTCAGCATCGGCATCGGCGCTCATCAGCTCCGGCTTGGCCAGCCACGCCTCCATCGCCTGAATGCGGCGGCTGATGGTACGCGCATCGCCGTAGCCTTCGGCCAGCATCCACTTGAGCATGACAATGTTGGAGTTCAGATACTCGGCGATCGGCGCCTCATCCAGCTTGATGGTGCAACCGGCGGCGGAGCGCTCGGCACTGGCATCCGCCAGCTCGAAGGCCTGTTCGACCTTGAGTTGTGGCAGCCCCTCGATCTCCAGAATCCGACCGGAGAATATGTTCTTCTTGCCAGCCTTCTCCACCGTCAAGAGTCCCATCTGGATGGCCTGATAGGGGATGGCATGCACCAGATCGCGCAATGTGATGCCCGGCTGCATGGTGCCCTTGAAGCGCACCAAAACCGACTCCGGCATATCCAGCGGCATCACGCCGGTGGCGGCGGCAAAGGCCACCAGACCGGAGCCTGCCGGGAAGGAGACACCGATGGGGAAACGGGTGTGGGAGTCACCACCGGTACCGACGGTATCCGGCAGCAGCATGCGGTTGAGCCAGCTGTGGATGACGCCATCGCCCGGACGCAGAGAGACACCACCGCGGTTCATGATGAAGTCCGGCAGCGTGTGGTGGGTTTGCACGTCGATAGGCTTGGGATAGGCAGCGGTGTGGCAGAAGGACTGCATCACCAGATCAGCGGAGAAGCCCAGGCAGGCCAGATCCTTCAACTCATCGCGAGTCATGGGCCCTGTGGTGTCCTGAGAGCCGACAGTGGTCATCTTGGGTTCGCAGTAGGTACCTGGGCGGATACCCGCGACGCCACAGGCCTTACCGACCATCTTCTGGGCCAGGGTGTAACCCTTGCCGGTATCAGCCACCGGTTGCGGACGATTAAATACGGTAGAGAAAGGCAAGCCCAGGGCCTCACGCGCCTTGTCGGTCAGACCGCGGCCGACGATCAGCGGGATACGGCCACCGGCACGCACCTCATCCAGCAGCACTTCGGTCTTGAGTTCAAAGGTGGCAATCACCTCGTCGCTACCATGACGGGTCACCTTGCCGGCATAGACATGGATGTCGATGACATCGCCGGTGTTCATCTGGCTGACATCCAGCTCGATGGGCAGGGCGCCGGCATCTTCCATGGTGTTGAAGAAGATGGGGGCAATCTTGCCACCCAGCACGAAACCACCGGCGCGCTTGTTGGGCACGTTAGGAATATCGTCGCCCATGAACCAGAGCACCGAGTTGGTGGCCGACTTGCGAGAGGAGCCGGTACCGACCACATCCCCCACATAGACCAGCGGGAACCCCTTGGCCTTCAAGGCATCCAGGGTCTTGATGGGGCCAACTACCCCCTCCTGATCGGCATCGATGCCCGGGCGGCTGTTTTTGAGCATGGCTAGGGCGTGCAGCGGGATATCCGGCCGCGACCAGGCGTCTTGGGCTGGCGAGAGATCATCGGTGTTGGTTTCGCCGCTGACCTTAAAGACCGTCAGGGTGATCTTGTCGGCCAGCTTGGGGCGGGAGAGGAACCATTCGGCGTTGGCCCAGGATTCCATCACCTGCTTGGCAAAGGCGTTGCCCGCCTGCTGCTTGGTCTGCACATCATGAAAGGCATCAAACAACAGCAGGGTATGGGAGAGTGCCTTGGCGGCGATGGGCGCCAGCTTGGCATCCTCCAGCAGATCGATGAGCGGCTGGATGTTGTAACCACCCTGCATGGTGCCGAGCAGCTCGACAGCGCGCTCGGCACTGAGGATCGGGGAGTGTGCCTCACCCTTGGCGACGGCGGCCAGGAAACCCGCCTTCACATAAGCCGCTTCATCCACACCGGGCGGAATGCGGTTGGCCAACAGATCCAGCACCAGGGCCTCTTCGCCTGCCGGTGGGTTCTTCAGCAACTCGACCAAAGCAGCAACCTGCTCGGCATTCAGGGGCTTGGGTGCCACACCCAGGGCGGCACGTTCGGCCACATGTTGACGATAGCTATCTAGCACGGTGGATTCCTCTTAACTGTTCAACTGGTCGCACGACGACCGGCGATGCGGTCGAATGACGACGTTCATCCATGAAGCGGCCGCTCGGGGCCCGATAAAGTGGGTATAACTATATAGATTTCAAGATTTAAATAAAAACAGAACCGACATTCAGCCCGATTGACACCGTTTCACTACATACCGAAAGTATCGCCAAATAACAGATATGCAGAACTATCTCCGCTGCCCGCCTGGCCATACGCCAGATAGACGGGTCCTAAAAAGGTGTCTGAACCGACATAGATACTGGCCGCATTCTGCATGTCCTGCCAATTGATGGCGGACTTATCCGCCCAGATGTTGCCGCGCTCCAGCGAAAAACCCAGATAGACGGGGGACTTGAAGGCACCAAAATTGTTATCCAGCAACCGGTAGCTATAGATCAGGGCGCCAAACAGCTTGTAGCGTCCACTCAACTGGTAGCGCTGATAGCCGGAGAGATTGAACAAGCCACCCAGATCCTGCAGGTACATGGGTTGCAGCTCGCTGACCGCCGAGCCCCCCCCCGAGAGACGCATATTCAGCGTATGACGCTCATACAAACGGATGGGTTGGATTAGATTGAGCTCGGAGACTAGGCCCCACTCCCGATCGGTGGTCAGATCATCCCCCCCCTGGCTGTGGGCATAAGTCAGGCGGCCGGAGAGATAGTGGCCCTGTTCGGGAAAGGCGCGGCTATCCAGGCTGTCCAGATTGTACCCCAGATAGGGGCCCCAGGTGTAAACCGTGGTCTCAGAGGATCCCCCCTGCAGGTCCAGGAGCGAGCGAGCGGCCCGCATCCCCAGCGCCACTTGTTGCCAGGGTTGCGGATTCCAGCCCAGTTCGCTGTCAACTCCCCAGGAGCCCGACTCCATGTTGACGAAGTTGGACGACGAATCACTGCTGGACTCCTTGGCCAACAATGGCTGCGCCTGACTCAGATAGAGGGAGCGAGTCTCGTTGTCGTAGCCACCGCCCAGTTGCCAGTAGTAGCGCTGCTGGGCATCGAACGGCGTGTAGAACTCGCTGCGCAGATGCTTCCAGGTTCCCAGGCTGAACTCGTTGCGCAACTCGCCCCCCAGCCGGTTGAGATTGGTCAGGGTGTAGGCGGCGCCGTAGGAGTAGTTCGAGCGGGAGCTGAAGTCCTCCTCGATGGCGAAGGTGAAGTCGAGATAGTTCGGCCCCCACCCCTTCTCGTTCGCATTGACCACCAGCACGTTCTGCCCGAGCTCCTCGTCGATCTGGTAGGTCACCCGCTCGAAGGTGCCGAGTGCATTGATCCGCTCGATGCCCGCCTCCAGGTTCTCATTGGTCTGCACCTTGCCGGTCTCCACCTGCAGCATCCCCTTGATCACCTCATCGCTGAGCCGCGAATTGTTGTGGATGACGATCTTGTCGAGGTAATAGGCAGGCTGACCACTCAGCTGAGCGCGCCGATCCAGCTTGCCACGCAGATACTCCTCGTACTCTGCCGGGCTGACCGACAGGGCACGCAACTGCTCAGCCATGCCGCGGGCGGCCGACTCCCCGAGGCCGACAATCTCCGACATGCGCGAGAAGTCAGAGACCGAATAACCGGTGACCTCGGGGGTCAGCAGCAGATCCTGTTGCCGCAGCAACCCCAGTTGCCTCTCGGTGCCGGAGCGCGTCATGTAGGTGGTCAGCTGATCGACCAGGCCGAAGGCCGAGTTGAGTTCACTCTTGGGTTTGAGCTTGTCGGAGATATCGACGGCAATGATGACATCCGCCCCCATCTTGATCGCGATATCGATGGGCAGGTTGTTGACAATGCCACCATCGGCCAGCAATTTTTGATCGATCTCGACCGGCTTCAGCGCCCCGGGGATCGACATCGACGCCTGCATCACCAGCGCCAGGTTGCCATGATCCAGCACCACCGGCTGTACGGTTTCCATGTCGGTGGCGATGGCCCGATAAGGCAAGGGTAACTCGTTGAAACTGCGCTGAGCCGGCAGGTTGGAGGTCGCCTCCCGCAGCAGGGCCGCCATCCCCTGCCCCTGATACATCCCCTCAGGCAGCTTCACCTCGCCATCACTGACGCCGATATCGGTCTGCAACTGGAATTGGTCGGCCTGCATCTTCTTACGCAAGGATAGATCCTGGCGGGTGACCTTGTCCTTGTACCCCTTGTTCCAGTCCATCTGCAGCGTCTTATTGGTCACCTCATCGGCCGAATAACCCAGCGCGTACATGCCGGCGACGTAGGACCCCATGCTGGTCCCCAGCACCATGTCGACCGGGATATGCATCTCCTCCAGCACCTTGAGTACCCCGAGGTGGGCAGCCCCCTTGGCCCCGCCGCCACTGAGGACCAGCGCGATCTTGGGTCTATGGGGTGCCGCGGCGGGCGCCGCCTGCAACGCGGGCGGACAGAAAACGGACACGCAAACGTATGCGATCCCAAAAGCGCCGAAGAGTCTTTGCATTGCCATTTTACCGCCCGTTACACTCGCGATGAGCTCATCTAAGCCCTTGAGAAAACTATGCTAACGAGATTGACCATCAAACAGAAGATCCTGAGCGGAGTTTGTCTCTCCGTCCTGATTTCAGCCCTCGCCGTCGGCGGCATGAACCTGACGCTGCTGAGCGGCATCATGGAAAAGCAACTGCTGGAGCAGGAGCTGCCCACCCAGTTGCAAAGCATCCGCAAGGATGTGGAAAAAGACCTCGACACCATGACCCATGCGGCGCGCCAACTGGCGAACGATCCGCAGATCAGCCTCTGGTTCGAGGCGGGGCGACCGCAGGAACAAGAGCCCCTGATGCTGGAGAAGTTGCGGCGCCTGCGCCAGCAATATGAGCTGATGGATGCCTCGTTCGTCGATCGGCAAAGCGCCGCCTATTACAACCAGAACGGCTTCCTGCGCCTGCTGACGCCGCAGCAGGACGCCTGGTTCTACGCCTATAACCAAAGTCCGGATGAGTACATGTTGAGTATCTTCCGCGAACCGACCGGTGAGGTGAAGCTGTTCGTCAACTTCAAACAGCTGGATGGCCAGGTCGCCTCGGGCCTCTCCAAGTCCCTGGACAGCATGATCGCCCAGCTGGCCAGCCAACGTCTGGAGCAGAGCGGTTTCGTCTTCATGGCCGATGGCAAGGGGATGATCAAGCTGCATCCGGAGACGGCGCTGATCGACCAGCAAACCCTGGCTCAGCGCTTTGGCCCGGCGGCCGAACCACTGCTGCACCAGCAGCCCTTCGCGCTCAGCCGCGCCTTGGTGAAGGGTGAGTCGATGATCATCGCCAGCAGCTATATCCCGGCCCTGAACTGGTACCTGATTGCCCAGGTGCCCGAGGCCGAGGTGTACGCCCCCCTGCATCAGGCTCAGTTCTACACCCTGTGGCTGGTAGTCGGCACCCTGCTGATCATGGGGCTCGGCGCACTCTGGTTGGCAGGCAGCATCAGCCGACCGATCCAGCAACTGGCGGTACTGTTCGAAAATCTCGGCTCCGGTCATGGCGACCTGACCCACCGTCTGGATGCCAGCCGCAACGATGAGCTCGGACGGGTCGCCCAGGGGTTCAACCGCTTCATCGGCAAGATCCACGGCTCGTTGCAACAGGTCGCGGAGAACTCCAGCCAGTTGGCTCTCACCGCCGGGGAGGTCGCCAGCAAGGCGGAGGACACCTACCACAACAGCCAGACGCAAAAAGACAGCACCATCCAGGTTGCCACCGCCATCAACGAGATGGGGGCCACCGTGGGGGAAATTGCCACCAATGCCGCCCACGCCGCCGATGTGACCAAGGAGGCCAATACGGAATCCGAAATGGGTCTTCAGGTCGTCGCGACAACGCGCCAGGCTGTCGCCTCTCTGGCCGATGAGATTGCCGAGGCAGGAACCGTCATCGGCACCCTGGCCGCACACACCCAGAGCATCGGTTCCATCCTCGAGGTGATCCGCAGCATCTCCGAACAGACCAACCTGTTGGCGCTGAATGCCGCCATCGAAGCGGCCCGTGCCGGTGAACAGGGGCATGGTTTTGCGGTGGTCGCCGATGAGGTGCGAACCCTGGCTCGCCGCTCCGCCGAGGCGACCGAAGAGATCCAGCAGACCATCAACCGCCAGCAGGGCGAATCGGATCGGGCGGTGACCGCCATGCAGAGCGGCCAGGAACGGGCCCATCAGGTGGTCAGTGAGGCTCATGCGGCCGAACAGGCCCTGGGCCGCATCGCCCGCCACATCGAGCAGCTCAACGACATGAACATCCAGATCGCCACCGCCACCGAGGAGCAATCCAGCGTGGTCGGCGAGATCAACCGCAATGTCGATGAGATCAACAACCTGACGCTAGCCAGTGCCACCATCGCCGAGGAGCTGACCAGTACCAGTCGGACCCTGCGCGAACTCTCGCACCAACTCGATAGCCTGCTCGGGCAGTTCCAGCTCTGATCCCGGCGCGGAACGATGAAAACAAGAAGGCGACCCCAGGGTCGCCTTCTTAATTAGTGCCATGCTCCTCAACCGGACCTCAGCGTTTTTTGGCCTTGGCGTTCGGCAGATCGGTGATGGAGCCTTCGAACACCTCGGCGGCCAGACCCACCGACTCATGCAGCGTCGGGTGGGCGTGGATGGTCAACGCAATGTCTTCGGCATCGGCGCCCATCTCGATGGCCAGGCCGATTTCACCCAGCAGCTCGCCGCCGTTGGTGCCGACGATGGCCCCCCCGATGACGCGACCGGTCCCCTTGTCGAAGATCAGCTTGGTCATACCGTCGGCACAATCGGAGGCAATCGCCCGGCCGGAAGCCGCCCACGGGAACACGGAGCACTCGTAGTTGATGCCCTGCTGCTTGGCCTCCTTCTCGGTCAGACCCACCCAGGCAATTTCCGGCTCGGTGTAGGCGATGGAGGGGATCACCTTCGGGTCGAAGTAGTGCTTCTTGCCAGCGATGACTTCCGCCGCCACGTGGCCTTCATGCACCCCCTTGTGCGCCAGCATCGGCTGACCGACGATGTCGCCGATGGCGAAGATGTGCGGCACATTGGTACGCAGTTGCTTGTCCACCTCGATGAAGCCGCGCTCGGTGACGGCCACGCCAGCCTGCTCGGCATCCAGCATCTTGCCGTTCGGCACCCGGCCCACCGCCACCAGCACGCTGTCGTAGCGCACCGGCTCGGCGGGGGCATGCTTGCCCTCGAAGGAGACGTACAGACCATCGGCCTTGGCTTCCACCGCCGTCACCTTGGTCTCCAGCATCAGATTGAACTTGCCTTCCACCCGCTTGGTATAGACCTTGACCACGTCCTTGTCGGCCGCCGGCACCAGTTGATCGGCAAACTCGACCACATCGATCTCGGCGCCCAGCGCCGAATAGACGGTGCCCATCTCCAGACCGATGATGCCGCCACCCAGCACCAGCAGCTTGCCCGGTACCGTCTTGAGCTCCAGCGCATCGGTCGAATCCCAAACCCGCGGGTCATCATGGGGAATAAACGGCAATTTCACCGGGCGGGAGCCCGCGGCGATGATGGCGTTGTCGAAGTTGACCACCGTCTTGCTGCCATCGGCCGCCGTGACTTCCAGGCTGTGGGACGCGGTGAACTTGGCCACGCCGTTGACCACCTGCACCTTGCGCTGCTTGGCCATGCCCGCCAGGCCACCGGTCAGCTTGCCAACCACCTTCTCTTTCCACAGACGGATCTTGTCGATATCGGTATGGGGCTCCCCGAAGACGATGCCGTGGGCGGCCAGCGCCTTGGCCTCTTCGATCACCTTGGCAACGTGCAGCAGCGCCTTGGAGGGGATACAACCCACATTCAGACAGACACCACCCAGGGTGCTGTAGCGTTCGATCAGTACGGTATCGAGCCCGAGATCGGCACAACGAAACGCCGCCGAATAACCGGCAGGACCCGCACCAACGACCACCACCTGAGTCTTAATTTGATTGCTCATCATGACCTCTTGTTCTTCCCAGTTGCCGCCCGGCTCCGCGCCTCTGGCGGCAAGCATACAGTCAATGTGCATCGGATCTGAAGCAAACGGGTAGGCAGCTGCCTACCCGCTCACATTCAGAGGACCAGACGACGAATATCCGCCAGCGCCCCACTCAAGCTGGTGATGAAACGGGCGCCATCGGCACCGTCGATCACGCGATGGTCGTAGGAGAGTGCCAGCGGCAGCGTCAGACGCGCCTCGAACTCCTTGCCATTCCACTTGGGTTTGAAATCGGACTTGGAGACCCCGAGGATCGCCACTTCCGGCGCATTGACGATGGGGGTGAAGCTAGTGCCACCGATGCCACCCAGGCTGGAGATGGTGAAGCAGCCACCCTGCATGTCGGAGGAGGTCAGCTTGCCCGCGCGCGCCTTCTTGGAGATCTCGGCCAGATCTTGGGAAAGCTCGTAGATCCCCTTCTTGTTGACGTCACGCACCACGGGCACCACCAGACCGTTGGGGGTATCCACCGCCACACCGATGTGAATGTACTTCTTCATGATGAGAGTGGAGCCATCTTCCGAGAGGGAGCTGCAGAAGCGCGGATGAGCCTCCAGCGCCTTGGCAGCCGCCTTCAGGATGAAGACCAGCGGTGTAATCTTGAAGCCCAGTTGCTGCTTGTCGGCGATGACGTTCTGCTCCTTGCGGAACGCCTCCAGATCGGTGATGTCGGTCTCGTCGAACTGGGTGACGTGGGGGATCATCACCCAGTTGCGGTGCAGGTTCGGGCCGGAGATCTTCTGGATGCGGGTCAGCTCAACCTCTTCCACCGGACCAAACTTGGCAAAGTCCACCTTGGGCCATGGCAACACACCCAGACCTGCGCCACCGGCCACACCGGCGGGAGCAGATTCGGCCCGCTGGATGGCGGCCTTGACGTAGGCCTGCACATCCTCTTTCTGGATGCGCCCCTTACGCCCTTCGCCCTTGACCTTGGCCAGGTTGACACCGAACTCGCGTGCCAGACGACGCACCGCCGGTGAGGCATGCACATAGGCCTCGTTGGCGACGAACTCACCCTTGTCGGCGGCCCGCTCTTCGCTCTTGGCAACCGGCGCCGGAGCAGCCTGTGCGGCCGGTGCTGGGGTTGGAGCAGCCGCGACGGCCGCAGGAGCCGGGGCAGCCACCGGGGCCGCGCCCGCCACCTCAAAGATCATGATGGGCGAACCGGTCACCACCTTGTCACCCAGCGCCACCTGAATCGATTTGACCACACCGGCGACGGGGGCCGGCACTTCCATCGAGGCCTTGTCGCCTTCGACGGTCAGCAGGGATTGATCGGCTTCAACCGCATCACCCACCTTGACCAGGATCTCGGTGACGGCGACTTCATCGCCACCGATATCCGGTACGTTGACTTGTTGATCAGCGGCTTGCTGCTCGGCGCTCGCCGCAACAGCAGCAGCCACCGGGGCCGGAGCCGCCGCCTCAGCAGCAGGTGCGGATGCCGCAACGGCACCACCGGCCACCTCGAAGGCCATGATCAGCGAGCCGGTGCGCACCTTGTCACCCAGCGCCACCTTGATGGCGGTGACCACCCCCGCCTGCGGGGATGGCACCTCCATGGAGGCCTTGTCGCCTTCGACGGTCAACAGTGATTGATCCGCCTCGACGCTGTCGCCGACCTTGACCAGGATCTCGGTCACCGCGACCTCATCATCGCCGATATCCGGCACAAAAATTTCGATAGACATTCGCAGTCCCCTTACGCGTACAGCGGATTGATCTTGTCGGCGTCGATGCCGAACTTGGCGATAGCCTGAGCCACCAGAGCCTTGTCAATCTGGCCCAACGAGGCCAGCTCGGTCAGCGCAGCCACTACGATATAGCCCTCGTTCACCTCGAAGTGACGACGCAGGTTCTCGCGGCTGTCGGAGCGACCGAAACCATCGGTGCCCAGCACCCGGTAACTTTGTGCCGGGATGAAGGCGCGCACCTGCTCACCGTACAGCTTCATGTAGTCGGTGGCGGCAATGGCCGGCGCCTGGTTCATCACCTGGGCGATGTAGGGCACACGCGGCTCGCTCTGCGGATGCAGCATGTTCCAGCGGTCGGCGTCCTGACCATCGCGGGTCAGCTCGTTGAAGCTGGTGACGCTGTAGACATCGGAGCCGATACCGTACTCCTCGCCGAGGATCACCGCCGCGCGACGCACATAGTTCAGGATAGAGCCGGAGCCCATCAGTTGAACACTCACCTCCTGACCTGCGGTCTTTGCCTTGTCACCGGCTACGGTTTCCAGCTTGTAGATCCCCTTGCGGATCCCCTCTTCGGCACCTGCCGGCATGGCCGGGTGCAGGTAGTTTTCGTTCAAGGTGGTGATGTAGTAGTAGATGTTCTCCGGCTGGTCACCATACATGCGACGCAGACCATCCTGGATGATCACCGCCACCTCATAGGCAAACGAGGGATCATAGGTGACGCAGTTCGGGATGGTGCCGGCCAGGATGTGGCTGTGACCATCTTCGTGCTGCAACCCTTCGCCATTGAGCGTGGTACGACCAGAGGTGGCGCCGAGCAGGAAGCCGCGCGCCTGTTGGTCGCCTGCCGCCCAGCACATATCGCCAACCCGCTGGAAACCGAACATCGAGTAGTAGATGTAGAACGGGATCATCGGGCAGTCGTTGGTGCTGTAGGAGGTGGCGGCTGCCAGCCAAGAGGAGATGGCCCCCAGCTCGTTGATACCGTCCTGCAGGATCTGCCCCTTCTTGTCTTCCTTGTAGTAGGAGACGATATCCCGGTCTTGCGGTGTGTACTGTTGACCGTGCGGGCTATAGATACCGATCTGGCGGAACAGACCTTCCATGCCGAAGGTACGAGCCTCGTCGGCGAGGATCGGTACGATGCGCTGGCCGACCGACTTGTCCTTGAGCAACACGTTCAAGGAGCGCACGAAGGCCATGGTGGTGGAGATCTCACGGTTCTGCTCACCCAGCAGGGCCTCGAAGGCGGAGAGCTCGGGGATATCCAGCTTGACCGTGGTCTGCGGCAGACGGCTCGGCAGGTAGCCCTTCAGCGCAGTGCGGCGCTCATGCAGGTAGTTCCACTCGGCAGAGCCCTGCTCGAAGGAGAGGTAAGGCAGCTCGGCCAGTTGCTCATCGGCCACCGGCACCTGGAAGCGGTCGCGCAGGTGACGCACGGAGTCCAGCTCCATCTTCTTGACCTGGTGAGCGATATTCTTGCCTTCGGCGGCATCGCCCATGCCATAACCCTTGATGGTCTTGGCCAGGATGACGGTCGGCTTGCCTTTGGTCTCGTTGGCGCGCTTGAAGGCCGCGTAGACCTTGCGCGGATCATGGCCACCGCGATTGAGGCTGAAGATCTGCTCGTCGGTCCAATCGGCCACCAGGGCGGCGGTTTCCGGATACTTGCCGAAGAAGTGTTCGCGCACATAGGCACCATTCTTCGACTTGAAGGTCTGGTAGTCGCCGTCCAGGGTCTCGTTCATCAGTTGCAGCAGCTTGCCGGAGCTATCCTTCTGCAACAGCTCGTCCCACTTGCTGCCCCAGATCACCTTGATGACATCCCAGCCGGCGCCACGGAACAGCCCTTCCAGCTCGTTGATCACCTTGCCGTTGCCGACCACGGGGCCATCCAGACGCTGCAGGTTACAGTTGATGACGAAGATCAGGTTGTCGAGCTTCTCCCGGGCGGCGATGGTGATGGCACCCTTGGACTCCGGCTCATCCATTTCACCGTCGCCGAGGAAGGCGTAGACCTTTTGCTCGGAGCAATCCTTCAGGCCGCGATCGGTCAGGTACTTGAGGAAGCGCGCCTGATAGATGGAACCAATCGGTCCCAAGCCCATGGAGACGGTGGGGAACTGCCAGAAGGTCGGCATCAGTTTCGGGTGCGGGTAGGAGGAGAGCCCCTGGCCATCCACCTCCTGACGGAAGCTGTCGAGCTGAGCTTCGCTCAGGCGACCTTCGACGAAGGCACGGGCATAGACGCCCGGAGAGATGTGGCCCTGGAAGTAGACCAGATCGCCGCCATCCTTGTCGTTACGGGCACGGAAGAAGTGGTTGAATGCCACCTCGTAGATGGTGGCCGATGAGGCAAACGAGGACATGTGTCCGCCCAGATCCAGCCCCTTCTTCGAGGCCCGCAGCACTATCATGGCGGCGTTCCAGCGGATGATGGAGCGAATGCGCTTCTCCAGCTCCTTGTTACCGGGATAGACCGGTTCATCGCTGGTGGCGATGGTGTTGATGTAGTCGGTCAGCAGGCTACCGCCTTGGCTGGCCAGATCGACACCGGCCTTGCGGGCCTGGGCGGTCAGTTGATCGATGATGAAGCGTGCGCGCTCCGGTCCTTCTTCTCGCAGCAGGGATTCAAGGGCCTGAAGCCACTCGCTGGTCTCTACCGGATCCACATCGTTTCTGAGGAGTTCAGACATGGCTGTTTCCTATCTCGTTAACGGCATTAGCGTTTTGAATGACGATATGGGCACACTCGTGGTCAGTTTGGATGCTGGCGAACCTGACGCGTCTGGCGTTGGGTACGTAGCTCTTCACGCTGAATATCCAGCAAGGTGTCCTCAATAAAGGCCAGATGCTCATGACACGCATCTCGAGCCTGTTCCGGTTGCCCGGCCAGGATCGCCGCAATCAAGTCTGCTCGATGACGACGGATCCGGTTAACCACACCCGGACGCTGATTCAAGACCTCGATGTTGCGCAAGATGTTGCGCGCCAACAGGTCACGGAGCGCCCGGACCAGATGTAACAAAACGGCGTTGTGGGAAGCTTCCATCATCGCCAGATAAAAATCGGTGACCGCCTCCGCCTCACCGGCGATGTCACCCTGCTGCTGAGCCTGCTCGATGGCCACCTGCGCCGCACGAATGCGATCGAAATCGGTGGTCGTACCCCGCAGGGCGGCGTAATAGGCCGCCACCCCTTCGAGCACATGACGAAATTCCAGCAGATCAAACTGGGATTCCGGGTTATTCAGCAACAGCTCGAATAACGGATCGGTCAGACCACGGCTCAACGCCTGCTGCACATAGGTCCCGCCACCCTGACGCCGCCACAGCAACCCCTTGGCCTCCAGGCGCTGGATGGCTTCGCGCAATGACGGACGGGAGACTTGAAACTGCACCGCCAGCTCGCGCTCAGGCAGCAGTTTCTGTCCGGGTTGCAGGCTGCCATCGGCGATCATCTGCTCAAGTTCAGCAACAATCGCATCGGCCAGTTTGGGAGCTTGGTTCTTGCGCATGAGCATGCCGGTTTCGTTAATTGGTATTACCAATGCATCTATATGTAACGAAAATTAGCAACTCATTTAACAAATGTCCATACAAAAAATGATCTTCATCAACTGAGTCGTCGATCTGTGATATGTCCGAAGCTAAATGGTCAGACCTTTGGCGGTCACCAATGCTCGCGCGAATGAGCGCCAAGCCACCGCAGCGGGGCAGAGAGAACGACATCAGGGGGGAGAGAAGCGGAAGAGCGAGGACAATGAGCCTGGAGAGTAGCCAGCGGCTGCAACCGCCGGCCAGCCCGCGTTCCGCGGGCAATTTCGAGGGAGATCAGGCCTGCGCCGCCCCCAGCAGGCGGCGATAGAGAGGCCAGTCGAACCCCTCGCCGGGGTCGGTTTTGCGTCCTGGCGCTATGTCGCTGTGGCCGACGATGCGCTCCGGCGTCAGTTGCGGATAGTGATCGAGCAGGGTACGGGTGACCGCCGCCAGACTCAAATATTGTTCCTTGGTATAACCACTGGAATCCGTTCCTTCCAGCTCGATGCCGACGGCAAAGTCGTTACAGGCGGAGCGACCGGCGAAGCTGGAAACCCCGGCATGCCAGGCACGGGCATCGAACGAGACATACTGCACCACCTCTCCGTCGCGCCGAATGAGGCAGTGGGCCGAGACCTGCAGGGCGGCAATCTCGGCAAAATAGGGATGGGCCTGAGGATCGAGGCGCCCCAGGAAGAGATCATCGATCCAGGGGCCACCAAACTCCCCCGGCGGCAGACTGATGCCATGCACCACCAGCAGCGAGACCTCGCCATTCGGCCGCTCGTTCTGGTGTGGCGAGGGTAGATGACGAGCCCCCGACAACCAACCCTCTTCCAAGGTAAAACTCATCTGTGACATCCGCCGCTCCGTCCATGCAGTTAACTCAACGCCTGGCTGCATCCTACGGATTTTGCCGCTCCGCCTCCAGCCAGGAAACCCAAAACCAACGCGGCACTAGGCAGCACGCCGGGATGGGATTAACGTAACAGGATGACGCAAGCGCATCCTCAATGAATGGAGAACAATCCGCCATGGCCGCACTCACGCTTCCCACTCCGCTGGTCTCTGTGGACTGGCTGGCTCGTCACCTCGACCACCCGGATCTGGTGGTGCTGGATGCCCACATGCAGCCGCCATCGGCTCCGGTCAGCACAGATCCGGTACAGCAGATCCCCGGCGCCCGCCGCTTCGATTTCGACGGCCGCATCAAGGATCCCGCTACCGAGCTGCCCCATATGTTGCCCAGCCCCGAGCTGTTCAGTTCCGAAGTCCAGGCATTGGGCGTCCACGCCCGCAGCCTGATCGTGGTCTATGATCGCATCGGCATCTTCTCAGCCCCCCGCGCCTGGTGGATGTTCCGCGCCATGGGTCATACCCAGGTAGCGGTGCTCGATGGCGGCCTCCCCGCCTGGCAAGCCGCCGCTCAGCCACTCGAGCCGGAAACCGCCTATGCAGGCCCTCGCGGCGACTTCGTCGCCCGACTGCAACCCGGTCTGTTTTGCGATGCCGACATGGTCGCCGCCGAGTTGAGCAGCGGCCGTCGGCCTGTTGTGGATGCCCGCAGCGCGGCGCGCTTTGCCGGTCTCGAACCGGAACCTCGCGCCGGCTTGCGTGCCGGCCACATGCCCGGCGCCCTGAACCTCCCCTTCGGCCAGCTGCAGCAGGGTGGCAAGATGAAGCCAGCCGCAGAACTGCAAGCCGAGTTTGCCCGCGTACTGGGCGAGCAGCAGGCCCCTATTTTCAACTGCGCGGCCCCTATCTTCAGCTGCGGCTCCGGGGTTACCGCCTGCATTCTGGCCCTGGGGGCCGAACTGGCGGGTTATCAGGGATTGACCGTCTATGACGGCTCCTGGAGCGAGTGGGGTGGCGATCCGGCCCGCCCCGTTGTCCAGGCATCGGCATAACCCGGCCGTGAACTAAACTCATAAGGCCGAACCAATCAGGAGAAGCATTATGTTGCGAACCCAATTAACCGCCATCGCCCTGCTCTGCCTGCTCACCGCCTGCGGGGGCGGCAGCAGCGGCGATGATGAACGGCTCAGCAGTTTCTCGCTGCGCCTCTCGGATGCCCCGGTCGACAGTGCGCAAAAGGTCTGTATCGCCATTGCCGGCCTGCGTCTGCACGATGCCGATGGCGTTGAAACCGAACAGTGGGATCCCTTAGCCCTGCTCCCCACCGCGAATCAGGATGGCTGCCTGCCCGCCGGCTACAGCATCCCCACCGACAGCAACGGACAGCCCCGGTTCCTCTACCTGGATCTGTTGCACTACCAACAGGGAGATACCTTCGCGCTGCTCAGTAACAGCACCATTCCGGCCGGCAACTACAGTCAGTTGCGACTGCTGGTCGAGGATGGCCGGGAAAACCGATTGGATGGCACCGGCGATCACCCCAGCTCCTATGTGCTGGACGCCAGCGACAACACCTTGCCGCTGGAGGTGCCGAGCAGCGAGCTGAAGTTGCACAGCTTTGAGGCCCCCGCCGATGGCGTCGCCAGCTTCCAGTTGGAGTTCAATCTGCGCCATGCCATGGTGCTGCCCGGCCACGGCAACTACTACAAGCTCAAGCCCAATGGGGTCAGCCTGCTGGAAGTCGCCACCCTGACCACGCTGCAGGGCCAGGTGGCTGCTAACTTGTGTGGCGGAGTGCTGGATCACGCCGGGGTCTATCTCTATCCGGCCCGTGGCGAGAGCCTGCTACCCTACCTGGGGCTCAACAGCGACGCCGCCAGTGGCGGTCCGGTCATGACAGCGCTGCTGAAAGCAGCCACCGAGACCACAGCCGCCAGCTACCGCCTCGATTATGTCAACGCCGGCAGCTATGACCTGCAACTGGTCTGCAACGCCAGTGACGACCAGGTGCTCGACAGCGGCAGCAGTGACTTTATCCCCACCATCGGCAGCAGCCAGTTGGGGCTCACGGTCGACCCGGCCGTCGTGAACCCGCAAATCATCGATCTGATTGAGGCCCCTGCGACCTAAGCCTGGAGCGGACCCTGGCGTCCACCGTTCGACCGCCGCCAGGGTCACCGCCGCGACACGCCCTCCAACGCTGAGGCGACAAGAGGCACACCCATGAACCATCGCACTCTTGGACAAGCGCTGCACAAGATGGGATCATATCCATCATCCGCGCCCGCCCGTCCGGCGGCGCCGCTATTTTCAGCCGACCAGAGGGCCTTATGAGCTACGAACTGAGCGACACCGAACGCAATGCCGCCGTGCAACTCAATGCTGACTATCGCTATGACCATTTCATCAGCAAGGTGGCTCAGCATCAGCAACTGTGGACTCTCAAAGACGAGAAGGGCTTGCTGTTACTGGAGAGCGAGGGCGATGTCTGCCTGCCGCTGTGGCCCCATGTCCGCTATGCCCAGGATTGGATCCAGGGCGATCTGGCCGGTTATGTCCCGCAATCCATCACCCTGGAGGTATTTTTAGAGCGCTGGGCGGAAGGGTTAGAGCAGGATCAGATCGCCGTCGCCATCTTTCCGCTGCCCGATGCCGCCGGCATCGTCGAAGAGGCCAGCGAGTTGGCCGAGACACTGGCAGAAAAACTCGAACAGCTGGATGCCGATCCGCAGTAATCCACTCTCACTTCCCCGACCGATGCGAGGCGATATGAACGAGCCATTAACTCAGGAACAGTATCAAAACACCATGGCGCTGGATGCCGATCAGCGCTACGACCACTTCATCCAGCAGGTGGTCGCCCAGGGCGAGCTGTGGATCCTCAAGGATGAGCAGGGCTGCATGCTGCTGACCGCCGACGAAGATGACTGCATCCCGGTCTGGCCGCACGCCGATTACGCCAAGGCCTGGGCTGCCGAGGAGTGGGCAAACTGCGAACCCTATGCGGTGCCGCTCAAGACCTGGCTGGATCGCTGGGTCAAGGGGATGGAAGAGGATGGCCTCGCGGTTGCCGTCTTCCCGCTGCCGGAAGCCATCGGCGTGGTCGAAGATCCGGCGGATGTCGCCGACAACCTGCTGCGGCAGATGAGCAAGCAGAACCGCAAGAAGAAGTGATGCGCTTGAGGGGCCCCGCGGCCTCGTCGGCGACCATCGTTTACAGGGTGAAACTGGCGACCGTCCTCTTCATCTCATCGGCCATCCGTGCCAGCTGGCTCGCCGAAGACGCCGACTCCTCAGCTCCCTGCGACATGTCCTGCACCACTGTGGTGATCTGGGTCATGTTGCTGGAGATCTCGGCGGAGGTCGCCGACTGCTCTTCGGCGGCGGTCGCAATCTGGGTGATCTGCAGATTCACGTCATTGACCTGCCGCAGTATCTCATCCAGAGTCAGTTCCAGTTTTTCCGCCTCCTGGGCCACCTGCTCCATCTCCGCGACACTGGAATCCATCGATTCCGTCGCCGCTCGCGCCTCCTGCTGGATGGTGCGGATCATGTCGCTGATCTCCTGGGTCGAGTGGGTGGTGCGAGCCGCCAAGGCTCGTACCTCATCGGCCACCACGGCAAAGCCCCGCCCATGCTCCCCAGCCCGCGCAGCTTCGATGGCGGCATTCAGCGCCAACAGGTTGGTCTGAGCGGCAATCGCCTGGATGGTGGCGACTATGCTGCCGATCTGCTCAGTGCGCTGACCCAACGCAGTCACCCCCTCGGCGTCCTGCTTGGTCTTCTCGCTGCGCTGGCGAATGCCCTGCACGGTCACCCGCACCACCTCCATGCCACTCAGGGTCGTCTGCTTCGTCGCCTCGGAGTTGCTGGCCGCCACTTGACAGTTGTTGGCAATATCGGTGGTGGTGGCCACCATCTCCTCGCCGGCGGTTGCCACCGTGATCGACTGGGCTACCACCTGCTCGGAGGCGGTGGCAATGTGGTCGGATAAACCGTGAAGTTGATCGGAGGAAGAAGCCAGCGACAAGGCATCATCGGCCAGACGGTGCATGGTGGTGCGTAGCTGCTCCACCATGCGCGCAAATGCCAGGCTCACCTGCCCGACCTCGTCCTGGCTCTCGACCTGGACCTGCACCGTCAGATCGCCGGCGGCGACCCGCTGCGCGGTCACCACCAGGCTCAGCAAGGGGTTGGCAATCAGGCGCGGCAACACCACCGTCAACAGGATGCCGATGGCGATGGCGACCGTTAAACAGGTCGCGATCAGCTCGATGGCCTGCGCGTTCTGCTCACTCATCGCCTGTGTCAGCGCACTCGCCGCCTCGTCGTTGATGCGGATCAACTCCTGCACCTCGGCCGTCAGCCGCTCGGCCACCGGCTTCAACTGCACGGTCAGGGCCAGCGCCGCCTCCTGATCCTGCGCCCGCACGGCCGGCAGCAGTTGGGTCAAAATCATCTGATCGTATTCGGCATACGTCCGTTTCACCGATTCAAGCAGTTTCCCCTCATTGGCATCACTGACTAACGGAGCATAATCCTGCCACAGCTGCTCAGCCTGCTGGTTCAGCAGCTGGTTATCCGACTCCAGCGTCTGGATCTCGGCCGGTGTACGTGCTGACTCTTATACACAAGTAGCGCCCTGAACGGAACCATTCCCGTTTTCCAGG